>JAZUPE010000065.1:0-39539 GCA_045605025.1 Acutalibacteraceae bacterium
TCTTCCTAAGACCGCTTGGCCTCCGACTTGTGGTTTTTTCCTCCTGTTTGTTAAATTTAGTGGGGGCAGTATTCATTATGCAATACGCAGCGTTTGCTACAGTATAAGACACGCGTTTCACCTCAGTTCTGACTTAAAATAGAAAAGGCTGGCAAGTTCGATGGGAACTTGTCAGCCTTTTGGTTGTCGCTAAAAATATAAAGAGCATAATATTACAAAGAAAATTTATTAGCAAAAATTCAATTTATGTATTGACTATTCCCCTATGGGTCAGTTTATGATGATAACGGAGGTGATTAATATGTTTATAAATGAGATTGCCAAAAGATGCAGCATAACCAAAAAAGCTGTTCAGTATTATATTGAACAGGGATTGATTTCTCCGAATATTCTTGAGAACGGATACAGTGACTTTTCCGAACAAGATGCGGAATTATTAAAGGAAATCGTTTTGTACAGGAAATTAGGACTTGGTATCAGTGAAATAAAACGCATAATCAATAATCCTGATGAAGTATCACATATTTTACATCAAAGCACATTAGAGCTGGAACAGGAAAAGGCAAAGCAGGAGTTGCTGAAAAGAATCGAATTAGGCGAGACCCTTGAATCTCTGGCATCGGAAATAGAAAGTATCAACTCAGGTACAATCATCATCAAAAAACTCCTTGACCTGTTCCCCGGATATTACGGAAAGTTTATCAGCCTCAACTTTTCCGCTTATCTTACCGGTGAAATCGAAACAGAGGAACAGATGAGAGCGTTCCACCAGATCATAGAGTTTTTCGATAACGCACCGGACATTGATCTGCCGGAGGATCTGCAGCAATATCTGGATGAACAATCGTCGCTGTATTCCGGTTCGGAAGGCGCAGAAATAATGTATAGCATTCTGGAACAGAAGAATACTGCGTTTCAGGATATTGAGACATTTGCAGAGAACAACAAAGAGTTCATAACCGAGTACAGTAAGTTGAGGCAGACAGCAGAGTTCAAGGCCTCACCAGCGTTCCGCCTGATGGAATACATGAAGAACTTCTGCACAAGCACCGGATATTATGATGTATTTATTCCGGCGATGAGAAGGCTCAGCCCGGCGTACGATATGTATTATAAACAGATGCTCAAAGCAAATAATACGTTCGTTAAGTTCTTTCCCGAATATTCAGAATAACCGAGTCCGATATATTTTCAGTTTGGCGCAAAACATCGGCGGAAGACAATCCAAAAGAAAACAGAACAGCCCGTCCGGTGGTTTGGTTATCCTCCGGACGGGCATTTCTTTAGTATAACAGCGTTCTGCTTCTTATTTTTTCTCAAAGTTTGCGGTTATCTCCATATCGCCGGTGAGGCGGAGGGTAAGCTCTGCCTGTTCGTCGGTGATATCTCCGCTCCAGCCGGTGAAAACATAGCCATCCGCCGGAACAGCGGTCATTGCTATCTCATATTCGGAGAAGTATTTTCCCTGCCATGTGCCGCTGGTGAGGTCGGGAGTGACGGTATTCACTCTGATAGATCCGCCTTCGGGATTATTTGCTCTGAGGCTGATGCTGTGCGCATCACCAAGGCCGAAACCATCCTTGAGCATGGTTACAGAGTAGTCGTAGCGCCCGCTGATGAACTTTCGGATAATTTCGATCTGATCCTCGTAGTACCAGCCCATCTCCTCGTCGGTCATATGCGTGATCCAGCCCGGACCGTTGCGTCGGTACTGCTCGGCTAAATAAGGAGTAAAAACGCTCTTCATCTCATCAAGGCGCTCAAGGGCGTCTTCGGGATAGAAGCAGGTGTTGCGAAGATCCATGAAAGTATTGATAAACTGCGCTCGGAATGTCTCGTTCTCCATGAGCTTGTTGAACAGCAGACCCCACCCCCAGTCGGTATTCTGAATCTGCTCCAATGTGTTTTTCTCCGCACCACCCTCGTCGGGACGGAAAGCCAGCGCAAAGTCGCTGTCGTAGAGCATGAAGCGCCATCTGCCGTCTGCAAACTCGTTTGCAGAATCGGTCTCTCTTGCACGCCAGACACGCCAGTTGTTGCCGGCAAAGGCGCCGTCGCCGTTGTCGATGTAGAGCAGAACCGCCATGTAGTCAATGAAGTTCTCAATATCAGCGTTCGCGCAGAGCCAGTCGTAATGCTCGACCTGAGTGAAGTCACGCCAGTAGATGCTGCCCTCAAGCTCCTTGTAGAGTTCAATGTCCTCCGGCTCGCCCTCGTCGACCTCAGCTTCAGAGCCCACTACATTTTTAACTATAATGGCGTTCTTGTCGTCTACACCGTAATTGTCTTCGATGTAATGCTCGGAATAATCCTCGGTAATGCTGTAAATGCCCCAGTATTCACCGTTGATAAAAACGATGCACGGCTCGGCGCCCTGAGTGGCAAAGTCACGGTCAGGTACAAGCGACTGAACATAGGGGTCGCGCAGGAGGGTGAAGTAGTTGTCGTTGCCTCCGTTGCGCAGGATGAAGGTCTTGAATTCTTCAAGGGGCTGATCTCCGGTGTCGGTCATGAGATCGGGAATCAGAGGATACTCCAGACGCTTGGCACCGTATTCCTCACGGGCGTACAGACGGAAGCTCTTCTGGTAATAGGTGCGGGTGGCGGTGCCCATGATGCGGATGCCCATGTTCTGCTCGACGCCGAAAGAACCATCGTTCTCAATGAGCTGGAAAAGCACCTCTCTTTCCCATTCGCGGCCTTTCTGGGAGAAATTGCCCTTGATTTCCCACGAGCCCTTGTTCTTTGCTTCGGGATCGGATGCCATCCAGTCGTCATAGGCTTTGCCCATGACGTATATGCCTGTTTCGTAGTCAAAAAGGCTGTTGCTGTCAAGGACAAGGGAGACAATCTTGATTTCCTCGTAATCAAGACCGACAAGGTAAGTCTCCGTGGTGACCGCGCTCATTTCTTCGCCATCGGCAGAAAACGCTGCTGCGCGGATGACCGTACCCTTGGTGACCGTGGGCGGAACATGGTCAGTCTCCAGCGATATTTTATTTGTTTCTACGGCTGAGAGAACATTGGGTTCATCGGAGCGGTCGGCTATGATCATTCCCTCTGCCGGGAACACAGGCGATTCCGCCGTGGGCAGACTGCCGTCAAGTGTATAGCGTACGGTGGTACCGGTGTCGGCGGTGACCGTCAGCGTAAATTGCTCATCATAAGTACCGGTTTCGTGGCTGAACTGCGGTGGCGCAGGTTCACTGTCCGAAACAACAGCCGTGTCGGCATCAGCAGGTCTGTTGCATCCGGTGCAAAGGCAAACAGCTGCAATCGAAAACAAAGCCAACAGAATAACAAGCAGACGACGTTTCATTTGAGAATCCTCCATGTTTTCATTCTGAATCCATCATAGCAAAAACCGTATATCCCTGCAATACTTCTTTAGCAAGAGTTATGCACGGACTTGTTTACAGAGTTCAAAATACGCGCCCCGAAGCGCCCCAGCCGCCCAATGCATCACTCGTTCGGGGCGTTTTGGGCAGGTCGGGGCGCTTGTTTTTGATTCCATTTTTATCTCTGCTTGGTCAGGCAGATGCCCTTGAAGCCTCTCGAACCTCGCTCAATGTGCTTTGACCACTCAATTCTGAACGTCTTTCATGCCGTCGGCAAAGTCCAAACCTCTAATTCATGCATACAAAATCACACCTTTGATTTGCAGAAAACCTAACAGTGTACTCATATTACAACGTCCGATTTATGTAGTTATGAGTCAACCCTGTTTGACAAATGTCATACAATTCGTCTTCATTCATAAGACCCGAATTGAATAAGTGCAGGTATTCTTCGGACAATGTCGAATTGAAAATAAGCAGATCGTCTGTATTAATCGTAACCGGAACGCCGTAATCGTAAAGTAATCTAATAGGATGAGCAGCATAACTGTCACAGACTTTCAGCATCACATTACTTGTTGGACACACATTCAGTTTTACCTTATGCTTTGCCAGCCATTGCATTACTTGCGGTGATTTCGCTGCCGCAACTCCGTGCTGTATTTCGTCGAGTCCCAACTCTTCTGCGTATCTAATTACATCATCCGCACTGCCAAACTCTCCTATGTGCGCCTTTATAACCAAACCGTTGTCCTTCGCCTTTTTACATATTTCTTTAAGTTCATTTAAGGAATATGTCCCGGCATAATTCATAATATCTATTGCATTAAACCATTTATAGGAAAATATCTCATCTAACTTCTCAAGTCTGTCCGATGAATATCCTAAAGCTAAGTCTGGAAAGCAATCTGTTTCGGGTGCATACTTTTTCTGCATACCGCTCATTATCATAATGAATTTTTCCATCCCGCCCAACTCTTCAATCTCGCCCATATCATAGCTCAAGGCCAGCACCCGAACATTATCTGCTGATGCCTGAACAAAAGCAGCTTCAATACGAAGCAGGTAACCATCAACCCCAGGTGGGCAATGACATTTAACATTATTGTTCAGCCATTGATTCATCTCGTACAAGGATAAAAAATGGGATGTAGGAGCAGATATTTTTGTGTTAGCCCATTTTTCTATATACGAAATAGATCCACCCCGACCCGCATGGCTGTGTAAATCACTTTTCGGAACACCCCGCATTTCAGCAACGGAATTATTGCGTAATGCTTGAACAAATCTGTTTTTATTCATTTATTTCCTCTCAGAATGTAGCGTATAAGATTATTAAAGTAATTATATCATATTTTAGTAATCAGTTGTACAGATGTACTATGTATAAAAAACGGAAGCACATAACACAGCGCTTCCGAAAGTTCCCTCTACTTATTAGGACACTTATAAAGGGTTTGTAAACCAATTTCTGAAAAATATTTAAAACAAATGTGGGATCCCATGTTTCCATGAGACCCCGCATTGCGGCGAGAAGCTTCATATGCTAATTCCAAATTATAAGGTTATTACAAAAATCCGAGCGGAAGACTCCGATTCCAGTCGACGCGAAGGATTTTTGTTCGCAACCTTGTTTGGAATTAGCATAAGTTCGCTTTGACACAGCCATTTTCGAGATTCCGTACATTCTGCCGATCTGCTCCATCGTGTACTCGTCGTAGTAATAGAGTTCGATCAGCTCACGGCTTTCCTTCGGCAATGAATTAAGTACCTTACGCAGCTTTTCAAGCGCGAGGGTCCTGAACACCACATCCTCCACGCCGTTCACATAGAGCGTATATATCGTGGACACTGGTCGACACTGAGCTCATTATGCGGACTTTATAGTTGTATTTTCGTATTATAGCAAAAGCGGGGCTAATCCCTCGCTTTTGCCAAGCATAAATAAAACATCTGACCTAATTTTGCACTCTTAACATCTAAACGCCTCTGCTAATGAATAAACAATTTGTAAAACCCCAGAAAATTCAGTCTCCGTCATTTTTTTAATTGTCTTCTCTTCTGACCGCTCAAACCGTTCCCAAAAGTCACTCAGCCGTTTAGCGAGGAATTTTTGTTCCCTTGAATACATGTCAGAATGAATAATGAATCCATTTTCCTTAAACTCCTCGGCATAATTTTTTGCAAATGCAATCATCCTCAATAAAATTGATAAAAATTCAATGCGAGTAATCAATTTTCTCCCAAACGGCTTTCCATGTAACTCTTCGTCTGCAAGAATAGCATCGAAAACATCACTTTCTATGGGATATAATGCACATGTCTCATAGATTTTCCCATTATACACATATTCTTCTAATATTCGATACACTATTCTAATTATCAAGCTTTTAATTTTGTCATCCGGGACAATTGGATAATATAGTAATAGTACTTCGCAACACAGCGCCTTGGTATCGGTCTTGCTGCCTACTTCGCACGGCCACTCGCCAACTTCTTCATTGTAATTGTTGACGATCCAATAAAGCGTATCGTCAATCTGTTCAATATATTTACTTGGCAGCTGAATATAAAGATTTTTTAACGCCAAGCAAACTTTTGCTCTAACCCAAGGAGCCTCTTCTGGCTGCCATATTTCCCCGGGGCTGGACATTCCAAAAAGTTTTTCTGCAGCTAAATTAAACACTGAAGATGAGTTTGTCTGGTTGTTTCCCAAGGTTGAAGACAAGTAAACTAAAATGGCAAGCGTATAAGTTTCTCCGATCAGTTTATCCTTGTCTTTATCTAGTTCATCTACGTTTTCTATGTTACGAGTTTCTCTTGCAATGATTTTGTCATCGTAAGACTCAATATAACAAGTCAAATCTTCAGAGATCTTTATGTTAACGGAAGAGATGATGCCCATCTTTATAGTTTCGAAACTACTCTGCCAGCGATGATTATCTCTCATTTCTGTAAATATTTCTGATAACTTAACTATAAAATACTGCGCCGAAATATACTTTGCCCATTCTTTTACATAGCCCATATTGTGGCAATGTCTTATTACAAAAGATTTGATTTTTTGCAAATACTTGTATTTCTCTACCTGTAGATCAAATCTCACCTTTTGCGGTTTCTTTGTAAAAATAAGCAGAGGGAATTTGTCACTATATACATCCTTTCCGTACTCTGTACTAACGAAGTACAGTTTCTCCTGCAACATTCTAATAATTTCATGAATTGAATATGTATAAAACGAGAGCTTCATTCTATCCTTGAATGACGTGTTTTCCCCACAATAAACCTCGTATAAGGCTGAGCTCTCTTTTCCAAAACTAATGCAAATTGTTTTTACTATATTATGTATCTGATCAAAATTCACAAGATTATCACGTCTTTCCTGTGTCGCATAAATCGACAAGTGATACATAGTCATAGCGTATGCTAACTGCATGCTATCTTGATCAGATATTTCAAAGTATCTTGTTATAATATTATGGACCGTTTCTTCACTAATTTGATCTCGCGAAAAAGAATATAGGTTTTTCCCCAAAAAAAAGCCGTTTTGTCTTAAAAGCTTGAAAATGCCTTCAAATGCATCCTTTAGCTTAAAAGGCGGAATATTACCTATAGCTAAATCACCAATAATAATATCAAACTGTCCATCATGCAGATCAGGGTGATTTTTCATATCTGACCAATCGCAGACGATCAGTTGCTCTTTTTCTATTATTGATTTGGGTAAACCTCTTGAAATCTCGTTATAATAATCTATATTATAATCGACAATAAAGGTATCGAACTCAAACTCGTGTGCCAACTTTCTGAATTCTATTGTACTTCCTAAAATAAGCACACTAGGAGTACTGCCACGCGCATTAATGCGTACTTTCTCAAAGTATTTTTTGTAGCAGTCTATTTCAGACGGAGAGGGCCTTGATGGAGCGTAAATATTCTTCCAGACATTTGCTAGTTGCATATTCCAATCCTTGTCGCCGCAGGTTACAAATGAACCCCTTTGTTCGGATAGCCATCGTCTTAATTGTGATAAATCAGAAATATGAACCATTTGATGAAAAGCTGGATGCAAATTCTCTATTCTATCTACTTCAAACTCGTCGCTGCAATAGCATTGCACTTTTCCTTTTGCAGCACCCGTTGTCTTTCCGCCAAATTGTTTTAAAAAACCCTCTAGTTCTTCATAAATAAAACAGTCCGTGCTCAGCACACGTGTGATTTCTCCGTTCCCTTGGCATAAATCTATACATTTGTTATCAATATACTTATTCGCAACCAGCAAAAACAACCGAGACTCCTGCGCTATCTTACATGTATCATTATATCTTTCTGAAGGATTACTGGGATCCCTTAAGAAACAACTCAACCCAGATGCTTCAATTTCTTTTTTTACTAAACAAGCCTGATCATACGAACTCTCCTCACTCGCCTCCCCTAAATGATATGCTATGAAAACGTCATACACAACAATCCACCCCTATTATATATTTAGCAGTTGATATTGTAAAATTATATCAAAACTATATATACAAATCAATTACATGACAAAATATTATCGCACTTATATCTGCCGTTGTTTTCTTACTTGAAATCAATTGATTACGCAATTCGTTAAGTGATCTGACGATAACCCTCAGCTCAAAGTCGTCAACTTTGATTTTGCGTTTTTCCATATATTTCATCTCCATAAATCAATTCAGTGTTCACGATTTCCTCGGCGCGGTTACGAATGTTATTCATCCTTTGCACCCACTCCATCTGATTCTCTGCCTTGATCTGCTCGGTTACACCTTCGCTCTCTGCCATATCTTCCACCAGCCGAAGAAGCACATTCTCCGCATGACGGTCGATTTCGGCGAGGTGACTGTCCAGCCGGTCGGTCACGAACAGGTATAGATAAAGCGGTCGCTTGTGTTCCTTTATGTACTCCAGATGACGCTGCCCCCAGATGCCGATTGGTTCGGGTTTCTTTTCCGGCTCAGATTTCTCTTCTTCCGGCTGGTCGTCTCCGGCAAGGTAGTAGATATCGCCTATGAGTTCATATCTCAGGCCGGTACGCTCGTCAGTTATGTATTTCTCCATGTCTGTTCCTCCTTTTGTTGCTCAGGTTCCCGAGCAATCGGTGAACGGCGCTTCGGCGCTGACGAAGGTGTCATAAGCAAATGCCGCCCCGAGGCGGAAACCCATTATGAAGCTGTCGAGGTTGGATTCGCTGTTGACCTCGCCCCATGCGTTGACATAGTCGAGTAATCATTGCGTTCCTCGTCCGCAAAGGCTTTCGTAAGCAAACTAAGCCTTTATCATTGAATTGCGTTCTTGTTATTCCGTATGTATAATATATAAGTAACAAATTTTTGAGGTGCAATTATGATTAAGGTGAATTTGCAAAAACACTCCGATTATGTCAGCTATGCTGACAACTGTACATGCGGAAAGGTGTACCCGCTTTCCATTGCCTTAAAATACCAACCGGGTGATATTTTTGTTGACTCGGATAGCGAGTGTAAAACTGTGCTGTTCTGGCACCACTGTGGATTTGCCTTCATTTCGGGCAAATATAACGAAAACTTTCTTGCGTCAGTATATGACTTGTTTTTCGATAAGAAAACAGTACACCCGCGAAGATTTGTTCTCTTCACTGACGACGAACGGACAATAAATTTCTTCAGCACCAAAGAAAACATTGTTGTTGAGTCCAGGCTTTTCTTTGATTTCGATCACAGGGATTTCGATAATGTCATTGACTTACCCACGGGTTATGAATTTAAACCTATTGATTCAGAGTTGCTTCCCCAGATCGAAGGAAGAATAACACCTTATTTTTCATGGGACAACAGCAGTGACTTTCTTTCAAAAGGCCGTGGCTATTGCATCGTATCCGGCGGAGAAGTGGCTGCATGGGCTTTTTCCTCTGCTGTCAGTGATGACGAAATCGATATAGGCGTTGAAACACAGGAAAACCATCAGCACAAAGGTCTTGCCTCCATTGTCTCAAAGGCTATGATTGAATACTGCCTTAATCAGGCGAAATCTCCTGTCTGGGCTTGTCACTACAGTAATACTGCTTCTGCAAAGCTGGCTGAGAAGGTGGGGTTCAGTAAAACCTCCGAATGTTATGTAATACGAAAAAACAACTAATTTCAATTCTATTTCAGATAGTTGTGTTATGCCCAGACAGAAATGTCCGGCCAATCAGAACGGTTCGTCAATATTCCTGTACCTTTCACCTCCGATTTTTCCGACAACCACGCCATTTTCGCTATATTTCCGTGCAGAAAAGATCAAATATTCATTAGCGGCTTGACAATTATTGTTTCGCGTCAGCCGTATATCGTGGCTTCCGCTCGCGATAATTGAGCCGCAGAAATGAATATTATGATCGCAGCGCATACCGCGTTTTTGTCATCGGTTTATGGTGTAAGTTTAACATCTACAGGGGCCATAGCCGCACCCATGTTGTTGGCATCGGTTATGCCAAGATCCTCGATTGTGCCGATCGTGGCGGCAGATATGACAACATTCTCCGCGCTGTCCGCATCGTTGTTTTCGCCGAGAATAATCGCGCCAGAGCCGGTAACCGTCCACTGTGCAGTGGGCGGGCGCTGACCGCCGTATTGAAGCGGATAGCGGAACTGCCGCTCGGAGGACGAGAAATGAGATGAAGTGACCGCGATGCTGCGCTTTGCTGCGCCGGACGCTGCAAAAACCGCCGCGCTGATGAGAGACGATGCCATGGTGGAACAGGCTCCGTACATTCCGACGTGAGGTATGCCCATGGCCCGCATGCCGAAGGTGGAGGCTATGCATTGATTGAGCAGGTCGCCGGTGAAAATCGCGTCAATGTCCTCCGCTGTAAGGTTTGTTTTTTCGAGAGCTGCTGTGACTGCTTCGGTCACAAGGCGGCTCTCGGCTTTTTCCCAGGAATCCTCTCCCAGCAGGTTGTCGTCAAACACGCGGTCAAAGTCTGCACCGAGGGGTCCTTCACCCTCTTTTTTGCCAACGGCTGACGCACAGCCCAGTACGCGGGGAGGTCTTGTAAACGTGAAGCTGGCTCGTCCGATACGTTTCATGATATGCACTGTCCTTTCTGTGTCAAAAATCCGCGAGGTCACGTTCAGCCCCATATCAGTTTTGTCAGCCACAGGACAAACCCGTAAAGCACCGACGCGGAAATGCCGTAGACCAGCACCGGTCCGGCAATTGTAAACAGCTTTGCGCCCACGCCAAAGATATACCCCTCGCTTTTGAATTCCATGGCGGGAGAAACCATCGCGTTGGCAAAGCCGGTAATCGGTACCAGCGTCCCCGCTCCGGCGAAGCGCGCAACGGGTGCGAACCAGCCAAGAGAAGTCAGCACGGCTGCAAGGAGAATCAGTGATACCGACGCGGCGCCGCGAGCCTGAGTAAGCTCAAGGCCACACACTTCCGAATAGAGTTGAGTCAGCGCCTGGCCGACACAGCATATCAACCCTCCCACAACAAACGCCCGCGGCAAATTCATTGCGGACGGCGAGGGAGGAGACGCTTTGTCAGCCATCTTTTTGTATTCCTGCTGCGAGGGAAGATCGCTCCGGCTGTTATTCTTTTTCTGCATAAAAGCACCCATCCTTTCCACGCATAGTGTCTGCAGTGACCGGACGGTTATTCAGCGGCAGATAGCAGCCACCGGTTCAGAAACACAAAAACCATCCTTCCCCGTGCCGTCCGTCGGGAAGGATGGCTCTGCATTTTGACTATTTTACGCTGACCTCGCCGCTGAGCACTCTGCGGTAATCCTCGAGGTTTTTTCGCAGCAGTGACGGTGTGTCAAGACTGTAGGGGCATTTTGCGGAACACTGACCGCAGTTGACGCAGTTTTCGATCTGCTCCATATTGCGCTGCCATTCTTCGGTCAGCCAGCCCTGAGAGGGCGCCCGGCGAAGCATGAGAGATATACGCGCGCACTGGTTGATGACAATGCCCTGCGGACAGGGCATACAGTATCCGCAGCCGCGGCAAAATTCGCCCACAAGCTCACGGCGGTCGTTTTCGATCACGGCTTTCAGTTCGTCATCAAGAACGGGAGGATGCTCAAAATAGCCGAGGAATTCCTCCAGCTCATGCTCACGCTGCACACCCCATATGGGCAGGACGTTGGAATACTGAGCGATGGCGGCGTATGCTGCAGCAGAGTTGGTGATCAGTCCGCCTGCGAGGGCTTTCATGGCGATGAATCCCATATTCGCTTTGGCGCAGCTTTCCACAAGCCTGATCTCACGTGCGTCGGAGAGATAGCTGAAGGGAAACTGCAGAGTTTCATACAGCCCCGATTCCACGATCTCCTCGGCGATGCCGATGAGGTGGTTGGTGATGCCGATGTGGCGTATCTTCCCCTGTGCTTTGGCTTCCAGCATACATTCGTACATTCCGGTACCGTCACCGGGCCTGTAGCACTGCTTCGGAAAGTGGAACTGGTAGATGTCTATGTAATCGGTTTTCAGCAGGCACAGTGACTGCTCGAGATCATACCGGAAGGCTTCGGGTGTTGAGGCACCGGTTTTGGTGGCGATGATGACCTTTTCGCGCATCCCTTCAAAGGCAATGCCCAGCTTTTCCTCGCTGTCGGAGTAGGCGCGGGCGGTGTCAAAGAAAGTCATACCGCCCTCATAGGCGCGGCGCAGCAGCTTTACCGCGTCGTCGGTGGATATCCTCTGAACGGGCAGTGCGCCGAAAGCGTTCTGTTCGGTAACTATTCCGGTAGAGCCAAGGGTTATTCGGGCCATCCTTCTTCTCCTCTCTTATGCTGGTCGTTTTCAAGATAATAGGTTGCCTCAAGGTCGGCGATGTACAGCGCCAGCGCCAGAGGGAACATATTGAACACATTGCTCAGGTTGCGGTTATCCTCGCTGCCGGCAAAGCCAATGTGGAAGCGGATGGCACACGCCTCCTCCCTTGTCAGCTTCATGTATCCGGAAAGGATATACACCGACTTTTCGCCGTGACCGTAGGGCAGACGGTCGTCAAATTCAAAGGTGGGCACCTGATGCCAGACACCGTTCTCCTTGACATTGCGGAAACCGGGCTTGTAGCAGTTGATCTTGCAGGCATCGTGGAACAGGGATACCAGCGCGATTGTCTCGTCGGAATACTCAAGCCCCAGAGCGCCCTTTGCCCGCTGGGAATTGATGTATGTACGCAGGCAATCATAGACATTCAGGCTGTGCTCCAGCAGCCCACCCTCAAAGGCACCGTGGAACCGTGTGCTTGCGGGCGCGGTGTAGAAATCAGATGCGGGCGAATCGAGATAATCAAGAAACTTTTCTATGCCATCTCTGTGTATATGAGTGCGGCATATTTCCAGAAAGCGTTCTTTGTTTGCGGCAATATTGTTTGCGGACATATACATCCCTCCGTCGGGTGTTTTCTTTTATTTTACCAGTTAAATTAATATATGGCAATCCTGAGATTTTTCCTGCATAATCGAAATTAATCATTGTAATTGAAGATAGCGTATTGTATAATAATGCTGAATCATTGTGTATTGATGCGACTGGAGGCATGGACTTGGACGTAATATATCTCGACAACGCGGCGACTACCCGTGTTTCCGAGGGCTGTGCCCGGGCGGCTGTGCGTGTTATGACCGAGTTGTGGGGCAATCCCTCCTCCCGTCACCGCATGGGCATGGAGGCTGAGGACGTTCTCCGTGAGGCGCGAAAGACCGTCGCATCCGAACTGGGATCCCGTGAGGACGAAATATTCTTCACCTCCGGCGGCACCGAGGCCAACAATCTTGCCGTTCTGGGCGGTGCCCGCGGCAGGGGTCGCGCCGGCTGGCGGGTCATCATTTCCTCGGTGGAGCATCCGTCGGTAGATCAGGCAGCAGCGCAGCTTGAAGCGGAAGGCTTTGAGGTGGTGCGCATCGCTCTCCGTAACGGCAACATCCAGATAGACGACGTTGCCGCAGCGCTGACCGACAACACAGCTTTGGTGTCAATGATGCTGGTCAACAACGAGACGGGATCAATCCTTCCCGTGGCGCAGGTCGCCCGTCTGCTCAGGCGTACCAAATCCCGCGCTCTGCTGCACTGCGACGCGGTGCAGGGGTTCGGGCGGCTGCCCGTGAGCGTGACCGCGTTGGGCTGCGATCTGCTCACCCTGTCCGGTCACAAGATTCACGCCCCCAAGGGCGTAGGCGCTCTCTACTGCCGCAAGGAGGTTCAGCGCAGTGTACGCGCGATTCTTTACGGTGGCAGTCAGCAGGAGAAATACCGTCCCGGCACCGAGCCGCTGCCTAATATCGCGGCGCTCGCTCAGGCGGTCACGGAACTGCCCCGCACTCCCGCTCAGCGCATTGAAAAGATTGCAGCACTCAACGCTCTTGCCCGTCAGGAGATGGCAAAGCGCAGCGAAATTATTATTAACAGTCCCGATGACGGTGCTCCCCACATTCTGAGCATTGCCACCGGCTGCATAAAATCCGAAACGCTGCTCAACTTTCTTTCCTCAAAGGGAATATGCGTTTCCAGCGGTTCTGCATGCTCAAAGGGCAAAAAGAGCCGCGTGCTCAGTCAGTTCGGTCTGCCTGACCATATAGCCGACAGCACCCTGCGCATCAGTTTTTCCGACGACAACACGCCGGATGACGTTCTTGCGCTGTGTTCGGCGCTGGACGAGGCACTGGGCACTCTCGCCCGGTTCAGATGACCGTCATCATATGAGCCGTCATTTACTATCAGCAACCAAGGAGATCTCATCGCTTTGAAAGAAGTTATTCTTATAAAATTCGGAGAGCTGTCCCTCAAGGGACTCAACCGCTCCTCCTTTGAATCTGTACTGGTCAAGAACGTCCGTCAGGCGGTAAAGCCGCTGGGCGAGTTTGAAATCAAGAAGTCTCAGTCCACCATGACCGTCGCGCCCAGGGACTGCAGCAACATGGACAGCTACGCCGAGGCTATCAGCCGTGTGTTCGGCATCGCGGCGCTTTCCCGCGCCTGTGTCTGTCCCAAAGACATTGACATCATCTGCCCCACCGCTGCCGAGTATCTGCAGGAGCAGCTGGAGGAGGTCTCCACCTTTAAGGTTGAGACCAAGCGAGCCGACAAGGCTTTCCCCCTCAAGAGCCCGGAGGTTTCCGCGCAGGTGGGCGAATACATTCTCGAGCATTTCCCCCATCTCACCGTTGACGTGCACAATCCCGACGTCATCGTCCACGTTGAGATCCGCGACAGCTCCGCTTACATCCACGGTCGTCCCCTGCAGGGCGCCGGTGGTCTGCCCGTTGGCACCGGCGGACGCGCCGCAATCATGATATCCGGCGGCATCGATTCCCCCGTTGCCGCATGGATGATGGCCAAGCGCGGCATCGAGCTGACCGCAGTGCATTTCGCCACCCCTCCCTACACCAGTGAGCGCGCCGAGCGCAAGGTCATCGACCTGCTTGGCAAGGTCGCCGACTGGGCAGGCGTCATCAAGCTGTTTGTGGTGCCATTCACCGAGATGCAGGAAGCCATCCGCGACAAGTGTCCGGAGGAACTGTTCACGGTTATCATGCGCCGGTATATGATCCGAATTGCCCAGCGCATTGCTGAGAGTCAGGACGCTCTGGCGCTCATCAGCGGCGAGAGCCTCGGTCAGGTTGCCAGCCAGACACTTTCGGCTCTTTGCCGTACAGACAGCGTGGCGGAAATGCCTGTGCTGCGTCCCCTCATCGGCATGGACAAGGAGGAGATCATTCGCATCTCCCGCAGAATAGACACTTTTGAGCTGTCCATTCTCCCCTTTGAGGACTGCTGCACCGTCTTTACTCCGAAGCACCCCCGCACACGTCCTACCGCCCAGCTCATTGAAGAGGGCGAGGCCCCGCTGAAGACAGACGGTCTCGACGAGCGTCTGATGAACGAAGCCGTGGAAAACGCTGTCCGTCACTGGATTGCTCCCAACCGCGGCTGACAACTTTCTTTGTGATTATTTAATAATTCATTCAATATATCAACTCATTGATTCGGGTAGTGCTTCCGGTTGACCGGCTGCCCGAAAATACTCACGGCGTACGCCGGGAGGGAGGATTCATCTAATGGATGCTGAAATCATCAATGTAGGCGCAGAAATACTGATTGGTGACACGCTTAATAACTGTCAGCAGTTTCTGGTGTCGGAGCTGGCCAATATAGACGTTAACGTCTATTGCACCAACACCGCGGGCTTTGATCCCGACCGTCTCAGGGAACTGCTTTCCATCGCTCTGTCGCGCAGTGAGGTTATCTTTATCGTGGGCGGTATGGGTCCCAACAAGGAAGACATCACCAAGCAGACGGTCTGCGAGGCACTGGGCATCGCTCTGGTTCCCCACGAGATCAGCCGCAAGCGCATTGAGGAATACTGCCGAAACAATGGTGTAACCATTACGCCCAACGTGCTGTCCATGTCCGACATGCCCGCAGGTTCGGTCGTTTTCCGAAACGACAACGGCATGTGCCCCGGCTGTGCCATCAGAAGCAGCACCCAGTGCATCGTTATGCTGCCCGCCTCGGTAGTTGAGATCACTCCCATGGTGCGTGACTACGTTACACAGTACCTGAAGCAGCTGACCGACGGCGCTGTTTTCTCTCAGGTTATCAACATTTTCTACCTGGGTCTAACCCTGCACGACGTTGAAGAAAAGCTGGGCGGTCTGCTGGGCAGCGCAAATCCCACTGTAAAATGCACTGAAATGACCGGTGAGGTGCGCGTCCGCGTTACGGCAAAGACCAATTCCGAAGAGGAATCCCGCGCACTTGCCGCGCCTGTCATCAAGGAAATACTCAAGCGATTCGGCGACGATGCCTATGGCATGAACGTCAACGGTCTTGAGGAAGTTGTCGTGCGTGCCCTCAAGGAACGCAAGATGACCCTTTCCACCGCCGAAAGCTGCACCGCCGGTATTATCTCCAAGCGGGTGACCGACATTCCCGGCTCCTCCCGTGTTTTTGAAATGGGAGCCGCCACCTATTCCTCCAACAAGAAATCGGATATGCTGGGCGTATCCGAGAAGATAATCCAGCGCTACGGCGCGGTTTCTCCCGAAGCCGCCGCAGCAATGGCCGTCGGCGCACGTCGTCTTGCCGGCTCTACTCTGGCCGTTTCCACCACCGGCATCGCCGGCCCAGGCGGCGGTACTCCGCTGAAGCCGGTCGGTCTGGTTTACATCGCTCTTGCTGACCGCCAGAACGTGTGGATCAAGAAAACTCTTATCCAGAAGCCAGGCATGGACCGTGACTACGTCCGTCAGGTCGCCGCTTCCCACGCCCTGAACCTTGTGCGCAAGTACATCAACTGCCTGCCATATCTTATGCCGGGCGGCGAGCCTCTGGGCGATGGTGTCAAGGAATCCTACTTTGATGAAGCCACAGCTCTCTCTCCGCAGGCTATGAAGAGCTTTGCCGCTTCTGTTCCTATTGCCTCCCTCGGCAGCAGCAGCAACGAACTGCCGGAGTCCATCCGTGAAATCGTGGAATCCTCCACCCGCAGGCAGCAGACCATTATTCAGCAGCCTATTATTCAGATCGGTTCCTCTGCCGACAGTTCGCCGTACGGCAGCCAGAGTGAGAATACTCCTTACGGTCTCGGAACCTCGGATCTTCCTATGATGAACAACACTCCTGCCGCAAATCAGATGGGAGGTATGTCTCAGATGAATATGAACCAACCTGGCATGAATCAGCCTAATATGGGTCAGCAGAATATGTATCAGCCCGGTATGAATCCTAATCAGATGGGCATGAACCAGCAGGGCATGTATCCTCCCGGCATGGGACCCCAGATGGGTATGAATCAGCAGGGTATGTATCCTCCCAACATGGGTCCTATGGGGCCCCAGATGGGCATGAATCAGCCTTACGCTCCCAACAATGTCAAGGGTAAAAACTCTAAAAAAAAAAATGAAATAAGCGGTTCTTCGACTAATCGAAGTGCTTCCGGAGCCAGAAATTCCGTATACGCAAACTACGGCAGGAAGAAAAAGAAGACTTCCGGTGCGGACATAGCCTATCGTCTGGTCTTCGTTGTGGCTCTGCTTACGATGCTCGGTGCGGTAGGATATCTGGGCGTGCATTATTACGGCGAGGCTCAGCGCAACGCTGTAACTGCACGTGACGATTCCATCAACGCTGACCTCAGCGGCCAGTACAGCGCACAGATGAGCGTTTCCTCCAACGACGGTCGTGTCACACTGAACGAAACGCTTACAAAGAGCAAGGAAATTATCCCCAAGCTCAAGACCCTGTACGACGAAAATCCCGACACTGTCGGATGGATCAAGATCAACAACACCGTCATTGATTACCCCGTCATGCAGCGCAAGGCAGAGGACGAAAAGGTTTTCTACGGCGATCACAACGGTGATCTCTCCGAAGAATACTATATCCACAAGAATTTCTACGGAGAATACAGCTACGAGGGCAGTATTTTCGCCTTCTTTGCCAACGAATTCGGTCAGGATGGCCTCTCCCGCAACACCGTACTTTTCGGTCATCACATGCGAAGCGGAAGAATGTTCCAGAACCTGATGAAGTACGATGCGCTCAATTACAACTCCGGTCGTCCTTCAGTCAACTACACAGCACTGGAATTCTACAAAAATAATCCCATTATCCTTTTTGACACACTTTACGAAGAGGCACGCTGGGTCATCTTCGCCGTTGTCAAGGCGGATCCGAACGCATCTGCCCGGTCTTCCGAGATCAACTGGATGTTCGTTGAAGACCTTGGCCCCGAGGAGCAGCAGATGTTCATTGACAACATTCGCAAGCGTTCGGTCATCGATACCACTGACGAGATCGAGGTTACTCCCGACGATCACCTGCTTATTCTTCAGACCTGTTCTTACGAGATGGACGAAACACGTACGCTGGTCATCGCAAGAAAGCTCAGAGATAACGAGACTTCCATTGATGTTTCCACCGTTACCGCATCCAGTAATCCCGTACTGCCCGAGCGTCTTTGCCGCGTTAAAGGCTACAGACAGGCTGGATAATTTCTACTGATAATCAACTTGCCCGGGGCTGTCACTCCCTTCGGTTTTTTCTGCCGGAGCGGCGCGACAGCCCTGTAGCGTAACCCCACGGAGGATTCTGTAATGAATTTTGAACTTAAGCGCTGGAAAGAAAAATATCTTTCGGCGTTGAAGGAATTTGCCGCAGACAAGGAACGCTGCACACAGATGCCCGACGGATTTCCAAAAAGCGTTCAGGACGCAGAAAAATACATTCATCGCCGCCTGCTTGCCGACGATGAAAAAGAGCTGTGCCGTGCAGTAATTATTGACGGAAAGCCGGTAGGAATCATTGAAATTATCGCCGGTGCGGGCATCAGCCGCCGCACTGCCTCGCTCAGATTCTGGCTGGCGGACGAATTCCGCGGCAACGGAATCATGAGCAAAGCGATTGCCGTACTGAGCGAGCTTGCCTTTGAGCGGTTAGACGTACTGCGCATAGACGCCGAGGTTCCATCCCGCAATATTGAGGCGCGGTGCGCACTCAACAATGCCGGTTTTTCTCTTGAAGGAACCCTTGCAAAGCGAGCCATCATTGACGGCATTTCCGAAGATATCTGTATTTACGCTATGCTTAAATAGTCTTGTTTTTCATAATTATTCACCATAATACGATTCTTACTAAAGCGTTCACGAAAGGGGTGTTGATCCGATGAACGCATCAGTTATATGGTACCGGGCGCGTCCGTCGGAGGACCTCCAGCAGCATATCCGTGATATGCTGTCCTCGGTCCGTGCCGAGGCGGTAGAGGAAAACGTCACCATAAAATCCGAGCAGATCCCGTCGCTGATGGCTTCCGCCATGCGCACTTCCGACATCACTATTACCGTCGGAGGCATGGATCTGCGGCGGGACGAGGAAAACATCATTTTCCTCGCAGCCAAATGCATAAGAATACCACTGGAACTTGGACGTTCCAGCCGCTCGCGCTATATCTACGACCCCATGCGCGGCGCTCCGCTGCCCAGCTTTGAGTCGGCAGTTCTCTTTCCTTCCGCGTCAGGAGGAGCAGAGGGTGCTGTGCTGAGCACAGGCAGTCAGACTATCATCATGCTGCCACGCCTTGAAAACAGCAACACTGATATTCTGGAAATGATCGAGGAATATCTTCCTATGCTGACAGGCATGCCGGAAGAACCTGAGCCCGAAGAAGAACCGGAGGATTCCAGTGACTGGACTCCCGACTGGGAAAGAACCGACGACGTTCCGCACAAAGAATACTACGACGAGAACGGCAACCGCCTGCCGGAGTATATTGAACGGGTGCTCGCACGCAAGGAACACCTACGCGTTGAACGTGATCGCGAGATAACCAGCAACGAAATTTACACTATTTTCCGCGACGATGAAAGCGAACACCTCACAGAAGATAATCTGTATCAGATTTACGATGACAGAGAAGATATCTCCTTATCTCCGAACACCGGAAGAACATCCGCTTCTCCGTGGGAGCAGATGTTCGAAGACGCCCGCAGAGGCGGAGGTCGCGCAGCGGCTGCACAGCGTTACGAGGAACTGATAAACTCTCCGGAGCCGGAAAACCAGCCCAGAGTACCACGAAGAATCCGTAAAAAGCGTGACACCGATATGCTTTGGGGGTTCGATCCTCATGCCAGCGCTGCTTCAAAAGAGCAACGCCGATTTTCTCGTAAGTCCGAAACCGCCAAACCGGTAAAGAAATCGCCTGACACGAAGCCTTCCCCATCAAAAACCACGCGTCAGCCTCAGCCGCTATCTTCTGCTGTACGCAGAGCAACCGCTCCTGACGTAAGCGGTGTTGAGCTGAAAAGTACATACAAGCCCGCCGTATCCCCAAGACGCGGCACGGTATTGCCCGAACCAAAGGCGCCTCAGGAGAAGACCGCAGGTCAGGCAACTGCTCCGGCTTTCCGCGCAGCGGCAATTCTGCTGATCGTTTCCATTATTATTTCCGCATGCTACGTGGCTTTCAATGGATATGAGCCCGGCGTACTTGAGGAGCCGAAATCTTTCTATCAATCCGAGCTGGCTTCGCTGTTTGATCCGGAAAGCACCGACTACGGCGACCTGCCCACCGGCGCTCTTGCCCGATTCTCCGCTCTTTATGCTGAGAACAATGACGTTTGCGGATACATCAGCATTCCGGGCACAGATATCTCTCAGCCTATTCTCCGCTCCTACTCAACGTCACCTGACTTTTATTCGCATTACAGCTTCTACGGTTCTCCCGATGAGCGCGGCGCGCTGTACTTTGACAGCGGCAACGATTTTGAGTGGGGTACCAGCAACTATAATCTGGTAGTCTATGGCAATTCGCCTTCCGACGGATCCATGTTCGCCGGATTGCGCAAATACACTGACGCACAATATCTCTCCGAGCACCCTCTCATCAACCTTGACACACTGTACGAAAAAGGACAGTGGATAATCTTTGCTGTCTGTGTAGTCAGCGGCGACAAGGTGGACGAGTTCAATTACAGCAACACTGATTTTGTAGGCGCTTATTCCCATCAGATCCACCTTTATAATCTGTACATCCGCAGCATGTTCTACACCAACACAGAAGTGCTGCCAGATGAGCAGATTCTTACCCTTATCACCGATTCCGACGCGTTTACCGGCGCGAAGCTGATGGTGTGCGGACGCAAGGTGCGGGCAGACGAGGATTTATCAAAGGCCGGCGCTTCAGTTATCGCCAATCCCAACGTGATTATGCCTGACCTCTGGTATGCCGTTCACGACGAAGAAAAGCCCGTTGTGCCTGAACTGGAGCTTCCCACCGAAGCACCGACCACCGCTTACACCACTCTGTATCCGCCCACAACGACGACCACTTCCATACCCACCTCCGCAGCGCCGACACAGCCTGGCGAAACCACAGTGTCAACCACTACAACCACCACGGGAACCACCGCTCCCACTACTCTTGAAGCCACAACTGCGAAAAACATGCGCATAACCTCTGGCGGCAAGATAGTGGAAGGCAAAGCAGAAGATGTTCTGGCGATGATTGTTGAGGCAGAGATGGGCTCCGGATATGAGTTTGAGGCACTGAAAGCACAGGCGGTCGCATCGTACACTTATTATCTCTATGCCGGCGGAAGCGCCAAGGCACCCAGCTTCCCCACAAAGAGTCCCAGCGAGCTTTCGCTGCAGGCGGTACGCGAAGTGCTGGGTCAGTATATGAGCCACAACGGTACAGTCCCCTACGCACCGTATTACGCCACTTCCGCGGGCATGACTGCCAACAACAGCGACATCAACGTCGCAGAACTCAGCTGGCTGGTTTCCGTTGACTGCGGCGTAGACAAGACGGTTGCCGGCTACCGCACTGAGAAGAGAATGACCGCTCTTTCCGTTGCCAACCGCGTAAAGGAAACCAAAGACATAGACCTGACTACCATTGAGGATAAGTCCACGTGGTTTGAGGTTCTTGAGCGGGACGCAAACGACCTGTATGTCACCAGCGTGCGTGTGGGCGAAGATGTGTACAAGGGCAACACCCTGCATCTGAGTGTACTCGGGTACTCCTATCTGCGCTCTCCCTGCTTCTGGATTGAATACGACGAGAGTACAGACGAGTTTGTTTTCACCAGTCTTGGTTACGGCAGCGGTGTCGGCATGAGCCAGACCGGTGCCAACGAATACGCCAAGCAGGGACAGAATTACGTCTGGATTCTCCAGCATTTCTATCCCGGGGTAACTCTCAAGGCCAACTGATTCGGCATTACTTACCGATTGTCTATCATCACAAAAATCGAAACGGGATCCTTCCTGCCGGAAGCGATCCCGTTTCTTTTGCTTTGTTATCAGCATTTTTTGTCAAGTAGAAGTCTACACGGGTATTTTGTGCATCTTGTACACCTTATACCCATTGTAATAGTGCATAATAACGTCCGGAAATGAATATTCACCCCGGTTTTACAGGTTTTCCACGGAGTTTTCCACAGGTTTAAGTGGTATTTCGCGCGTTTTTTACCGTATCAAGTGGAAAACTCCGGTATACACCAGGGAGTGTTTATGCAGTCATATCACCGCCGATATTCATCACGAGAATACTGCGGGGATATGTAAAGCATGTAATAAATTGCGGTACTCCGTCAAATACAGTTCTGAGAATCCCTGACTAAATTTTGTGCATTCCCGATGCTATCTCAAGCCCCTGCGCAAATATCTGAACCACGCCATTCTCTCTCTGCTGTGCATCGAAAACAACACCGTTGACTACAGCGTTCAGTTCGTAGGCGCTTTCGATCAGTTCCTTTTGCTCGGCATAGACGCAGCCGTCAATTATCAGCTCGGTAACCCGGAATCTGCGTCGTACGCACACATCCATGCCTTTGTAACGGGCGGTAAGAATTTTCTTTCCCTTGCGGATTTCCTTGCGCAAAGGCTGACTGTCGGTAAGATCACCGGTAAACGCAGAACGATCGGTCATCAGCACGATGGCTCCGTCGGCTGCCGCCTGAATCCGATCCTCAAGTATGCGCACAAACTCATCGGCATCCTCCAGCGCCCTCACAGGTATGGCGAAATATCCCATTGGCACACGACCCGAATTAGGAATCAGACTGTTGCGAACGCACACGAACTCCTTCGTACGGAACACTCCGGGCAGCCAATTATAGAGATGCAGGCTATCGTCACCGTATACTCTCACACACGCCATGTCCTCATAAAGAGCAACGCGTGAACCATATTTTGCTTCATCACCCAGAAGCTTTCTCTGCATTTTAGCCACCGAAAAAATATTGCTGTAATAGAGCGCCCAGATAAGCAACACTATTCCAACGACAGAAACCACTGTCATCATATATGCTTCAAAACTCGCTCCATCCACAGCGAACATCAGAGCCGGGATTCCGACAAAAAACAATGTCATGAACGCAAAGATAAGCACCATTGCTTTCAGCCGGTTTCGTGCAGCCATAAAGCAGAATTTTCTGCTGGTGGCGGTTTTGATCTCTTCGGGAGTAAGTGTATATTCCGCTTCACAGAGCAGTTTGTGGTCGTTCAGGTCAAAAAGATCTCCGGACGCCGTTTCACTCTGCGGAGGGTCTGCGGGACGGAGCTGACTGACGCAGGTATAACGCCTGTATTCCGCTCTGACACGGGAAGTAATCTGTGATGATGTCTCTGTCGAGAGGTAACGTGCCGGAATAAAGATAATGCTTACCAGCCCGTCGTCCAGCTCCCGTTCAAAGTACAGGCCGTCGCTGTATTCCACGCAGCGGCTGAAGCTACGGTAAGGAATCGGTTCGTCCAGCGCTGCATTTCTGGCAAACAGATTGTACCGGCCGAAGGAAAAGCTAAAAACGCCGTTTTCGTCCGCGGCGTAGTCCGCTTTTTTCGCTTCTTCATACTGCGCCTGCCGCACTTTGCGCTGTCGGGGAACATTCACGGCACGTATTATCACGACCGGAGCGTAGAACAGCGCCAGTATCCCAAGGGGAATAAATGATCCGCCGCTGCCGTTGAGCAGACTGAATACTGCTCCGGCGATAAGTGCCAGTATGAAAATCACCTGAACAATGATGCTCGTCCACGGATTTTTTGCGCCGTCCTGTCCGGAGTATATCTCCATCTGGCGAACATGATCGGCGTGTTTAAGATGCACGGACACATCAATTCGGTCATCTTTGTACACTTTCTTCCCTCCTCATGTTAATCGTAAGCGAGATTTTTTTGCTTCCTTCGCGGCAGCTCTGGCAGCTTTTGCCTTCTGCTTTTCGAGGGCTTTCTGAGCCTTGAGCGCCGCCTTTGCTTCCTTGCGGGTGAGCGGCACGGCGGGAGTTGCCTGCTGCTCCGCAGAGGGCAGGGACACTGCAGTCATCGGCTCAGCCTGATTCACTGGCGGATATTCCATTGCCGGTGTTTCTTCCTGTACGGACAGATCGGGAACCGCATATCCCTGAGTCTCCAGATTCTTTACAGCTTCAGCAGCCGATTCATTGCCAAGTTCCGCCGCTCGCTGATACCAGTATGCGGCCCTTGACTGGTCGCAGGGAAGATGATCGCCCACATTATACATTCTGGCAAGAGAGTTTGCGGCACGCACTCCGCCGAAGTCCACGGATTTCTCAAACCACTCCTGCATCATGCTTTCATCGGCGTCAACGCCCATTCCGTAGCAGAACATCATGCCAAGATAGCGCATGGCAACAAAGTTACCCACTGCCGCGGCACGGTAATACCATCCAAAGGCTTTGCCGTAATCCTTTTCCACATGGGTCCCCCGGCGATACATATGACCGAGTTCGCGCATGGCTATTCCGTCGCCCTGCTGCGCGGAGTTATAGTACCATTTGAACGAAGCAGCGTGGTCGCCTTCGTTCTTGTAGTAGTCACCCAGCTTGCGCATGGCAAAGCCGCCATTGATTTTTGCCGAATTGACATACCATTTTTCCGCAAGGGCTTCATTACGCTCAGTGCCCTCTCCTTTGTCATACATGCCGGCAAGGTTCCACATTGCTTCGCCGTCGCCTTTCTCCGCGGCAGCGCTCAGCAGCCGGAAGGCCTTTGCGTCATCTCTTGGAACATAATCACCGCTGCGGTACATAAGGCCAAGTGCGCACATTGCCTTTGCACTGCCAAGCTGTACGGCACGGGCGTATATCTCCGCTGCCTTTTCCGGCGCACGGCCTGCGCCCTTGCCCTTCTGGTGCATGAAGCCCAGATGGTATGTCAGGTCAGCGTCGTTCAGTTCTGCGCCGAGGTCGGCGTATTTGCGGCATCGCTTGAGCGCCTCGGCACTGCCGTTCGTCCGGTGGAGCTCGTAATAATGCGCAAAGAGGGCGTTGGCTGCCTTGCAGCGCAGACGGGCAACATTTTCGTCCGTGCTTTCGATGTGTGCCACTGCGTCGAGCAGGTCGATCCCACGTGCCTCATCCTGCTGAACGTTGATGCCGTCAAGGCAGGCTCTGCCCATGAGGTACCAGCTGTTGAGAGATATATCCACCAGCGAACTGCTGCCGTTGAGTATCTCCTGAATCTTGTTTATCTCTCCGGCAAGGGATGTGCTGATCGAAAGGCGGTCAAGAGCACGACTGAGAGCGTCATTGAATTCGCGATCCTCGCGCTGGGTGGCGTCGTCGTCACCGCCGCCCGGCCAGCTGATGATATGTACGTTGCCGACGCTTTCTTCAACATATCTGTACTTCAGCTTCGGGAAGTCAAAGGCTATGGGAATAATAATCTTATTGTTCTCTTTCGCCAGTCTGATTTCGATATCCCAGATGTATCTGGAATTCAGCACGTTGCTGGTCAGCAGCAGAACCACCGCGTCACACTCAAGAATAGCTGATCTGATCTCGGTATTGTAATCCGAGCCGGGAGTAAGCAGACCGTCGTGCCACACGGCGCAGTCGGAAAGATTGACTATACGCTTGGCCGCGACGTCACGGGCACAGAGCAGACCTTCGTCGGTCACCTGTCTTTTCTCGTCCTGTTTATAGCTGATAAAAACCTTGGGAATACCGCCGAGAGGCAGTGTATCCTGCGCTCTCTCGTCACTGCGGGTCATATATGATAATCCGGATTCGCTTTTCATAAACAGATCCTCCATATTAAAGATGAACATTGCTACTCTAAATTATAGTGAAATTCAACGGCTCGTCAACGGAGATGATTGACTTCACCGCTGCAAAATGATATCATTTTCGCATTAATCTCAGGAGGTGTGAACGTAGTGATTAAGGCTGTTGTTCCGGAGAAGATTCCGGAGTGTGTGAATGTGATAAGGACAAGCTTCCTGACTGTAGCAGACCAGCTGGGTTTCACTGTGGAAAACGCACCTGGATTCACCGCTTTTGCCACCACAGAGGACAGGCTCAACTACCAGTATCATGTGGAGAAGCGCCCCATGTACGCGTACTTCGACGGCGAAGATGTCGTCGGATACTATTCACTGTCCATCAACGGTGACGGCACCTGCGAACTGAGCAATCTCTGCACCCTGCCGGAATACCGTCACAGGGAAATCGGCAGAAAACTGCTGGAACACGCCTTTGCCGCTGCCGCCGGGGCCGGTTGCAGCCGGATGAGGATCGGAATCGTGGAAGAAAACCGGATTCTTCGCGCGTGGTACGAAAATCACGGCTTTGTGCATCTTGGCACAAAGAAATCCGATCGCTTCCCCTTTACCTGCGGGTTCATGGAGCGCGCACTGGATTAAACCTGAGCGCAAACTCTGCCCCGGAACCGCAGAAAGCGTGCGGCAATGGCAAATTGCGCTATTTATTGTGTTCAACGACACTTTCATTTGTCGGCAATGATATTGCAAATCCGTACGGCTTGTGTTAAAATAATAACGCTGCGCCCGGAGCTGAATTTTTTCGCTCCGTCAAAGGCACATTAAATCTTGAGAGCCGCCGCTTGTACAGATTGTACCTTGCGGGGCGGAAAGGAAATCAGCATGAATTATCTCAACAAAAAGACCGTTGAAGACATCGAAGTAGCCGGCAAGAAGGTTCTTGTCCGCTGCGATTTCAATGTCCCGTTTGACAGCGAGGGCAACATCTCCGACCCCAAGCGCATCATCGGCGCCCTCAAGACCATCCGCTATCTGCTGGACAACAAGGCAAAGGTCATCCTCTGCTCCCATCTGGGCAGACCCAAGGGTGAGTTCAAGCCCGAATACTCCCTCAAGCCTGTCGCCGACTATCTGACCAAGGAGCTTGGTTTCGAAGTCAAGCTGGCCACCGACGTTATCGGCGAGTCCGCTCAGGCTCTGGCTGCTAACGTCAAGGAAGGCGAAGCTGTCATGATCGAGAACGTTCGCTTCCACAAGGAAGAGACCAAGAACGATCCCGAGTTCTCCAAGGCTCTGGCTTCTCTGGCTGAGATCTATGTCAACGATGCTTTCGGTACCGCTCACAGAGCTCATGCCTCCACCGCCGGCGTTGCCGACTATCTGCCCGCTGTCTGCGGTTATCTGATCCAGAAGGAAATCGCCATCATGGGCGGCGCTCTGGCTGATCCCAAGCGTCCCTTCGTTGCTATCCTCGGCGGTGCCAAGGTTTCCGACAAGATCGGCGTTATCACCAACCTGCTGGACAAGTGCGACACCATCATCATCGGCGGCGGCATGGCCTACACCTTCTCCAAGGCTATGGGCGGCGAGATCGGCGATTCCATCTGCGAGGACGACAAGATCGATCTGGCAAAGGAAATCATGGCAAAGGCCGAGGCCAAGGGCGTCAAGCTCCTTCTGCCCGTTGACAACCGTCTGGGCGACGCTTTCAGCCCCGAGGCTAACGTACAGCTGGCTGAGACCGGCAAGATTCCTGCCGGCTGGCAGGGTCTGGACATCGGTCCCAAGACCGAGGAGCTCTATGCCGAGGCTGTCAAGAACGCCGGTACCGTCGTATGGAACGGACCCATGGGCGTTTCCGAGTGGGAGAAGTTCGCCAGCGGCACCATCGCTGTTGCCAAGGCTGTCGCTGAGAGCGGCGCTGTTTCCATCATCGGCGGCGGCGACTCTGCTGCAGCTGTTGAGAAGCTTGGCTTCGCCGACAAGATGACCCACATCTCCACCGGCGGGGGCGCTTCCCTTGAGTTCCTCGAGGGTCTGGAGCTGCCCGGCATTGCCTGCCTCAACGAGAAATAATCCATAATATTAATCAAGGAGTAATTCACTATGAATAAAGCCAAGCGTGCCGCCGTTATCGCCGGCAACTGGAAGATGAACAAGACCCCCGCCGAGACCACCGCTCTGATCAATGATCTCAAGCCTCTGGTAGCTGACGCTGCCTGCGGTGTTATCTGCTGCGTTCCTTTCACCGACATTCCCGCCGCTGTTGAGGCCGCCAAGGGCAGCAACATCAAGATCGGCGCTCAGAACTGCCACTGGGCAGAGTCCGGCGCTTTCACCGGCGAGATTGCTGCTTCCTGGCTCAAGGAGCTGGGCGTTGAGTACTGTGTCCTCGGTCACAGCGAGCGCCGTCAGTACTTCGGCGAGACCGACGAGACCGTCAACAGCCGCACCAAGGCTGCTCTGGCTGCCGGTCTGAAGCCCATCATCTGCGTCGGCGAGCTCAAGGAAGAGCGTCTGGCTGACAAGACCCACGAGGTTCTGGATGTTCAGGTCAAGGGCGCTTTCGCTGACATCGCTGCTGCTGAGCTTGCCAACATCATCATCGCCTACGAGCCCGTCTGGGCTATCGGTACCGGTCTGACCGCTACCGACGATCAGGCTGACGAGGCCTGCGGCTATATCCGTTCCCTCATCGCCGGTCTGTACGGTCAGGATGCTGCTGACGCTATGACCATCCAGTACGGTGGTTCCATGAACGCCGGCAACGCAGAGGCTCTGCTTGCCAAGGAGAACGTGGACGGCGGTCTGATCGGCGGCGCTTCCCTGTCTGCCGAGAAGTTCCAGCCCATCGTCGCTGCTGCTTCCAAGTAATTTCGGAAATCACTGACGGATAACGGTTTTCGCCGTATTCATTAAGTGCTTCCCTTGAATATCTAAATTTTCGACGGGGAGTCAGCGAGTGCCGACTCCCCGTTATATTGAGGAGAATGAAAATTGAGTAAGAAACCTCTTGTTCTGTGCATCATGGACGGCTTTGGTTTCAACATTCCAGAGGGCAACGCCATCCACACAGCAAAGACTCCCAACCTTGACCGCCTGTTCGCCGAGAATCCCACCACCCAGATCGGCGCTTCCGGCATGGACGTCGGTCTGCCCGATGGTCAGATGGGCAACAGCGAAGTTGGTCACACCAACATGGGAGCCGGCCGCATCGTTTATCAGGAACTGACCCGTATCACAAAGTCCATCGCCGACGGCGATTTCTTTGACAATGCCGCTCTGTGTGCCGCTATGGACAACTGTGTTGCCAATGGCACCGCTCTGCATCTGATCGGCCTCGTATCCGACGGTGGTGTTCATAGCCACAACACCCACCTTTACGCTCTGGTTGAGCTTGCCAAGCGCAAGGGCGTAAGCAAGGTCTACGTCCACGCTCTGCTGGACGGCCGTGACGTTCCCCCTGCATCCGGTTCTGCTTTCGTCGCCGAGCTGCGCGACAAGCTGAACGAGATCGGTCTGGGTCAGATTGCCACCACCATGGGCCGCTTCTACGCTATGGATCGTGACAACCGCTGGGAGCGCGTTGAGAAGGCTTATGCCGCAATGGTTTACGGTGAGGGCGAGTTCAACGCCGATCCCGTTGCCGCCATCGAGAAGTCCTATCAGACCATCGACGGCGACGGCAAGAATCTGACCGACGAGTTCGTTCTGCCTGTCGTATGCGTCAAGGACGCCGGCATTAAGGCAAACGATTCTGTTGTGTTCTTCAACTTCCGTCCCGACCGTGCCCGTGAGATCACCCGCACCTTCGTGGATCCCGATTTCTCCGGCTTCGAGAGAAAGAACGGCTTCTTCCCCCTGCACTATGTCTGCATGACCCAGTACGACGCCACCATGCCCAACGTGGACATCGCTTTCCGTCCCCAGTCCCTGAACAACACCCTCGGTCAGTATCTCTCCGACAAGGGTCTTGCTCAGCTGCGCATTGCAGAGACTGAGGAGTTCGCTCACGTAACCTTCTCCTTCAACGGCGGCATCGAGGCTCAGTACGAGGGCGAGGATCGCGCTCTGATCGCCTCCCCCAAGGTTGCCACCTATGACCTGCAGCCCTCCATGAGTGCTGTTGAGGTATGCGACGAGGTCTGCAGCCGCATCGAGTCCGGCAAGTACGACGTTATCATCCTCAACTACGCCAACTGCGACATGGTCGGTCACACCGGCGTATTCAACGCTGCCGTTGAGGCTGTTGAGACCGTTGACACCTGCGTGGGCCGCGTTGCTGACGCTGTTGCCAAGATGGGCGGCATGCTCATCGTCACCGCCGACCACGGCAACGCCGACTGCATGGTCGCCGAGGACGGCACTCCCTTCACCGCACACACCACCAATCCCGTACCTTTCTGCGTGGTTGGTTATCCCTGCAAGCTCCGTGAGGGCGGCCGTCTTGCTGACATCGCTCCCACCATGCTGCAGATGCTGGGTCTGCCCCAGCCCGAGGAGATGACCGGAGTTTCCATCATCGCCGAGTAAACGATTGATATGATAAAAACCGGCGCAGCCGCACTAATGCGGTTGTGCCGGTTTGATTATGTCGATTTTCAGGAAAATTTGATTATTTATTCGTTTTCCGACAGCATTCCTCAGCATTATTGTGACCGGCTGCTATCTTTCACGTTTCGCCTCATGCCGGCGGGACACTTACTTTTTGGTTACGCCCAAAAAGTAAGCAAAAATGCGCTTTTTGCAACTTGGTAGGTTGGGTACTTCCGCAACGAGCGACACGGTGCATACGCACCTCTTCGGTCGCTCTGATTTGCTTTGCAAATTCTGCTCACGTGCCCCTGTCACGGTTTGGTTATGTGCTGCTTGCAGCTCGTCTCAGGCATCTCGCGCACTGTCACAACGAGCAGCACGGTGCATACGCACCTCTCCGGCTGCTCTAATTCGCTGCGCGAATTCTGCTCACGTGCTCGCGTTACGAGTTAGAATGAATAAAGATTTGGCCGCATGTGGATTTTGTGGCGCTGTATTCGGCTTTTACTTACGCTTGACAATCTATCTGTTTTTCGTAGAACACGATGTCCATGCCTTCCTTGACGGGCAGGATTTTACCGGTGGGTCTGTAGCCCATTTTCTCGTATAGATGGCACAGCTTGGCTTCCTGACGGATGGTTGAAAGCTCCCACACCTGCGCTGTGGGATATTGCTTCTCTATAAGTGTGATGACGACCTGCGCAACCCCTTTTCCCTGATGCCGGGGCAGGATAAATATGGGAGAAAGTTTGCACCGTTCGCCTAAATCGCACACTCGCAGCGCACCCACGCGCTCTCCATCGAGCGCTATGAACCAGTAGGTGGTGAATGGCTGTTCAAAGCGTTCGATTATTCTCTCCACTCCTTCAGCGGCGGGGCTGAGATCGTAATCCTGATAGATCTCCAGCAGCGGCATAAACGCTTCCACCTGCATGGAGTGCAGCTGAACAAGGTCTTCGCGCGCAGCTTTCTGAAGCGATATATTCATAAATAATCCCTCGTTTGTGTTTTTTTGAAATTATACAAGGCGCGTCTGGATATGTCAATTATACTTGTGGTTTATCGCGCTTGACTCATATAACCTGCTGCGGTATAATATGCAGCAATACTTCAAAAAGGAGGGTGAGCGCAAGTGCTGTACCTGAAAAAAGCCAATTACGAAGACATTGAGCAGGAATTTATTTCCGTGAACAATACCCCTGCGGACGAGAACGGATTTATCAACGAGTGGAGCGATGTACCGCGCGAGGATTTTGCGGAAAAGGCGCTCACTCACATGGTCGACGCCGAATCTGGCAAGGGACTGCCTGAGGGATATGTGCCCGAGACGTTTTTCTTTCTCTGGAATGACGATGAGATTGTGGGGCAGTTCCGGCTGCGGCATTATCTCTGTCCCTCGCTTGTGGAAGGCGCCGGTCACATCGGATATTTCATTCACAGAGAGCATCGCGGCAAGGGCTATGCCACTGAAGGGCTGCGCCTGCTGCTTGAGGAAGCGCGGAAGATCATCCCCGAGGACGAGATCTATCTGCGGCTGGACAAGGGCAACACCGCTTCGCTGCGGGTTATGCAGAAAAACGGTGGTCATCTCCATCACGAAGACGAGCACAAATACTATGTGCGCATAGAGAAATAATCAAAAACCGTCTGCCAGACAAACACAGCAGACGGTTTTGTTCTGTTTATCAGCCCTGAGGATTGTCGAACTTTGCAAGAGGATTCTGGAGAGCACGTATGGACCAGTCAACGTCCACGGCGTAATTTCTGATCTCGGTGTCCTCGATAGCGTCACCCAGCTTGCGGCGGATCTCATCGTACTTGACCATGGAGACCTCGGCACTCATGGGCTTGTTGCCCAGAATCTGGATCATCCACTTGCCGTTGGCGGTCAGGAACAGAGCTTCGATGATCTGCAGATCGGGATGCTCTTTCTTTGCGCCGGAAACACTCAGGCCCTTGAGGATTTCCATTACACGGTCATCAAGACCGTAGTTAAACAGCAGAGCCTTTTCGCGCAGGGCATTCTGAGAATTGACGATGCGGTAGGTATAATCGGAAGGCATGGCATTCTCGCCCTCCAGGTTTCTCATGGTTTCGATGGCTTCCTTGGCCTTGTTGAGAGAATCGGGGTTGGTCACATAGTGAACAACTGCGCGATGGACGATATCGTGATAGATCATATCATAGTTGAGATGACCCTTCTTGCCGCAGCCCGCACAGTCAAAATTGAACAGGGAGCCGTTGAGCAGTTCAACAAACTTTCCCGTATCTACCTGAGCGTTGAGTCCTGCATAGACGGTTACTTCATTTTCATGTCCGCACTCGGTGCAGATAATTTTCATTGTGATCTCTTTTGCCATTGGTTTTTTCCTCGTTTACTTAGATTTTTCTTATAAGCCGCTCATAGAACTGTGCGGCTTTTGCTACTTTTTCAGAGGGGATCTGCTCGTCAATGCCATGGATCATTGCCCGCTCCTCATTGGACAGCTCCATGGGAGCAAAGCGGTAGACATGCTCGCAGATACCCGTATATACCGACGAATCGCTGCGCGCCATCATCAGATATGGCGACACCAGCGCCTGCGGCCAGGTTTCGCCGATCGCTTCGCTGAGCGCGTCCCACTGATGACAGTCGGTGGGAGAACATGGCGAAGGTTCGACGGTGAAGACGGGCTCGATAACTACATTATCGTTATCTATCACTCTGCGGAAGTGATCCAGCACATCCTGTCCGGAGGTGCCGTTGAGGATACGTACATCGCAGGTTGCCCACGCTTCTGACGGCAGAACATTTGACGCTTCGCTTCCGCCTGCCATCGTGAAAACATATGTGGTACGCATCAGTGCGTTGACATCATTACCCAGAGAGCGCGCCAGCCTGCAGAGCAGCGGCGTGAACAGGCGAAGATTACCAAACACGATGCGCAGTCCGAAATTGGAATAGCGTCCCAGAGTCCGGAACAGCTTGCCTGTGGCTTCGGTCATGCGAGGCCTGAAAGGATGCTGCTCCAAAGCGGTGATAGCCTTTGCCAGCTGGCTGAAGGCATCATTCTTCGGCGGAGCGCTGGCGTGCCCGGCACCGGACTTAACCGAAAGCCGGATTGCCATCTGCCCCTTTTCGCTGATACCGACAACCGCACAGGGCTGCTTTACGCCGGGGAAGGCTCCCGTGACGATGGCACCGCCCTCGTCCACGGTGATGTAAGGCTTTATGCCATCGGCTCTGAGCTTGTCGACGATAGCATATGCTCCCTCGCCGGCAATTTCCTCGGTTCCCGAAAAGCACAGGTAGATATCATTTGCGGGAGTGTAGTCCTGCGCACACAGCTTTTCTACTGCTTCAAAAATGGCACACAGGGTGGATTTTGTATCCAGTGTGCCGCGTCCGAGCACGACGCCGTCGCGTATCTCGCCGCAGAACGGGTCAAAACTCCACTCTTCGGCCTTGGCAGGGACAACGTCGTAGTGAGCCATGAGCACAACGGGCTTTTCCGCAGATTCGCCTTTCCAGCGATAAATGAGACCGGTTTTTCCGGCACGCTCAAAAGCGAACTTCGCTGTTGCTGCGGGATACATCTGCTCAAGCAGAGCCACAAAGCGGTCGTATTCCGCCTGATCCATCAGGGATTCATCCCGGTTGGATACGGTTCTGCACTTAATCATTTCCGCAAGATGCTGACCTGCGGCGGCGGCATCATATTCCAGCGGCTGAACATCGGTCTGCTTTTTCTTTTTTGGAGCAAAACATGCTGCACTTATAAGCAGAAAGAGTATGAACAGCACCAGCAGAGCGCCTGCTGACAGCAAAACAATCTGAATCGTATTCATCATTCATTCTCCGCACTCTCGCCTGCGGGCTCAGCGGTCTTTTTGCCGTCAAGCCAGCCCAGCTTGTACATGATACGGGCAGCACCGATAGCCAGAAGAGCGGCAACGGGGACCAGCATGCTTCCGGCAAAGGAAACGATGCCGGGAGCGAAGATGATGAGTGCGACCACAAACAGCAGCGGAGTGACCGCGACTTTCCATGCCTTTGAGATATACACCACGCCAAGTCCGCCGAACAGTGCCGGCAGAATCATATTGAACGCGGGACGCAGAGTGGGTGAATTGAGGAAGGGCTTGAGCTGCGTGAACAGCAGCACACCGATAACCACGATAATGGTGGTTACGATTGACGAAACAGCGATGGCGATGGTGGAGATGATCTCGCCCTCTTTGGTCCCCGGCTTGACCTTGGCACCTTCCATGGCGTTCATGGCAGCAGGAATCTTGATGCCGGTCAGGTTGCCGGTTACAAAGCCGATATAAGTGCCGCCGGCACCGATCATGGGAGCAAAGGTGAACACTTCGATGGCGCAAACCGTCCAGTAGATCGGAGCTACTGCCAACAGCCCCTTGAGCACTACCATCCAGTCGGGAGCGGCTCTGTTTTCAATGCCGATGGTCAGAGGAACTGCCAGCATGACCAGCAGAGCAGCCGCCATCCAGACACGACCTGAACGATGGACGGTCTTTTCGTAATCGTTGACTATTTTGGTCATTACTGCATACCTCCTTCCACAGCATCGGCTGCTACGCCGCCTGCAAGCTGGAATATGTCAGCCGGAAGCAGATCGGCAGGAAGAATACGGACAAAGAGCAGAGTGAGCGCCATGGCTCCCAGCATGCTGATGGGCAAAGCAAAATGCTCAAGCCACTTCCAGCCGGTCAGCTTAAGCAGCAGACCGCACAGCGCCATGATAATTGCTGAGGATCCCAGCACCAGCCATGAAAGCAGAGGCTTTTCGCCGGAAACGCCCACACTGAGGAACGCGGCAATCATTCCAAGGAACAGGGCGTTCATAAAGATTTCGCCCCACTTGCTGTCCTTCTGCTTGATCTTATCAACACCGCCCAGAATCTTCTTGAGGAAGAACGGGATGATGATAATCGGGGTGATGCATCCGAGTGTCATAACCCACGCCACAGAGGTAAAGGTTTCTCCGCTGAGGGGAGCGCCGAAGGTCTGTCCGGCAGCTTCCACCGCAGAAGTAGCGGCGGGCACTTCATAGGTCACCGCGCCAAGCACGCTGAGACGTATCCACGGCAGAACCATGCCCAGTGTGCCCTGCATGGCGAGAAAGGCGAACAGAATCGAAAGCGACGGCACGATGGTGAAAATACCACCCGACACTGCGGCCTTGCGCATGGTTTTGGTTTCCATGCCCATACGCTTGCCTTCGCGCCAGGCTTTGATGAGAAAGAACAGCGACTGAACGATGACGAACAGCGCCACGCATCCGCCCAGAATATACAACATCGGGCTTTCCATGATTGCCTGTGCCATAGACACCTCCGTAACCGGCGATCAGCGGCATTATTCGTGCCGACACAACGCCTATTATATTTGTAATTATTGTACCATCCGGAGCAGCTGTTGTAAAGAAAAATAAACATTATCCTTGTTTTTTTGTTCGAAATCAACGGAAAACACGTTGTTTTTTCGGGTAATGGAACAAACAAAAGCCGCCGTATCAACTGAGAACATGACACGGCGGCATGAGTATGTGATATTTAGCGTTATTTTGCGCAGGAGACTTTTATCCCCCGGACAGTTGTGCTATAATGCAGACAGATATTCCTTACGGAATGATCTCGCCCCAGACTTCGCCGGAGCAGCCGGCAGCATTGGATTCGTCGGTGTCGATGTGCATGGCGGCAGCAAACTTGGGGCTGACGCGAACAACGACATCACCGAAAGACAGGGAACGGCCGTTGGTCTCAACCTTGACGGAAACGACCTGCTTGTCGGTCAGACCGAACTCTGCAGCCTCGGTATCGGACAGGTGGATGTGACGCTTTGCGGCGATTGCACCGCAGGGCAGTTCAACCTCACCGCAGGGGCCGACCAGTTTGCAGGCGGGGCTTCCCTCAACATCACCGGACTCGCGGACAGGAGCAGCCAGACCCAGCTTGCGGGCATCGGTCAGAGAAAGCTCAACCTGACCGGCGGGACGGGTGGGACCGAGGATGGAGACACCAGCCATTTCGCCCTTGGGACCGACAACGGTCACGCGCTCTTCGCAGGCATACTGACCGGGCTGGGAAAGATCCTTCTTCTTGGTGAGCTGATGTCCTTCGCCGAACAGAGCTGCAAGCTGCTCTTCGGTAATGTGGACGTGACGGGCAGAGGTCTCGACAAGAATCTTCATGTTAAGAATTACTCCTCATTATTTATATTTCGGCCCGCCCTGCGGCGTTCCGATGATTTCATTATAATTTTATAGCAATCGCGCGTTTATTTCAATATCTAAATTGCAAAGAAAGGCAATATTGCGCGATATCGCACTGATTTCCCGCAGGAGGACAGAGATTATGCCGGTTATCGAGAAAGCCCGTAGATGTGATCTTGCCGGAATACTGGCGCTTCAGTATATCGCTTACCAAAGCGAGGCCCGGCTGTTTGACGACCCTGATATTCCTCCGCTGAGACAGACCCTTGAGGAAGCCTCGGAAGAGTTTGACCGCGGGCTATTTCTGAAAGCCCTGGATAACAGCGGAACGATCATCGGTTCCGTCAGGGCATATTGCGAAAACGGGACTGTATACATAAGCAAGCTGATGGTTCACCCCGACCGTCAGGGGAACGGCATCGGCTCCGCGCTTCTTGGCGCGATGGAAAAAGAATTCCCCGGACAGAGATACGAACTATATACCAGCACGAGAAGCGCCGGAAACATCCGTCTGTACGAAAAACTCGGCTACAGAGCCTTCCGCGAAGAGCAGATTTCCGGTGAATTGTGCTTTGTGTTTATGGAAAAGGGTCCGTGTGCCGATCAACACAAAACAAAATGATAGAAATTACAGGAGGTGCAGTTCATGTCTGAGCTTGAGCTGCTGCGCGAACGCTGTCTGAGCTGCGATAAGTGCCAGCTTTGCAGCACCCGCACCAACGTGGTTTTCGGTGTGGGCAATCCCGAATCGAAGGTTATGTTTATCGGAGAAGGTCCCGGCGAACAGGAGGACCTGAAGGGCGAGCCTTTTGTGGGCAGGGCAGGAAAGCTGCTTGACCTCATGCTGGACGCTGTGGGACTTTCCCGCGAAAGAGACATCTACATCGCCAACATCGTAAAATGCCGTCCACCCAAAAACCGCGATCCCCTGCCCGAGGAGCAGGAGATGTGCATCAACTGGCTGCGTGAACAGACGGCAATCATACGTCCAAAGATCATCGTCTGCCTCGGACGTATCGCCGCTGCCAAGATCATCAAGCCGGATATAAAGATCACCAGAGAGCACGGACAGTTCATTGAGCGCAACGGTGTGCTGATGATGGCAATGCTCCACCCGGCGGCGCTGCTGCGTAACCCCAAACAAAAGCCCGAAGCATTTGAGGATTTTCTGCGGCTGCGGGATAAGATAAAGGAACTCAACGGTGAGCAGTGACCGTTTTTCGCTGCAAAAATTTTCTGAACGAGGTGCATATTACAATGAAAAGAATTCTGGCAATGCTGCTGGCCGTAGTCGCACTGATCACTGCCATTGTTCCGCTGAGCGGATGCGGCGGGAAGGACGAAAAAGAAGCGCGCGGAACCTATCCGGTTTCTGTCGCAGGCGTAACCATCGAAAAGCGCCCGGAAATTATCACCTGTCTTTCGGTCAACTACTCCAAGATAATCGTTGACATGGGCTACGCATCCCTGCTGGACGGGCGGCCCGGTGACTGCGAACTGCCTCAGCTTCAGGCTGCCGCTCCCTGCGGTACCGCTAAGACTCCTTCTATTGACGCAATCGTCAATCTGGGTACCGAACTGCTGATAGTGGACACCACCACCAGCATAGAAACACTGCAGCTACTCTCAGACGCGGGAATCACCATTCTGCAGCTTATCGAACCCAACACCCGAACCGGTTTTCTTAACCTCTACCGCTGCATAGGCACTGCCATGAACGGCAACGGTGCCGGTTATGACGCCGGCGAGGCCGCCGCGCAGAACATTCTGACCCAGCTTGATTCCATCGAGCGGGCGATCATGTTCGAAACTCCGGTAAACGTATGTCTTTTCACCGATGAAAGCCTTACAAAGTGCGTCTCCGGCGACATGCTCTCAAGCTATCTCATTGAGATTGCCGGCGGATTCAACGTATCCATCGAATCCGTCAACGGAAACAGCAACATGGAAACGATTATCGCCTCAAGTCCGGACGTAATCCTCTGTCCTCCCGGAGTGGAAAACAAGATCCGCTCTCAGCGTGATCTTGACAGCTGCGGCGCATACAACGACAACCGCATCTATGGCTACGATTTCTCACGCTTTAACTCTCTGGATGAGGATCTTGTACTGGCTGCCTGGGAACTGGCTCATCTTTTCCATCCCTCCGTCGTTACTTCAGAAAAGCTGCCTTACGGCGCCATCGACTATTATCCCAACTTTGAGGGTAAGATCGAATTCCTGACCGAAGAAGAAGTACTTGCCGAACAGGAAGCACTGGAGGCTCTGGAGAACGAAGAAAAGGAATAAACTGATTACCGACAAACACTGAAATGGAGCTGCCGCAGAACTCTATCCGCGGCAGCTCCATTGTTGGCGCCGAATAGGCATGATAAAACCCCCAGTTCAACTGGGGGTGATGAAAAACTTCTTTAGAAAAAGAAATAGCCTCCTACATTGCAACATGCGCGGTGTGGCTACCACAGGTAACGAGTAGGAGGCTAATGAAAAAACGGTTAGATTATAGCATAACAAATGCGGAGTAGCGATTTCACACAAACTAAAATAGAGCGTTTTGCCCACTTGTGTGGGCTGCAGTGCGATTAGTATGATTGATAAACCTTTCGGTGCCCCCTTAAGGGGGCGACCACAGAAACCACCCGATCAACGGGTGGTTTTGATTTTCGCCCATTAAAGCGAAGAACCCTTGACACAGACAATTACATATTTATATAATATACTCGGTAAATGTGCCGTAAAAAAGAAACTCAGAGAATTATTAACGAAACCAGGAGGTTTTGCCGAATGAAAAAATGTATGCGCTGCGGAAAGACCGTAAACAACGCCAAAATCATGTTCTGCCCCGACTGCGGAGGCGAGCTGTCCGCGGTAAACCCTGCTCCTGCAGCCCCTGCAGCTCCGTTGATGACCACGGATTTCTGTATGTACT
>JAZUPE010000066.1:0-25403 GCA_045605025.1 Acutalibacteraceae bacterium
CAAGACCGATGCTGAAGCTTACCTTGGCGAGCCGGTTACCAGTGCAGTTATCACCGTTCCGGCATATTTCACCGACGCACAGCGTCAGGCAACCAAAGACGCAGGCAAGATCGCAGGTCTTGATGTAAAGCGCATCATCAACGAGCCGACTGCCGCTGCTCTTTCCTACGGCATTGACAAGGAGCAGGATCAGAAGGTTATGGTTTACGACCGCGGCGGCGGTACCTTCGATGTTTCCATCATTGATATGTCTGACGGTGTTCAGGAAGTTCTTGCAACCGCAGGCAACAACCGCCTCGGCGGCGACGACTTCGACCAGAGAATAATCGACTGGCTCGTAGCAGAGTTCAAGAAGGATAACGGCATCGATCTTTCCAATGACAAGATGGCTATGCAGCGTCTCAAGGAAGCCGCTGAGAAGGCCAAGTGCGATCTGTCCGGTGTTACCACCGCTCAGATCAATCTGCCCTTCATCACTGCCGATGCCACCGGTCCCAAGCACCTCGACCTGACCCTGACCCGCGCCAAGTTCAACGAGCTGACCTCCGATCTGGTCGACCAGACCATGGGTCCCGTCCGTCAGGCTCTGTCCGACAGCGGTCTGTCCGTCGGTGAGATCGACAAGGTTCTGCTGGTTGGCGGTTCCACCCGTATTCCTGCCGTTGCCGAGGCTGTCAAGAGCTTCACCGGCAAGGAACCCTTCAAGGGCATCAACCCCGATGAGTGCGTAGCTCTGGGTGCTGCCATTCAGGGCGGCGTTCTGGGCGGTGACGTTGAAGGTCTGCTGCTTCTGGACGTCACTCCCCTCTCCCTCGGCATCGAAACCATGGGCGAGGTCTGCACCAAGATCATCGAAAAGAACACCACCATCCCCACCAAGAAGTCTCAGGTCTTCACCACCGCAGCTGACGGCCAGACCTCCGTTGAGGTCAAGGTTCTGCAGGGTGAGCGTGAGTTCTCCCGCGACAACAAGCTGCTGGGCGTGTTCCATCTGGACGGCATCGCTCCCGCACGCCGCGGTATTCCTCAGATCGAGGTAACCTTCGACATCGACGCCAACGGCATCGTTTCCGTTTCCGCCAAGGACAAGGCCACCGGCCGCGAGCAGCACATCACCATCACCTCCTCCACCTCCATGGATAAGTCCGAAATCGAGAAGGCGGTCCGCGACGCCGAGATGTACGCCGCTGAGGACGCCAAGCGCCGCGAGGAAGTTGACGCACGCAACGCCGCCGACCAGATGGTATACTCCACCGAAAAGCTGCTGGACGATCTGGGTGACAAGGTAAACGGCGGACAGAAGTCCACCATCCAGGACAAGATCAACGCCCTGCGTTCCATCAAGGATACCGGTTCCATCGACGAAGTCAAGGCAAAGACCAAGGATCTGGAGCAGGAGATGTACAAGCTGAGCGAGATCCTCTACGGTCAGGGCGGCCCCGGCGCAGGTGCAGGCGCTCCCGGTGCTGGTGCCGATGATATCCCCGACGCAGATTATGTTCCAGACGTTGACAACAACTGATTTCCATAAAGAATAAAGCATGAGTTTTTTGCCGCCCGTTTCCGAAAGGATCCGGGCGGTTTTTTCGTCAAGGCATTGCTATTCTCTCCGCGATAATGTATACTCGACTTATATTCAAAATAATTGTGGCGTTCGGGAGTTGAAAAATGACCATGAAAAAGAAATGCAGCTTTAGTCTGCTGTGCCTCGGCGCGGCTGTTTTGCTGACGTTCTCCGGCTGCGGCGATCGTCTGACCCCTCCCGTCTTAAGCCCGGATATTACTTCAGAAGATATATACCTTGAGGCCGCCGGACTTGCCGAAGACGGATGGAATTTCAGCGCCTATCTGAAATACAACTCCATCCGCGGTTACGAGGATTCGGCACAGAAAGCCGATCACCACCTGCGCCAATACGCGCGCTGGGCAATTGACAGAGGCTACTTCGATGAGATGTATTTCGTCACCCGCTATATGAACCTCGACGATGAGACCAATCGCGAGTTTCTCCGCACCTGTGCCGACGAGATGATCGCCGGCGGCAGCGAGGACAGTCTGCTCTATGCCGAATATATTCTGGATGAGATCGGCGAATCCCATCGCATCGACGAGATGGAAGAACAGAAGCTGCAGGCAGAGTATGAAGCTGATTTGCAGGAGGGCATCGCCTGTTACCGCGCCGGAAATTACAACATGGCGTATGCCGTCCTTCCCGACAGGTATTCCAACGATGACCCCGTGCTGGAGCTGTATCACAATCTGTGCCACTACAGCAGCACATTCTCCAACCCCAACAGCTGGACCCCTTCTTCCATAATGTGGCGCACCGGGGATGGACCGGAAGCCTTTATGGATCAGCTGCTTGTTTACGCCGATACCCCTGATTTTGCCGGCAGAGAGGACGCCGCCGATTTCCTTTCCCACACCGTAATGGATATGGTTCGCTTCTTCGACAGCAACTGGAAGTGCGGCGATTATTATATCCGCCCCGATTTTGATCCCGACCTCGAGTTCGGTGAACCTTTCGTGGAGCACAACCTCCCCAAGGATTACTTCCCCGAGATCAGCAAAATGTATATCGACCATCCGAACGGCTGCATCATTTTCTGCAACTCCAACGGCTTCGAAGTGTTCCGTCTGCTGGGATTCATCTCCGACGCAAAGCACCCTGACGAGATGTATATTCTCGACTTCTGCGGCAACGAACTTACCTTTACCCGTTCCGACTGTTCTGCGGTTTCACCCGCGAACGTAAATCAATAAACCTGAACCAAGGAGGAAATCAAAATGAAAAAAATCATATCTGTCGCATGCATCGCCCTCTGTCTGTGTCTGCTGCTGACCGCCTGCCGCACATCCTTCTCCTACACCTTCAACATTGAGAACGGTGATCGTGTCAAAGTAACTCTGGACACTACCAACGGTCACAAGATCGAACAGGAAAACGGACAGTTCACGATTATCGAGGAGGGTAAGGACTCTATGTACGGCGTGTTCCTTACCAGAGAAATGTTCGACGCATACGAAGAAACCGCCCTTTCCTCCACCGATGTTCTTGAGTCTGGCGATGATTTCTGTGTCTTCCAGCAGGACGGCGAACTCGGACGTGAAACCTACATTCTCTTAATGGTCGACAACTCGCAGACAGGAGTCCTGCTTGCCACCCTGCAGGACGAGGCAGGCGCACGCACTCTCTATAGCCTGCTCACCTTTACCGGCAATTCCACGGATTGACATCCTGAAATAATAACAATGTCCCCACGCACGGCCAGACGGCTGTGCGTGGGGACATTTTGTTTATTTATCGCTTGCGATTCCCGAGGAAATATTGCTCCGGGCGGCAATTATGTGGGCTGTCATAAGCTGTTCGGCGCGGTCGCCGTCGTGGGCGGCGATGGCACTGAGTATGCCGCGGTGTTCCTCCACCGACTGCGCGGCGCGCTCTGCCGAGCGCATGGAATTGCTGCGGGCACGGCTTATGTAGCTGTGGAAGCTGGAAAGCATGGACTTAAGCGGACGGTTGCGGGAAGCGTCAAAGATGGTGTTGTGGAATTCTCCGTCCAGCTGCCAGAGCTGTTCGGGTTTTTCTTTATACAGATAAAACTCCTGCAGATCCACCAGACGTTCCAGCGCCTGAATCTCCTCGTCGGTGGCGTTTTCGGCACACAGACGGGCAGCCAGACCCTCAATGCGGATGCGCACTGCATAGATATCATCGATGTCCTTTTCGGAGACACCCACCACTGTCGCGCCCTTGTTGGGAATCAGGCGCACAAGCCCCTCCAGTTCCAGCTGGCGCAGAGCCTCGCGGACTGGGGTGCGGCTCACGCCGTATTTTTCGCTGAGCATCAATTCGCTCAGGCTGTCTCCCGCCTGATATTCCCCGGCGATAATCGCCCGCTCCAGATCGTCAAACACAACGGCTCTCAAAGAGCCGCCGCCTCTTTCTCCGCTCATTTCCGCTCTCCTGTGATGGAAGTATACAGCACCTCAAGCTCATCGTCGCTGATGAGGGTCTGACGACCGGCGGCATACTGCTCATCGATCCACTTCTGCATTTCGAGAACGACGTTGTCCTTCTTGGAAACCATATCATCGCCCTTGAGACGGTAGTGAGCGTTTATCCAGTAGGCGACGCCGGCAAGACCGGAGACGTTGCTCACAGCAACGCCGGGAGCGCGGCCCAGCAGACGCTCGGTGTCGAAGATATTATAGATCTCCTGATCCTTCATCATGCCGTCGGCATGGATGCCGGCTCGGGTGACGTTGAAGTGCTCGCCCACAAAGGGGGTCATGGGCGGAATGTCGTAATTGGTTTCCTTGGAGATGTACTCGGCAAGTTCGGTGATGGCAAGGGTGTCCATGCCGTTGAGGGTGCCCTTGAGGGAGGCATATTCAAAGACCATAGCTTCCAGCGGCACGTTGCCGGTACGCTCTCCGATACCCAGCAGGGAGCAGTTGACCGCCTGTGCGCCGTACAGCCACGCAACGGAGGCGTTGACAACGCCCTTGTAGAAATCGTTGTGACCGTGCCACTCGATCATCTCGCAGGGCACGCCGGAGTAATGCTGCAGACCGTAGATGATGCCGGATACGCTTCGGGGCAGGGCAACGCCGGGATAGGGCACGCCGTAGCCCATGGTGTCGCAGGCACGGATCTTGACGGGCACGCCGCTCTCCTCGGAAAGACGCATCAGCGCCGAGGCAAAGGGCACCACAAAGCCGTAGAAATCGGCACGGGTGATATCCTCAAAGTGGCAGCGGGGACGCAGACCTGCGTCGATGGCCTCCTTGACGATGCCGAGATATTTATCCATAGCCTGACCGCGGGTCAGACCCATCTTATTGAAGATATGATAATCGGAGCAGGAAACGAGAATACCCGTCTCCTTGATGCCGATGTTGCGCACCAGTTCGAAATCCTGCTTTGAGGCGCGGATCCATGTGGTGATCTCCGGGAACTCATAGCCCAGATCCATGCAGCGCTGGATGGCATCGCGGTCCTTCTGGGAATATACGAAAAACTCGGTCTGGCGAACGATACCGTTGGGACCGCTCAGCTTGTGCAGCAGCTTGTATATCTCCACCATCTGCTCGGTGGAGTAAGGCGAACGGGACTGCTGTCCGTCACGGAAGGTGGTGTCGGTGATGTAGATATCCTCGCACATATTCTCCGGCACGCGGCGATAGTTGAAGGCTATCTTGGGCACTTCTGTATAGGGAAACATCTCGTGGAACAGCTCGGGGCGGTCCACATCCTGCAGCATATAATCGTAAGGATCCTGCTCCAGAAGATTGGTGCGGCGGCTGATGTTTATGGTGGACATGACATTCCCTCTTTTCGTTGGTTTGTTAACGGACACTTGTTTGTGTTCGTGTATGATTGTATACAATAATACACGTGTGCAGGTGATTTGTCAACGCTTTATCGCGCCAAATCGGAGAAGACAAACTATATGGTTCTTTGTGGAAATCGTAGAAACGTTCTCATGCGCAACTTACGCAGTCTCCCTCCTACCGGGCTATATTCCCTGTTGTTATGCGAAAAATGCCGCCCCGCAACGCAGCAGGACGGCATTCGTTATTCAGATTATCAGCCGATGCGCTCCATCAGCTCGTCGTAAAACGCTCTGGTGGCTTCGTTGTCTTTCAGCGCGATGACCAGCTGCTTGTCACCGGAGGTCAGCAGCACGCACTCATCAAAGCCGGTGTAGGAGTAGAGGGTATATCTTCCCAGCTCGTCGCACTCGAATTCTCCCAGAGACAGTCTGGGGGAACCGTAACCGTAGACACGCACGCCGCAGTCAAAGTCGGTGCGGTATTCCGCGCTGTCGATGGTGCTGTACTCCACCACGGCGTCGCCATAGTAGGTCGCGTTTACGGTGAAGGAATCGTCACCGAAAGCGGCATCGATGTTTCCGGTGAACATCAGAATGCCAACACCAACGAGAATAATGGGTACAAAGATGGCGGTAATAATCTTGCCGGCACGGTCAGCCTTTGTATTCATGCCGTCAGCCTTTTCCGGAACGGTGCCGTCCTTGGCCTGCTTTCTGTAGTAGAGCCAGGAATACAGCATGGGCAGCAGGATTGCTGTCAGCAGTATAGCCACCATAGTATAGATAGCTGCTTTCAGGGGCAGGAACATGCATGCCAGCATGGCAAGACCGCACAGCATCCACACCTTGCCTCCGAAGCGGTGGGTGGTGTTCCAGTTTTCGTCGTTGGAAAGAGTCCAGGGCAGCTTGATACCCATTGTTCTGCTGCGGCGGCACTTGGGCAGATAGTTGCCTATCACAAGGAACATCACACTCATCAGAATAAAGAATACTGCCGGAATGTTGATATTCACATCAAGGGCAATGGCATATGTGATGAAGCTGACCACCACGGAAAGAACGGGCATGAGCCACAGCACAACCTTCATCATCTTATTGTTATGATCCTCTGCGTTGGGATCCTTTGAACTTGCTAAAACGCACACCCAGAACAGTACCAGCAGAATCAGCGGCAGTCCGAACACGGCGAATGCCTTGCCGGAAAATCCGTCTGCCACTCCGTCTCCGCCCCAGTGGGTGGTCATTACATCGGGCAGCTTATCCCACAGTATAATGCCGGCCACGGCGGGCAGCAGGATTACGATCGATGCAATGATGAGTGTCCACTTATTCTTCTTTATCACTCTTGTCAGCTCCTTTCAGGTCGGTTATCCACAGCATGACATCCTCCAGCACGGAGGTGTTCAGGTCGTAGAAAATGAATTTGCCCTCGCGGGTATCTCTTATCAGATCGGCTTCTTTCAGCACCGAAAGATGGCGGGATATGGAAGCCGCTGTGACGGAGAAATGATCTGCGATGTCTCCCGCGGACAGTCTGCCGCTGCGCAGAAGATTGAGTATCTCCCTGCGGATCGGGTCAGCAAGCGCCCGCAGCGTCTGTTGTATGGCCATTCAGCCACCTCCTTGTAATATCATTGCCGGCCAACGATTAACATTTAACCTAATCGTTAATTGAATTATATCCGAGGAATTGATGTTTGTCAATAGGGTCTGTGAATTATTTATTTGTTTTCGAAAACACTGTGGCTGCGGATTCCGCGGCGCACACTTCCGGCTCAGCTTTGTGCCGGCGGGCACTTCTTCGCCTCATGCCGGCGGGGCACTTACTTTTGCCCGCACAAAAGTAAGCAAAATGCGTTGTTGCTAAAAGATAGCCCGGGCACTGTCGCAACGAGCGACACGGCGCATACGCGCCTCTTTGGTCGCTCTGATTCACGTTGTGAATCCTGCTCACGTGCCACGGTTACGGGTTCAGCACGGCGCGAATTGTTCCCGTCCCCACCTGCGGCCTCGGTCACTTCCGCAGCGAGTGATACGGCGCGGTGTTTTTGCAGATTATCAGCTTATTGCGAAAATTCAGCTTTTGTGCATGATAATTCAAAAAGGTTTATTTGCTGGTTGTTATTGTTCTGAGCTGCTGCCTCAGATGCTGCCTTTTCGCTTTCCTGACGGCGCAAAAAAGCACCCGCGCAGGATATACGGGTGCTTACCGGTCTCTCTAATTTACAGATTCTTTACCTGCCACTCACCGTTTTCAAACCAGTAGTAGTTTTCGCTGAGTGAATCGTCATCGAACACCTTGAACATCTCCCCGAAATCGGTGGCGAGGGGATAGTTGTGCAGGTCGGCTTTGTTTATCCAGAAAACCTCTCCCTCGTCGGAGGATCGCAGTTCACCGGCAAAGTGGTCGGTTCGGAAAAAGAGTACGATATAGCGATATTCTCCGTCCTTGTGCGTCCATTGCTTGACTCCGCACAGACGCACATTGGAAATCTCAAGTCCGGTTTCCTCCCTGACCTCGCGCACAACCGAATCCACAAAGGACTCCCCCGGTTCCACGTGTCCGCCGGGAAAGGTTATCCCCGGCCAGTCGGGATCGTTCCGGTTCTGCACCAGCACCCTGTCTCCGTCGCAGATCATGCACATATTTGTAAGAACGCATGGTTCCTTTCGCGCCATGTTCTCTCCCCCTTTATTTCTTTTCGCTTCCGTAGGCGCAGCCGAAGTGGACGGGCGGCGAGGTGACCGAGATGTACACAAACTCGTCTTCCCCGTCGTTGCGCAGACCATGAACGTCGCCGTCAGCAAAGCGCGCAACATCTCCGGCACGGAACGGTTTTTCATCATTATCCGCCAGCAGCAGCGTTCCCGCTCCTGCTGTGGCATACCACATTTGTTCCGAGGATTCGTGGATGTGCCGCGGCTGTGAGGCACCCGGCTGCAGATGCACCTCGGTAACGGTCACTCTGCGGCTTTCGGAGTTATCGGGATTGAGCAGCTGCCTCGACACAACTCCCGGATTGCACAGGCTGACAATATCTTCAGCTTTGATGAATTCCATGGGCGGGTTCCTTTCTTAAGAAAAACGACCGCCTTCAGCCGTGCGCTGCGGGCGGTCGCGTAATGTTTATTTACTGCTGTCTATTGCCATACTGCTTTTCCAGCATCATATCCTTGACCTTCATGAGGCGGGCGGTGGAGCTGCGCTCAGCTTCGTCCAGCTTCATGGTGATCATCTTGATGGTGGCCTGATACTGGGGAATCATGACGTGCTCCAGAGCGTTGACGCGGCGGCGGGTCTTTTCAATCTCCACAGCCATCATCTGGGTAGCCTTTTCCACCTCGGCAAGGCGAATCATGTCGGGCAGCACGGAAGCCAGCTCGAACACGGCATCGTCCAGTTCCGGGGAGGTATAAGCAAGACCGTAGGCATAGATATCCGACGGGTCGCTTGTGCGCATCTTGCTCTCGTACACAGGAATCTCAACGCTCATTACGTTCTTCTGCGAAACGTCCAGCGTGACCTCCTGCCTGGGGCACATGAATGCCGCGTCGGCAACCTGCGAGGGCATGGTGGCGCGAGCCATGATGAGGCTCTTGTTGGCATCGTTTATGCCTCTCTCCACTTTTTCACGCAGTGCTTTGTTTTCGCGCACAAGGTCAAGGAACTGGCGCATCAGTTCGTCGCGTTTATCCTTGAGAAGCTTATGACCACGGCGCGCAGTGGTAAGACGAGCCTTGAGCTTGCTCAGCTCCATGCGCGTGGGGTTCACGTTCAATGTCTTAACAGCCATTTTGATATACCGCCTGTTATATTATCTGCAAATACTGCAAATAGTGTTAAGGTTATCCCTTGTAATACTGGTCGAGATATTCGTCCTTGATACGCTTCAGTTCGCTGCGGGGCAGAATGCTCAGCAGCTCCCAGCCCAGAGCCAGCGTCTCCTCGATGGAGCGGTTGGTCTCAAAACCCTGAGAGACATAGCGGCGCTCGAATTCATCGGCAAACTTAGCGTACAGCTTGTCGATATCAGTCAGAGCGGCCTCGCCCAGAATGACCATCAGTTCCTTTGCGTCCTTGCCGCGCGCGTAGGCGGCAAAGAGCTGGTTCATGGTGTTGGCGTGATCCTCACGGGTCTTGCCCTTACCGATACCCTTGTCCTTGAGTCGGGACAGGGAAGGCAGAACGTCCACGGGGGGCTGAACGCCTTTGCGGTACAGTTCACGGGAGAGGATGATCTGACCCTCGGTGATGTAGCCGGTGAGGGCGGGGATGGGGTGGGTCTTGTCGTCCTCCGGCATGGTGAGGATAGGAATAAGGGTGATGGAACCGTCCTTGCCCTTGAGGCGGCCTGCGCGCTCATAGAGGGAAGCAAGGTCGGTGTACATGTATCCGGGATAGCCGCGGCGTCCGGGAACCTCCTTACGGGCGGCGGACACCTCACGCAGAGCGTCGGCGTAGTTGGTGATGTCGGTGATGATAACCAGAACGTGCATGCCCTTTTCAAAAGCCAGATACTCGGCGGCGGTCAGAGCCATACGCGGGGTTGCGATACGCTCGATTGCCGGGTCGTTGGCGAGGTTGACGAACATGACGGTACGGTCAAGGGCGCCGGTCTCACGGAAGGAGTTGATGAAGAAGTTGGACTCCTCGAAGGTGATGCCCACGGCGGCGAAAACGACGGCAAACTGCTCGTCCTTGCCCAGAACCTTTGCCTGACGGGCAATCTGGGCGGCGAGGTTGGCGTGGGGCAGACCGGATGCAGAGAAGATGGGCAGCTTCTGTCCTCTGACCAGCGTGTTCAGTCCGTCGATGGCGGAAACACCGGTCTGGATGAATTCCTGAGGATAGTTGCGTGCGGCGGGATTCATGGGCAGACCGTTGACATCCAGACGCTTGTCGGGAATGATTTCCGGACCGCCGTCGATGGGACGGCCAAGGCCGTCAAACACTCGGGCCAGCATATCGCCGGACACAGCCAGCTCCATGCTTCTGCCGAGGAAGCGCACCTTGCTGTCGGACAGGTTGATACCGGTGGACGATTCAAAAAGCTGAACCATAACGTCCGAGCCGTTGACCTCCAGCACCTTGCAGCGGCGCTTTTCACCACTGGCAAGCTCTATCTCGCCCAGTTCGTTATAGGTAACGCCCTGAACGCCGCGAACCAGCATAAGAGGTCCGGCGACTTCTTCTATCGTTCTGTATTCTCTAGGCATCAGATCAAGCCCTTTCGTTTAATTCATGTGGTAAGGTAAGTTGATTATTGAGCGGAAAGTTCGGCAAGCCGTGCGGCAGCCAGTTTTCCGATGTGTGCTTTGGGAGCGGTCTGCGCAACAAGCTCAAGCTGGGCGCGCTCGTTTGCAGTGTCGCCAAGCTGACGGTGGATGAGTGCCAGCTGATAGCGATATGATGCTTCGGCGCGGGCAACGGAGGCATTTCCAAGATGCCTGCTGAAATACTCCAGCGCGGCTTCAGGATTTTTGCCCTCACACGCATCGACCGTGTACTCAGCGCGGATAATCTCGCCGGAGAGAGCGCTGTTGGACTGGCCGATGGCCCTGATATGCTCGCTTGCTTTCCGGATATGCTCACGGGCGGCAGAAAGATCTCCGGCTTCGTTCCGTCTGGCAAGGAACAGGGCCATGTTGATGTGGCACAGACCGTGGTAATAATCCTTGTTTTTATCCGTGGGCAGTTCGAGTATGGAATGAATCCCGGTCATTGCTTCGGTATGCCTGCCGGCAAAGGACAGGCCGACCGCATTGTTCATGCGCACGACCACCGCGTTCATGCCGGCAGCAGAGCGTACGCGCTTTATTCCGCAGGCTTTTTTATATATTCCGCGCTGGGCTTCCAGAAATTCTTCCGGATCGCACTGCTCGTCGAGAATGCGCACGATGCGCGCATAGCCGGCGGTGGCGCGTTTGTTGCAGAACATCGCCCATGCAAACAGCAGAGCAACACCCGCAATGAAGATAAACGTTCCTAGGATGTCGGGTGCTCCGTGAAATCCCATTGCCGCAAGAGCTACAATGACAAGAAATCCCAGCGCTCCGCTGACATACATGGCATAGTATTTTCTGATTAATCTGAGCAACTGAACTCCCCCCTTTTTCCGTCTGCAGAAAAAGGTGTTATACTGCCTCGGCAAGCTCCTTTGCCAGCTGACGCTGGATGTCCTCGAACTCCTTGCGGACGTTCTGCTCGGTGACGTACTTGATACGACCGATGCGCTCACGGACAGGGAGACTGACAATGGACTCGATGCCGGCGCCGTTCTGCAGAGCCAGCAGAGCCTTGTCGTAATATTCGAGCACCAGCTTCATCATCAGCAGCTGCTTGTTGAGACTGGTGTAGGTATCGACTTCGTGGAAAGCGTCCTGATGGAGGAAGTCCTCACGGATGGAGCGGGCGGCTTCCATCTTGAGGCGGTCGGTGGCAGACAGTGCGTCCATACCGACCATCTTGACGATTTCTTCCAGTTCGGCTTCTTCCTGAAGCAGCAGCATGATTCTGCTGCGGCACTTCATCCACTCGCCGCCTGCCTGAGCGTCAAACCATTTGCCCAGAGAGTCGGTGTAGAGGGAGTAGGATGTCAGCCAGTTGATGGCAGGGAAGTGACGTTTGTAAGCGAGGTTGGCGTCCAGACCCCAGAACACCTTGACGATACGCAGGGTGGCCTGAGAAACCGGCTCGGAGATATCGCCGCCGGGAGGGGAAACAGCGCCGATAACCGACAGCGCGCCCTCACGGGGCTTGGAGCCAAGGGACATGACCTTACCGGCACGCTCGTAGAACTGTGCCAGACGGCTGCCCAGATATGCGGGATAGCCTTCCTCACCGGGCATGTCCTCCAGACGACCGGTCATCTCGCGCAGAGCCTCGGCCCAGCGGGAGGTGGAGTCGGCCATCAGAGCAACGGAATAGCCCATGTCGCGGAAATATTCGGCGATGGTAATACCGGTGTATATGGATGCCTCACGGGCAGCAACGGGCATATCGGATGTATTGGCGATAAGCACGGTACGCTCCATGAGGGAACGGCCGGTCTTCGGGTCGACCAGCTCGGGGAATTCGTTGAGAACGTCGGTCATCTCGTTGCCGCGCTCGCCGCAGCCGATGTACACGACGATGTCAGCCTCAGCCCACTTGGCCAGCTGATGCTGAACGACGGTCTTACCGCTGCCGAAGGGACCGGGAACGGAAGCAACACCGCCCTTGGCGATTGGGAACATGGTGTCGATGACACGCTGTCCGGTAACCAGCGGCTGCTCCGGAGGCAGCTTGGTGGCATAGGGACGACCGCGACGCACCGGCCACTTCTGCATCAGGGTGAGCTTTTCCTCACCCTTTGCGGTTTCAACGATGCACACGGTCTGATCCACGCGGAAGTCGCCGGAATCAATGCGCTTGATCTTGCCTTCAACGCCCACGGGAACCATGATCTGCTGAGCGACAACAGCGGTTTCCTGAACGGTACCGATAATGTCACCGCCGGTGACATGGTCGCCGACTTTGGCAACTGCCTTGAACGGCCATTTCTTTTCACGTCCGAGCGAGGGCACCTGCACGCCGCGGGCGATGTTGGTGCCGGACTTTTCCATGATGGCATCCAGCGGGCGCTGAATACCGTCGAAGATGCTGCCGATGAGACCAGGGCCAAGCTCAACGGACATGGGTTCGCCCACGGACTCGACGGGTTCGCCCGGTCCGAGACCGCCGGTCTCCTCGTAAACCTGAATGGATGCCTCGTCACCGTGCATCTCGATGATCTCGCCGATGAGATTCTGGGAGGAAACGCGCACAACGTCAAACATGTTGGCGTCTCTCATACCCTCGGCAACGACCAGCGGGCCGGCTACCTTTTTTATAATACCCTTGCTCATAATGATGAACCTCGATTCGTTATTGCAGTTTCGGGGATTTGGGGACGGACACCGCCGAGCGGATGAATCCGTCTGCTGTGCTCACGGCACAATAGTTATTCGTTTCCGAAGATAATGTCCGTGCCCACAGCCTGCTCCACCGACAGGCGCACGGCTTTCATGCCGCAGCCGGTGTTGCCGGTGACTCCGGGAATGGGAATGATCGCCGGGACAGGCTGATCGCGATAGACAGCGATCTCGCTCTCAAGCTGACTTGCCAGCTGCTCGGTGACGTAGATCACGGCGTAGCGCATTCCGGCAAGACGCTCGAGGACGGCTCTGCCCTCCCCTGCGTCGGACACGGGAAAAGTATCCATGCCCAGCGCCGCGTAGCAGTAGATGCTGTCGCGGTCGCCCAGCACGGCGATATTCATGCGTTCTTTCATAGGGATGATCCTCCGTTACGGCAGGGCTGTTAAAGCATGGAGCGGATGCGGTCCGGCTCCACGCCGTTGCGCAGTCCTGCGAGGATGATGCGCACCTTGCGGGTTTCCTCATCGCGATTGAGGACGTAGGCGATCAGCGGAGCTATGCCCAGCGGATCGTATTTATGCTCGTCCAGAATGGCGGCGCGGCGCTGCCGGCACAGCTGCTCAAAGGCGGCCAGACCGCGGTTGAGAGCGTCTCCGGCATCGCGGTCACACTCAGACAGACACTCCAGCACGGCAGCTTCTCCCATGGAAGCGGCATCGGCCAGCCTGTCCGCATTGATGGACGCGCAGCGGGCCAGCGCTGCATCCACAGCCTTGCGGCTCTTGCCCATACGGGCAGAGCGTACAGCTATGCGCACGTTGGCGGCAAAGGCATCCAGCTCGGTCAGCCGCAGAGGGATATCGCTGTCCTTCTGCATGGCAGCGGACGCGATGGCGCACTCCAGCGCGGCACGATCGAGAATAACGTCGCACATCTGACCGTCTGCCCAGGAGATCAGCGCTTCGTATGCCCTTGAGGCGGCGTCGCGCATATTTTCCGGCAGCAGGTCAAACTGCTTTTCATTGACCGCTTTTTCAATATCGGCAACGGGAACCGTCGCCGGGTACATGCACAGATGCTTCCACTCGCACTGCTGCAGACGGGCCTTGAGCGCCACCTTCAGGTTGTGGAAGTCGTTGGGGATGCGCAGAAAGTCAAACTCGGAGCGGTCGGGGGCAATCTCGTCGATCAGCTCCCATGTGCGCTCGGACTGACGGCGCAGCATGACGCTGTCGTCGGCTGCCGCACCGGCACTGTCCCAGCCCTTGTCGGACAGACGGGCAGCGCAGCGGGCACAGTCACCCGCAGCCAGCAGACCGTCGATGTCCTGCTGGCTGAGCAGCCTGACCTCGTTGGAACGCACCCGCGCCACGGCGAATGCGTAATCGGCTTCTTTCATAAGCTATTGCTCTCCATATTTGATGCTGCCGCCCGCGGTTTTCCACGGTAACGAAAACCGGTAACAGCAGGTCAGTCGAACAGTATTTTGCCCAGCTGGTCGGAAAGAGAATCGCGGTGCTGTTCCACGATGGCGGCAAAGGAGCAGTTCTCCTCGATTCCGCCGTAGCGCAGCACAAAACCGCCGTTGGTCTCCACGGTATCCACAGCAAGGGTCAGCTTCGCGCCTTTGGCGGACAGCTTGCCGTTGAGGGCGTCCATAAATCCGCCGGGCAGACGCTCACGGTCGGCGGCGGAAAAGACGATCTCACCCTCACCCTTGTCGGCAAAGCGGCAGGCAAGCCGCTCGCAGACGGAAAAATACTGTTCGGCAGGCAGGGCACGCAGACGCTTGAGCGCCTCGTCGATAACACTGGATATAAGCTCCTGACGCAGGGAAAGCAGCAGCTTTCTGCCCTCCAGCTCGGAGCCGGAGTCGGCAATGCGTCCGATGAGCTCGGCCTTTTCACGGGTCACTTCCACCAGAGTGGCAGATTTTGACTCGGTGGCGGCATCGGCCTGCCTGAGTATTTCAGCTGCTTCCGCTTTGGCCTCGTCCATGATGTCCGCGGCCTGAAGGTCGGCGCCAGCCTGTATTCTTTCAAGGATCTTTTCAAGACCGGTCATGTGATGAATTTCCTTTCGGTCGTGTATTCCTTATGGTCAAAAAAATCAGTGCAGCGGTACGGCTTATCAGATGCCCAGACCGCCGATGCTGAACAGAGCGAGGATGGAGATGAGCAGAGCGAAAACGGCATAGGTCTCGACCATGGCGGCGAGGATCATGCCCTTGGACTGCTGCTCGGGCTTCTTGGCGACCAGAGCGACACCGGCAGCGGCGGTCTTGGCCTGCTTGATGGCAGACAGATAGCCGACAACGGTGATGGGCAGGCAGGCCATGAAGTAGCACAGACCGGCAGCCAGAGAGGGAGCTTCGCCGCCCAGCAGACCGATCTGGGTCAGGAGCAGGAAGGCGGTCAGCAGACCGTAGATGCCCTGAGTACCGGGGAGAAGCTGGAGAATGAGCACCTTGGAGAACTTGGAGGGATCCTCAGCTACGACGCCCGCGGCAGCCTCACCCACCATGCCGACGCCCTTTGCGGAACCCAGTCCGGGGAACAGTGTCGCCAGAGCGGCACCTGCCAGTGCGAAAATGATACCGAGATTTTCAACGAAACCTTCCATGATTAGTTATCCTCCTTGAATCTGAAATATTTTGTGTTTGCGGTCAGCGGCGTGAAAGCACGGCCGCCGCCTTCGTAGAACTTGCCGAAGAACTCAACGTACTGCAGACGGCAGTCGTGCACGTAGCAGCCGATGAGACTGATGCCGATGTTGAGCGCGTGGCCAATGACGCCGACGATGACCAGCATGATGGCTCCGAACACGCCGCCGCCGAACATTGTGCCGATGGTGTTGAACACCTGGCTGATAACGCCGGTGGCAAGACCCAGAGCCAGCAGACGGGAGTAGGACATGAAGTCGCTCAGATAGCTGGTGGCTCCGTAGAGTTCATACGCACCCTTGAGCAGTCGCTTGAAGGGAGATTTTGTGGGACGGCCTGCCATGAGCAGGATGGTCACCACCGCGATGCCCACAAGGATGAGCAGGATATTGCCGACCACAGGCGGTACGGTAAAGGGCAGGCTGCCTCCCAGCATGGTTATCAGTGCCCAGCCGATGCCGCTGACCAGCAGCAGGAGCCACGCTCCCGGTCCGCACAGACCGCCGACGTAGTCTCCGTTTTTGAAATTGACGTATATGCCCAGAATCAAACCGCAGAACAGATGTATGCCGCCAAGGGCGATGGAGAAGATCATCATGTTCATGGGCTCGGCGATAGGATCGAACCAGAGTGGTCTTACCACTCCGTAATTCTCAATGGCGCCCTCCATTCCGAAGAACACCTCGCCGATGACGTTGGGCAGGTTGCCGAAGTAGCTGCCGAAGATGATTCCCCATATCACCGCGGAGAATCCGGAGAACATGAAGAGCTTCATGTTCTTGCGCTGGCGCGCCTCCGGCTTGAATTTAAGCAGAACAAAGGCACAGGCAAGAACCATTATCGCGCCGTATGCCGCATCGCCCAGCAATATGCCGAACAGGAAGTAGTACCACACCGACATGATGGGCGTGGGGTCGATGTCACCCTTCGAAGGCATGGAGTACATTTCCAGAACCGGCTCGCCGCCTTCGGTAAAGGCGTTGTTTTTCAGCGCCACAGGAGGATTGTCCTTCGGACCGGTCTCCAGCCGCTCGCAGTAAGCACCGAACTCAGCCAGCTCACTCTCCACCTGCTCATAGTCCCTCTCGGGTGTCCAGCCCTCGATGATGAAGCAGTTTTCGCCGCAGCCAAGGCGCTGGATGTTCTGGTATTTTTCCAGTCGCACCGTACAGGCGTCGGCAAGGTACTGCAGTTCACCGCGCCGGTCGGCAAGGTCGACTATCGCCTGCTTTACTTCTTCCTCACGGGTGTCCCGCCCGGACTGTTCGCTTTGCAGCTGAGCCATTACGTTGCGGGGCAGATCGTCCGCCGACTCGGAGGGGCGGGCATAACCCATGCTCCTGAGCGCACCCTCAACCGCCTCGGTGTCGGCTTTCATGCACAGCACCATAACGCAGGTGGAATCGCCCATGGTACACAGCACCTGACTGTGTACACCCTCCACTTCGGGACAGAGCTGAGCCAGCCGCAGCGCCAGCGATTCATCGGAGTACACCGACTGCACCGTGCCGATAAAGGCGGCGGTTGCCGCAGTCCCCTTGAAGTTCATGGGCACTGTCAGCTCCTTCCACGGGGAAAGAGCATCAATCCGCGTCTGGGCACGCACCCTCTCGGCGCGTATCTCATCCAGCTCCCGCCGCAGCCGGTCGATGTCGGCACACAGCGAAAGCCCTTCGCCGCAGCCGCTCAGTACGTCGGCGTATTCCTCGGCGGTTATTACCGGACGGGGTCTCCATCCGGAAAGGAAAGGCTTTTTCTCCGGAGCGGCTTCCTCAAGCACGGTCAGCGCCCCGTTGATATCCTTTATGAAATCCTCAAGCTGCGCGCATTGCGCCGAGGTGTCGTCGTGCAGCAGCGTGGGGTCGTCGGGAGTGCTTTCGATCTCCACCAGACCGGATCGCTGCAGCTGCTCAAGCACCTGCTTGCGCTCGCTCCTCATGGCAATGATTCGCAGCTTCTGCATTTTCAGTTTTGCCATATCTCACCTGAACTGCCGTCCGCAGACGGCCCTTTCGGAATGATTATGTCGTGATGATTTTGACGGCTCAGCCGTTGATGATGGCCTCCAGAACAGCCTCCACAGCCTTGTCGCGGCGGCCGGCGGCTTTTTTCTGCAGCTGCTGACCCTGTTCAAGATACTTGTTCCGATCAGCAATACTGCGACGTCCGCCTTCAGCCTTGGCTGTCTCCAGAGTTTCACGCGCTGCGCTGAACGCTGCATTCATGGTGTCATCGTGACGGCGCTGAGCCTCGGTGCGGGCATTGCGCACCAGTTCGGCTGCCGCCCTGCGGGCATCTGCCACCGTCTGCTGGGCTTTCTGCTCGGCTTCACGGATGAGCTCGACCGAATCCTTTTGCATAAGCTTTATCCTCCATGCATGATGGTTACGGTAAAAGTATTAAAGTATATTGCAATCAATATATATTGCACGTTGCATAAATATGCCATTCATTTTATCATACAGCAGTATTCTTTGCAACCGTTTTTTCATCATTTGTTCATGTTTTGTGATTTGCTTAAGTTGACGGGGCACTGCAGCGGTGATACAATCTGACAACACACATCGAAGTCATGGAGGGATTCATCTTGAAATTGCTTTTGATCCGGCACGGTCAATCGGAGGCCGATCTGCTGAATGTACACGAAGGGCGCGCCGACTTTCCACTGACCACGCTCGGTCTTCGGCAGGCTGCCGCTGCAGCGGAGTACATCAGCCGCAGCTACACCCTCTCACGCATCTATTCAAGCACTCTCACCCGTGCCCGCCAGACCGCAGCCGCGATTTCGGACGCCTGCGGTGTGCCTGTGACAGCCGAAGATATGCTGATGGAGTTCAACAACGGATTCATTGCCGGACTTGACCGCGAAACCGCAGCGGAAAAATACCCTCGGCCGGAGCACATTCCGGTACACGATTCTGTATATGGGCAGGAATCGGCGCTGGAATTCCGGTTCCGCGCAGATGTCATGCTCTCACGACTGCTTTCGGAAAACGACTCCGACTCTGTGGTTGCCGTGGTATCGCACGGCGGAATGATAAACCAGCTTTACCGCTCGTTCCTGCGCCTGCCGGTGGACAGCGACATCTGGTTCGCAACCGGAGACACGGGCATACACGAATGGTGCGTGACAGAGGACCGGCGGCTGGTGGTTCGCGCCAATTTCACCGCCCACACCGACGGTCTGGCCGAGTAGCTTTTTATCTGCTCAGAACCAGCCCAGCAGCTCCCCGATCACCTTGACCGCAAGCAGAAACAGCACCGTAAGAATGACCGGACGGACAATCTTAGTGCCGTTCTTTATTGTCAGACCGGCACCGAGATAATGTCCGGCGATGGAAAACACCGCGGCAACAAGTCCGATGCCCACGATGACCTTTCCTGCCAGCAACGAGGTGACTACCGCGCCGATGTTGGAGGCGAAGTTGACCAATTTTACGCTGCCCGAAGCCGAGCGCACGTCCATCTTCGCAAGCCCGCAGAATATCAGCAGCAGGAAGGTGCCCGTTCCCGGACCGTAAAACCCGTCATATGCTCCGATTATCAGCGCCGCGCTCCAGACGATCAGTCCGCGCAGGACAGGATTCATCTCCCCTCTCTCCTCGGGCAGATTGCGTTTGCGCAGCATGACCGCCGCCACCACGGGCAGCACCAGCAGCAGAATGTACTGCAGGTATTTTTCGTCCAGCATGAGCTGCAGGCGTGTGCCAAGATGGGAGCCCAGCAGCGCCAGCACCACCGCCGGCAGGCTAAGCCCCCAGTCCACATATCCGCTGCGCACGTAACGCAGTGTTGACGCGGCAGTACCGATTCCCGCTGAAAGCTTGTTGGTGCCCAGCGCAAGGTGGGTGGGCAGTCCCGCCAGCAGATACACCGGCACGGAAATTATCCCTCCTCCGCCTCCTATGGCATCCACAAAAGACGCAAGAAACACACCGCAGCAGATAAATACCACTGCCCAGATTGAATAGCCGAAAATCTCCATACTCTGCCTCCACGCTTTCTTTCTGCCTTCAGTTTACCATCCGGCAGGACATATTGCAACAGCCAGTCCATTCATTTATATTCATGATATTTCACACTTACTGCATTGTATTCATAATTATTCAGCATAGAAAACCGCCGCAAGCACTATGTCTTGCAGCGGTTTTGCTGTTTAAGCGTTGGTTTACTCGGAGCGCAGAGCGATTACCGGGTCGCGGTTTGCCGCTTTTCTTGACGGGATAAGACCGCCGATGATGGTCAGCAGCATGCTCAGCAGAACCAGCACCACGGCGCTGACTACCGGCAGCTGTGCGTTGATGTCGGTAGCGTCGGTGAGCGCATGGATAATGGCGTTGATGGGCGGAAGCAGCGCAAGGGTAATGCCCACGCCGATGGCACCGGAACACATTCCGATGATAAACGTCTCGGCGTTGAACACCTGCGAGATATTTTTCTTGGAAGCACCAATAGCGCGCAGCACGCCGATTTCCTTGGTGCGTTCGAGAACGGAAATATAAGTGATGATGCCGATCATAATGGACGATACGATCAGCGACACCGCCACAAAGGCGATGAGTACATAGCTGACGCTGTCCACGATGGTCTTGACCGAGGACATAAGCACGCCGGTCATATCGGTATAGTTGATGACAAGATCCTCCTGACCGGAATCTTCCATATCTTTATTGTATCCATCGATAAACGCAAGGAAGCGTTCCTTGGCGGTAAAGTCAACCATGTACACCGAAATGGAAGTGGGCTGGCTGCGGTCGGCATAGCCCAGCGCGTGGAGGTTGCTTTCAGCAGTCCGTTCCCGGTTGGGGTCGGAAAACGTGTTCATCAGTCGGGCAAGCTCGTCTTCGTCCAGCTCAAAGTCAAAAGCGGAAGCAAGCTTTCCCGCGTCCACGTTGAAACTCTTTGCCACAGACAGCATCATGTCGGCGCTGAACTCACCCATTTTTGCCGCGATATCCGTCTGCAGAGCCGCTTCGGTCATTGTCAGAGACATAGCCGCGGCGGTGGCGTTGACCACCGTATTGGCAAGATATGCCTCGACAACCGCGTCCACCTTGTCCTCGGAAATCTCAGCAGCAAACAGGTCAGGATCAATTGAGATATCCGGAACAACCGGAGCGTCCGTTCCGGAGGGAACCGATGCGTCACCGCCCGATGCCATCATCAGACGGAACAACGCCATTATCGTCCTATCTCCCACTAACCCATTCGCTGTGGCAACAGGAGCACCTGTATCTGTCTCCTGAACACCGGAGGGTTCATCGGACTGGGAAGGCTCTGAAGGAACATCCGGTTCGGTCGGCTGGGCAGGATCATCCGGAATGTCTGTATCCGGCGTTTCCGGAGCGGGAATCTCAAGGTCAGGAGCGTCCGGATCGGGCTGTTCGATGCCGGGCAGGTCCACGCCTGGAATCTCCACATCCGGTATCTCCATATCGGGGAGTTCCACATCAGGCAGTTCAGCGTCAGGCAGCTCAATATCGGGCATCGAGGACGACACATAGTCGGATATCAGTCCCAGCAGCAGCGGACGATACACCTGCCGGAGCGTACCTTCGGGCAGCTTGTACTCCGCCTCAAGCTCCGACATGAGTGCTTCCGCTTCGCTGCCGGAAAGATACGCAGTGACAATGACCTCCGCATCGGACAGCCGCAGATAAGCCTTGCCCGTGGCTGGGTCGGCATTATCGCTGATGTGCTTTCTGAGCATGCCGGAAGCCAGTTTGCCCAGTGTGTCGATGAAATCCGCCTGCGCAGGCGCTGTGTTGCCACTGATCTCATCGCCCAGTTCCCCCATGTATTCCTCCATTTTATCTGCGAGGAAATCCTGACCGAGATTGATTCCGAAAGCCGAGGACAGCATGTCGGTATCCACAGAGATCATATCCTGAAAATCAAGATCGGAACCGCTGGCAAGCAAGTCAAAGGGCTTGCCTGTGAACACATCCACATCGGAATCGGACAGCTGCGCCGATACGACAGGGGATTCTTCGGCTTTGTCAATGATATAATCGGTCAGTCCGGAAGTGTAGGCGATGCCGGGCATAAGCGCCGAAGCGGACACTCCGTCCTTGGGGCAGACGATGCCCACAACGCGCAGTTCGGTGCCGTTATCGATCAGCTCACGCATATACTCAGCGTCAGAGGACATATCCTCCCACACGGAGAACTCCTCGTTGTACCGGTAGAGATCGGAAGGGATCACCAGACGAAACCGGAGGGAAAGCAGCTCGTCATAGGTCCATTCCATAGGTTCGCCGGCTACTTCCACCTCGTTGCCTTCCATGACCTGCTGAACCATGTCACTCAGCTCGTCCGGATCGCGCATACCCAGAGTGTAGGCAGTGTAATCGCTGATGAATTTAGGATTGTTGAGCACCATTACCAGCTCGTCCGGTGCCTCCGGCCATTTGCCGCGCAGCACATCGTACTGGGAATCCAGCAGCACCTGATTGCCGATCATCTCCTGAAAGACGTTGGTGTCCATGTACGCCGACATCATCGCGTTGCCGGTCATCTCGCCGAACAGGGTTCCGGGATTGACCTGAATGACCTTTTCAGAGGTATCGGCGGCATAGATGCGGGGAGTGATGCTGTAGCCGTACTTCAGAGCGTTGATGGCATCGCCGATCTCGTCCATTTTGCTTTCCAGATGAGCTTTGAAGGCACCGAGGTCATTGGAACCGATCTGGGCAAACATCTGGGAGATCATCTGCTGTTCGCGTACGGTCTCAGGAGCGACATCCTTTGAATCCTCGATAACCGCTCCCATCGCGGTCATTGCAGACATCATGTCGGCGGTTTCCGACTGGATGGTCAGCGGGTAGGTGGACAGGGTGTCCTCCTGTATCTTGTCAATATACTTCTGGAAGCCGGTGGAAAGAGACATGATCAGCGCGATGCCGATAATGCCGATGGAACCGGCAAAGGAGGTGAGCAGGGTGCGCGCCTTTTTTGTCCAGAGATTATTGAAGCTCAGGGCAAGGGAGGTGAACACCGACATGGAGGACTTGCCCATGTTTTTGTGCTCAGGTTCTGCAAGAACCTCGTCGTCCACCTCATAAGGATTGGTGTCATCAATTATCCTGCCGTCGCGCAGGCGCACGATACGGCTGGAATAATCCTCGGCAAGTTCGGGGTTGTGGGTGACCATGACCACCAGACGATCCTTGGACACTTCCTTGAGCAGCTCCATGACCTGCACGCTGGTGTCGCTGTCCAGCGCGCCCGTAGGCTCGTCAGCCAGCAGAATGTCCGGGTTGTTGACCAGCGCACGGGCGATGGCGACGCGCTGCATCTGACCGCCGGACATCTGGTTGGGCTTTTTGTGCAGCTGGTTGCCCAGACCCACGGATTCCAGCGCTTCCTTTGCCCTGCGGCGGCGTTCGCGGCGGGATATGCCGGAGATGGTCAGCGCCAGTTCCACGTTGGAAAGCACCGTCTGATGGGGAATCAGATTGTAGCTCTGGAAAATGAAGCCGATAGTGTGGTTGCGGTAGGAATCCCAGTCGCGGTCGGTGTATTTCTTTGTGGATATACCGTTGATGATAAGGTCGCCGCTGTCGTAGCGGTCAAGACCTCCGATGACGTTGAGCAGGGTGGTCTTTCCCGAGCCGCTGGGACCGAGAATGGAGACAAACTCGTTATCCCGCAGATTCAGGCTCACGCCGTCCAGCGCGGTCTGTACAAGGTCGCCTGTTTTGTACTGTTTGCTGATGTCCTTGATCTGAAGCATTATGTTCCTCCTGCCGTGCCTTACGCGGCACTTCCCTCCTGCGCCGTTTCCTTTGCGGCACGTCTTACAGTTCCATTCAATAGTGTTTGCCCGTTCCCCACGTAATTAATCAATGATTTTCACGTGCAAAATCCCAGTGAAACCCTTTGATTCCACCGGGACCGATTCCGAGATATTTTCATCATGGATTTTAGCAAAAACGGGTGGCAAAATCAATACACCCGCGCCAAGCATACGAAAGCTATCACAATAATTATCATAGCTTACATAATCGCACCCCGCGCAGACGGAATTTTTCACATATAGGCAACACGGGAGATCACCCGCAGGCAATCTCCCGTTGATTATCATATTCAGACGGCCAGTCCGTTCTTCTGCGCCACGGCTCGCATATGATTTGCCGCGGCGAGATACGCCTCGTGGTCGGGCAGATGCTCCACAAACACGGGCACGTCACCCAGACCGTCAGCAAGTTTCAGCACCAGACCGAGGTCGACGCTGCCCTCTCCGGGCGGAACCTCCTCGATGCACAGGGGCAGGCGCACGTCGTCCAGAAGCAGATCCTTTGCGTGGATGCTGCGGATATACGGTGCCAGCAGTTCAAAACAGCGGCGGATAAAACCGGAGGAATCGCGATAACGTCCGATGCTGTTGATCATGTTGGCGTAGTCAAGATGTACCGCGAAGCCCTCGCGGTCGATATCCTTTATAAGCTGCAGATATTCCTCCGGCGACTCGGGGCACATCCACGGCATGGGCTCCAGCGAAAAACAGGTGTTCTTCGGCTGCACCGCGTCGATAATGCGGCGTGTGATCTCCACAAGGCTTTCGTAATACTCACGGGTGGCGTGACCGGGGTGATAGCCGTCCCACAGTTCCGACCACGCGCCTGCGATATTGACGCAGCAGCGGGCCCCCGCTTCCTCGGCAAGCTCCAGCTGTCCGATGGCGTATGCAATGTGCTTTTCCCGCTCAGCGGGGTCGAGGGACATGCAGTTGCGCCACACGCCCACCTCGCCGATGAGCAGATCGTTATCCTTTATGCACTGCAGATACTCCCGGCGAACCTCCGCAGGCGCGGTGCAGTCCACGGGAAAAATAACCGCCCGATAGCCCAGCTCATTTACCTGAGCCAGCCATTCGGAGGGGTTGTTATAGGGCTTCATTACAGAACCGCCCAGACGCATACTCATACCTCCTGTTACCAGTTAAAATGGCTTTCACGCACAACGGTGCGGTCGATGGACGTGATATCCTTTGAGCAGGTCATGGCGAGCGTATAGGCAAGGTCACGGGTGATCTCCTCCACGCCTGCCTGCACGCCGGCGGCACCGTCGGTGCGCAGACGGTTCATCAGCGGACGGCCCACCGAACAGGCGGTGGCACCCAGAGCCAGTGCCTTGAACACGTCAAGACCGGTCTGCAGGCTGCAGTCCACAAACAGCGGAACCTTGCCTTCCGTTTCCTCAAGGATCTCAGGCAGGATCATCAGCGGCGGCACCGCGCAGTCAAGGCGGCCGTTGTGGTGGGAAATAACCATGCCCTGCACGCCTGCGTCAATGCATTTGCGCGCATCCTGACGGCTTAATACGCCCTTGATAACAAAGGGGAGAGAGGTGCATTTAACATATTCGCAAAGCTCGTTATAGCTCATGGGATACATGGGCATATCCTCAATAACATCATAGCCGTGGCGGCGGTCAAAAGCATGATCAATGTCTATGCCCACAGCCAGTGCGCCGCATTTTTCGGCGTGTTCAATCTTTTC
>JAZUPE010000067.1:0-20930 GCA_045605025.1 Acutalibacteraceae bacterium
GGAGGTATGCAGAATGAATAATGCAAAATATGCAGATTATTTAAGCGAGCAGCCTCGACAGGTGACATTTACCTGGAAGGCTGCTCTTTATGTTCGTCTTTCAAAGGAGGACGGCGACAAGGCGGAGAGCAATTCCGTTACATCGCAGAAAGAAATACTCGCCGAGTATCTCAAACTCAATCCCGATATAGAGCTGTACGATTTCTACATCGATGACGGTTGGAGCGGTACCAACTTCGACCGTCCCGGCTTCATTCGTATGATGGAGGACATCTACGCAGGCAGAGTCAACTGCGTTATCGTCAAAGATCTGTCCCGATTCTGCCGTAACTACACCGACGGCGGCTACTACATGGATAACATCTTCGTGCGCTATCGTGTGCGGTTTATCGCCCTGAACAACAGCGTTGATACGGCTTCAAACAACATGAATGCTGCCACGCAATGTATCTCGGTAGGCGTTACCAATGTCATCAATGAAAGCCTTGCCGCCACCACATCGGTCAACGTCCGGGGAACTCTCAACGTCAACCGCCGTCAGGGCAAGTTCATCGGCTCTTTCCCAACCTACGGCTATCTCAAAGACCCAAACGACCACCATCAGCTCATCATTGACGAGGAGACCGCGCCCATTGTCCGCATGATTTTCGAAAAATTCATCGGCGGCAGGAGCATCATCGGCATTACCAAAGACCTCAACGAAATGGGCATCCCGAATCCCTCGGAATACAAACGGCTCAAGGGCATGAACTACCGCCATCCGCAGGGCAAGCGAAATGACGGTATGTGGCCGGACAGCTCGGTGCGGCGAATCCTCAAGAACGAGATGTACATCGGCAACATGGTGCAGGGCAAAAACACCACAATGAGCTATAAGATAAAGCAATGCCGAGCTATCCCCAAGGATGAATGGATAATCGTCGAGAACACCCACGAGCCGATTATCGACCGGGAGACTTTTGACAAAGCGCAGGCGCTGTTCAACCGCAACATCCGCTCATCGCCTGTTGTGCGTGATGTTGGTCTGTTCTCCGGGCTGGTAAAATGCGCCGATTGCGGACGCAGCATGAGCAAAAAGACCAATGTCCATGCCTACGGCACATACAGCTACTACCGCTGCTCCACCCGCCGCAAGATGAACACGGGAGCCTGCACAAACCACACCATCCGCATTGACAAGCTCTATCAGGCGGTGCTGGTCACCATCCAGAAGCAGATAGATGTGGCTGTGTCCATGAGCGAACTGCTGGAGATAATCAACCACAACAGCCGCAGGCAGAAAGAATCAACCCACATCGCCCTTTCCATCAAAACCCACACCGCCGAGCGGGAAAAGTGTATGCGAATGATGACCGACCTGTACCCCGACTGGAAAGAGGGTATCATCTCGCAGGAGGAGTACATGAAGCTCAAGGCGACCATCAGCGAGAAAATCGAGGCGCTGGACAAAACCATCGCAGGTCTCAATAAAACCGCACAGGAATACGCCGACGGCCTCTCCGACGAAAACGACTTCATCACCCACTTCAAAAGCTACGGCAACTTCGATACCCTCACCCGCCCCATGCTCATTGAACTTATCGAGGAAATACAGGTCTACGAGGGCGGCGACATCAAGATCGTGTTCAAGTTTCAGGACGCTTTCGAGAAAGCGGTCAGGTATATCGAGATGAACGAGGAGATCGTCAGGACGGCGTAAGTTAAAGTAAATACAACCGTATAGATAGCAAGATCCGGCGGATAACAACAAAGTTCATCTGCCGGATCTATTTAAATGCGTAGAGTATCGATTGCGAACCGTTTATGTTCGTATCATTTATTTTCCTTATTCTTTGCAAACAGCGCTGCAATACGGTCAAAAACACCGGAAAAAGCGTAAACCATCGGAACGAGGGCTTCGATTATTGTGAAAATAATTGCAGCCGCATATAAGTCAGCGGAAAACAATGACGAAAGCGGAAAAACGATGTTATTCGGTATGCTTCTGAACCAATCGAGAATACTAAACAAAGTCACAAGGCTGGAATATCCAACAGCCGCAAGCCACAGCAGATTGACTGCGGCAACAATAACACAGGCAATTGCGCAGGACACAATCAAAGTGCGTTTCGGTATTCTGCGAAGCAAAAACATCCCCAGCAGACACAGAAAAAACGCAAGAGCAAACCTTGCAGGCATCCCGAAATGAATGCCTCCCCTTGTGATTATGCCGAAAATAATACTGAATATTAACCCTCCGCCGAAAAGCGCAGCCGGTACACCGGCGTATGGAATCTTTCTGTTAATCTTGGCTTTCATATACAGAGCACCTCTTCAAGAATATTTTGGTATTAAGAATAGCATTGACAGGTTATATAATCTGAATTATCATAATTTGAATTATATTATTTTGTCAGATTTTTATAGCATGAAAAAGTCGAGCAGTAAACCGCTGTCCGGCATAATCTTTTACCCCGCCAGATACCTCTTAATCAGAAACGCACAGAAGTAGGGGAAGGTATAAATATTGTCACTTACACCGATGTTGCCTGCACACAACTTGATGCCGTAGGAAATATCGGCGTATTTTTCGCTTTCGATAAGCGTGCGAAGCGATTTTGAACGACCGTTATTGGCTTTGACTTCAACCGGTATAAGAGCATCAGCGGTGCGTACAAAAAAATCCTGCTCAAGGGTTGAGTCCTCACGCTTGTAGTAATACAGTCCATAACCACATTTACAGAGCGCTTCTCCCACGGCATTCTCATAAAGCGCACCCTTGTAGACTCCCAGATTTCTGTTGGCTCGCAGATCGTCCTGCGATTCCTCGTCGTGCATGGCAACGAGCAGACCTGTGTCTTTCAGATAGAGCTTGTATTTTGTCTCATCATAGTTGCCTTTGAGCGGCAGCTCGGGAAAACCAAGGCAGTAACATATATTGATGAGACCTGCGTCGAAGAGCCACTCGATACAGCCGCGATAATCCTTGAAGCGTGCGCCGCTTGCTACCTTAGAAATCTGGAATTTTTTGTTTTCCTTGGCAAGCTGTACAGGGATATGATCAAATATGTTGAGGATTCTTGTCTGGTCGATACCCTCAGCGTATTTGCGAATATCCTCACGATAGTCGCTTATGAGCTGTCTCTGCAGCTCAAGAGTACCCTCGAAAGTGCCATGTTCCAGATACTCTCGCACAACGGCAGGCATACCGCCAAGAATACAGAAATCAAGGAACAGACCGCCGTATATGTTCATCTCAAGCTCGTTGAACGGCGTGCCCGACTTCATGTGTGCCAGCATATCGTCAATGGTATCGCTGCCGTAGCCTTTGGCCCAGAGGAACTCCTCGAAATCAAGAGAATACATCTCGTAGTCAGTCTTGTAGCCTACACTGTTGCTTTCAATGCGCTTGTAGTTTATCCCCAGCAGAGAGCCGCTGCAGATAACATCGTACCGACCGTCTATCTTGAAAAACTTGAGTGCGGTGGATATTTCGGGGAAATCCTGAAGTTCATCAAAGAAAATCAGCGTGTCGTTTTCGATGAATCGCTTGGAAGGGTCAATGCGCGATATGTTTTTGATAATGTCCTCCGGCTTGTAGCCATCGACGGCTATCATCTTGTATTTCGGCTCTTCGTAGAAATTGATGTAGATTACGCTTGAGTAATTAGCCTCGCCGAATCGGGTGATGGATTCAGTCTTGCCCACCTGTCGGGGGCCTTTGACAATAAGAGGCTTGCGTCCTTCGTTCGCTTTCCAGTTTTTGAGAAAGTCGTCTATCTTCCGTTTGATGTACATACTAAACACCTCGTATATATTATATGCCGCAGCACACAATAATTCAAGGCGCTTACAAAAAATGAGGGAATTATTCTGGGTACACAACAAAAAGATGAGCGAATTAACCTGCGCTTATCACAAAAACATGAGCGAATAAATTATTTTATGGTGTACCCTTGACATTTTCCCCAGCCGCTGCCTGCAGCATACTCCGTCACCTTACCGCGCACAATACCGCGCCGGCGGATTACGATTTCATCCTCACCGGTGACCTGGGGTTCGTGGGCAGCGAGCTGCTCTACGAACTTCTTGCGCGTGACAATATTCACATCACAGATCAGCACAATGACGGAGGAAAAATGATTTTTCACCGCAAGGAGCAGGATGTCCACGCGGGAGGCTCGGGGTGTGGCTGCTCGGCGAGTGTGCTGTGCGGTCATGTGCTTCCCCGGATGTTCCGTGGGGAATTACGGCGGGTTCTGTTTGTCGCTACCGGCGCGCTCATGTCGACAACCAGTTCATATCAGGGCGAAAGCATTCCCGGTGTGGCTCATGCGGTGGAACTGCAATATCAGCATAAATGATAATAAGAAAAAGGCAGGGAGAATCAATCTCCCTGCCTTTTGAAATCAGTTCATTAATTCGCGGATATCAGTTTAGTCTTCTACTATCTCGCGTGCAACCTCCTGAGCTTGAATCTCAGGGTCAACATTGTACATAGGCTCGATAGTTTCGCCCTTCCTGGCTCTTCTCAGATAGTTGGTTGTGATCTTTACAACAAGCGGAGAAAGAGCAAGTACACCGATAAGGTTGGGGATCATCATAAGACCGTTGAAGGTATCAGAGATATCCCAGGCGAGGGAAGAGGTAAGTACAGCACCGAAGATAACGGTGCATACGTGGATTATACGGAAAATGACGGTTGTCTTGGTACCAAAGAGATATTCCCATGCCTTGGAGCCGTAGTGCGACCAGCCAAGAACGGTGGTGAACGCAAAGAGGAACATAGCAACAGCAATGAACTTTTCGCCGATTCCGCCCCAGGGGAACAAAGTGTTGAATGCGCCGCCGACCAGAGTCGCATCAGAATAACCCTCTGCGATTTCACCGGTCAGAACATTGAATACGCCGCCGTCAAGTCCGCCTGCGGTAAGGATAACGAGTGCTGTCATGGTGCAGACCACCATAGTGTCAGCGAACACCTCGAAGATGCCCCACATACCCTGAGCAACGGGTTCTTTGACGTTGGAGTTGGAGTGAACCATAACGGAAGAACCGAGACCTGCTTCGTTGGAGAATACACCGCGCTTGAAGCCCTGTGTAACAACTTTGCTGATAACGGCACCGATGCCGCCGCCGACAAATGCCTCGGGGCAGAAAGCGTTGACGAAAATTGCCTTGAATGCAGGCAGAATGTTCATATAGTTTACACCAATGATAGCGACACTGCCGAGAACAAAAAGTACAACCATGAAAGGAACGATCTTTTCGGCAACACTGGCGATTCTCTTAAGTCCACCAAGAGTGATAAGTGCGGTAAGAATCATAATGACTGCGCCGATGATGATGTTATAAAGGGAAACACCGGAGAACACCTCGACAGAGGAGAGGGCGGAAACGTCGAAGGCCTGAGCCACGTTGGTAACAATCTTGTTTACCTGACCCATGCTTCCGATTCCGAAGGAAGCGAGCATAGCAAAGATGCAGAAAAGAACCGCAAGGATTTTTCCGACATACTTCATGCCCTTCTTCCTGCCCAGACCATCGGCGAGGTAGTACATGGCACCGCCGGCCCACTCTCCGTTTTCATTCTTTCTGCGATAATAAATACCAAGAACGTTTTCCGAATAGTTGGTCATCATACCGAAGAAAGCAGCGACCCACATCCAGAACACGGCACCTGCGCCGCCGATGCATATTGCGGAAGCAACACCGGCAATGTTACCGGTACCTACTGTTGCGGCAAGTGCGGTACAGAGAGCCTGGAAGGGAGAGATGGAACCCTTTTCTTTGCTGTGCTTGATAACGTCCTTCTTGAAAAGGCTGCCGAGGGTGTTCTTGAACCACAGGCCGATGTGGGAAACCTGGAAGAATTTGGTGAGTACAGTAACGATTATACCTGTACCAATGAGGAGAAGCAGGCCGAAAGCACCCCATACAACGCCGTTGATTTCGCCGTTGATTCTTTCAATTGTTTGCAAGATTTTGTCCATTGAAAATGAACCTCCTAAAATTTTTTGTCAACCGAACAAAACAAAAAAACACCGCTAACCAGTCGGATAGCGGTGAAAAGAGAACACGGCACAACAAGGATACCCTGTGTGAATAAATGATCTGTCCTTTTGCCTGAGAGATTTAGGTTTGACCCCTTGCACCTTCGGCATCCGCGCAGAGCGGACTTCTCCAGATTGCTATCCGTCAGCAGTCCTCGTCAAAATGACACCCGAGAGTATTACCCCTTTGGAAAGGCAAAAGCCTAATCTCCTGCTGATTTCATTTAGCTTTATTCAGTTCAACGAAGTAACAATACTACTTTTTGTTGTTCAAGTCAAGTTTTTTCCGGCTTTTTCTGAAAAAATAAGTGCCTGAAAGTGTGTTTGGGCAACAAGACGGAAAGATTCCGTAATAGCTCCATGGCACTCTCCTGCCGTTTTTGCACTGACACTGTCCTCACTGCGACACCGGACAAGTGTCCCTTCGCCGCAAAGAACAGGTAGATTGGTCTGCGGTTCCGGCTGCGGCTGTTCTGCAAGCGTGCTGAAGCAGTGCCTCTTGAAAATGAAACAGCGAGGAACGTCGAAATGGCGGCATTCCTCGCTGTATGTCTGTGTATGAATCCTGGCGACTTGTCTTAGAACAGATTTCTGAGGAAGTTGTTCAGTCCGTGCTTCCACACGCCGAAATCATGGCCGCCCTTGGTCACATAGTACTCATGAGCCACGCCGTTCTTTTCCAGTGCGGCATGGTAGGAGTCAGGAGACTCGCCGACCACATAGTCACGGTCGCCCTTGACGATGAGTACAAAATGGTCACCGCCCTCAGGCAGTCTGAATTCATCCTCGGTAAAAAGACCTGTTTCGGCGGAGAGCTGATTGTCGTATGTCAGGATTCCGGGGGCAGGACAGAAAGCACCGATATAGCCGAAGGTTTCTGGCATGCTGAATCCGATGTAGAGCGCCTCGCGTCCGCCCATGGACAGACCGGCGACAGCGGTGTTCTCTTTGCCGGTGAGAACAGGATAATTGCTCTCGATATAGGGCATCAGATCGTCGCGCAGATCGTTGATGAAGTTATCAAAAGCAGCAAAATGCTCAGGAGTGTAGATATCGGAGGGGTTGGCTTTGTCGTCGGCTCTTGCGCGTACGTTGGGAACGACAACGATCATGTCCTTTGCCTCGCCGTCAGCCCACATGTTGAAGATGACGTTATCCGCGCCACCGCCGATCCATTCGTTCTGGTCACCGCCGATACCGTGCAGCAGGTACAGTACCGGATACTGCTTGTCCGTGCTGTAGTCAGCGGGCACGATGATCTTTGCCTTCCGGTCAGTGCCGGTGGTATTGGAATGATAGGTTATCTCGGTAATCTCTCCGCGTTCAACGTCGCTGCGTTTTGCGCCGAAGTTAGCTGGCAGCTGCTCCACAATCTCGTATACCTTAGGCTCAGCGGCAGTGTCAGCAGCTGATACCTTTTCCTCAGTGTCCGTACCGCTTGCGGCAGGTTCAGAAGCGCATCCGGTGCCGATCACAAGCAGTCCGGTGGCAAGAAGAAGTGAGATGAGTCTCTTTCTCATTATTTGTCCTCCTGTATGCAATAATTGTCATATCAAATAATAAACCATCCGGCTTTATCTGTCAAATCAAAATATACTGTCGTATCGAACCGCTTGCACAAACCTACGGGCGTAGCCGCATCTCCGGCATAGCTCCTCGGAAGCGGTTCGGCGCTCAAATCCATCAAGTATCGCGATTGCTCTCGGGGAAGCGAGGATTTCCTCGATGCTTTCACTGAAAATATTACCGAGCGTGATATCGCCGTTGCAGTCCAGACAGCATGGAACCACCGAACCGTCCAGCAGAATTCCGAAATGATCCCGCAGACCGTAACAGAAAACCTCGTTTCCCGCTGATGGAGCGTCCGGATCCGGCCATTCAAAACGATCACCCCACTCAAGGTGCAGCTTTCTGTGAATTCTGATGCCCTTGGTATTTTTCACCCACTCTCCGTCAAGATGGGACCGCAGATATGCTTCCACGCGCTGATTGAGTCCGTTGTCGCAGCCGTTGTTCCACAGCCGAAGCACCACAATCACTCCGGCCTGTGAAGCTCTTTCGGCGAAGTCGGCAATATTGCTCATATAACGCTGAAAATCAGATTCGCTGCCGTGTTCAAAGCTGTGAACCGAGATGCTGACCTTGTGAACGCCCGCGGCAATCAGTTCCTCGCCGCGTTCCTCAAGCAGAGTTCCGTTGGTGGTAATAACCGAGCGGAAACCGCGTTCAGATGCCATGCGCAGAAAACGCGGCAGCAGCGGATGGGTCAGCGGCTCGCCCATCAGATGATAGTATATGTATCCGGTTTGCCCTTTGAGCCGGTCGAGAATCAGCGTGAACTCCTCCTCGCTCATTCGTCCGAGCCTGCGTCTGTGACCGTGGCAGAAGGAGCAGTTCATGTTGCAGATATTGGTAATCTCCACGTATACACGTGAGTATTGCATGGTCGGTCCTCCTGCAGATGATGCTTCTTATTTGTGGTACCGGCTGCCGGAATTAATGGCAAAGGCGCGGTATATCTGCTCGCACACCATCACGCGCGCAAGCTGATGGGGAAAGGTCATGCGCCCCATGGATATCTTTGCGTCGGCACGTGCAGTAACCTCCGGGGCAAGGCCGTGAGAGCCGCCGATGATGAAATATATGGCGCTTTTGCCGCCGATGGTGACCGATGCCATGCGTTCGGCAAGTTTTTCGGAGCTGATAAGATCGCCTTCAATGCACAGCGCCGCTACCCACGCTCCCGAGGGGCACCGCTCAAGAATTCGTGAGCCTTCCTCGCTGAGAGCGCGCTTGATGTCACCGTCGGAAGGATCCTTCGGGACGCGGGCTTCCGCAAGTTCGGTTATGCTGAACCTGCAGTGAGCGGACAGCCGCTTTGCGTATTCCGCACAGGCATCACGCCAGTAGGCTTCCTTGAGTTTTCCGATGCAGATAATTCCAACATCCATCGTCTTTTCCTCCTCAGAACAATGTTACCGGCAGTCCGCAGGGGGGAGCGACATCAAGAGTGAAGTCAATGCCCTCACGCAGATTCAGTGTGGTCAGCGCGTTTTGCGCGGTTGAACGTGCAAGGTCGGGAAGGTTGTTTTCCTGACTCAGATGTCCAAGCACAAACCGTGTGCTGCCGGAAGCGGCAAGATACTGCAGTTCTACCGCGCAGGCATCGTTTGAAAGATGCCCCTGCGCGGAAAGTACACGCTGCTTGAGCCATGGGTCATATCTGCCATTGGTCAGCATACCTACATCGTGGTTTGATTCTATGTACACAAGATGGCATCCGGTGAGAGCCGTGTGCATGTCATCGGTGACACAGCCGGTGTCGGTGGCAACTGCCGCTTTCCGGCCGTCGGTGGTTTCGATAACATATCCGCAGCTTTGCACCGTGTCATGACTGGTGGCAAAGGGAGTGATCTTCATGCCGTAGTGCTCCATGCCTCCGTCGGGAACTTCGATTCCGCCGCCGGTTCCGGCAAGGTGACCGTCAGCTTCAAGACGGCTCAGTGTGGCGCGATTGGCAAAAACCGGCAGCTTGCGCTTTGATGCCAGTACACGCACGCCGCTGATGTGGTCGCTGTGCTCGTGGGTTACGAATATCCCGGTCAGACGGCATATATCCAGCCCGCGTTCGCACAGAGCGTCGGTGATGCGTTTTGCGCTTACGCCGGCATCGATAAGAATAAAACTGTCAGCGCCGCCGACTGCAACGCAGTTTCCTTTGCTGCCGCTGAAAAGCGGAGTGAATCTTGCCATAGTTACCTCACCTGATTCATGTGCTTCCGTATCAGTCTGAGCACATTGTATTCACGCTGATTCCATGCCTGCTGCTCGTCGGCTTCAAGCATGTCCTTGTTTATTTGTATCGCCTCCTCCAGAGTGTAAAGCACCTGACGGAAGCCGTGTTCTTTTTCGCATTCAGAATAGCAGCATTCTTCCGGCGAGTGCAGTACCTGACAAAAGTAGTAGCGGTTGTACTGGTGCCATATCATTTTTCCGCACACCGACAGACGCTTTTCCTCAACATCGCCGAATTCCTGAATCGATTCGGGAATGACGTGATAACCGGTCTCCTCGAGAGTCTCGCGGATAAGAGTGTCAACGTCATTTTCGCCCTTCTCCTGGCCACCGCCCGGCAGTTTGAGATCGCCGGATCCGGACTGAATAAGCAGCAGTTTTCCGTCGATAAAGATGATTCCTCTGACTGCGATCCGGCAGATTTCCGCCATGTCCGGGTCATAATTGTGCTCGTCCAAAGTAAGCAGTCTTGTCATGCGTGCCTCCGGTGTCGGGAATAAAAATCCCTCGCCGCATGGACAGCGAGGGATTGAAATATAAAATAAGCCTGTCTGCCGGTCAGGAAGACATGAGATTTGCGCCGCGGGTGGGTTCGTCACTCACACGGCGAATCTGAGCGCCTGCTCCACGGAGCTTTTCAACGATATCCTCATAACCGCGTTCGATGTGGAAAATCTGCTCGATTTCGGTCACGCCGTCTGCCATCAGAGCAGCGACAATCATCGCCGCACCGGCACGCAGGTCGGTGGCACGCACAGGAGCGCCCATCAGTTTTTCAACGCCCTGGAACACGGCGATCTTGCCGTCCACAGAAACGCTTGCGCCCATCTTGCGCAGCTCGTCGCAGTACTGGAACCGGTTGTCCCATACACCCTCGGTCACGATGCTGATGCCATTGGCTACAGACAAAAGGGCAGCGGCCTGAGGCTGCATATCGGTGGGGAATCCGGGATGGGGCATAGTCTTGATGTTGCATGCCTTGAGAGGTTCGGTGCGGGTGACCCGCAAACAGTCATCAAATTCTTCGATAGTAACACCCATCTGACGCAGACGGGCAGTAATGGATTCAAGATGCTTGGGAGTGACGTTGGTGATCATGACATCGCCGCCGGTGGCCGCTGCGGCAGCCATGTAAGTTCCGGCCTCGATCTGATCGGGAATGATGGTATAGGATGTGCCGTGCAGGTCCTTCACGCCGTGGATCTTGATAACGCCGGTTCCTGCGCCCATGATGTTTGCGCCCATGGAGTTGAGGAAGTTGGCGAGGTCAACGATGTGCGGTTCGCGTGCGGCATTCTCGATAACAGTAACGCCCTCGGCACGAACGGCTGCCAGCATGATGTTGATGGTGGCGCCGACAGAAACGATGTCAAGGTAGATGTGGCTTCCGGTGAGTTTTTCGGCGTCCAGACTGACCATTCCGTTTTCTACGATCTTGGTAGTTGCTCCCAGAGCTTCAAAACCCTTGAGGTGAAGATCGATGGGACGAATACCGAAGAAACAGCCGCCGGGCATGGGAACGCGGGCCTTGTTGAATCTGCCGAGCAGAGCGCCGTAGAGGTAATATGAAGCACGCATGTTCTTGACGAGTTCATGGCGCGCGATATAGGTGTTGATGGGTCTGGGGTCGATTTCCAGAGTGGACTTATTGACGCGGGTGACAACAGCACCCAGTTCCTGAAGAATCTTGGCAAGAACGCTTACGTCGCTGATGTTGGGCAGATTCTCAAGCCGGCAGACATCGCCGGCAAGAATGACAGCGGGGATAATAGCAACAGCGGCGTTTTTCGCTCCGCCGATGCGGATTTCACCTTTCAGCGGATTTCCGCCTGTAATCACAAATTTATCCAATGGGGATACCCTCCCATATATTTCGTTTTCAAACTGGCGGTCGATGAAAAAATCACACCTACCACAAGTTATGGTATATTATAACACAAAGATCGAAAAAATAAAGCAGATAAACTGTTCAATGCAAATGTTTTACAATTTGTTTACAAGAATGAGAGGATTAATCAGGAGTTAGCAGTCGTTTGGTTGATTTGTTCATTTCATGACAGAATTGTTGGTGGATTTATTGACAATACGATGAAAAAATAGTAATATACTAATATATAGAGTAAAGTGATTGCGTTTTTCGCTGAATGCAGCGGTTTATGTTTTATAACCATTGTTGTGAGGCATTGATTATGAAGAAAAGAATTGTGGTTGGATTAATGATAGATGACCTGCTTAACGATTATTCGCAGGTAATCTGTCAGGGTGCGTCTCTTGGCGCTGAGGAAGCCGGTGTGGATCTGGTAACCATTCCCGTGGGCGAGATGTTTACACCGGACGACGATCCTAACTGGAAGAACAGACACTATAAAACCATGTTCGAGTATCCCGAAGCAGGAATGCTGGATGCTTTGATTTTCAGCGTTGGAACGGTTTTCCGCGGTCTTTCGCCGGAAACCATCCTCGAACGGATGCAGCACTTTGGAAACATTCCGATAGTGAGCATTGCCGTGGAGATGAATGGCTGCAGCTGCGTGCGTTTTGACAGCCATAACGGCATCGAGCGTATTCTCGACCATCTCATCGAGGACCACGGCTACAAGCGGATAGCTTACGTCAGCGGCCCGCTGGGCAACATGGACGCTGATGACCGTCTTAACGCGTACATCAGTACGCTCAAGAGGCATGGTCTGCCGGTTGATAAAAAGATAATCACGTACGGAGACTTTGCCGATACTTCCCGTCCGGTTATTGCACGTCTTATCGATGAGCATGCATCCGAAATTGATGCGATATGCTGCGCAAATGACTGCATGGCGCTTCTTGCCTGCAATGAATTGACCAAACGCGGAATAATGCCCGGTACGGACATTGCAGTTACCGGCTATGACAACATGGCGTGGTGCAATGTTCTCAAGCCTTCCATAACCACCGTAGCTGCTGAGGCTTCCGATCTGGGCTATCAGGCAGTGTTTGAGGCACTGAGACTTGCCGGCGGAGAAAAAGTGCGTTCGGTTGCGGCGCCCACCTGTCCGGTCATTCGCGAATCATGTGGGTGTAAAGTTTCGGACAGTTCTTCGCTGTTCGATCCGCTGAGGATTTCCGACGTTACCGAAGCGGTACAGGCTATGCTCAGCGGCAGTGAATATACTCCCGCTCACGACAGGGTAAACGGCGTTCTTGCCAGAAGCCTCATCTACCGTCTGGAAAGCATTATCCGGATTCTGGCTTCTGTTGCAGCCGATCCGGAGGCGACGGAATTCCCTCTGGGAGAGCTGATCCCTGATTTCCGCAAGTGTATCGTTTCGGAGAATCTTGACCTTACGTCAGTCAACACGCTGCACGATATCCTATTTGTGCTGCGTGATATACTGGTCGATATGGCTGACAGCGACGCAAAGCGCATGATGATACACGATGTCATCCTGTCACTGCAGAGAGTTGTTGCCAATGCTTTCGGCGTTTCCCATTATGCACTGCTCCGCGAAGCCCGACGCAGCGCCGTAATCATGGACAATGTGCGCACCGATGAGACTGATTTCAATATCATTCTTGGAGGAATTCTGAATCAGCTGTGCCAGATGCACATCAACAGCAGTTGGATATATCTGCTCAATGAGCCTGTGCCGGTCAGTCCGTCTCTGCCGCCGCAGAAAATGACCGATCTTTCTCTGCGTGCCTATCACATCGGCGACAAGTGCCATATTCTCGGTCAGGCAGAAGGTCGTATTCATAATGTCGAGCTCCTGGACAATCCCTTCATCTCAAAGGAAACAAGAAAGAATCTTGTGCTGGTTCCGCTGTTTACCACCAGAGAGCAGTACGGTCTGCTTCTGTGCGAGGCAGATCACGAGTACTACAGCCATGTCAACAGCATCTGCCGCCAGATAAGTTCAATTCTTGAGACGGTATTCCTTCTGGCGCAGCTTAACGAGCAGATGGATCAGATGACCCTCCGCTATGCGGCTCTGCGCAACATAGCTTCCCGTGATGAGCTTACAGGCTGCTATAACCGCAGAGGCTTCTTTGAGGTTTCTGAGCATATCGCACGTATCGATGCCAATTACGGACGCCGCGCTGTGGTTGCTTTCGTCGACGTTGACAACCTTAAGCAGATCAACGACGATGAGGTCTACGGCGGTCATGACGAGGGCGATAACGCTATCCGTCTTGCGGCAAAGGCACTGCAGAAGTGCTTCAGTTCCAACAGCATCATCGGACGCATCGGCGGCGACGAATACGCGGTCTTTGATCTTATTAACGGCAATGAATCCATTGAGGATATCCAGCGCCGCCTCAAGAAGGTCATGGCCGAGCTGGATGCCGCCAGCGGTTATCCTTATCATGTTACCGTCAGTGCCGGTATGACCGAATTCCTGTGCAATAACGAAGTTGTTCTGCGCGGATATGTGGACAAAGCTGACCGTCAGCAGTACGTCGATAAGAAGCTGAAACCTACAAACGTCAGGAAAAACTGAGCGCGAATACTATCGAATTGCCGATTGCATTGGAAAAAGATCGGTGATATAATATAGCGGATGCAGAATTGGCGGACGGCGCAATGTGCGGCGGTGCAGCCATTCAGGCATAAAATCCTATTTTATGGAGGCACTGTTATGGATCTCGTCAAAAAGTATTTTCCTGTGAGCATGCGCGCCAACGATGTTACCGGTCTTGTGATCAGCATCGTTCTTTACCTGATTGCCATGGTTGTTCTTGCGGTAATCGGCAAATTAATCGGTATCCTTCCGGTTATCAATGTGCTTTACGGCATCATTTCCTGGGTTGCAGGCATCTACTGCTTCGTAGGTATTGTCCTTGCAGTTCTTGTGTATCTCAAGCTGCTCAAGTAAGTGTTTTCTAAAAAATCGATGACCGCAAAAGCCCTGTGGTTTTTGCGGTCATTCTATATTAAGAGGTATGGATATGAACAGATCCACTCATGCAGATTATCATCCCTATTCGGTGCTTATGGCGGTATACGCTCTTGCAGATCCCGTCCATTTTGATGAAGCACTGTATAGCATGGTTGCCCAGACGCTGCCTCCGGACGAAATAGTCATTGTGTGTGACGGTGCTTTGACAGAGGAACTGGACAGCGTTCTTGACCGCTATGACAGGGAGCATCCGGGGTTATTCAACGTGCTGCGTCTGCCGGAACACAGAGGTGTAGGCGTGTGCTGTAATCTTGGGCTGGAAGCCTGCCGCAACGACATCGTAATGCGCATGGATTCTGATGACATCTCTGAACCCACACGCTGTGAACTGGAGATGGCGGAATATGTCGCCGATCCCGCACTTGACATCGTCAGCGGCTATATTCTTGAATTCGAGCGGGACAAGAATGAGGGCTTTCTGCGCAAGGTTCCCACCGATCCGGAGGAAACACTGAAATACGCCAGAAGAAGAATGCCTTTTTCCAATGTCACCATCGCCTACCGCAAGAGCAAAGTGCTGGAATGCGGCGGATATAAGGATCTCTCACGCGCTGAAGATTATGACCTTGCCTGCCGTATGCTGATGGCGGGAGCGAAATTCAAAACCCTGCCCGAGATACTGGTGCGTGTCCGGGTCGATGCCGACGCCTTTGCGCGCCGCAAGAACTGGGGGCACATCAGGAGCCTCATCGGCGTGCGCTGGGGCTTATATCGCATGGGCTTTACCAGTCTGTGGGATTTCATAGTTATGGCCGGCAGTCACATTGTGTCGCTGCTCATGCCTGAGCGGATCATCCGCTGGCTGTATGAAAAGAAACTGCGCACGGCGTACAGCGAGGAAAGGAATTAGAATATGGAACACAATACCACCGACTGGGGACGCTCCGTTGCCGGAGTAGTTCTCAACGAAAATAAGGTTCTGCTTGCCCGCCACACCTACGGCAATGGTACAGGACTGCTGGTGATTCCAGGCGGATATGTTGAGCATGGCGAAACACCGCAGGAAGCCCTGAAGCGTGAATTCATGGAAGAAACGGGAATCGTAGTTGAACCACGCAGATTGATCGGAGTACGGTTCAACTCTCAGAACTGGTACGTCGTTTTCACCGCCGATCACATCTCCGGTAAACCATGTTCCGACCACGACGAAAACAGCGAGGTAATCTGGATGGATACTTCTGAGGCAATGGAGCGTGATGACGTTCCGGATCTGACCAAGGCGTTGATAAGATGTGCGCTCGATGAAGAATATGCCTTTGACCCGGTGCCTTTTGTAAGCACCTCGCGTCATGGTCCGGGATACCTGTACGGCTCAGCAAAGAAATAAGAAAACAACCGCCTGTATGTACACAAGTCATGCAGGCGGTTGTTTTTACAGATAGATCAACACATTTAAAACACCAATAGGGAGCGGACAACGTCAGCTCCCTGAAATGGCAATATTAAGGGGGCAAAATAAGCAGCCTTATCAGCGGTTCCGATTAGCCCTCCAGATCAAACTCAAGCTTCTCGCCGCAGTTGGGGCAATCAATCTCGCGCATGCTGATCAGCTCGTCGTCCAGATGAATGGTGTCGCCGCAGGTGGGGCAGGTGACTTCATAATAAATGTCGTCTGCATCAGAATCCTTGTCGCCCTTGCTGCAATCGCACTCGTCGTCCTCATAGAGATCCTTCTCGACCTCGCCCAGATCTTCGTCAACAGCATCAATCTGCTGCTGCATCTCGGCAAAGCCTTCCTCAAGGCTGGTAACAGACAGAACAACATCCTCAAGCAGAGTGATGAGATTGTGGATGACCTTGGTGTCTTTCTTGGTTTCATCAAGTCCAAGGCCCTCGACCAGACCCTTCAGATAAGCGAGTTTTTCAAGAGAATTCATTAGTGGACGCCTCCCTTAATGTGTGTATTTGATAATATGATTTACGAATGTAAAATATAATCCCGAAAGGATTATGCACGCTCCATATAGGTGCCGGTGCGGGTGTCGATACGGATCATGTCGCCCTCGTTGATGAAGATAGGAACACGAACCTCAGCGCCGGTTTCTACGATAGCGGGCTTGGTAACGTTGGTAGCGGTATCACCGCGAACGCCGGGCTCGGTTTCAGTGACCAGCAGCTCGACAAAGTTGGGGGGCTCTACGCCAAAGACGTTGCCCTTGTAGCTCATGACCTTGCACTCCATGTTCTCTTTGACAAACTTGAAGTTGTCGCCGAGAGTGGAAGCGTTGATGGGAATCTGCTCATAGGTCTCGAGATCCATGAAATAATAGAGATCGCCATCATTGTAGCAATACTCCATTTCCTTGCGCTCAACAAAAGCGGTGGGGAATTTTTCGGTGGGGTTGAAGGAACGCTCGGTAACAGCACCGGAGATGACGTTGCGGATCTTGGTGCGGACAAAAGCAGCACCCTTGCCGGGCTTGACGTGCTGGAACTCGATGATGGAGTACACGCCGCCGTCCATCTCAAAGGTAACGCCGTTTCTGAAATCGCCAGCAGAAATCATAAATGAACCATGCCTTTCATTGATGGGTATTTCTGGCGCGATATATACACGCGCACAGCATAAGTTATGATATTATCATTTTATACTTTATCAATCGAGATTGCAAGTGTTATCGACATAAAATTTTAATTATTTTGAAATAAAACGCTCAAAATAAACTCTCGCAGGCCCGATTGCGCTTTCAGACTCAGGAAAACACAAAATAGGCACAAAACAAACCCCCTGTCCCGGGACAGGACAGGGGGCGGAAGGTACTAAGGAACTATTAGTTGACGATGGTGAGCTCGGTTTCCTTGTCGAACAGATGGATTCTGCTGTTGACGAAAGCAACCTTGATGGTATCGCCGGCTCTGGTCTTGGAAGTAGGAGCAACGCGGGCAGTGATGTTGTTGCCCAGAGCGTTGAGGTACAGGTAAGTCTCGTTACCCATAAGCTCGGTAACTTCAACGTCAGCCTCAACAGTGGACTCAGCATATCTTGCAAGATACTCGGGCTCGTCGTGGACGTGCTCGGGACGGACACCCAGAATAACTTCCTTGCCGATATACGGATCGAGCTGGCCCTTGCTGTTCTTGGAAGCGGGCAGCTTGATGGAGTAATCGCCAAACAGAGCGTAAACGTCATTCTCACGGCGCTGCAGCACGACATCGATGAAGTTCATCTGAGGAGTGCCGAGGAAGCCTGCGACGAAAGCGTTACGGGGCTTGTCATACAGGAACTGGGGAGTGTTGACCTGCTGGATGATACCATCCTTCATGACGACGATTCTGTCGCCCATGGTCATAGCTTCGGTCTGATCGTGGGTAACGTAGATAAAGGTGGTACCCAGTCTCATGTGCAGCTTAGCAAGCTCGGTTCTCATCTGAGCACGAAGTTTAGCATCCAGGTTGGACAGAGGCTCGTCGAGCAGGAAGACCTTGGGCTCACGGACGATAGCACGACCCAGAGCAACACGCTGACGCTGACCACCGGACAGAGCCTTGGGCTTTCTGTCGAGCAGGTGAGCTATATCGAGGATCTGAGCAGCCTCGTCAACGCGACGGGCGATCTCAGCCTTGTCGTACTTTCTGAGCTTAAGACCGAATGCCATGTTGTCATAAACGGTCATGTGGGGATACAGAGCGTAGTTCTGGAAAACCATCGCGATGTCTCTGTCCTTAGGTGCAACATCGTTGACCATGGTGTCGCCGATGTAGAGCTCGCCGTCGGAGATCTCTTCCAGACCGGCGATCATTCTCAGAGTAGTGGACTTACCGCAGCCGGAAGGACCAACAAGGATGATAAATTCCTTGTCCTGGATCTCCAGGTTGAAATCCTTAACAGCTTCGACGCCGCCAGCATATCTCTTGAATATGTTCTTAAGGGTTACGCTTGCCATATAGTTTTTCCTCCTAAAGTTATTGCGGATAATCTCATCCGCGTGGCATCTGCCGTATAATAATATAACAGATATGGTCCCTTTTGGCTATTCTATTTGTTAACAAACTTTACTGTTGACAATTAGGTAACTTGCTGATATGGCGCACATTTGTGTCAATCATCATCGGGATTATCTATCATTTGTTAACAATTTGTCCTTCTCCTCGCTGCTCAGCAGCCGGCATTCACCGGGGGAGAGGGACTCGTCAAGTTTCAGCGCTCCGATAGCTGTACGCCGCAGTGCGACCACCTTTCTGCCGCAGGCGGCGCACATACGCTTGACCTGATGGTACATGCCCTGACAAATCCGCACGACAATCTCAGTGCCGTCACCGAGCAGCCGCAGCTCCGCGGGCAGACATTTGTCTCCGTCGGCAAGCTCTATGCCGTCGCTGAATCGCCGGACCATTTCCTCGTCGGCAGGGCAGTCCAGCTCAGCGATATATGTCTTGTACACCTTCTTGCCGGGTGCGGTCAGCTTGTGGGCAAAAGCACCGTCATCGGTCAGTATGAGCATACCGGTGGTGTCCTTGTCCAGCCTGCCTGCAGGAGCCACACCGCTGCGGCGATATTCATCTGGAAGCAGTTCAAGCACCGTCTGCTCGTCGCGGTCACGTGTAGCGGAAACATATCCTGAGGGCTTGTTCATCATTATATACAGATACTCCCTGTAGCAGACCTCTCTGCCGTCAAGCAGTATCGAATCAGCATCAGGGTTGATCTTGCGGTCTATGGTTTTCTCGACAGTACCGTTAACGGTGACGCCGCCTTTCCAGATGGTCTCGCGAGCCTGTTTGCGGGTCATACCCGACTGCGAAGCGATAAATTTGTCCAGTCGTTCCATAACAATCCTCCGGTAATAATTCGGCGCACTCCCCGACATCGGAAAGTGCGCCGACCATTGTTCATTGTGTTGACTGATTATTCAAAATACTCGAGGATAGCCTTGGCGCCGCCCTCTTCGTAGGCAGTGATGACGATGCTGGCAATATAGTCGTCAAATCTCTGGCAGGCATAGCCCTGCTCAAGGGTAATTCCACCAAGGTCAACAGAGATGCTGAGGTAGTAGTACTCGTTGTCGCCGATCTGGACGGTTTCGATGTCGCCGATTGTTGCGGTGGCATCCATCTGCTCGTAGACACCGCCAAGCTGAGTGGAGAGTATCTTTGCGTAGGCTTCGCCGGACATCTTGTTGCCGGTGATGGTGGTGTTTTCAAACATAACCTGAACATTGCTGAGCATGTCGCCGCTCTGAGCAACCATGCCGTAAACGGTGGTAAGCTCGGCGAGTTTCTGAAGATACTCATTGCCGTCAGAAACCAGGTCAATGGAAAGATTCATCATCTCAGCGAGTTCTTCATCGCTCATGTAGGTCCAGCCATCGGGAGCGTTGAAAGTAAGACCGGCGTATTCGTTGGTGTAAACGTTGCCGTTGATTTCACCGGGAGTGAAAGTGGAAGCGACCTCTTCAACAGGCTCTTCTTCAACGGGGGCTTCCTCAACGGGTTCATCGACAACGGGCTCCTCATCGGGAGTCTCGTCAGCAGGCTGCTCAACAGCAGGCTTGTCGGTATCAGCATCAGCAGTAGACTCAATCTTGCAACCTGCAAAGCTGAGAACCATCAGCGAAGCAAGAAGCGCGCAAAGGATTTTCTTCATTATTCTGACCTCTTTTCTGTTTTTCGCAATAAAGCGTTAAACCAATTATAATAAATCGTTAATACACTGTCAATATGACTTTTATTCAAAGAAGACGTGGAATTATGTGAACAATTTATGTAAAAAACAGAGCCTGCTGTGCAGGACAGCAGGCTCTGAAAAAGGTGAGTTTATAAGCTCAAATTAATCGTTGATGCCGGTAACAACGCCGGAACCGACGGTACGGCCGCCTTCACGGATAGCGAAGCGGAGGCCTTCCTCGATAGCGATCGGGGTGATGAGCTCAACGTCCATCTCGACATGGTCACCAGGCATGCACATCTCGGTGCCGGAGGGCAGGGAGACAACGCCGGTAACGTCGGTAGTTCTGAAGTAGAACTGGGGACGATAGTTGTTGAAGAACGGAGTATGACGGCCGCCTTCTTCCTTGGTCAGAACGTAAACCTGTCCGTGGAACTTGGTGTGGGGGTTGATGGAACCGGGCTTAGCCAGAACCTGACCGCGCTCGATCTCAGTTCTCTGAACACCGCGGAGCAGAGCACCGATGTTGTCGCCAGCCTCGGCATAGTCGAGGAGCTTGCGGAA
>JAZUPE010000068.1:0-16930 GCA_045605025.1 Acutalibacteraceae bacterium
CGACTTGAGCACCTTGCCGCTGAAGGGAGCGTTTTCGGCCGGGACAACAATGACATCCTCGGGACGTACCACAACGTCCACCTGCTCATCGGGAGCAAAGCCGGTGTCCACGCACTTCATGCGTGCGCCGCAGAAGGAAACGTCCCGGTCGGCATGCATGATGCCGTCAACGATGTTGCTCTCGCCGATGAAGTCGGCCACAAAGCCGTTTTCCGGCTCGTTGTAGATGTCGGTGGGGGAGCCGATCTGCTGAATGACGCCGTGGTTCATGACCACGATAACGTCAGACATGGAAAGGGCCTCCTCCTGATCGTGGGTGACATATATAAAGGTAATGCCCAGCTTGCTCTGGATCTGCTTGAGCTCCACCTGCATATCCTTGCGCAGCTTGAGGTCAAGGGCGCCCAGAGGCTCGTCAAGAAGCAGTACCTTGGGGTCGTTGGCAAGGGCACGGGCGATGGCCACACGCTGCTGCTGGCCGCCGGAAAGAGTGTTGACATTGCGCTTTTCATAACCCTCGAGAGACACCAGACGGAGCATCTCGGTGACCTTTTCCCTGATCTCGGCATCAGACTTTTTCTGAATCTTCATGCCGAACGCAATGTTTTCGTACACGTTCATGTGGGGGAACAGGGCGTAACGCTGGAAAACGGTATTGAGCTGACGCTTGTGGGGCGGCAGATCGTTGATGCGCTGTCCGTTGAACAGCACATCGCCGGAATCCGGCTCGGCAAAACCGCCGATTATACGCAGAGTGGTGGTCTTTCCGCATCCTGACGGACCAAGCAGGGTAACAAAGCTGCCGTTCGCGATATCCAGATTAAGATTCTGGAGAACGTTTTCTCCGTCAAAGGAGATGGATATATTCCTCAGACTGATGATAGCCTCGGAATTTTCGGTGCCGGCGGTGTTTTCGGAGACACCCTCCTGATGCAGGGTGTTGTTGGTTGCGTCGGACATAGGAAATACCCCCTTATTATAATCCCGTTTGAGCAAAAGGTTCTCAGGCGGAGTCACCCGCTGTCAACAGACTTTTGCTATTTTATAATATAGGTTGCGGCATGGTTTGTCAAGATAATCGAAGATTCGGCAACTTCCAATTTTATACGCCTTCTGATGTGTATTTTTACCCTCATTGCTGCATGATGTTCCTTTACTGAGACATGACTGTGTGCTATAATCACCGTGTTACAAAACATATTGCAAGGATGGTTGACAATGGAGGAAAGACAGAGCATAAAACTGATCATCTGGGACTGGAACGGCACCCTGCATGATGATGCCCGTGCCTCATGGGAATCGGTGAACGATATGCTGGCGCGCAGAGATATGGATCCCATAACCTTTGAGCAGTATTCAAGCTATGTGGAAACGCCCATCATCGGCTTCTACAGACATATATTCGACCTTGACAAAATCAGCTTCGATCAGATTGCCGTTGAGTTCCATTCCGGTTTCGACCTGCACATGAAAGGCCGCGGCCTTATGCCCGGTGCGGTGGAGGTGCTGGATGCCTTCCGCGATGCCGGCATAAAGCAGGTTATCGTCTCTTCCAGTGAAAAAGGACAGCTCATGCGCTATGCCGAAAGCTACGGCATCCTCGACCGCTTTGACGCTGTTCTGGGTGCCGACGATCTTGAGGCAGGCAGCAAAATCGATCGTGCCCGTTCGTACATTGAACGGTGCGGTATCGCTCCGCAGAGTACTCTCGTGGTGGGCGATCTGCTCCACGACGCGGAAATGGCGCAGGCTATCGGTGCCCGATGTGCTCTTGTAGCTAAGGGACATCAGCTTCGCCGGCATCTTGAACCCGGCGGTTCGCTGATCCTTGATGACATCAGCGAGCTTATTCCCATGGTTCTGGGCTGACGAATTACATTGAGCAAAGCAATATCACGGGGGAATGAAAATGCTTCAGCTTATCACAGGCGGCTCCGGCTGCGGAAAAACATGGTACACCCGTCAGCAGCTGTGCAGACTGGCTTCGGAGGGGAAAAGTCCGGTACTCATCGTGCCCGAGCAGTATTCCTTTGAGAGTGAGCGCGCCATGCTGTCCATGCTGGGCGCGAAAGATGCACGCATGGTTCGGGTGTACAGCTTTACCCGCCTTGCGGAAGATGTAGCACGAAAAGCAGGCGGTTCCGCCGGCAGACGGCTGGACGACTGCGGACGTGTTGCCGCCATGGGGCTTGCGCTGTCTCAGCTCAGCGGCGAGCTTAGCTACTACAAGGGCAGGCGCTCCTCGCATTTCATCGAACACCTGCTGGACGCGGTCAAGGAGTTCAAACTGTGCGCCCTTGAACCGCCTGAACTTTATCGCGCGGCAAACGCGGCAGGGGGCAGACTCAGAGAAAAACTTTCCGAACTGGCTCTTATCTACGGGGCATATAACGCCATTACAGCTCAGACTGCTCCGGTAAAGAGGGAGGAGATATACGACCGGCTGTTGTCCGGTGGACTGTATAACCGTCTGCCTGCGCAGGCGTCGCTGGATCCCATGGACGACCTCGACCGCCTTTACGATCAGCTGGGAGAGATCCGCTTTTTTGACGGAGCGACTGTATATATTGATTCCTTCCGCGGCTATACCGGACAGGAACTGCGTGTGCTGTCACGCATCATGCAGCAGGCAGAGCTGTGCGCGGTTACCGTCTGCCTTGAGCGTTCGGGCAATACCGCTGACGAGGAAAGCGGCCTGTTCGCCACAGCAATAAAGACGGCAGGACAGCTTAAAGCCACGGCTGAGGAATGCGGCTGCCGCCTGCTGCCCGAGGTGACTCTTGCAAAGCGACACCGTTTTGTTTCCGGGCCTCTTGAGATACTGGAAAGCTCGCTGTTCCGCCGTGAGGAGGACCGTCTGATATACGACGGCAGCACCGATGCCGTCACCCTGTACGAAGCCTCCGATCGCTACGACGAGCTGGAATTCTGCGCCCGTGAATGCCGCCGCCTTGTGCGTGAGGAGGGCTACCGCTGCCGCGACATCGCCATCATCGCGCGTAGCGAGGACACCTACGCATCTATCACTGCTGATGCCCTCGCGCAGCAGCAGCTTCCCTGCTTTGCCGACCTGCGTGTGGAGGCATCAGGGGCGGTACTGATGCGTTTTGTGCTGGCAGCGCTCGAATCCGCAGATGGTGGTCTGCGCACCGCCGACATGCTGCGATGTGTCAAGACCGGAATGATCGACGGCATCGATGCCACCGATATTGCCGAACTTGAAAACTACTGCTTCATCTGGAATGTGCCCAAAGGAGGCTGGGAACAGCCCTTTGAACAGCATCCAGATGGTATGGGTGCGCGCCGTACTGAGGACACAGATGCCCGTCTTGAGCGCATCAACGCCGTGCGTGAGCGGCTGTGTTCACTGATACTTCCGCTGCGTGCCGCACTGCGCTCGGAACGGGCTTCGGATATGTGTACCGCAGTCTATGAACTGGTGGAGAACAGCGGCACGGCGCAGTGTCTTGAACGGCTCAGCGAAGGTCTTTCCGCAACAGCCGCCGCCGAACTGCCCCAGCTGTGGGATCTGCTCGTTTCGGTGCTGGAACAGCTCTACGCCATTCTGGGCAACAGCACCTGCAGCGCCGACGAATTCATCGCATACATCAGCCTTATGATAAAACGTGCCGATGTGGGACATATCCCTCACGGCCTTGACGAGATAACCTTCGGCGGTGCCGACCGCCTGCGGGTCAACGCTCCCCGTGCGGTGTTCGTTGTTGGCGCGCTGGAGGGAGAGTTCCCTGCAGTGCCCGGCAGCGCGGGAGTGTTCACCGACGAGGAACGCCGCCGCCTGCGCGACGAGCTTGGTGTGCAGGTAGCGCAGACCGCCGACACCAAACTTCTGGAGGAACGCCTGCTGGTCTACAACGCGCTGTCTGCCGCAAGTGAGCGGCTGTACATCACATGGCCTGCAGCGGGAGGAGAGCACACCGGTCGATCGGAATTCATCGACGAGGTGACCAGCTGCGTTCCCGGCTGCGCTCAGCTGAGCCACAGCGATATGCCTGCAGTTGGCAGCGTGGGCAGCGCCGAAGCGGCTTTCGAGCTGTACGCCCGCAGTCTTGGCAGCGGTGATGAGATCAGTGCCAGCCTCGGCGCGGCGCTGTGCGAGCGTCCCGAATGGGCGGACAGAGTCCGCGCCGTTGAGGAAGCTCACCGCGGCGACCTGCCTGCGCCTCTGGGACAGGAGGGAGCGCGCCAGCTGTTCGGCAGCGATATGCAGCTTTCTGCTTCCCGTGCCGAAACCTATCATCAGTGCCGCTATCGTTTCTTCTGCCGCTACGGACTTGACCTGCAGCCGCGCCGCCGAGCCGAGCTGGACGGCATGGAATACGGCACCGTCGCCCATTACGTCCTTGAGAATATTTTCAGGGAGACATCTGACTTTGCCGCCCTTGCGGCTGATGCGCAGAATGTGGCAGAGAAGATCGCTGCTCTCATCGAACGCTATCTTGCCGAACAACTGGGCGGAGAGCAGGGCAAGACCGCCGGCTTCCTTTACCGCCTGCGCGCCATGCGCGGCAGTCTGACTGCGCTGGTGATGAACCTTGCTGCCGAGCTTTCCGGCAGTGATTTCACCCCTGTGTCTTACGAGCTGCGCATCGGTGAGAACGCCCCCGTAAAGCCCCGTGTAGTCGAAGGTACGGGCGGGCTGAAAGGTCATCTTGTGGGCAGCATCGACCGTGTTGACCGCTGCCAGATAGGCGGCAGAGAATATCTTCGTGTCATTGACTACAAAACCGGCAGAAAGGTGTTCCGTCTCAGTGACGTGCTCGCCGGACTGAATATGCAGATGATCATCTATCTCAGTGAGCTGTGCGCGTCGTCAGAGGACGCACAGCCTGCAGGCCTGCTCTATTGTCCTGCGTTCTCGGGCTGTGCCGACGGCGATCGCAATACTGCCGAACAAACTATAGCTTCCGAACGCGACAAGGCACTCCGCCGCAAGGGAGTCATCATCGAGCAGACGGAGAATCTGCCTGCAGACCGCCCTGCTGAGGACACCGACCTGCCCGTTTCCCGTGCCATGGAGCAGTCGCTGGAGGGAAGATTCATTCCTGTTACTCTGCTGCGCAGCGGCAAGACTGCAGGAATGCTCAGCAGTCAGGCCCGCGGCTCGGTTGTCAGCAGCGATCAGTTTGAACTCATCGGCAGATATGTGCGCCGCACACTGGGCAGAATGCTGGATACCGTTGACAGCGGACAGCTTCCGCCGGATCCCGCCGATACCGGCTTTGCCCTGTGCGAAAGCTGTGACTATTACCCTGTGTGCCGCTACGCCGGCGAGCCGCGTCAGCTGGAAAAGATGGATACAGCCGGCGCTCTTGAATTAATGTCCGCAGCACTCGAAGAGGGAGGTGAGAGCCAGTGAGCACTCCTGAGTTTACTACCGATCAGCTCAATGCCATCAATGCAAGAGGCGGCACCATACTGGTCTCCGCCGCCGCAGGCTCGGGCAAGACCGCCGTGCTGGTTGAGCGTGTCACCCGTCTGCTCACCGATCCGGTGAAGCCGATAGATGCCGACCGTCTGGTGGTGGTTACCTTCACCAAGGCTGCTGCAGCCGAAATGCGCGAGCGCATCGACAAGTGCATCGCTGCGCTGCTGAAGAAAGATCCCGACAACATGGCACTGCGCCGGCAGAAACTGCTTCTGGGAAGAGCCCACATCGACACCATCCATTCCTTCTGTGCATCCTGCCTGAGGGAGTTCTTTGCCCGTGCGGGCATCGCGCCCGATTTCCGCATCGCCGACGATTCGGAGATCCGCGCCATCCGCGCCGAAGCACTCACCGAGCTTATCGACGAAGCGTACGTCGAAAACAGCGAGGGATTCCGTACCCTCGTGGAACTGCTGGGTGACGAGCGCAGCGACCGCACTCTTTCCCGAGTTATCACCGAGCTTGCAGATTACGTCACAGCTTACCCGGATCCCGATGCCCGTCTGGCGGAATTTGCCGCCATGTACCGTGACGACCTGCCGGTGGAAAAGACCGGCTGGGGACAGTGGATGCTGGAATATGCAGGTCAGCTGATGGACTATGCCATTGCTCTCAACGACCGCGCCCTTGACGAACTGACTCTCTATCCTGAGATCGAAGAAAAATGCCGTCCGGTGTTCGATGCCGACAGCGCGCTCTTTGCGTCCATAAAAGAAATGGCGCTGACCGGCGACTGGGACGGCATATACAGCCTCATCAACAGCTCAGGCATATTCCAGCGCATGGGCGGACCGAACAAGATGTCCGACGGCACCAAATTCTCTGACGATCCCGACTATCAGCGCATCAACGGCGGACGCAGCGCGCGCAAGGATATCGTTTCCTCGCGCCTTACGGCTCTCATGTGCGCCGACAGCGCAGGCTTTGCCGGTGACAGGGAAAAACTGGAACCAATGGTTGCGGAATTGTGCCGGCTGACCGGAAAATACCGACGCAGCCTCGCACAGCGCAAAGCCGACCGAAAGCTGCTGGATTACGATGACCTTGAGCATATGACCGCCGACCTGCTTTTTTATGAGAAAGACGGTGTTCTCCTGCGTACCGATACCGCAAAAGAACTTGCCGAACGCTTTGACGAGCTTCTGATTGACGAATATCAGGATACCAATTATACTCAGGATCTCATCTTCCGCGCCATATCTTCTGAACAGACCGAGGAGATAGGGCAGGGCAGCAACCTGTTCCTTGTGGGCGATATCAAACAGAGCATCTACAGTTTCCGCAAGGCTGTGCCCCAGCTTTTCCTCAACCGCCTGAAAGCATACCCGCTCTACAATCCTGATTCTCCGGCTTTTCCCGCAAAGATCATTCTCGACCGCAACTTCCGCAGTCGGCCCGAGGTCACCGAGGCGGTCAATTTTGTCTTCGAACAGATAATGACCGAACAGCGCGGAGGCATAACCTATGATGAAGAACAGCGCCTTGTCACAGGACGACCCTTCCCCGAAGGCAGCGGCTTTGAGACAGAACTGCATCTCATCAGTTCAAAGACATTCCTTGTCGAGGAAGACGAAAACGGAGAAGCCTCTGAGACTGCCGGAGATGACGACCGCTGCACCGTGGAAGCCCGATACTGCGCCCGTCTTGTTCAGAAAATGGTGGGTACAGCCATGGTCACCGACGGTGAGACCCTCCGCCCTGCGGAGTACGGCGACTTCTGCATCATGCGCCGCGGTGTACGCTCAGGTGCCGGGCAGGCGTTCATCGAGCAGTTTGAGGCGCTGGGCATTCCCGTTTCCGTCAGCGTGGACGAGGGATACTTCCGTCAGCCTGAAGTGTGCGTGATGCTTTCGCTGCTCCGCGCGGTGGATAACCCTCTGCTCAGCATACCGCTCACCGCCGCGCTGCGCTCGCCCATATTCGGCTTCGACAGCCGCAGTCTTGCCGCCCTGCGCGCGGACGGACAGAAAGAACCGGTCTATATCAGCCTTCTGCGCAAAGCAAAGGAAGGCGACCGCCTGTGCGTTCAGGCAGCGGAGATGATTGAAACACTGCGCAGCGCTGCGGCAGCCATGCCCTGCGACCGTCTGCTCAGACTGATATACAACCGCACCGGCTACCTTGCCGTGGTGCAGTCCATGCCCAACGGCGGTCAGCGTCGCGGCAATCTCCTTCTGCTGCTGGAATACGCAAAGACCAGCGAATCCACAGGCAGCCACGGACTTTCCGGCTTCCTGCGGATGATGGACCGCATGGAGGAGGACGGACGGACGCAGTCGTCCGCGCCCGCCGCCGGCAACTGTGTCACCGTGCGCACCATGCATAACGCCAAGGGACTGCAGTTCCCGATATGTATCGTGTCCGGTCTTGGCGGCAGCAAGAACAACAGCATCCTTTCCTCGCCACTGCCCATCCATGAGCGGCTGGGCGTCGGAGCGGGGATATACGACCTGCAGCGCCGTCTGCGCTATCCCACCGTTCAGCAGAAGGTCATAGCCCGCGCCCGGTTCTCCGACGAGGTGGACGAGGAGCTGCGTGTGCTGTACGTTGCCATGACCCGTGCCGTCGACAAGCTCATACTTGTCTCGGCGGCAGCGCGCAACACGACCGTTGAACGTGTACTGCAGAGTGTAACGTCAAACATCACAGAGGAGGGCATCCAGCCCGTCTGGCTGGAATCAAGCCCGTCCATGGGCAGCTGGGTGACCGCATGCGCACTGCGCCATCCGGATAATGCCGTACTGCGCGAGGATTTCAGCGGCATTTACGACAGCATCGAAAGCACATGCCCCTTTGCAATAAAAGTGGTTCCCGGTTTTGATCCGATGCTGGCTCCTGTCGAACCCGAAGAACAGCAGCAGAAAAACGAGCCACTGCCCGACGAGGCGTTGGTGGAAGCTTTGCGCTGTTCCATGGATTATGTATATCCCTATGTCAATATTGGAGATGTTCCGGCAAAGGTGACCGCATCCCAGACACACAAACACGACATCGACAGCTCAGAGACGGAAAGTAAACAAAAGGTACACATCAGTTCCGTGCGACCGTCCTTTATGATGAGTCAGGGTCTGACACCCACCGAGCGCGGCACCGCCTTGCACCGCTTCATGCAGTTCTGCGACCTTGAGCGGGCACGCACCGACGCGGCCGCCGAGGTGCAGCGTCTGGTGAACGCACGTTTCCTTACTGAAAGAGAGGGCCAAGCAGTGGATACAGTCCGCGTAGCAAAGCTGTTCGGTGGCGAGCTGGGAGCAATGATGGATGGAGCAGGAGAACTGCACCGCGAATGGCGATTTACAGTTGAGCTGCCGGCGGAGCGGCTGTCACTGTTCACGCAGGCGCAGCACCCGGGTGAGATGATCGTGCTGCAGGGCGAATGTGACCTGCTGCTCATCAATGACGGCGAAGCGATAGTGGTGGACTACAAGACCGATCAGGTGAAAAATACCGACGTGCTTATCGAACGCTACCGCGACCAGCTGGTGCTCTACGCCGATGCCGTAAAGGCGGTTACCGGACTGCCGGTGCGGTGTTATATCTACTCCTTCAGGCTGTCCGAACTACGCCATGTGCCCCTGTCGTGAAAATCCCCAAAAGATTGTTCGATAAATCCTGCGAAAAATCCAAAATTAACTATTGCATTTTATTTTGGAATATGTTATCATACTTTAGCGTCGCGGAGAGTATCCGGACAAAAGACTATAGCTTTCTGGCATGAGAGGTGAAACGAAATGAAGGAAAATCTGCATCCCAAGTATGAGGCTACCACCATCAGATGCGCTTGCGGCAACGTGATCGAAACACGCTCTACCTCCAAGGATATCCGCGTGGAAATTTGCTCGAAGTGCCATCCGTACTTCACCGGAAAGCAGAAGCTCGTCGATACCGGCGGACGCGTCGATCGCTTCAAGAAGCGTTTCGGCCTGAACTAATTGCTTTCAAACAAATCGCGGCGGTGCTTTTCGGCATCGCCGTTTTTGTGTTGCGGAGGGATAACCGATTCCGCTCCGCCATCGGGAGGTCAGTATGGAATACACCACCGTCCGGCGTGAATGCAGCGCCGAATTCATTGAGCGCCGCTCCCGCTTCATCGGTTACATCAAGCCGGTGACCACCGAGGAGGAGGCAATCGCCTTTATCGAGGAAAAACGCTCAAGGCACTGGGATGCCACCCACAACGTCTACGCCTACTCTCTGCGCGAGGGCAACATCTGCCGCTACAGCGACGACGGCGAACCCTCGGGCACGGCAGGAATGCCGGTGCTGTCGGTGCTCACCAAGCCGGGCATCACCGACGCCGTCATCGTGGTCACGCGCTACTTCGGCGGCATACTGCTGGGTGGCGGAGGACTTGTGCGCGCCTATTCCCACGGTGCAGCCATTGCTGTTGAGGAATCGGGACTGCTGATCATGCGCCAGTGCGTCATTGCGCGTGTGGAATGTGACTACAGCTCCTACGGGCGAGTGGCATCGCTCATTCCCGAAATGGGCGGAGTGGTGGATGATTCACAGTTCACCGACAAGGTAGAGCTGACATTCCATATGACAGCCGAACAGCTTGCGGCAATGGAGCCGCGCCTTGCCGATGCCACCTGCGGAGCCTGCCGCGCCGAGGTCACCGGCGAGCAGTTCTATGCTTTTGAACAGTAACAGATAATGCAGACGACCCGGGATATCGCTTCCCGGGTCGTTGTGTCCCTTTATGAAATTATGATTCGCGTGGTCAGCCTTCCAGCAGACGTGAACACTCGCTTCGGGCGTATTCTTCTGCCTGTTCAGGGTAATCAAACCGAAGAGCATGAGCACACTCCCGTGCCAGCGTTCCGTACAGGTCGGCAGTGCCGTTAAGCGCGCAAATGATATCTGCGCGGTCGTATCTTCCGAAGCAGTGCTTCAGAGCCGCAACGGTGTCCGCCGAAGCCCAGCGCTCCATCAGCCGTCCGTTGTGCCACACATCACATTCTCCGCCGCTGCGAGCATATTCGCTCAATTCGATTATGCGCAGCAGGCACTGCTTGAGATAGCCGTCAATGCAGGTCAGTGCTGTCCACAGCTCGCTACGGAGAATTTTCTTTGCGCACCACACCGTGTGATACCAGAAATCGCTGACGGTATTGAGAAATTCCTGCTTTTCCATTGGTATAAAGCATGGCGAGGAGAAGTCCTGCTGCTCCAATCGCGCAGTGATACCGCCGCGGTCGTACAGCACCGAATAACCGCGGCTGAAGATGGTGTCGGCTATGTGCTGCTCAAGCATATGAGAAAAATCTTCCGGCCGGAGCGGAATAATATCCACATCCAGCGAGCCGCTGAGCAGTATGCGCCGCTCGGAAGCGCCGCCCAGTGTGGGTTCGGTGAATGATATCATTATCTTCCCGACTGATGACAGCTTTTCATCGGAATAAAGATAATCCTCAGGACGATCGGTCGCCAGCAGGAGATCAAGGTCGGAAAGGTCGTCTGCCTTTTCGGCGGTTCGCGCCTGCGATCCGATAATGACGATCGCAGAGATATCTTCGCAGCGATCGGCAAGCGCGGTGAAGCTGCGTCTGATAGGGTCGAATCGGTCCATAATCCCAGTCCTTTCCGGTTGGTAATACGACAATTATAGTTTCTTGCCGTGTTCCGGTCAACGCGTGGCAGAGTTTTTCAGAAAAAATAAAGGGAATTCCGCGTCGTGCGGCGTATATATGTATAAGTGGAGGTGAGTCGCTGTGAATATCAGAGAATCCATCGAACAAATGGAAAAACAGAATCTGTGTTCCGCTGCCGTTCTGGTGTGCCAGAGCAAAGGACGTGCCGTGCCGGAGGAAAAATGTCCTCTGCGCACCGATTTTCAGCGCGACCGTGACCGTATTATCCACAGCAACGCCTTCCGTCGGCTCAAGCATAAGACTCAGGTCTATCTTGCTCCGGAGGGTGACCACTACCGCACCCGTCTTACTCACACCCTTGAGGTGTCCCAGATAGCCCGCACCATCGCACGCGCCCTGCGCCTCAATGAGGATCTGACCGAAGCCATTTCTCTCGGTCACGATCTCGGTCACACGCCCTTCGGTCATGCAGGCGAGCGTGCCCTCAACGACGTTGCTGCGGCAGGCTTCCGCCATTATGAGCAGAGCCTGCGCATTGTTGATAAGCTGGAAAAGGACGGCTACGGTCTTAATTTGACCGCCGAGGTGCGCGACGGTATTCTATGCCACACCAAGGGCACCGAGGCGTTCACCGCCGAGGGCAGGATCGTGCGCATCGCCGACCACATTGCCTACATGAATCACGACATCGACGATTCCATTCGCGCAGGAGTACTCACCGAGGACGATATTCCCCGTGAGGTTTCCTCCGTGCTGGGTATAGGTCACGCAACCCGAATCAATGCACTCATCACCGACCTCGTGCGGCACAGTGATAACGGCAATATCACTTTCTCAGACAGATATCGTAAAGCTTACGATATCCTCCACGAATTCCTCTTTGAGAGTGTCTACCGCAACAAGGTGGTCAAGGGCGAGGAGGCTAAAGTGGAGGCGATGATAAAGCATCTGTTTGAGCACTATCTCATGTATCCGGAACAGCTGCCGGGAGCATATGCCGGCACCCGTCTTGCGGAGGGTGATGAACGTGCCATTCTTGATTATATTTCCGGAATGAGCGACCGTTACGCCGTTAACCAGTTTATGGCTCTCACCGTCCCCAGATCATGGGACAGATAGGGGGCATAAATGGCAATACCAAGAGAATTCATTGACCGTCTGAGCCAGTCGGTGGACATCGTCGGACTTATCAGCGGATATGTCACCCTCAAGCGCAGCGGCAGTCAGTATAAAGGCCTGTGTCCGTTCCATTCGGAAAAAACACCCTCGTTTACTGTCTATCCCGACAGCAGATCATATTACTGCTTCGGCTGTCAGAGCGGCGGTGACGCCATAACCTTTGTTCGCAACATCGAGCGGCTTGACTACGTGGAGGCGGTAAAAAAACTGGCAAATATGTCCGGTATGGAGGTTCCAGAGGACGGTGCCTTTGACGGCATGACGCAGGTGCGCCGCCGCATCAGAGAAGCCAATCGGGAAGCGGCGCGGTTTTTCTACCGTCAGCTTTATACTCCTGCCGGAAAGGACGCGCTGGGATATTTCCGCGGCCGCGGTCTTGACGATAAGGCAATAACCCACTTCGGCCTCGGGTGGGCACCCGACAGCTGGACGGCAATGACCGACCACCTCAGAGGGCTGGGCTTTCGCGAGGACGAGCTCATTCGCGCCAATCTTTCCCGCCGCAGCAGAAACGGCGGTATAATAGACGTATTCCGCAACCGTGTCATGTTTCCCATCATCGACCTGCAGGGCAGCGTCATCGCCTTTGGCGGGCGCACGATGGAGAAAAATCACGAGGGCAGAAAATATATCAACACCGGAGAGACCGAGGTGTACACCAAAGGTCACAATCTCTACGGCCTCAACTGGGCGAAAAACGCCCGCAGCGATACAATCGTTGTCACCGAGGGCTACATGGACGTCATTGCCATGTGGCAGGCGGGTTTTGAGAATGTTGTTGCCTCTCAGGGCACAGCCTTTACCGAGGAACAGGCACGACTGCTTTCCCGTTACGCCCGGCGTGTCATTCTGTCACAGGACGGCGACCGCGCGGGACAGGAGGCCATCCGCAAATCAATCCCCGTGCTTCGTGCGGTGATCAATGACGTGCGGGTACTCAATATTCCCGAAAATCTCGACCCTGACGAATACATAAAGAAATACGGTCCAGAGCGAATGAAGCGCCTGATCGAGGGCAGCCGCAGCGAACTTGAATACCGCCTTGATCAGATACGCTCGAACTATGATGTGCTGTCCGACGACGGCAAGGTCAAATATCTGCACGAGGTGTGCCAGGTGCTGGCAGGGCTCTCTCCGCTGGAGCGTGACGTCTACGCCGCGCGCATCGCTTCCGATCTCGGAACAGACAAGTCCGCTATTATCGCACAGATCGCCGCCGGCAGCAAGCGCCGCCGCGCGCAGGAGCAGCGTGAGCAGCTCCGTGAGCTGCAGGAAAGTATTTCCACCCGCAAAGAAAAAGTCAACCCCGTCCGCCGCGATAAGCCCCGCGGTACGATGGCGGAGGAAACGCTCATCTATATTCTCTATCATAATCCGGAAAAGGCCGGAATGATAAGGGAGAAGATGCCGCCGGAGAAAATGCTTTCCGACTTCTGCAGAGGTCTTTACACATCCCTGCTGGATATCATACAGACAGGTGAACCACCGTCCATTGCCCACTTCGGGCAGATGAACGGTCCGGGTTCTCTGGTGCTTACACCGGAGGAAATGGGACAGGCCGCACGGATAATAAATGCCGTGGGAGTAACCGGCGGTTCGGGCAGCGAGGAGGATATCAATCGCTGCGTCCGGATCATTGAGGAGGAAGCCTCACGTCCTGCAGGTGAATCCGCCGGTGCCGCCACCGCGGAGGATCTTCAGGCATATCTCCAGTCCCTGAACCGGAGAAAAGATTAGTATTCCAATCATTTCAAATAAATTTTCAAGGAAAAGGAAAGATATACCAATGAGCAATACCACAGACAGCAAGTCAACTCTTCGCAATCTTCTCGAGCTTGGAAAACAGAAGGGCAGTCTGACCAACCATGAGATTCTGGACGCTCTGGCAGAGGTGGACTTTGACCCCGAACAGATGGAAAAGGTCTACGATCACCTTGAACAGCAGGGCATTGAAATCGTTGACGATCCCGTCGAGGATATCAAGCTGGACGACATCGCCACCGAGGGCATCGTTGACGACGGCAGTGCCGACGGTTCCGCAGCCGACGGACTGTTTATCGACGATCCGGTAAAGGCTTATCTGCGTGAAATCGGCCGCGTCCCTCTGCTTACCTCTGAGGAGGAGATCGACCTTGCCATCCGCATTATGGATGGTGACGAGAGTGCAAAAAAACGCCTGAGCGAAGCAAACCTCCGTCTGGTGGTCAGCATTGCCAAGCGTTATCTGGGCAGAGGTATGCATTTCCTCGATCTCATTCAGGAAGGCAATCTCGGTCTTATCAAGGCTGTTGATAAATTTGATTACACCAAGGGATTCAAGTTCTCGACCTATGCCACATGGTGGATCCGTCAGGCCATCACCCGTGCTATTGCCGATCAGGCCCGTACCATCCGTATCCCCGTGCATATGGTGGAGACCATCAACAAGGTCAAGCGTGCCCGCAGCCAGCTGCTTCACGAGAATGCACATGAGCCCTCTGCAGAGGAGATCGCTGAAGAGCTTGATATGCCCGTGGAGAAGGTGCGCGAAATCATGCGCGTCGCTCAGGATCCTGTTTCCCTCGAAACTCCCATCGGTGAGGAAGAAGACAGCCAACTGGGAGACTCCATTGAGGACGAGCAGGCCACTGCTTCCGATGATGCGGTTCCCAGCATTATGCTCAAAAAGCAGATGGAGGAAGTCCTCAACACCCTTACTCCCCGTGAGAGCCGCGTTATCCGTCTGCGCTTCGGGCTGGATGACGGACGCAGCCGCACTCTGGAGGAAGTCGGCGCCGAATTCGGCGTTACCCGTGAGCGTATCCGCCAGATAGAGGCAAAAGCTATCCGCAAGCTGCGTCATCCGAACCGCAGCAACAAGCTCAAGGGATATTCATAAAAACTCGTCCTGAATCGAGCGGTACTCCTAATCCATAAAAAAGGAGGATGCCGTCCGACTTTCCGGACGGCGAATATTGGTATGGGAATCAACGATGTAAAAACCACTGTAAGAAATCTGCTGGAAGCAGGAAAACAAAAAGGAAATCTGACCAATCAGGAAATCATGGATGCTCTGCTGGACGTGGACGTAGAGCCGGAACAGCTGGAGAGCCTCTATGACAAGCTTGAAGCCGCGGGCATCGAGATTATCGAGGATCAGCCGGAGGATATAGAGCTGAGCGACCCGCAGATGGTCAATGACACTCGCGATGGAGGCTCTGTTGAAGCCGACGCGCATGGGATAGAAGATCCGGTGCGGATGTATCTGCGCGAAATCGGCAGAGTACCGCTGCTTACCGCTGAGGAGGAGATTGAGCTTGCCACACGCATTGCTGACGGAGATCAAGTTGCCAAAAAGCGTCTTGTGGAAGCCAACCTCCGTCTTGTGGTAAGCATTGCGAAAAAATATATGGGCAGAGGGATGACACTGCTGGATCTCGTTCAGGAGGGCAATCTCGGCCTCATCAGAGCTGTGGAGAAATTTGACCACGCTAAAGGGTTCAAGTTTTCAACCTATGCCACATGGTGGATCAGGCAGGCCATTACCCGCGCCATTGCCGACCAGTCGCGCATCATCCGTCTGCCGGTACATATGAGCGAGTTCATCAGCCGGGTGCGCAAGGTATCTGCGCAGCTTCTTTCAGAAAACGGCAGCGAGCCTACCAGCGAGCAGATTGCCGAGCGCATGGGCGTGTCTGTGGAGCGTGTCAGAGATGTTCAGCGCACTTCTCAGGAACCGGTGTCGCTTGATACTCCCATCGGTGAGGAGGAGGACAGCCATCTCGGTGACTTCATCGAAGATGAAACCATGCTGACTCCGGACGAAGCTGCTGCCAACACCATGCTGCGCGAGCAGCTTGATATCGTGCTGGAATCACTCTCTCCCCGTGAGGTTCAGATCATCCGTCTGCGTTTCGGGCTGGAAGACGGGCGCTGCCACACTCTTGAGGATGTGGGCGAACGCTTTAACGTCACCCGTGAACGTATCCGCCAGATTGAGGCAAAGGCTCTGCGCAAGATCCGTCACCCCAGCCGCAGTAAACGCCTCAAGGATTTCCTTAACTGATAACTGAAAGCCATAAAGTAATCTTTCCGCACGATCTTATATGATCGTGCGGAAGCTGTATGTGAGGATAATCAAACAATGAAAAATCAGGAAAAAGATCGCACCCGCAGCAATTCCTATCTGCTAAAACGCTTCCTTCCCTACTACAAACCTCATGTGGGCACGCTGGTGCTGGATCTGTTCTGCGCGCTGCTGACAACGGTGTGCGAACTGTATCTGCCGGTTATTGTCCGTGAGATTACTGACAAAGGGCTCAACGACATCGCGTCCCTGACGGTCAGAGGCGTGCTCACAACCGGCGCGATATACCTCGGTCTGCGCGTTGTGGATGCTCTCGCCAATTACTACATGACCTCGGTGGGTCACATCATGGGAGCCCGCATCGAGACCGATATGCGCCGCGATTTCTTTACCCGCCTGCAGAGCCAGTCCTTTGCATATTATGACGAAACCCGCGTGGGACAGCTCATGTCTCGCATAACCAGTGACCTCTTTGATGTGACCGAGTTTGCTCACCACTGCCCGGAGGAATTCCTCATCGCCGGCGTAAAGATCCTCGGCGCGTTCATACTGCTGTGCTTTGTCAACGTGCCCCTTACCCTGATCATCTTTGCCACACTGCCTCTGATGATTCTCGTTACCCGCTTCTTCAACAAGCGTATGCGC
>JAZUPE010000069.1:0-1594 GCA_045605025.1 Acutalibacteraceae bacterium
GCAATCTCCACGTTTGATGAAGAACGCTCTTCGTTCATACTCGAAAGCGGAACATATACGCTGATGCTCGGCGATGCACCCTGCGGCAGCTTTGAACTGGCAGAAGAGAAAGTTTTGGAAACAGTCATTCCTGTCGGAGAAAACACGCGTGATGCACGAAAAGAGAAATTCAGTCCAAAAGTTTCCGCAATGCTGAAAAAGCTGAGTGACCGTGATAAAATCAGACTGGTTACCGGCGGCGGATACAGTATTCGCTGCTATAACAATGTAATGGGTGCGGCAGGGCGTACGTGTACAAAGCTGCTCAGGAAAGGGATACCCAACATCGTCCTTGCGGACGGTCCGGCTGGGATTAATGTCAACCAGTCCACCACCGTAATGAGCGACGGCACGCCTCGCTATCCCGACGGTCTTCCGAAGGACTGGCAATGGGGGTGGCTCAGAAAATTTGAGCCGCTGGTTAAATCAAAGCCGGGCAAGGGAATAACGGCATACCGCTTTATGACAGCATGGCCGAGCGAAACTCTGCTCGCACAGAGCTGGAATATTGAGCTGCTCGAAGAAATTGGCAGAGCCGTAGGAAAAGAAATGCTCGAAATCGGCGTTTCGGTCTGGCTCGCTCCGGGGCTCAATATTCACCGCAATCCGCTGTGCGGCAGGAATTTTGAGTATTATTCTGAAGATCCGCTTGTTTCAGGAAAGATGGCTGCTGCTGTCACCAGAGGTGTGCAGGGCATGGGCGGCGTCGGCGTTGCTGTCAAACACTTCTGCTGCAACAATCAGGAGGATAACCGCACAGGTGTTTCTGCGAATGTCTCACAGCGCGCCCTGCGTGAGATTTATCTGCGCGCTTTCCGCGTTGCTGTTACCGAGGGCAGACCGTGGACTGTAATGTCAAGCTACAACCGCGTCAACGGAAAATATGTGTGCAACAGCTACGACCTGTGCACTCGTGTACTTCGTGATGAATGGGGCTTTGATGGACTTGTTATGAGCGACTGGAATGCTGTTGATAAGTGTTCATACAGCGAGGCTATAAACGCAGGAAATGATCTTATTATGCCTGGAACGGCTGCTGTTGCAAAGGCTCTTGAAAAAGAACTCAGGGCAGGAAGCCTTGACAGAAAGGTACTTGATATATCCGTAGGTCGGGTGCTTGAACTGATATTCAAGAGCGATACCTGTAATAATTTCTGATAAAAGGGGAATGTCATGAATCCGTTACTTCCGCTTAATGAATATATTCCCGACGGCGAGCCTCATGTGTTCGGCGACAGGGTGTATCTTTACGGCTCGCACGATAAAGCAAGGTCGGAGCGTATCTGTGTGCAGGACTATACCGTATGGTCAGCCCCGGTCTATGATCTGACCGACTGGACAAACCATGGCGTGACCTACCGCAAAGATCAGGATCCGCGCTCGAAGCCGGGAAAACTGGTCGATTATTATGCTCCCGATTGTGTAAAGGGTAATGACGGCAGATATTAACTTTATTACTGCGCAATGGGCCCAAACACAAAGAATTTCGGCCCGATGTCGGTGGCTGTTTCAGATGAGCCAAGTGGTCCGTTTGAATATCTTGGTGATATCAGAT
>JAZUPE010000070.1:0-19992 GCA_045605025.1 Acutalibacteraceae bacterium
GGAAGCGGCAGAGTGTTGTCAACAGCATACAAGAGACCGATGACCAAGAGCACTCACCCATGGCATTATTATGTGTACGATGAATATTACGATTGCGTTGTCTGTCCGGAATACAAAGTTTTACACTATTCCACCACTAACCGAGAGGGTTACCGTGAATACAAGAGCAGAAGCTACATTTGCAGCAGCTGTGAAACCAGAGAACTTTGTACAGCAAATGCTAAATGCGAAAAAACGGTAACACGCCACGTGTGGCAGCGTTACATTGACATGGCAGATGACGCACGGTACATACCGGAGTATCGTGATCTGTACAAGCAGCGAAAAGAGAAAATCGAGCGAGTGTTTGCCGACGCTAAAGAAAAGCACGGCATGAGATACACTCAGTACAGAGGCTTAGCCCAGGTCACCAATTGGGTTAAGCTTAAGTTTGCTGCCATGAATCTGAAAAAACTGGCGAGATGGAAATGGAAGAAGAACCACAGAGGTTCTTCCGGCACATTACGATCTGCTTTTTCACGGTTATTTTCTTTATTTGAATACTCAATATCGAAAACCCGACTCTGGCTGCGTTGCCAAAGTCGGGTTTTTCTGCAGGCTGACCACTAGTTCACTAGTGGTTTTGATTATAATATTTCGTGTTATTATCAGCCCTGCTGATGGCTCCTGACTTCCTCGATCAAGCGATTGCGTGTTTCCCAGAGAGCGGGAGAATAGTCCACGTAATACTTGTGGGGATTTTCAAAACGCATGACTTCTTCCCACAGACCGTCAACGCTTGCCTTGCAGCGGTTGCGAATAGTCTCCAGAGCAGGCAGCTCATAAACCAGTCTGCCTCTCTCAAAGATGGGCACCAGCATGCGCTGAGCGACGAAATTATCGCACACCTTGCGCTTCCATGTGAACTCGGGATCGAAGATCTCGTAGGGCTTGCTGTCATCTATAACTTCGTCATCCAGCGTGACCACATCGGCGATGGCCTTACAGGTTTCGCGGTCAAAAAGGCGCCACACCTGCTTGCTTCCCGGCCATGTAAGCTTGGCGACGTTTTCGCTGAGCTTGATTTTGGGGACAATCTCTCCGTCGCGCTCAATGGCCGCAAGCTTGTAGACGCCGCCGAAGGTGGGATTGGAATCGGAAGTAATGAGCCGCTCGCCTACGCCAAAGCTGTCCAGAGGAGCGCCGTTGGTCAGCATCTCACGGATGAGGTACTCGTCAAGGGAGTTGGATGCACAGATTGTGCAGTCGGGATATCCGGCTTCGTCAAGCATCTTGCGCGCCTTGCCGGCAAGATATGAGATGTCACCGCTGTCGATGCGGATACCCTTGGGGCGGTAACCCATGGGAGCCAGCACCTCGTTGAACACACGGATAGCGTTGGGCACGCCGGATTTGAGTGTGTTGAAGGTATCAACCAGCAGCACGCAGTTGCCGGGATAATTCTCGGCGTAGGTCTTGAAGGCTTCATATTCGCTGTCAAAAAGCTGCACCCAGGAGTGCGCCATTGTGCCGGTTGCGGGAACGCCGTAGACTACATCGGTAATGGTACAGGCAGAAGCGGCAACGCCGGCGATATATGCAGCGCGGGCACCGTTGATGGCGGCGTCGGCGCCGTGGGCACGACGGGACCCGAACTCCATGACCGCGCGTCCCTTGGCAGCGCGGACGATACGGTTCGCCTTGGTGGCAATGAGCGACTGATGGTTGAACATGAGCAGGATGGCCGTCTCGACGAACTGAGCCTGGATGACAGGACCGCGCACCTTGATGACCGGCTCGTTGGGAAAGATTACAGTACCCTCGGGAACCGCCCACACATCACAGCAGAACTTAAAATCAGCAAGATAGTCGAGGAACTCCTCGGAGAAGCAGTTGCGTCCGCGAAGATAGGCAATATCCTCTTCGGTGAAGCGCAGTTCGGAAAGATACTCGATGATCTGCTCAAGACCCGCCATGATGGCAAAGCCGCCGTCATCGGGGACCTTGCGGAAGAAGGCATCAAAATACGCGATGGTGTCACGGAAGCCGGCTTTAAGGTAACCGTTGGCCATGGTAAGCTCATAAAAATCAGTAAGCATTGTCATATTGACAAAGCGTTCTCTGTTATTCATCATTTACTTCCTTTCCCTACGGATATCCCGCGAAAATCAGAACACAATGTCGCCGCACAGCTCCACGCCGCCCAGCATCATGTTGTAGAGAGCCATCGTTCCGGTCAGGCCGGAATCATGGAATCCAAGATCATAGGTTGCCACACAGGACGAGGGCACAATCACGCGGCTGGTGGAGTTTGCTCTGTTGAAGCTGGTTTTGAGTGTGAGCGCGAGCTGCTGGACACACAGGTCGGTACAGCAGCCAACGATAATATATGTGCCTGAACCGTGCTCGCGCAGCCAATCCTTAAAGCGCGGCTCAAGCATCCCGTTAGTAGAATTTTTGTTTATACGGGTAATGCCGTTTATTGCCCTGAGTTCATCGGTTAGCTCGGTTTCGGCTGTTCCCTCAAGACAGTGCGGCGGAAAGCTGCTGAACTCAGGAGAACTGAGAGTGTGACAGTCGGCAAGAGCCGCAACAGGAATTCCGCTTGCGGTACAGGCTCCGGCAAGCGCAGCAACACGTTCGTTTATCGCAAGCACGTTGGGACTCGCAAGCGAACCTTTGGTGACAAAGCCATTTATCATGTCAACGACAATCAGCACCGCGTTATCCTCGATAAGCTGCTCAAGCCGCAAAGCTGGCAGCTGATCAATCATATGAGCGATTTTGTCAAGCGCACGGTGAGCTCCTCTGTCAGCGCCGCGCTTCCTCTCAAAAGGTAACTTCATATCGTTTCCACACTTCACTTTCTGCCGGGTATTTTACGCTATTATACTACCGCACCCAAGCCTTTGCAAGCTAATAATATATCGTTTCTCTGCAATAGTCAGTTGTTAATCTGCTGGTGAGAGATGTGAGTATCAGAGGTTATGGGAAGAATCTGATAACCCTTAACCTGAAGGTATTCGATGATCTCCGGCAATGCATCGGCAGTGGTTGTCTTTGCACTGGCATCGTGCATCAGAATTATGGCATCCCGTCGGTTACTCATTCGTTCCTTTACATTGCTGACAATCCTTTCCTTTGCAACGGTATTATCGTCTGCATCTCCGCTGTCAACATCCCAGTCGAAATATGTATAGCCGCGATTCTGAACATCACCGACAAGCTGTGTCATTATACCGGGACAATACTTCTGGCTTATGGTATTGCTGGATCCTCCGGGAAAACGAAGCACATTGCTGCGTACTCCTGTAAGATCATATACATAGTCAGACAACTGCCGGATATCATTGTGGAACGCATTTGCGCTGCTGTATATCTGCGAGTAATTGTGAGTGTAGCTGTGCATGGCGATGGTATGCCCGCGCTCCACAATACTGCGGTATGTGCTCTCCTGATTTGGATGGTAGATGACAAAGAAGGTTGCCTTTACTCCGTATTTATCCAGCGTATCCAGAATACGCAGGGTGTTGGCTGAGGGGCCGTCATCAAAGGTCAGGTAAACCTTGCCGTTGACGATTTTTCCGTCGTAGGTTCCGTAGGACGAAGAAACATAGCCGGTGGTGCCGTCTCCAAGAAGTATCTCCAGCCACAGAATTCCTCCGGAAGATACTTTCTGCGAAATGACATCATAGCTTTCTCCGGCATAAATAACTCTGACCATGCGGGCATCGCGATCGGCATCATCCCGCACATTCGCGGACTCTGCCGTTACCTTGAACCGCCCGCCGCACTCGGTTCGCTGCGGCTGATAATCCGGAGGCAGAACCACAACAGGAGCGTGCGGTGCAAGAGTGGTTGCCGTTGTTTCTGTGGTCTCCGGCGCGGTTGTGGCGGTATCCGGCGCGGTCGTCGTGTTCTCTCCCGGTCTGTACGTCGGTCCGGATGTCATTACGTCTCCCCCGGACACCTGCATATCACCGGAATCGTCATCAGTATTCACAACAGCAGCGGGAAGGAAAGGGACATCAATTATCCCTCTGCGGCTGCCTGTAATAATACACGCCGCCGCCACCATGATTGCTGCAAAAAGCAGGGCAACCACCATTTTCCTTCGTGTTATTTCTTTATGTAAATTCACTTTTGAATCTCTCTTTTCAAAATCAGTTCAGCACTTTTGCGTGCCTTCTAACTATATCACATTGTCGGCAAAAGTGGAATCGACAATCGACAAGTTAACAGATAATTTTCAATAGTATTTGAATTCATTCAGCAATGATATATAATTCAGTTATACTTAAACAAGGAGCGATGAACGTGACTGCGAAAAAAACATTCGGATTATACTGCGCACTCTCTGTCGCAGGAATCCTTCTGGCATCGGCATACCCTTTGGCTATGGGCGTAAGGGTGATTTCCGATATGGTCAGAGACGGCACCGTATCCGGCGAAAATTATCCGAAATACATCATCCCATATACCCCCATAAGCCTTGCGGTGATCGTGGGTGTGCTGCTGATGCCGCTGTTTCTGCGGCGGATGAGCAGGCTGGCGACGGCTGCCGCGTCGGCGGTATCCTCATGTGTTTTCTTCATTTCGGAATGGCTTCTGGAAAATCTCGTCATCGTCACCGACACCGTGGAAACATCGCTGGAAAGCTGGCAGATGTATATGTGCTACGTTCCACCGGAGATGTACGAGACGCGCACATGGCGCGCTGTTGATGTCCTCATCGGCGATTACAGCCCGTGGTTCAAGCTGCATTTCTACGCCATATCCATACTGCTTATCCTCGGGCTGCTCAACTGCTTCTACGGCTTTGGACGAATGATCCTTGACGGCGACCGCAGCAGGAAGCGAGTGCTTACCCTGCAGGCGGTTTCGGTGGGACTTTTCCTTGGGCTGTGCATCCTTGCCTGCTTCACGGCGTTCTATCGTGACGGAGATATCGTGGTTTCTCCCCTGTCCGCCATTCTGATGTGCCTGTTCTTCGTGCTGATGGGCGTGACCGCGGGACTGTTCGCCGGATCATTCCTGACAGGAAAATGTCGGACACTTTCCGTACTGCTTCCTGCCGGTATCGCCTCTTCGGTGACACTGGTGATGTACATCGGCGAGATGCTGCTTCTCAGCGGCAATCTTTATCGCTTCGGCTCTGGATGGTTCTTTGACGGGCTTGGAGCTCTTGTGCTGGCTCCTGCGGACATTCTGGTGATACTGGTATCCGGAGCGGTGATGTGGTGGATTTTTCATCGACTCTATGAATCATCTGCCGTAAAAACAGAATGACTCTTTGAAAACTCACCGCCCCTGCCGTTTTGTATCCGGCAGGGGCGGTGTTTATCTTTTCAGTTTATTCACTCAGATATCGGCTTTCCACAGACCGTGAAGGTTACAGTAGGCGTAGACGGCAACGGGCTGCTCGTCAACCAGAGCAAAGCGTACCACCGGCTCGCTGTTCACGGCGATGCACTTGCGCTGGCCGCCGCGGTCAGTCTGGAGATAGACCCACTGGATGCTGTGCTCCTCGGTCATGGGGTGAGCCACGGAGCCTACGGAAACGCTTACGGTATCGCCCTCGACTGAGACGACGGGGATGTGCTTTTCGGCACTGGCTTCCACGGTGCCCGGCTCCAGCTGTTTCATCTTCTGACCGCAGCACATCATGGGCACGCCTGCATCGTGAATCATTCCGACGATGTTGCCGCAATGCTCACACACGAAAAATCTGTTGTCACTCATGTTGGTTCCTCCTAATGTTTATCTTTGAATTACTGTATAGGCTCAAAGTCGGCCGCACCGTGCTTGCACAGCGGGCAGACATAGTCTTCGGGAAGCTCGTCGCCTTCGTAGACATAGCCGCAGATTTTGCAGACATAACCCTTCTTACCCTCGGTTTCGGGCTTGGGTTTGACGTTGTTCTGGTAGTAGGTGTAGGTCATGGTCTCGCGATCGGATATGACGCGTGCCTCGGTGACCGAGCAGATGAACATACCGTGGGTGTCGAGGTCGACATACTGCTCCACCTTGAGGGACAGGAAGGAATTGATATATCTGGGCAGGAACACAAGACCGTTGTCCGAGCGGAGGGGTTCGCAGTCGGCAAACTTGTCGACATTGCGTCCGCTGACAAATCCGAATGCCTCGAACACCTTGAAGGGCGCGTCCACCGTCAGGCAGTTGACGTTCATTACGCCTGTCTGCCGGATAACATGATGGGAGTAATTTTCCTTGTTGATGGTGACGGCAATGCGGTTGGGTGTGTTGGTCACCTGAGTGATGGTATTTACGATGAGACCATTGTCCTTTTTACCGTCGTTGGAGGTGACGACATAGAGGCCGTAGCCGATGTTGAACAGAGCGGAAAGGTCGTTTTTGTTGGCGGTGGCATCCTGCTGAGCGAGGTATTCCATGCACAGCTCGTCAGCCAGAGCCTCAAGCTGAGCGGTGCTTTCCTCATTGAGAGCGGACAGGATTCTCACGTTATTCTCGGTGTAGGTGATGTTTTTGCTCTTTTCCAGCATCCCCTTCATCACCTTGGCGGCAAGAGGCGCCCAGCTGCCGTTTTCGATGAAGGCAACGGTGCGGTTGCTGAAATTGCGCTCGGTGAGATTGGTAATAAACTGATGCATAAAGGGGAAGATCTCGGCGTTGTAGGTGGTGGTGGCAAGGACTATCTTGCTGTATCTGAACGCATCCTCCACCGCCTCTGCCATATCGCAGCGGGCAAGATCGTTGACGACTACCTTGGGGCAGCCCTTTTCACGCAGCTTTTCAGCAAGAAGCATGACAGCCTTTTTTGTATTGCCATAGACGGAGGTATATGCAATCACGATGCCCTCCTCCTCGGGCTGATAGGACGACCAGGTGTTGTAGAGGTTGAGATAGTAGCCCAGATTCTCGGTCAGCACGGGGCCATGGAGGGGGCAGATGATCTGAATATCAAGTCCCGCGGCCTTTCTGAGCAGGCTCTGCACCTGCGCGCCGTATTTGCCTACGATGCCGATGTAGTAGCGACGAGCCTCACATGCCCAGTCCTCCTCCACATCAAGAGCGCCGAACTTGCCGAAGCCGTCGGCAGAGAACAGAACCTTGTCTGTGCTGTCGTAGGTCACGATGACCTCAGGCCAGTGAACCATGGGAGCAGTGACGAAAGTCAGAACGTGCTTACCGAGATTGAGGGTATCTCCTTCGCCCACAACGATACGGCGATCCTCAAAGTCGGTGCCGAAGAAATTCTTCATCATGGCAAAAGCCTTTGCCGAGGACACAATCTGCACGTCGGGGTAGTTTTTGATGAAGTTGACGATGTTTGCCGAATGATCCGGCTCCATATGCTGAACGACCAGATAGTCAGGCTTTCTGCCGTCCAGAACATTCTGCAGGTTATCAAGCCACTCGTGTGTAAAGTTGGCGTCCACGGTATCCATGACCGCGATTTTATCGTCCATGATGACATAGGAATTGTATGCCATTCCGTTTGGGACAATGTACTGGCCTTCAAAGAGGTCAACCTTGTGGTCGTTTACGCCCACATATCTGATATCGTTAGTAATAGTCATGATTGTATCCTCCGCTTATCACTGTTCTATTATCTTTCCATCAACCGAGATGGTTATTACCTGCCACGGGATAAATTTTCCGCTGGCCTGCAGCGCGCGTTTTACAGCATTTTCAATGCCGCCGCAACAGGGAACTTCCATGCGCACAACCTTAACGCTGCGGATATTGTTTGTGCTGATAATCTGAGTGAGTTTTTCGGCATAATCGCCCTCGTCCAGCTTCGGGCAGCCGATGAGCGTAATGTGATTGCGCATGAAGTCGTTGTGGAAGCTTCCATAGGCGAAAGCGGTGCAGTCGGCGGCTATCAGCAGATTTGCCCCCTCAAAGTATGCCGCGTTGAGCGGTGCCAGCTTAATCTGGCAGGGCCACTGGGCAAGCTGGCTGACCGACGCAGCTGCTCTCGGAGCAGGAGCGGCTTCTCGACGGATATTGCGGCTTTTGGAACCCGGGCAGCCACCCGAAGCGGCTGGACAACCACGCTGTTCTTTGCTCCTCAGCACCGCTGCCTCGTCGTAGGCAGGAGCTTCGCGCTCCTCGAAGGAAATGGCTCCGGTCGGGCACGCAGGCAGGCAGTCGCCCAGTCCATCGCAGTAATCCTCACGGGTAAGCCGCGCAACGCCGTCGATCATTTCGATTGCTCCCTCATGACAGGCGGCAGCACAGGCACCGCAGCCGTTGCAGGCGGATTCATCTATCCTGATGATTTTTCTGATCATTATTATATTCCTCCGTCAGATCAATGTCAAAAGCATTTCCCGCGCTTGCAGTCCACGGTAGCTCCGCAGCGGTAGCAAAGCTCGTTGGGGCATTCGCCCTTTTCAAAGAAACCCACAAGATTGGTCACCGTTGTTTCCGCGATGTTCTCAAGCGCCTCATCGGTGAGGAACGCCTGATGGGAGGTGACGATTACGTTTGGCATGGAGATGAGACGGGCAAGGGTGTCGTCCTCCAGAATGTGTCCGGAGAGATCCTCAAAGAAGAAGTCCGATTCTTCCTCATAGACATCGAGGCAGGCAGCACCAACCTTGCGGGATTTTATGCCTGCAAGCAGCGCTTCTGCATCCACAAGCGCGCCGCGGGAGGTATTGAGCAGCACCACACCCTGTTTGCAGCGTGCCAGCGAGGCTTCGTTGATGATATGATAGGTATCCTCGGTCAGGGGGCAGTGGAGGGAGATGATGTCGCTGCGCTCAAACAGTTCGTCGAGGGTGACGTATCTGACAGTATCGCCGTTATCCAGCCCCTCAGCATGGAATTTGTCGTAGGCCAGAACTTTCATTCCGAAGCCGCGGCAGATGTCGATGAACACCCTGCCGATGCGTCCGGTGCCGATGACGCCGACGGTTTTTCCGTAGAGATCGAAACCGGTGAGTCCGGACAGGCTGAAATTGAAATCTTTTGTGCGGATATATGCCTTGTGAATGCGGCGTACGGAAGTGAGCAGCATGGCCATGGTATGCTCGGCAACAGCGTATGGAGAATAAGCGGGAACACGCAGAACGTGAAGTCGCTTGAAGGCGTGCCTGACATCGACGTTGTTGTAGCCTGCGCAGCGCATTGCAAGAACACGCACACCCATCTCATGCAAACGGTCTATCACCTCTGCATTGACGGTGTCGTTGACAAAGGCGCACACGCCGTCGTAACCCTGTGCCAGCTCTACGGTATCCTCGTTGAGCTTGGTCTCGAAATATTTGAATTCCACACCGTATTCTCTGCCGTATTTGTCAAAGGACGGGCGGTCATAGGGCTTTGTATCAAAAAAGGCGATTCTCATAATCAGTACCTCCTTGTGTTTGTGGTGTCATTATAGTATAATGGCTTCATAATGTATGTTGAAATTTCAACAAACGGAGAAAACTATGAAAAAACACCTAGAAACCCTGAGGCGCTGCAGCCTGTTTGCAGACATTGATGACGAAAAGCTTCTGCTGATGCTTGATTGTCTGGGCGCAAAGATATCCTCATACGATAAAAAATACACTATCTTTGCCGAGGGACAACCAGCCAGACACATCGGCATCGTGCTGTCCGGCTCTGCTCAGATAGTTCAGACCGATTACTACGGCAACCGCAGTATTATCGCCGGAGCGTCCGCATCGGAAACTGTCGGCGAAGCGTTTGCCTGTGCCGAGGTAAGTTCACTGCCGGTTAGTATCATTGCGAGCGAGCCCTGCGAGGTCATGCTGATTGACAGCAGTCATATTCTGCACACCTGCTCCAACAACTGCGGCTTTCACCAGCAGCTGATATACAATCTGATGAAGCTGCTGGCAACAAAAAATCTGATGTTTCACCAGAAGATAGAGATCACCTCACAGCGTTCCACAAGAGAAAAACTGCTGGCGTATCTGAACAGCTGCTCAAGGAAAGCCGGAAGCAACCGCTTTGACATCCCCTTTGACCGTCAGGAGCTTGCAGATTATCTGGAGGTGGATCGCAGCGGACTTTCAACTGAAATCGGAAAGCTGCGCAGGGAGGGCATTATCGAGAACCACCGGAATCATTTTGAGCTGCTGTGAGTTTTCCCGCATCGCGCTCAACACAAACATCTATGCTTCTGCACAGGAGGACAATCATGGATCCACGAACACTGCTCAACGCCCTTGCTGTCGGAGAACGGCTCAAGGACACCACACGCCACTGCTACACAAGAGACGGTCGCCACGAAAGCGTTGCTGAACACAGCTGGATGATGACACTGATGGCTTTTCTTATGCGGGACGAATTTCCCGACGCGGACATGGACAAAGTTATCCGGATGTGCATAATTCACGATCTGGGCGAGGCTTTTACCGGCGATATTCCTACATTTGAAAAGACCGCTGAAAACGAAGAAACCGAGGAACATCTGCTCTCACGTTGGGTTTCTACTCTCCCTGCCGGTTACGCGGAGGAGATGACTGCTCTTTATAACGAAATGGCACAAAGAGAAACTCAGGAAGCAAGGATATACAAGGCCATCGACAGCCTTGAGGCACTTGTTCAGCACAACATCTCCGACCTTTCCACATGGATTCCGGGAGAATATGATCTCAACCTGACCTACGCCGATGACAAAGTGGCTTTTTCGGAATATCTTACGGCGGTGCGTGAGGAAATTCGCAGGGATACCCGTGAAAAACTCGGGCAGTCAGAGCAAATGAATGCATAACAAAAAAAAGCAGCGGCACAAACTGAAGCTTCAGTCAGTGCCGCTGCAATTTTCTGTGTATCAGTGTTCGTTGTAACGGGCGAGGAAGTGACGGGTACGCTCGTTCTGAGGATTATCGATAACCTCGCGTGCGGGGCCCTGCTCGATGACAACACCGCCGTCCATGAAGATAACACGGTCGGCAACGTCACGGGCGAAAGCCATTTCGTGGGTAACGATTATCATGGTGGTCTTCTGATCGGCAAGAGAACGGATGACCTTGAGCACCTCGCCTGTCAACTCGGGATCAAGAGCGGAAGTTGGCTCGTCAAAGCAGAGAATATCCGGCTTGAGAGCAAGGGCACGGGCGATAGCAACACGCTGCTGCTGACCGCCGGAAAGCTGATGGGGATAATAATCAGCACGGTCGCCCAAACCCATCATTTCAAGAAGTGCCCGTCCCTCGTCCTCTATCTCCTGCAGGACAGCCTTGCGGTTGGCCTTGAAGTCGGGTTGTTCTTTCGCCTGCAGTTCCTTTGCAAGGGTGACATTGCGCAGGGCACTGTACTGAGGGAACAGGTTGAAGGACTGGAAAACAAATCCGAAGTGGCTGCGACGCTCGCGGATAACCGCATCGCTGAGCTTGGTGGTGTCGGCGGCATCAATAATGACGTTATCCTTTACGGCAACGGTGCCGGTTGTCGGCTGTTCAAGGAACGTGAGGCAGCGCAGCAGGGTGGTTTTGCCCGAACCGGAGGAGCCGATGATGGCGATGGTTTCGCCGGCATCCAGATCAAAGCTTACGTCCTTGAGCACCTCGGTATTGTCGAAGGATTTGCTGATGTTTTTTACGCTTAAGATAGCCATGACAAACCCTCCTTAAACACGGAAATAATCCAGCTTCTTTTCAAGCCGGTTGAGAAGCACGGTTACTATGCCGCTGAAGGCAAGATAGTAAACCGCGGTAAAGAACAGTGGCCAGACAAGGCCGGCATATCCCTGATTGCCCTTCATGAACGATTCGCCCATCCAGATAATCTCCTGCAGGGCGATGACACGGGCAAGGGAGGTATCCTTGACAAGGGTGATAATCTCGTTGGACATGGGCGGCACAATGCGCTTGATCATCTGCATGAGAGTGATCTTGAAGAAGATCTGTTTTCTGGTCATTCCCAGAACCAGTCCGGCTTCGGTCTGACCGTGGGCAACCGCCTGAATGCCTCCGCGGAAAATCTCGGAGAAATAGAATGCGTAGTTGATGATGAATGCTACAGAAACTGCGGCAAACCGTCCGGAATCACCGCCGCCCCAGATGTAAATTCCCAGCAGACCGGGAACATAGAAGATAGCGATGATCTGAAGAACCAGCGGGGTTCCGCGGACAATCCACACAAGAGTCTTGGTGAACCAGCGCAGAGGCGCAAAGCGGCTCATGGAACCGAAGGAAATAATCAGACCAAGTGGCAGCGCGCCGATCAGCGTGACGAAGAACAGTTCCAGCGTGCGCAGGAAGCCCTGATTCAGTGCTTCTATTACCGTGCGGAACTCAAGTGAAGTAAAAAAGCTCATGACCTTTCTCTCCTCATAAATCAGCAAAGGCAGAGGGCGGGAATTCCGCCCTCTGCTTGACTATAGAACAGATATAATGCTTACCGTACCAGATTACTCGGCAATGATGGACTCCTGAACGCCGTAGGTGGTGGCGATCTCCATTGCGGTGCCGTCAGCCAGAGAAGCAGCCCAGAAAGCGTTGAACTTCTCGACCAGATCGGAATCCTTGCGGAAGCCTACACCGTACTCCTCGGACTCAAGGTTCTGCAGGGTGTTGAGGTTGAGAACCCAAGTCAGGTTATCGTAGTTGGTGCCTTCGCCGATCATGGCACCGGCCATGAGCAGGTCGATGACAGCAGCGTCGGAAGTGCCGGCAGCAATCTCCATGAGAGTATCAGCCTGCTTTTCGACAGCAACAGTGTTTGCGCCCAGAGCAACAGCGGCATCCTCACCGGCGGAACCGCTCTCGACAGCAACATTCAGACCGCTGAGATCAGTCAGACCTTCGTAATCGGCAGCCTTGTCGGCAGGAACAACCAGAACCTGTGCGTTCAGGCAGTAAGGAGTGGAGGTAGCCATACCGGCCTTGACCTCATCGTTGAGGGTCATGCCGTTCCAGACACAGTCGATGGACTTGCTGTTGAGCTCGTTGATCTTCTGGCCCCAGGTGATTTCGACGAACTTGACATCTACGCCAAGATACTCAGCGAACAGCTTTGCCATGTCAGCGTCAAAGCCAACCCACTCATCGCTGCCGGCCTCTTTGTAATCCATGGGAGCGAAATCGGTGATACCGACAACCAGAGTGCCCTTATCGGCAACGTACTCGGAATCGTTGGCAAACTTCTTGCCGCAGGCGGTAACGCTGACGAGCATGAGTGCTGCAAGCAGCAGAGCGATAATCTTCTTCATTTTGTTTTCCTCCGTTTTTTCATTAATAATGATCGCGTGCCACTATTTTAGCATGGTAAAGTTGTAATGTAAAGAAGTATTTTCCGACAAAGTAAAGTTATAATTCCATGCAGCATTAGGGAACTGTGTCCAAATTCGCGTCTTTCTTCTCCGGCGAACTCCATTCATGAAGAACATCGTGAACGCTCTGCCCGGCTTTTACTGCTTTTGCCCGTTCAAGGTTCCACGCGATATGTTCGCGCAGATCCTCTCTGCCGTCGAAGGACAGTCCGAACACGCGCTCCATTTTATCGACGCAGTAAAGATTTGGTTTTGTCGCCTCTCCGACGGCAGTGATAACACTGCGGCAGCCGGGAGTCATTTCTTTGGCCATGCACGCGATCTCATGCCATGTGATAAAATTCCTGCTCAGCGCATAGAAAATCTCCTCGTTAAGCTCGCTTTCCACCAGTCTGACGTAGAGCTGCGCGATCTGGCGGGAAGAAAGGAACTGGGTTCCGTCACCTGCGGAGAATTCCAGATCCTTGTCATTGACGACGGCTTCGGCAATCTTTTTGAAGCGGTCATCCGACTGGGACGCTCCGCCGGGAACCGCGGGATTTGAAAAAGTATAGCCCGGACGAATGATGTTCCGGCGCATTCTAACCGGCTGTCCGTAACCGCCCTGACTGCTGTAATACTGACGGAAGCCCAGCAGGTACATTTCTGTCGCGGCCTTGGTGGATCCGTACAGGTCGCTGGGCGCGCGCAGGGAGCATTCATCAGCGCCGTCGGTCATGGGACCCGCAGCGGCAGTGGAGCTTGTATAGATGAAATTCTTAACTCCCGCCTGCTCTGCGGTACTCATCAGAAACGCTGTAACGCGGGTGTCATGATCCAACATATTGAGGGGATCGTTGCCCCAGCCGAGGGCAATGTGTATTACTGCGTCACAGCCCTGCACGGACTTTTCCAGCACATCAAAATCCAGAAGGCTGCCTGCGATAACCGACACATTCTCCATATTCTGATAAGCGGGGATTCGTTCGGGTGTACGGGTGAGCAGCCGCACATGATGCCCTCTTTCCAGAAGGGCAAGGGTTACGTACTGACCGATATTTCCGGTGCCTCCGGTAATGAATATTATCATATTTTCCTCCGATTGTGTTTATCAGTTAAATTCGTATTCTACGCCGGCAGAGAGAGTTATCCGTCTTTCGGTTTCTTCCGACCGCAGGGTTACTGTGCAGTCTTTGTCCGCGTATAATATTGCCCGGACAAGGCGGTGATTTTCCCATTCCATGCTGACGGTCACACCGCCGCGGGCACGCAGACCGCGCACTGCTCCGCTGTGCCACGCTTCGGGCAGCGCCGGAAGCAGAACTATCTTTCCGTTGTGGCTCTGAAGCAGCATTTCGGCGATGCCGGCACAGGCTCCGAAGTTGCCGTCTATCTGGAACGGCGGATGATTATCAAACAGATTAGGCAGCACAGACTGTGAAAGCAGTGCGTTGATGTTTTCAAGTGCCGCGTCGCCGTCGTGCAGACGGGCATACATATTTATGATCCACGCCCGGCTCCATCCGGTGTGACCGCCGCCGAAGGACAGTCTGCGCTTAAGCGTGGTTCGTGCCGCCTGCGCAAGTTCCGGCGTGGAGTCTGGAGAAATCTGCGTGCCCGGATGGAGAGCAAAAAGCTGGGAGATGTGTCTGTGTCCCGGTTCAACCTCCTCGTAATCCTCGTTCCATTCCATTATCTGACCGTGTCTGCCGATGGATATGGGCGCGATGCGCCCGAGGATACGCTCAAGCCTGCCTGTAAATTCATCGCGCAGGCCGAGGACATCTGCGCACTCTATGCAGGCGGTGAACAACTCACGAATGAGCTGATTGTCCATTGCCGCGCCCTTGCATACCACTCCTTCTTCCCCGTTGGGCAGGCGGTATGTATTCTCCGGGGATGAGGTCGGGCAGGTAACCAGCCACTCGCCGTCCTCCACAAGATAATCCGCAACAAATTCCGCTGCCTCCAGCATTGCCGGATAATGCTCCCGCAGGAATTCTTCGTCTCCGGTGAAGCTGTAATGATCCCTGATGTGCAGACAAAGCCACACCGCGCCCATCATCCAGAATGTTGATGACAGACAGACATCCTGCGGAGCGGTATCGCACCAGATATCGGTGTTGTGGTGAGCCATGAAGCCGCCGCAGCCGTACATCACCCGCGCGGTCTTTCTGCCGTTTTCACGCATGCGCTCGATGTGATCGATAAGAGGCAGATGACACTCGGAGAGATTGCAGCTCTCTGCCGGCCAGTAGTTCATCTGGGCATTGATGTTGATGGTATATTTGCTGCCCCACATGGGGAAGAAATCCTTATTCCAGATTCCCTGCAGATTTGCCGGAAGCGAGCCCGGGCGGCTGCATGAGATGAGCAGATATCTGCCGTAGTTGAACAGCAGTATTGCAAGGCCGCTGTCGCTCTGATCCTTTCTGAACGCTTCCAGTCTCTCGGGGGTAGATCTGCGGGCAGCCGGGCTGTCATCTGCCGTCAGCGAAAGGGATATGCGGTCATACAGATTGCGGTAGTCGGCAACGTGCCGCGCGAGGAGTGCTTCCCACGGCAGCTGTGCAGCCTTTTTCAGCCGCTCGACTACAGACGTGCATGGGTCATTCCGGCGGAATGTGGTGTCGGCAGCGACATATACGGTCGCGCTGTCCGCGTTTTTTACCATCACGCTGCCGCCGATGGTTTCCACTGTACCGCCCTGAACCGCTATCTTCACTCCGCAGCACAGACTGACCGCGCCCTCTCCTCCGCACTGAGCGGAGATGCAGAACGCATCACCGTCGACAGTCCACACCCTGTCAACGGCGTTGTTGTAGCCGGGATGTCGGTAAGTCTGTGTCTGATAGGGTGACAGATCCCACGTGATGCCGCCGCGTGCAAGAACCGGATGGAAGGAGATACTGCCCGGACGGTCGGCAGTCAGGTGAACCGCCAGCACTCCGTCGGGATAGCTGGCAATGACCGTGCGTTCATATTTCACTCCGCCGCGTACAAAGGACACTGTCACGGTCGCGGTGTTCAGGTCGAGAGCGCGGCTGTAGCCGGTTATCTCGTCCCTTCCGCCGTCGAAAAGAAGATAGAGATTTGCAAGCATCTCATAATGCCGCTGCTCCTCGGGGATACCGCACAGGGCATGGGAGCACAGCTCCTGCGCCTCACGTATACATCCGTCGAAGATGAGGCGGCGGATTTCGGTCAGATGCTCGCGTGCCGATGGATTGTTGCGATCCATCGGTCCGCCGTGCCAGACGCTGTCCTCATTGAGCTGAATAAGCTCGGTGTACGGCGTACCGTATATCATTCCGCCAAGAGTACCGTTGCCCACGGGCAGGGCTTCGTTCCAGTCTGCCGCGGGACGGTCAAAAAAAATACTCGATGAAGATTTCATTGTTTTCTCCCTGTTTGTGTAATGATTACGATAATACAAAATTACAACCCCGCGGCACTTCTGTCAATAGGCATGGAAAAAGAGCGCCGGAGTTGGGCAGAACAAAACCTCAAGCGGGCGTTTATTCTCTTGAAAGCACGGCTTATACATATTAGAATATAATCAGCAAAACTCATAGAACAGGAGTGAATCATTGTGAGTGTCATTACAGCAACGGAGAATTCCATTCTGTTTCAGGTGCGGCACGAAACCGTGCTTATAGAACCATACGGACCGGATACAATCCGCGTGCGTGCCACACGCAACGGCACTGTTTCCGACCAGCGCTGGACACTGGAGCCGCCTATGCCTGCCGAGGTCAGCGTAACCTGCGATGGCGAGCACGCCACCATGGTCAACGGCAGTCTCAGCTTTGAGATATGGAAAGGCTGGGGCGGCTGCATCTACCGCTTCCTGCGTTACGGCAAAGAGATTCTGCATACCCGTGACGAGGGTGAATCCGCCACAAAGTACCGCCATGTATCCGGCAACAACTACAAGGTGCGCGCCGTCTTTGAAGCTATTGAAGGCGAGCATTTTTACGGGCTCGGTCAGGAGCAGCAGCCCTGTCTTGACCGCAAGGGCTGTTCGGTGGACACCGTGCATTACAATACCAAATCCACCATTCCCGGAGTATATTCCTCGCTGGGATATTATTTTCTCTGGAACAATCCCTCCCCCGGTCATGTTGAGCTGGGACGCAGCCGAACTCTGTGGCAGTCAGACTGCGCATATCAGGTGGATTATCTGGTGGCAGCTGCCGCGACACCTGCTGCAGCCATGCGCCGCTACGCAGAGCTGACCGGATTCTCTCCGGAGATGCCGCAGTGGGCGGCAGGTTTCTGGCAGTGCAAGCTGCGGTACGAAAGTCAGGATGACCTGCTGGCTGTGGCACGGAAATATCACGAGATGGGGATCCCCGTAAATGCCATTGTCATCGACTATTTCCACTGGACCGAACAGGGTGACTGGGCGTTTGACCCGGAGCTCTGGCCCGACCCGAAAGCCATGTGCGACGAGCTGTATTCAATGGGCATACGTCCCGTAGTGTCAATCTGGCCAACAATCAACCCCAACAGCCGCAACTGGAGCTATATGGACGACCGCAATATGCTCATGCGCACCGAACACGGTCAGTACGGCACCTTTGATTTTCACGGTCAGCAGACTTTTATCGATCCCACCAATCCTGCCACAAGGGACTATGTGTGGCAGCAGGCAAAGAAGAATTACTACGATTACGGCATAAAGACCTTCTGGCTGGACGAGGCTGAGCCTGAGGTGCACCCTCAGCTGTTTGACCATCTGCGCTTTCACATCGGCAACGGTGCGGAGGTGGCGCTGACCTATCCGTATTACTATTCCAAAACGTTCTACGACGGTCTGCGCGACGAGGGTGAGACCGAGATTGTCAGTCTGACCCGCGCGGCTTATCATGGCAGCCAGAAATTCGGATCCATTGTGTGGAACGGTGATATTCCATCATCGTGGAAAGCGCTTAGGGAAAGCGTCATCAGTGGACTGAGCATGGGTATGTGCGGCATTCCGTGGTGGAACAGTGACATCGGCGGATTCTTCTTCGGAGATATCGAAGCGGAGTGGTTCCGCGAGCTTATCGTACGCTGGTTCCAGTTCGGTCTGTTCTGTCCGGTGATGCGGCTGCACGGCGCCCGTGTGCGTTCCAGGGATCAGGTTGATCGCCACCCCGGAGTTCTTGAGCCCTCCGGCGGTGACAACGAGATCTGGTCCTTCGGAGAGGAGAACACTCCCATTCTGGCGGAGCTTATCCATCTGCGTGAGCGCATGAAGCCCTACATTCTCCGGTGCGCACAGGCTTCCAGCCGGACAGGCGAGCCGATAATGCGTCCGATGTTCTTTGATTATCCCAACGATGATAAGTGTTATACTCTGGACGATCAGTATATGTTCGGTCCGGATATTCTGTTTGCGCCCATTCTGGAAAGCGGCGTTACCTCGCGCGATGTTTACCTGCCCGAAGGAAGATGGGTACGCACCCTTGACCGCGAAGTATTCGAGGGGGGACGCACAGTTCGCTGCACCGCTCAGCTCAGTGAATTCATCGCATTTGTGCGCGAGGGAGCTGACGTGATCGATGCGTTCTGAGAGATAAATCCAACGAAATAAGCGCAGCCCCGCGGTAAAGAGCGGAATGATCCCTGCCGTGGGGCTTGCTTTACAGGCTGACGATTCCGGTGGCAATGGTGTCGCGGAACTCGGCGTCATGCTCGACGAAGATCATCGTCGGCTCAAAATCGCTGAGCAGATGCTCGATCTGCATACGGGAATAGATGTCGATGAAGTTGAGTGGCTCGTCCCAGACGTAGAGGTGCGCCTGCGTGCACAGGCTGTGAGCGATGAGCACCTTTTTCTTCTGTCCGCCGGAAAAGTCTGCTATATCCTTTTCGAATTGCACACGCTCGAAATCCATCTTGCGCAGAATGGCTTTGAACAGGCTTTCGTCGATACCGTTCTCCTCGGCATAACGGTCAAGGGTACCGCGCAGGTGCGATGTGTCCTGCGGGACGTAGGATATCACCAGTCCCGAGCCCACGGAAACAGTGCCGGTGTACTCGATGGGCTGACCTATAAGCAGCTTGAGCAGACTGCTTTTTCCGCTGCCGTTTCTGCCGTCCAGAACGATGCGGTCACCGCGTCGTACCGAGAAGGTCACCGGTTCGCAGACTGTCCTGCCGTCGTAGCTCGCGGCAACACCCGTAAAGGAAACAAGGGTGTTGGAATGGTAGGTCAGGGGCGAGAGTTTGAGATTCTCCGCAGATTCGTAGTTTTTTAGCAGACCGGATTTCTCCTCAATGGCTGCCTCGCGACGTTGGGAGATGGCTTTGGCACGACTCATCATCTTCTTGGCTTTCATTCCCTCATAGGAACGGCGGCTGATGCTTTTCTCGGTATTGCGGGGATCAAAGCCAATCTTGCGGCTCTCTGCTTTGTCTGACCATTCAGCCGCACGGCGTGCCGCCTGCTGCAGACGTTTGATATCCTTGCGCAGCCGCTCGTTCTGGGTCTGTTCGTATTCCTGCTGACGCTGGAAATTGGTCATCCACGAGGAAAAATTACCGCTCTGTACCTCGATATTCGCACGGTTGAGGGAGAGAATGTGATCCACACAACCGTCAAGAAACCGTCGGTCATGGGAAACGAGAATGAATCCCTTTTTGCGCCTGAGATATTCTGCTACATTTTCCCGGGCGGCACAGTCGAGGTGGTTGGTGGGCTCGTCGATGAGAAGGAAGTGCCCCTCGTTGAGGAAGGGCGCTGCCAGAAGCACCTTGGTCTGCTCGCCGTTGGAGAGGGTGTCAAAGGGGCGCCACAGCACGTCGGCTGCGTCCACCTCCAGAAG
>JAZUPE010000071.1:0-14170 GCA_045605025.1 Acutalibacteraceae bacterium
TACGCAGCATAGTATCTTTCAACCGTGCTGACATGGGCGAATCGGGGTCAAAGCACATATCAACAAACTGCGCCCATTCATCTTTGCTCCGAACCTGTTCCGTAATGGCTTTTGGGACATAACCATACTGAATCCCGCCGGGACGGTCTGTTCTGCCGAAGATATAGTCGAGTGAGACATCGAAGTAGTCAGCGTATCGAACCAGTGTTTCGGGCGTTGGTGAAGATAAATCGTTCTCATATCGGTTGATACTCGCTTGAGAAACCTCGATTATTTCAGCCAACTTAGCCTGTGACAGACGTACGCTCTCTCTGAGCAGGCGCAATCTTTGACCTAATACTTTCATTCAATAACCCCCTTTACTTGTCATTATACGGAATAAGTGTGCTGAAGTCAATACGGATTACGAATGTTGCTTAAGTCATTATACGTTGATAGGTACAACATATAGTATAGTAAATGAATGGATTGTAATATATTTTGTTTTGAGGTATTGACAATCACGTGTTATGTGCTATAATATGATTGTATTTTTTATTTGCCCACATATAAGTGAGCCGTTGAGCTAAGCTCCAGCACATTTCGGGCCGTGTTTTTGTTTCGCCACGGGCTAAGTGTACCCTTTTCGCCCCCATGGGACAAAGGTGTTTTATCGGAGAAATCCGCATACCTCAAATCATTTGTATTTTTCGCCGCGACCAGCTAAAAGCTGTTGCACCACACATTCAAGAGCGCAGAGTGCCTTTCGCACAGGCCTCGATGCTTGATTGTTCTACTATACAGGCACATTATGTGCTGAAATCACCTCCGCTGTTGGTAAAACGCATTACTGCAGCGGCATTTTTGTGCCCTTCGAAATCAACACCCTTTCCGATTATCCCAACAGGCTTTTTCGCCGAGACCATAGCAGTGCTTATCGCACAAGACGATGAGCAACCAAACGCAACTGCCGATAAACATTCGAACGGAACAACGAACAGCGGCAGCGAAAACTGAATAACGAGTACCCCAAGCCGATATACGAGAAAAGTGTATCGGCCTTTTTATTTGTTCAAACCGTCAATGAAACCAGAGCAGCAATGTTCCGCCAAGATTGGTTGCTGCTGTCCGTCACAGCCGGGAGATAAGCCATCGGTCTCCACGCTGTCCGCCTTGAAAGCTTTTGACTGGCCGAGAGTTTTCAAGAGTATCCGGCGCAGATGCGCCATGAGCTGCGGCTCAAGCCAGATGCCGGCATTCTGTATCAATCGAGAGGCTTAATCGGTTGACGTAGAATTACGGTTTGAACATATAATACCCAGGAAAGGGATGCTCAGATACTGCGCATCCAAGGTAGCTGATTATGAATTACTATATTGAAGAAAAGGCACTGGAGGCTCTTGCGCGAGGTCTCTATCCCTACATACTCGCATCTTTTGAAGATGAGAAGACGCAGCGCGAGTTTGAAGAATGGAAACGCAGGAAGGCTGAAAAGGGTGAAGAACATGAGCAGAATGACGCAGATTAAGCATGAACTGATACGCGGGCTCAAGGGTAATATCCGATTCGGGGAAAAGAAAAGAGATGTCAAAATCGCTGCCCATGCGGAATATATGAAAAACGGCGGCAGCAAGGACGGATATCTCCACCCGAAAGGTCTGTTCTCAGTGCGCTCTTTCCATACTTACTCAAGCGACATCGCGACCTTTGCTCGATGGGCTGCCCAAAATACTAACGCAAAAGATGCCCGTTCTGCCAAGCAGTATGTCCATAAGTATCTGAAAGAGCTGATTGCAAAAGGTCGAAGTGCGCCCACGCTCAAGAAGTACGCGCACGCGCTTGCCCGTGCTTATGGCTGCGAAGTAAAGGACTTTGGTGTTGAGCTGCCAAAGCGTCGGCGCGCTGATATTAAGCGCTCACGGAATGAAGTCAAGTCAGATGGCCGGTTCAAGGGTGAGCGATATGAGCGTGCTCGGGAATTTGCTCGCGGCATCGGCGCACGTAATGACGGCTTGCGCAAGCTGCGAGCCTGCGATATCCGAGAGCGCAAGCGTGGCGGTTATGAGGTTTTTCTTCGGGAAAAAGGCGGCAAGGAACGCTGGGCGCGTGTTCTTCCTGATTATGAGGAGATAGTGCTTGAGCGTTTTGCCGATGCTCGGAATCGAGGCGAAAACGCCCTCCTTTTTGAGCGAGGCGAACTCGACCACCATGTCGATGTTCACGCCTGTCGTGCTGAATATGCCCGTATGGCTTACGAGCAGTATGAGCTTGAGGGCTATGAGACAGGCCGTCTGTATCGCTGCCGCAATGAGCGATACGGTGATGTCTATGACAAGGGCGTGCTTATCGAGGTCAGCCGTGAACTCGGTCACAACCGTTGTGATGTGGTGGTTAATCACTACATGAAGTAAAACAGAATAGGGTCAGGTCGTAGAACAACAATAGACTTCCGGCGCGGATCGCCGCAGAGCGGCGACCGCACCGACAGAGACCTGCCAGCGAACAAAAGCGCCAGCAGACTTGCAGGAAGTGCTCCTGCAGGTTTGTTGGCGCTTCAGTTATTCTGATGATTGGCTGGATTTGCGGAGAATGTGCGCTGAGCGGGTTAGGTGGACGGTGTACGAAGTGGGTTATTTTTCGCCGGAAGTGGGGCATTTTTGCCGATGAGGTATTCTTAACCAGCAATCGCCGTCCACCTAACCAGCGAAGATTATAGAAAGACCTTATTTATTCTTGTAAGCCAGCAATGCGGGATAAATTCTAAGAGCCTCCATTTGATTGAATGTTGGAAGCTTTAATATCCTGTTTGTATTGATTTTAACATGAATTTGCCTCTTTATTCTTTCTCGAACAGTACGGTCGGAGAGTGTAGTATATGACAGTAGATTGTCTTTAACTTCTTCGCTTGTCTTAATTATTCTGACGACTTCAACATCGCTGATTGGAACAGGTTCATACCAGTATACAATCACATGAACACTGGTGTTATGATACAAATAGTTCAGTATGTATTTCCACCATCTCGCATCTGATTTTCCCAGAGACATACCATAAATGCAGATAATGTTGCTTTCTGAGATAAGTCGTTCGGCGTTAGTGTGCCATAGTCGGCCGAGAGCATTGACGCATTTGTTCTTAACAAGGATTTGCTGGACAAGTGAGTTGTTGCGCATTTGAGCATTTTCAATTTGTAAGGCATCATCAACACCGAGTATTGGATTTTTCGAGAGAGCTCCATTAACATGTAAGACCGTTGGGTTAATACGGCAAGAACGTGAGCCACCAGCAGTTGACCAAGTTGCTAATACATCAGTTTTGAGTTGGCTAATCGCAGATTCTAAGGTGTTTGAGTAATTGAATGTAATAAATGATATCTCGTTGTTGTAGGGGTGTATCATCTTCGATATGACTGCGTTCTCAGAATCGGACAAATCATAAAAATTGTATATACTATCCCTGAAGACTTCAATCTGCTGCTGGTCTAAATGAGTAGCATCGAATTGTTTGCACTGTTCACCAATGTATTCTGCGATGTGTGTTTGCACATCATTAAAGCAATCCATGTAATCAGAGTAATCCGATGGAGAAAAATTGCTTGAGTATTTTCCGAGACCTAATTCAAGGTCGGACCATGTCCGTTCTTCCTCGGGTTTATCGCTGTTTATTTCGTCGTTGATATTGTCCTTGAACATCTGGATATGCGGGTAGCCATCTGGCGTCGGCGTTTTACAGTACCATTGATAAAAATGATTATACGATGTCTTTAATCCCAATGAAATATCGAACCCGTTTCCAACTAAAAATGTTATTTTCAAATACCCTTCTCCTTCAATATATATAATTTGCTCTTTCGAGTCTGAATATATTATATAGATATATGTAGGTTGTGTCAAATGATAAACACAATATATTCCATTAAAGTCGCGAGAAAAGCCGTATATTGTGTTTATCGCGGCTTTAGAGGGGCTCGTCCTAAATCTCTACCGTATCCCCATCATCGAGTATGAATTTCGCCTCGAACCGGCATTCGGTCAGTTCGGCGATACGCTTAAGTTCTTCAATTGATACCGAACCGCGAATCAGCTTTTGTGACAGCGCCTGCGGAGTCACTTCCATCCGTCGGGCCAGTTCCGAAACGCTGATTCCTTTTTTTATGCATAGAATTTTGATTTGTTCTCTGATGGCCATTTATTACACTCCCTTGTCAGTATAGATAAAATTATAAATGGTATGATTTATACTATCAACGATAATATTGTAAATAAATTATTAACAATCAACAAAACGCTTGCAACCATAAATACATCCGTTTATAATATAGTCAACAGGTAAAGCCTGATAACATAAATAGCATCTGCAAGGCGCCTTGTAGATGCAAAATCATTTTAAAGGAGAGTCGCTTATGTCTGCTGCTTTTTCTCACGAAAATATTTCTACCGATGACGGCGTTGAATGCTTGGATACGCCTGAAAAAATGCAGGAACTCATCGAAAACCTCAGGAGAGACCGACAGGAGCTGTTGACGGAGCAGCACTTTCTTCAGCGTATTCTCTGGTTTGTCGCAATGCACTCCGGAGATGGAAAGGGGGCAGTTGAGTCATGAGAACTCCTGAAGAAGTGCAGGAATATCTTATGAACTCCCTTGAGTGGCATGTCGCAGACCTCGAAATAGAAGTCGCTGAATTGATGATAGCAAACGACATGCTGAGAAGAGTAATCATAAATCTTCTTGAGCATGACGAGGAATACTGTTCTGTATTTTAGTCATTAAGCCATAATAGCAAAGAGCGGCAGGGAGTAGTATCCTTGCCGCTCTGTTTCTGTTGTCTATAGATACTTTTTAGTAATACAGAGGAGGAATTTAATCTTCGTCAAAGACAAAGTTGACATAGCTACTGAAACAATCCGAACAAAACTCCATGCTTCCATTTCCACCATATGATGCTTTGCGTCCACAGTTGTCACATTTGCCATCGTGTGAATTCCCTTTTTCGTCAGAACATGCTGAGTTGCATGAAGAAACGCAAGAAAAGAAGCCAAATAGAATTAATAGTAGTACAAGTACCATACCTAAAGAGATAGGACTTTTTCTTGTGCCCGTTGACGATGTTGCTGGCGTAGTTCCGTCTTCATCGGACACGGTTTGAAGAAAGTTATTGCAATTATAACAGTATTGGACATCGTCACTATATGTCTTCCCACAATTTGAGCATTTTTTCACTGCTTTCACTCCTTCGTTATCATAAAGTGGATTTACAATCCTTCCTACCATTTATGTTTACAGTTTAGGCAGAATCTGTCAACCTTATTTGTCGCAAATCCAGCCATAAAAGTCCATTTTCTTTGCACTGCGGTAATTTGGGTAGAACCACATTTAGGACAGCGGACTTCGTTAGAGTCTGTGGCGGATTTTGGCTTTGAAGTATAGGTAGGTTTCGGGCGCTCTTTTATTACAATTCTTTGGTGTGGACTTGTTTTCTTTTGCGACATTTCATATATTGTCTCTATTTCACTAACTGTTTTTTCAGGATGGTAATCTTCTAAGTCTACATCACAAAAATCGCATTTTTCAGCAAAATCCGAAAAAGTCATTTCACATTTAGGACAAATCTTCAAAGTAAACCCTCCAATATCACCATTTATGTTTGCAGTTCAAGCAGAACCTGTCAACCTTGTTTGTAGCAAATCCAGCCATGAAAGACCATTTGCGCTGCACTGCGGTAATCTGGGTTGAGCCGCATTTGGGACAATGAACTACTTCGTTTGCCCTGCGCTCCCTTTCTTTGGCTTCTGCTTGAGCCTTGTTAAAATCAATCAGAAAAATCCCGCATTCTGGACAATGCCTATATTCAATAGGAAAGATTTTGTTGCATCGAGGACACTTTTTTGAATCAAAGTTTGATGGCATCCCATTGTTAGGCGGGTATTGAACCAATCTATTCATACAATGCGGACATCTAAATTCATCGTCGGTAAATATCTTTTCGCATTGTGGACACTGCTTCATTTAGTACCTCCTTAACAAATAACATATAACTACACATGACGAGAAAATGACTAAAAAAATCATGTTACATCTTTTTGACTATTTTATCATATACGAGTGCGATTAAGCAATAGAGAGTTTCAAAATGCTTATTGAAATAAGTAATAGCGGAACAAGAAATCAATATCCTTGTCCCGCTATAGCATGCGACTGTCTATTTCTCAAAATAAACAACAAATCCGAACCCATCGCCAATCGGCATAAGGTTCGGATTTGCTTGTTGTGGTGGACGCTAACGGAATCGAACCGCTGACCTACTGCACGTCAAGCAGTTGCTCTACCAGCTGAGCTAAGCGTCCATGCGCTTAATGCTTAGATATAATAGCATACTCGTCGGGGATTGTCAAGTCTTTTTTGCGCTTTTTCGTGAAAATATGAATCTGAGTTCTCTATGTGCAGAAACACCGCCGGAAAATCTGCTTCCGGCGGTGTTGTTTGCTGGTTATTTGCTCTTGCCTGCGTCCGGTTCGGACTGTGCAGAGCTTTCGGCAGATCCGCTTGCCCCTGCCACGGACGTTTGTTCTCCTTCTTTCTTCCATTCTTTCCAGTGACGCTTGAAACGCAGAGCGTCACGGTAGAGCATACGGACAACGACCATCATCGGCACGCCCAGCAGCATACCGGTAAAGCCAAGCAGTCCGCCGCCCAGTGTGATGGCGAGGATAACCCAGAAGGGGCCGATCTCAAGAGAAGCACCCAGAAATCTGGGATTGATTACGTTGGCGTCAATCTGCTGAAGCACCAGCAGCACGATAGTGGCTGTCAGCGCAAGACCGAAGCCCTTGGAGAACAGGATGACCAGCACCACGCCCACACCCGCGATAATGGGACCGAAATATGGAATGATGTTGAACATACCGAACACAAAGCCCAGCAGCACGGGGCTGGGAGCTTTCATAATTGACAGAGCGATGGTTGCCATTACGCTGACGATAACGCAATCAGCAAACTGAGTGGCAAAATAGCGGTACACCACCGCGCCGGCGCGATGCATGTATCCGGACATGGCGCGAATGGTGCGCTCTCTGAGCACCAGACTGGAAATACGTCCGATGGCCCTGCAGATGTTTTCCTTATCCAGCAGCATATACACCGAAACGAACATGCTCACAGCAATGTTTGCCAGCGTGGAACCCACGCTGCCGCCCACGCCCGCGATGGACTGGAGATACTTGAGTATCGTGTCCACATTAAGACCGTCAAGGAAGGTCTCAGCCCATCCGATAACGGTGTTGCCCACATCAAGCTGGGCAAGGAACGGGAAACTGACAGAAAGGTCGGCAAACCACTTGGTCGCGGACGCGATATACTGTTCGGAGTTGCCGATTATGCTGGTGATGCCGCTGATAAGAGCAGGTACGATCGCGTAGATGATCAGCGCGATGAGCACCAGCACGACGATGTACACCACCGTGACCGACAGTCCACGGGCGATCTTTGCGATGAACGACGGTTTTTTAACCTTCTTGAGCTGCCGTTCAAGGAATCCCACCGGACGGTTGAGGAAAAAGGCGATACCGAACGCAGCCACTATCGGCGTGAGCAGCGATATCAGGGAACTTATCCAGCCGAATACGTCGGATATACGCTCAAAGGATTTGTAGAGCACAACCACCGCCGCGGCCAGAGAAAACCAGAAGAGCCATTTGCGCAGGGTCTCCTGAGTTATTCTTTTTCTCACTGATATCTCCCCTTTCCGGTCGATTTGCTTTGCGGACAGGTGTCAGGCGGCAACCATTGCGCACCATCTACCGCCGCACATGATTTCACAGAAATTCAGTTTTGATTTCTTTGCTGTTTCATTTATATTCACGCTATTGCACGATTATTCCATATTGCCGGTAAGCAACATAACCGCCGTGAGAGCCGCCAGAGGCGCGGTCTCCGTGCGCAGGATGCGCTTGCCCAGCGTAACCGGAACAGCTCCCGCTTCGATAAGCGCCTGAGCCTCCCCGTGGGCGATTCCTCCCTCCGGTCCGATGAAGATGCCCACGTCGCGCTCAGTCTGCGCGAGCACCCGGGCAAAGGGCTTTCCGCCCAGCTCATAGCAGAACAGCGCGGTGTCGTGCGTCTTCATGCACTCAGGAAGCGCTGAAAAGGCGATCATCGGCTCCACCTGCGGGATGCGGCCTCTGCCGCACTGCTTGGCAGCTTCCAGAGCGCGGCGCTGCCAGCGTTCCAGCTTGCGGGCAGCTGACTTGTCATCGGGACGGGCCACCGAGCGTTCAGTGAGCACCGGCACAATACGGCTCACGCCCAGCTCCACAGCCTTTTCAATAATCGTCTCCAGCTTATCTCCCTTGGGATACCCCTGATAGAGGGTGACCGCCACCGTAGGTTCGGTGTCCGACGGGCGGCGTTCCACCACACGCACGGTAACGGCAGATTCGCTTACCGTATCCACCACACACAGGCAGTCGGTACCGCAGGTGTCGCACAAGGTAAGCTCCTCACCCGGTCGCATACGAAGCGACCGGCCGATATGACGGGCATCGTCACCGGTTATGGTCAGCATCTCGCCCTCGATGTTTTCAACAAAGAATCGCGGCATGATAATTACTCCGCAAGATTATCAGCAAGCTCACGCAGAGCCGGCTCATTCATAACTCCGGAGGCATTGTATCTGATTTCGCCGCCGGCAATACCGATGATGGTGGGAACGCTCATCACGCCGTAGCGATCAGCCAGCTCGGGACGAACGTCGATGTCGATCTTTACAAACTCCGCCTTGCCGGCAGCAGCCTCTGCGACACGGGCGAATATGGGCGCCATCATCTTGCAGGGGGCGCACCACTCGGCGTAAAGGTCGATGATGACCGGTCTGCCAGCGGCAACCAGCGCATCCATCTCTTCGGTGGTAATGTTGATTTTCATATACATTTCCCCTTCCGGAATCCTATGATGGTCAGTGCTTGGTGCCCACAAGAGTCTCGCCCTGATATTTTGCCATCTTGGCATAGGCGGTCAGCTTCTCGGGCTTGACCTCTTTGCCGTAATACTTTCTGGCGCAGCTCCATGCCTTGGTGAATTCAGCGGAAACAACACCCTCGACAAACTCCACATCTCTTTCGGCAATGATAACCGGCATGAGCACCTGCATGATAATGGCCTTGGTGTCCATATCAGCGGTGGGATAGATGTTGTTGACCAGCTCGGCAAAACCACGCATCTTGGCCTTTTCGCCCTTGCGGAAGGCGTCGGCAACGGCAACACTGGCTACCTCCTCGCAGAAGTGGCGGGGCAGCAGCATACCGTAGTGGTTCTTGTGCATCAGCAGGGGCTCACGGCACTCGGGCAGCACGGTGGCAAGGCGGTTGACAAAGAATACCGCAGAGCTCTCGTCGGTATCCTTGTCCTTCTTCTGGCGGCGGTAGGTTCCGCCTGCGGCAGCGGTCTTTCTGGTCTGGAGAGTATCAAGGAACTCGTTTGCGACGCTGGCTGTGTGACGCATCTCGTCACCGGCAGCGGTGTCAAAAAGATAAGCCTGCGCCTGAACGAAATCGTCCTTCGCGCAGCCGGCTTCACCGCGGCTGAGCACAAACTGCTTTTCCTTGCTTACATATTCCAGAAGCAGAGCCTCGGTTTCGTTTTCGATAATAGCAGCCAGATTGCTGCCGGTATAGTTTTCGCTCTTGACGACGAATCCTCTGTCCGCCAGTCCTTCAACGAGCTTGTTTCTTACCGAATCAAAATATTCTTTCATTCCAACATATCCTTTTCTTTGATTGTCGGGTCAGCTCCGGGCGCGGAATCAAGCACCGCCGTGGGTACGCTGCCCCATGATATACATATAATACCATCTCTCTGACTGATATTCAACCGAATTGAACACCGATTACGAAAATTTAATATTTTTGCCCGCCGGAGCCGTGTCCGCACCGTGTCAAGCCCGCCTGCAGCGACATACAATGATACCAAAAACAACACTGAGGTGAACACATAATGCCAAACACGCAATATGCCGGTTATTTTCTGGGAGCCAACACGCCAACCGGCTTCCGTTCCATGTTTGAAGAATCCTACAGCCCGGAGGACGGCTGGCAGGTGTATATCATCAAAGGCGGCCCGGGCACCGGAAAATCAACCCTCATGCGCCGCGTGGCTGCTCTTGCTCAGGAGCAGGGGATTTTTTCCGAGCGCATCAGCTGTTCCTCCGATCCTGAATCTCTCGACGCCGTCATTCTCCCCTCGCTGCGCAGAGCAATATACGACGGAACCGCCCCTCACGTCCTTGAACCACGGCTGGCGGGAGCCTGCGAGCGTCTGGTGGATCTGGGGCAGGCGTGGGACGGGGAAGCTCTCCACCGCCGCCGTGAGGATATCTCCCGTCTGTCTGCGGAATGCTCGGCTCTGCACCGTCAGGCAACGCAGATGCTGGCCTGCGCCGATATGTTCCGCCGTCGGCTGAGCGAGCCCGCCGACCGCGCCGCCGACCGCGACAAGATCAGTCGGGCCGCCGATCGTCTGTGCCGCCGGTTTGATCTGGATCGCCGCTCGTCTGCCCCGGGAAAGGTGACACGCCGCCTTGCTTCCGCGGTCACACCAAAGGGCATCATCAACGCCGCGAAGGACTATATCTCCTCCTTCGGGCGGGTGGTACCGGTATACGACGGCAGCTGCGCAGTGTCCGGCATGCTGCTGTCCGCGCTGCGCGACCGGCTTGTGAAGCACGGATATTCTCTGATTGAGTGTCCCTGCTCCCAGCAGCACGACCGTCCGGAGCATCTGCTGCTGCCGGAGGAGGATATCTGTTTCACCGTTCGCAGCGATATTCACGGCGCGGAGCTGTGCGCCGGCGGCGATCAGCGCGCCATCCGCTCGGGACGCTTTCTTCCGCCGGAATTCACCCGCGGCAGGCACCCGCAGCGGGTTGCCGACCGCCGTGAACTGCTGCGCTTCACCGGTCTTGCCTCCGGCTGCATGGCACAGGCAAAAGCGGTTCACGACCAGCTGGAACTGTGCTATCGGGACGCGATGGATTTCGATATGGTACAGCTCATCGGTGACCGCACCGCAGAGCGTATTCTTTGTTGATCGAATTCCGGCGGAGTAACACAAAGAGCTGCCGCGGAATACGCAGTGCATCCGCGGCAGCTCTTATTTTTCCGAGTCAGTAAATAACTGCCGGACTTACTTCATGCTGTTCTCGTAGGACTCGATCATCTTCTTGAAGGTGTGTCCCGTACAACCCTCGAGATTTGTACCCTCTCCTGCGGCTACACTGAGCCGTTTTCCGAGTTTATCGAGGAATCTCTGGGACACCTCGCCGGTAAACACCTTGATGTTCAGCACCGCCCGTCCGTCCTCGTCGATGGTAACGAAGATCTTATCAATATACTCCTCTACGAACTGGCGAGTGATAAGTCCGTTCTGTGCGTCCTGCTCGGCGTGCTTCAGCACCGAACGCAGCCGCTCGATGTGGTCACGCAGTTCGCCTCGTGAATCGTTCTCGGCGGTCAGTTCGGCTAGGCGCTGCTCGGCGGCGGCGATCTCATCGTTGCACTCGCCGCTCTGGGCAATGAACTGGGAATCGGTTATCATGCCGGTGACGTTGTATTCCAGCAGCTTGGAGCGTTTTTTCTGCGCCATGTCGATGCGCTGCTGCTGTGCCGCTATTGCCGCGCTGATGTCGCCGCCCTGATTGAGGCTTCTGTACATCTCCAAATACTCGGCGATGAGTGCCTCCGCACTTGCCGAGGTGTCGCGGAACACATCCAGCAGAACGGGAATTATCTCCTTTTCGTATATGGGAAATGTAGGGCAGGAATCCTTGCCGTTCTTTATCTTGCCCGAACACACCCACTTGGAGTTCTTGTTGCCCTGCCTGTCCACGCTGTCACGACGGTAGAACGCCGAGCCGCAATGGGTGCAGAACAGCTTGCCGGTGAGCAGATTGCCGTGGTTGCACTGGTTCTGCCGCCGCTTTACATCAAGGCTTCGTCGTGCAAGAACGGCATTGGCTTTCTCCCACAGCTCCTCGCTGACGATGGCAGGCACGATTTCGCCGCTCTCGTCCTTGAACATGATCCACTCCTCCGGCGGCAGGAACTTCTGCTTCTTGGTAAACATGTCCACAATCTGTACTTTTCCGCCTACATAATACCCTTTGTATTTGGGGTTGGCGATGGTGTTGCTCATGGTGGAGTGGCTGATGCGGTTGCCGTTGTGGTTGCGATAGCCCCGCCCCCAGAAGATGTCCTCGATCTGCTTCATGGAATACTCGTCGGTGGCGTACAGCTCGAACAGTTCGCGCACCATGGGCGCTTCGCTCTCGTCGATAACCAGCCTGCCGTCTTTTTTGACATAGCCGAAGATGCGGCTGTTGCCCAGCACAACCGACTTTTTGATGGCCTCGGCGTGTCCGAACTTGATTCGGCTGGAAAGTTTTCTCAGTTCGTCCTGAGCGATACCTGACATTATAGTCAGCCGCAACTCCGAGTCCTCATCGAGGGTGTTTATATTGTCGTTCTGGAAGAATACACCAACGCCGCTGGCAAGAAGCCGACGGGTAAACTGTATGGAATCGAGGGTGTTTCGGGCAAATCGGCTGATCTCCTTGGTTATGATCAGGTCGAACAGCCCTGCCTCGGCATCGTCCACCATGCGGTGAAAATTCTCGCGCTTGGCGGTGGTCATGGCGGAAAGCCCCTCGTCCACATAGCCGTCAACATAGGTCCAGTTGGGATTCTTCTTTATCAGGTCGGTGTAGTAGGTGACCTGATTGTCCAGCGAGTTGAGCTGTGCGTCCTTTTCGGTGGACACACGGGCGTAGAAGGTCACTCGCAGAGGGATTTCGTAGATATTTTTCAGCCGCAGTTCACGGCGTATTTCATGGATGTCCATATAAATCGCTGCTTTCGCTTGGCGAAAGCACTCCTTTCTTCGGAATTGGGACGGTTTTGATTTATCAAAATTCTCACCCTTGGTGAGAAAGTCACAAAACGCGGTTTGAAAGCAACTTTTCAAACCTGTTCCTTTCTCAAGAGTTGATTGCATCATCACTTTATGATGATATGATAACATTATATTATTTTGTTTTCTAATGGGAAATGTATGCAGCCGGAGCGGTCACCGCCCCGGCTGCATGTGTTCTTATCGTTCTTTGACGTGTCGCTTTTTCTTCTGTTCGGATTCTCGTTTGAGTATCTTATTCTGCATAGCGCGGTACTCCTGCTCGGTTATCGCTCCCTCGGCAAGTGCGCACCTGTTGAAATACTCCAGCCACAGCCGTTCCCCTACTATCTGCCGTTCCACACGATTCTGCTCATCCATCTTCTATGACATCGCTCCTCTCTGTTTGTTAGTGTTCCCGTTTTTCTGTGTTTCATATGCTGTCGATAACTCATCTCGCATCGTTCCGTTTTCTCTGCTGCTGTCTGTGCCACTGCTCAAGGAGTTTGAAGATTGTTTCTTCCATCTGCTGTGTGGTGTAGCTTTTTGGAAAATACTCTCGCACACGCTCGGCAGACAGCTTGATTTTCTCCCGTTGGTTGGGCTTCTCCTCGCTCATAATTGCGTAGATGACATCGGCGGTCAGCCTACCTTCCTGCGACAGCTTCTTCATACGCTGTGCCTGTGAGAGGGATGGAGTACAATCCTCACTTTCAATTGTGTCGAGTAAGGTGTACTGCTCCTGTTCGGTGAGGTGGGACAGCCCCACCGCAGGGGTGAAAGCAATTCGCTTGTCGTCTACAAGGTCGAGCAGTTCGGGGACAAGGTGTGTCAGGCGGATATAGCGGCGCACCTGCTCTCGGCTCTCCTCGTTACTTGCACCAACAATTTCGTTCGAGCGCAACTTCGACACAAGTTGTGTCGAAGTTAAATCCGTCCGCTTTCCCTGTCTGCTCAATGCCTCCAGTTTCAGCTTGTAAGCAAAGGCTTTCTCGCTGGGCAGGATATTCTCACGATGAAGGTTACTGTCCACAAGAGCGATTGCCGCGGAATCTCGGTCGAGGGTATAAATTAAGGCAGGTACTGTTTCCAATCCTGCCTGTCTTGCTGCGTATAATCTTCTGTGCCCAGATATGATTTCATATTTGCCCTCTTCGCCGAGTGCTCTGACCGCCAGCGGCACCATAATGCCGTTGATTTTTATGCTCTCCACCAATGCCGTCATCTCCTCGTTGTCGATCACCTTGTAGGGGT
>JAZUPE010000072.1:0-18632 GCA_045605025.1 Acutalibacteraceae bacterium
ATTCTCTTCTTAGGATGTTTTGGAGTAATCTTTAAGTATATACCACTTATCTGAGAAGCACCGGTAAGTATGAACAAAACGAACAAGAACAAACATAATCCAACCCCAAAGTCGCTCAAAAATCTATCCGAAAACCTCACCCAAAAGTAACCCCAGACCGCCTGAAAACCTCGCAAAATCCCCGTATGGGTCAAACATGGATCAAAGCCCTGAAAAACAAAAAGAAACCCGCATAGTCGAAGCCGGAAAACGGCTTAACTATGCGGGTTTCTTGGTCGGAGTGGTGGGATTCGAACCCACGGCCTCTTGGTCCCGAAGTGGTCTACGGTTGTAAAATGCGGGTTTTGCGGTGCTTTGAGTGATATTTGGTCGAAAAAACGACCGCTAATCATGCTGTTTTGAGCACTTCATCCACTCACTGCTTTTCTATTATGGGTCAAAACATGGGTCAAGGAAATTGCAGCTTTCCGAAAACACAAGAGACCAGTTAATTACTTGCGCATGCCTATATATCCGGTTGCACGGGTAAGTAAGAATAAGAGTAAAGGAAACAAATTATCGGGCAGAAAGAGAAAGACAAAACCCCTGAAAATGGTTTTTACAACTCCTGATTAACAGAAATCAGGAGTTGAATTATTCGGATTATGTGATATAGTCTGTGGTATGGAGAAAGGCAAATGGCTCCCGTCGATATCTGAAAAGAACAGAGGTGCAAAGATTGCGCAAGAACAAAATCCTTATTGCAGAGGATGAAATCGCCATTGCAAAAATGATCGCGATGAATCTCGAGGTTGCCGGTTACGATACGGTGATATTCTACGATGGCCGTGAGGCGGCGGAAAGCCTTGCTGATACGCAGGATTATGATCTTGCGCTGCTGGACGTCATGCTGCCGGGCATGGATGGCTTTTCCCTCATGGAGCATCTGAAGGAATACAATATTCCCGTTATCTTTCTGACCGCAAAAGACGATGTGGCGTCCAAAATCCACGGTCTGAAGGGTGGCGCGGAGGATTACATTGTCAAGCCTTTTGAGATGCTGGAACTGCTGGTGAGGATTGAAAAGGTGCTGGAACGGGCAGACAAGCTCAGCGATGTTATCAGAGTTCTCAATATCGAAATCAATCTCGCAGAGCATTCGGTCAGAGCAGACGGCGAGGAAGTTCCGCTGAAGCCCAAGGAGTTTGAACTTCTCACTGTTCTTGCCCGCAATAAAAACATCGCCATCTCGCGGGAAAAGCTGCTCAGAATGGTATGGGGACTTGACTTCGAGGGGGAAACAAGGACGGTGGATGTGCATATCGGTCAGCTCAGAAAAAAGCTGGGACTGGGAGATGCTATCCGGACTATTCCCAAGATCGGCTACCGTCTGGAGGACTAACGGATGAAGCTGAAAACCAGGATCATTCTCATCAGCACCGTCGCTGTGCTGGCGGCTGTTCTGCTGAGCGAAATCACCCTTTTTTCATTCATCAGAAAAAGCTATATCGAAGAAGCCGTGCAAAGCGCCGCGGAGGACTACCGTCAGATACTTGCAGATTACAGCGAAAGCGCAGACTACGTAAGCAACGCCGAGCTGAAAGAAAACCATATACAATTCTTTTTCAAGCGATTGAATGACAGCGGATGCGTTGTTTTTTTCGGCAAAAAGGACCTGCACGGCAACATAAGATCGCATGAGGAAGCATACAACCACACCGTCTTCACCTTTGAGCAACTGCGAAATATGCAGTTCGGCGAGAGTTCTCTCGGCCACGCCTACACCTTCCATGAGCATGGCGGCGCGAAATTCGCTGTTTTCAGCAGTGTTCAGGAAACTGAAAGCGATATCGTATACATTTACCGGATCGCCGACATAAGCTACGTGTGGGCTCGGTTAAGACTGCTTGTTCTGGGAATGGCAGCGGTACTGCTTGTGCTGCTGGGCCTCACCACGACGTTCATTGCTGTGAGCATGAACAAGGTACTCCGGCCGCTGGGAGAGCTGAACGCAGGCGCGCAGCGAATAGCCGACGGACACTATGAGCATCGCATCTCTGTCAGTACGCAGGACGAAATCGGACAGCTGGGAGACAGCTTCAACAAAATGGTCGAGGCGGTGGAACAGCATACCAGGAGCATTCGGGATTCCGAGCAGAAAAAGACCCTGTTCATGGGCGACCTGACCCACGAGCTGAAAACACCGGTCACAGCAATATCCGGCTATGCACAGCTGCTTCTCACCGCAAAGCTATCCGAGGAACGCAGGGAAGAGGCGCTGATGTATATTCACGAGGAGTGCGGACGGCTCGAGCGGCTTTCAAAAAAGCTGATGCAGCTCCTTGAACTTGACCGCGACGGCACTCTGGAGTTCACCGAAGTGACCGCAGGCCGGCTGTTTGACGCGGTGGGAAGAGCCTGTCACAAGCTGCTTGAGGACAAAGGGATAACACTTGTGCGCAAGGGCGGAGAATACCTGTTCCGCGTTGAAGAAGATCTGATGACCGACGCGCTGATTAACCTCGTGGACAATGCGGTAAAGGCAAGCGAACCGGGCAGCGAGGTTATTCTTGAAGCAACTGAGGATACCATCAGCGTCCGCGATTTCGGCATGGGAATCCCAAAGGCTGAACAGAATCGTATTCTCGAGCCTTTTTACATGATAGACAAATCAAGAAGCAGGAAAAGCGGCGGCGCCGGTCTGGGACTGTCGCTGACCGCAGCGATAATCAGAAAGCACAACTGCCGACTGGTGATTGAAAGCGAGGAAAATAAAGGCACAACGATGATTTTACAATTTGTTTAAATGCCGATGAATACTTGATGCAAGGCTCTGTGTTAGCATGTAACCGACACAGAGCCTTGCTCTTTTATTATTCTCAAAAGGAGATGCGTTAGAATGAAAAAATCGCTGATTGTTATCTGCCTGCTTCTGGGATTGCTTCTCTGCGCCTGCAGCGAGAATCCCGATTCATCCATTGTAACCAACAAGGATTTTGACAATCTGATAGATCAGGCGGAAAATGCCGAGGATTACGCAGGCATGGCCGAAATATACGAATCGGCTTCCGGCGAGTACGAAAACTACAAGGTCAGCCTGAGCAACGAGGCACTCCATGTATCCGTGAATGTGGATGCAAAAATGGAAATCCCCGCCACCGACAAGCTGGCTGTCTACCGCGTGCGTCAGGCCGATATAAGTCAGGAATTTCTCGACAAAGTCAGAACAGCGCTTGCGCCCGATGTGCAACTCTACGATGGAAGTGTTCTGCAAATCGACACCAAGTCGGACATTGAAAGAGAAATTCAGGGTTTCAAAACAAGTGTAGACAATATCAAAAATGACCCGTATCTGGACGACGACTCCAAGCAGGCATATCTGGATGAATATAACGCCTGTATTGCGGAGCTTGAGGCGGAATACGAAAACGCTCCCCATGAAGTACCGCTGAAAGGACATGAGTCCGATTATGCGCTTCACAATGTAGATGAGCTTGTAAAGAGCAATCCCGAACGCAAGTATTATAAATGGATGGATTCGCTGACCGGTTCGGGCGATGAGATTTTCTACGGCGTAAATGACGGCGCAAGCGGCGAGTATATCTCTCTGTACGTCCAGAACAATGCCGACTACGGCAATGCCATCAGATTCTGCAGGAGCAGAACAGGCTATGTATTCAATTCCGCAGTTTCCGTTGAAGGCTCCTCGTCAGCCGATATGTGGAAAGATGGAGAACGATCGGAGTTCATGGAATATAACGGCGACAGGCCGCTGTCGGACAAAGAGACTCTGACCATCTCCATGGAAGAGGGCAAAGCACAGGCGGATAAGTTCATTGCCGATCTGGGACTGTCTGATTTTGACTGTGCCGATCTGGAAAAACTCAATGAGATCCCCGACATCAGAAAGGGCGAGGAGATAGATTACCGGCAGATATATAAATTCACCTATCTGCGACGCATTGACAACACAGTTGTGAGCAATCAGTCGGGGGAAAAGATTACCGAGGGATGGGTTGGCGATGACTATGTCAAGAAGCTCTGGCCGGGAGAATCGGTGGTCGTCATGGTGAACGACACGGGCATCGTGGGCTTTTACTACAACTGCCCTCTTGAGATCACCGAGGTCATCGTTGACAGCGCCAGAATGAAACCGGTTGATGAAATCAAGAGCATATTTGAAGAAATGGTGCTCATATCCAACGGCACAAGCCGCGAAGAAGAAACCGTTAATCTGAACGTTGACCGGGTGGTTCTCCGCTATACCAGAATCAGCGAACCGGATGCTTTTGACACAGGTCTGCTGGTTCCCGTGTGGGCATTTATCGACACCAAGGGAGCCGCATCTATGCGGCATGAGAGCTTCAGCGAAAAGAATGTTTTCACCGTCAACGCTATCGACGGATCGATAATCGACACCGCGCTGGGATATTGATAAATGAATACATTTGAAACCGACCTGAGAAGAGCAATCGTTTCAAAGGGCTTTCTTGCAGGCATTCTGCTGGAAATACTCATTCTGTGCAAATCTGGCTTCTGTTCGGATTTCTATCTGCTGTGTATGCCCGTGGCAGTGTCCTTTCCCTATGCCACAGCATGGCTGGATGACTATCAGAGCGGCTTTATCAAGCTGTATCTGCACAGAACCAGCATAAGGGCGTACATTGTGGGAAAGTTTGCGGCTTCCGCTCTGAGCGGCGGACTGATGCTGACCGCGAGCATGGTTATAGCGGGGTGGATAACCGGGGAGGAGCTTACTCCTTCCCTTATCCCCGTGTTTTCCTCCGGCTGCTTCTGGGCGGCAGCGTCCACCACTCTTGCGGCTGTGTCGGGCAGCAGATATGTTGCCTACGGCGGAGGATTTGTTTTTTACTACCTGCTGGTGATTATGTACGAGCGGTATTTTACCGGACTCTACTGCCTTTGCCCGGAGGAATGGATAGCCCCGAAGCATATGTGGGCCTTTGATGAATACGGAGTGCTGATTTTGCTGTCAGGGTTCATGCTGCTGATGTATCTTGCGTTCAGCCGTACTGTGAGGAGATGTATACAGGGTGCGTGAAATAAAGCAAATATGGAAAACCGCCTGTGCAGGCTTCAGAAGATGGCGCGGCAATCCGCGGATTGTATTGTGCTTTCTTCTGGCCTTTATTGTGTGCTTTCTCCTGTCGGATAAGGCGGTTGGTTTTGCAAAGGAGATGGACACTTCACTGCAGCTTTTCGAGCCCTTTATCTGGACCTTTGGAGACGCAAACAGCGTGCTGGTCATCTCGCTTCTGCTGCTTCTGCTGTTTGCGGATATGCCCAACGTAGGCAACGATGTGCCTTTCTTCCTCATAAGAACCAACCGCAGGGTATGGATGCTGGGGCAGATAGTCTATGTTGTCGCGGCGACGTTCATGTTCACGGTGTTTATTCTTCTTTCCACCTGTGTTCTCAGCATGGAAAAAGCATATCCGGCAAATATGTGGAGCAAGACGGCGGCCATTCTCGGATATTCGAGTATAGGCGAGGAAATTGCCATACCTGCGTTTGTAAAGGTGCTGGAATTATCCTTTCCCTATGAAACCATGCTGCATATTTTCGGCCTGATGACGGGCTATTCCGTGCTGATGGCGGCAATAATCCTTTATCTTAACCTCCTCCGGAACAACGGAGGAATGATCGGCGGAGTTGTTTTCAGCGGCATAGGTTTTGTGCTCAACCCCCAGCTTCTTTCGGAATGGTTCGGGCTGGATGCCATGCAGTACAGGATAGCCAACATTGCCTTTGGCTGGCTTTCGCCGCTTAATCATGCGACGTACTATATGCACAACTTTGGATATGATAATCTGCCGAGACTGTGGGTGTCTTATTTGTTTTTTGCGCTGGGAAGCGGTCTGTTTTTCGGACTGTCGGTATTGCTTGCGAAAGAATACAGCTTCAGATTCACGGGTTAAGGAGGGCAGCGGCATGGATAAAATGGGAATAGTAGTGGAACACGTTTTCAAATCCTTTGGAAAGGAAAAGGTTCTCAAGGACGTCTGCCTAACGATCAGCCGCGGCGAAATATTCGGAATTGTCGGCAACAACGGCAGCGGAAAGACCGTTCTGATGAAGTGCATCTGTGGCTTTATGATGCCGGACAAGGGCAGAGTATTTGTCGATGGCAGGCAGATAGGCAAAGAGATTGATTTTCCCGAAAGCATAGGTGTCATCATAGAGACGCCGGGCTTTATACCCCACGAAACGGGATACGCCAATCTGAAGATTCTCGCCGGACTGAAAGGTCTTATCGGCAGGGATGAAATAAAGCAGACCATAAGGAAGGTCGGACTTGATCCGGATATGAAAAAGCCGGTAGCAAAATACTCGCTGGGCATGAGACAGCGTCTGGGCATAGCTCAGGCAATCATGGAAAACCCGAATATACTTATACTGGACGAGCCGTTCAACGGCCTTGATAAAAAAGGTGTGGCAGAAATGCGACTGCTGCTCAAGGAGCTGAAATCTCAGGGGAAAGCGATTCTTCTGGCAAGCCACAACGCAAAGGATATTGAAGAACTGTGCGACCGAGTCCACGATATGGAGGATGCATGGATATGAAGATAATGAAAAGAATAGCTGTTCTTGCGCTGGCGCTGCTGCTTATTGTTTCCGCCGCACACGGTGGCGTTATCTACGCCGCGGGCGAGGTCAGCGGGTCGGATATCCCTCCCGGAACAGCGGACGGGGATACTTCACCTGGCGAGCCGGAGTTCGATGATCCGGTCACTCCCGAAGTTCCCGCCTCAAAAGAAACCGCCATTGCCATCGACAGCAAAAACGTATACGAGGGAATGGATAAATCCTACGAAAAGGGCTATATTCCAACCGTAGTCGACGACAAGGCTGTAATAGTTGTGCCCGTTATCAGCACGGGCGGGATAAAAGGCAGCACTCTCAAAACAAAGCTGGCTCTCGGCGATACACAATCCATGCCCTTCGTGTGCAAGAATTTTGAAAAAGATGTGCCGCTGACACAAAATAAAGTAAACGGCACGGAAAATACCATCGAAAGCTACCTCATCACTTATGAGCTTGAACTGAAAAAGGACAGAAATAACGGCAGTTATCCCGTAGTGCTTAATATAAGAGCAGAGGATATGAGCGGCAGCAAAATAGACGAGAACATAACGGTCTATGTAAATATCACGGACGGCAAAACTCCGGGGAACGGCGGCTCATATACACCGGCTCCAACCTTTGAGCCAAAGGTACTGGTTCAGTCCTATTCCTACTCCAGGGATGAAGTAATGGCAGGAGATGATTTCACCGCAAGCATCACCCTTCTCAACACCAGCAAAACCAATTCTGTGAAGAATATGACCGTTACTGTATCCGCAGAGGAACAGTATCTGTCGCTTCTTAGCACAACCGATACCGTGTATATTGAAAAAATCGGTCCGGAAAAGGAGTATACTGTATCCTTCGATTATAAGGTCAGCAACCTCATTCCGGAAGGACAGTACGTCCTGAATCTGGCAATGGATTACGCCGACAGCAAGGGCGGACGCTATTCATCCTCCGGCAGCGCCAAGATTAATATCACCCAGCCGGTGAATGTTCAGTTTGATCCAGTGTATGTTCCGGAGCAATCAGAAGTAGCTGATGTTATCGAACTCACCGTCAATGCCATGAATCTGGGCAAGGGCAGAATATACAATGTCCGCGCGGCTGTTGACATGGAGGGCTTCCGACCGGACGGTACCATCTTTATCGGAAATGTGGAAGCAGGAAGCATGGCCAGCGGTTCTGTGTCGGTAACCGTTACCGGTCTTCCCGGTCAATCCTCTTATGGGTTTACCGAAGGCGTTATTACGTTCCTGTATGAGGACGAAAGCGGAAACGAGTATACCTCTGTTCAAACGATATCTACAGAGATTAAATCTCCTTTTGTCGCTGCAGAAAAAAGCGCAGAACAGGATAATCCTTCTCAATGGTGGGTTATCACGGGTATAATTGCCGCTGTTCTGGTCGGTTACCTTGCTGCTGCAGCCATTCCGCGCATCAGGAAGAAGATCGAAGAAAAGGATGAGCAGGATGAAGCAGCTGAAGAATTTTCTGAGGAATAGAAAAAGAGGCGACCGGGTCAAAATAATGCTTTATCTCGGAATTGCCGCAGCTGTTTTTCTTGTGCTGACAGCAGTTAATATTGTCAATCTGGTCAAGATCCTTAACACTCCGGCAGAATACATCTTATCCGGTGACACGGTGTCAGATGCAAGGCTGAACCAGCTGATGGAAATCGACGGTGTCAGTGCGGTAACGCCCGCAATAAACAGCTCACTGACTGTGAAATACAGAACAAATAAAACTTCTATAGGAGTTGCATGCATTTCAAAGGAGTATGCCAAAGCTGTATACGGTGTTGAACGTACGGGAGAAATGACAACCATCTTCGCAAACAGCGTGGCCTACAAGCGAATAATGTCAGAGTTGGCCGGCGCAAGCAGCGTTCCTGACCTGAATAACGAAATAATAGCCGAGGTTCTGGATGGCGACAGATACAAGGCTTGCCGGATCGTCTGCATTCATCAGCAAAACAGCGAGGATGCTCCATTCGTTTTCCGAATCGAAGCTGATTCGGTGCTTGAAGTACACGCGGACAGTATCAGAGTATTTGTTCCAAAGCAGGATACAGAACAGCTCGCGGCGAGAAGAATACAGAATCAGGGATACATGGTAATGAACCGGGAAGAGATACTCTCGTTCCAGAACAGAATCGACCGCCTGTTTATCGAGATGAAATACCATCTGATCATAACAGCAATGTGCGGCTTATGGATAGTTACGCTTCGCAGATTTGCATCAGATAAAAAACATGAATGTTAGTCAAGCCCTCGACAGGTTGCCGGATGATTAATCAAAGAAAACCAGCGTCACAGGAATCATCCCATGACGCTGGTTTTATCTATTAATGTCTACTTCATTCATGCCCGTCCTTCCGCGTAATACAGATACACATCTTCAAGGTTGGCGTTATCATCGGTAGGCACAAAGCCTTTCGGAATTTCGTCCTCAACTATTCTCAAACGGTAGCTGTCGCCGCTAAGGGATACCTGACCCTTAGGATGCTTCTCCTTATGCGCCGCGACCTCCTCATAACTGCCGATAAATTCGCTTATTTTGCTCTTTATGCCGTCAACAAGCTCGGAGGGCGAACCGGAAACAAGTATCTTTCCCTTGCTCAGCACAATAACACTGCCTGCGATTGATTCAATATCGCTGACAACATGAGTTGCCAGCAGAACTGTGCGTTCACGGGAAATTTCCGATATATAATTACGCAGCCTGATGCGTTCTTCGGGGTCAAGTCCTGCGGTAGGTTCGTCAAGGATAAGTGTTTCGGGATTATCGAGCATTGCCGCCGCAAGGAGTACTCTCTGGCGCATACCTCCAGAATAGCTGCCCAGCTTTTTATGGGCGGCATGAAGTAATCCCACTATCTCAAGAAACTGCTCGGTCTGCTCTTTGCATTCCTTGGATTTCATTCCCTTGAGCGAACCGATGTAGCGAAGAAACTGGCGGGCAGAAAAATCCTCGTACATTCCCTGAAGCTGCGGAGTGTAGCCTACCTTACTGCGAAAAGACACACCCAGCGAGAGAATATCGGTTCCGTTGTAGAGTATTTCACCCTCTGTGCGCTTGATGTTATCGGTGAGCAGATTGAGCAGAGTGGATTTGCCTGCACCGTTTGCACCGAGAAGTCCGTAAACACCCTTGTCAAATGTGAAAGAAAAATCGGAAAGCGCCTCAAGTTCGCCGTATCTCTTTGTAAGATTCTTTATTTCAAGCATAACTATCAATGTGTTTCCGAAGGAAACATCCTCCTTTTGCGATGTTTTGCGGCTTTCAAAGATAATTCACGATGGAAGTCGGAAAAAACTTGAAGCATGAAAACCTTTTTATCAAAAATACTATCTCATAATACACTTACCGCAAGAATATCGGTAACGCTCACAAGCCATGTCATGCCCAGTGAATCAAGTATCGCAGGGATAACCAGAATCAGGAAAGACATGCACATCGCGCTTACCGTCGATTTGCTGTATCTGCTTATAACCATCACCGCAACACCAACAGCAGCCGCCGCCAGCGCACGAAGAATAAATATGAGCAGCAGATATTGCGCTATGGTCATGGGAATTGCCACGTCCCGAAGAATCTCAAGACTCTGTGCCGCTGCCCCAAGGTCATTGTAGCCCACGGAATTTCCTATCTGAAGAAGCTGCACGGCGTTTATCACTACGGACAGAATTATGCAGGTGACAGCCATGATGCCTGCTTTCAGCGACATCAGCGTGCGCCTTCCACGCTTTGCTGTCCGCTGAAGCTCCATCATGTGGCTTTGCCGTTCCCTTGCGATGATTCCGCTGAAGATTCCGATTATCGCATACAGGATATACATGCTGTTTCGCACAGTAGTGTCGGCGTCCCGCACAAGAAGCATTTCGTAGGCGTCCGGCTTGATGAGGTCAACAGTTATGCCGCTTGCCTTGCTGTATTCAAGGCCGGAGATCGCCTGTGCCTCAATCTTTTCAAGAACGATGTAGTTGTTTATAGCTGCCTGCAGCTCAACAAACAGTTTGTCTGCGATTTTCTCGCCGTTCTCTGCCGCTGTCACGTATCTTTCCTCAAGTGAAAGCATCAGCTCCTCGCAGGCGATTCGTTCATTGGTTATTCTCTCCGTCAGATCTTCGGTGATAGCCTCGCCGTACCTGTGATAATATCTTTCAGCAATCTCATTCGGTGTATATACGTAGCTGTACTGCATAGATGAGTAAATCGCCAGAAACAAAACCGCCGCAAGAATGATAAGTCCTTTCTGACCGATAAAGACCTTTTTGAGTTCCCATAAAGCCAGTCCGCATGATGGTTCCTTTTTGCTGACAGCTTTTCGGACTCTCTCCGCCAGATTGTGTCCAATGGAATATCCCTCAAAATTTCCTGCCGCAAGCACCGTTGAGGAAACAGCCGATATGATAAAGAATGCGCCGAAAATAATCAGTGCCGCGTTGAGAAAGCCTACGGCATTCCCGAAAAAGCAGAGATTAAGATAATTTTTGAAGAACACATCTGTCCGGAGCAGGGCTATTATGTTGCAGAATTTCATACCCGCCAGAAGATCGGTAGGCGCAATCAATATGTAGCAAAGATACTCCGTCACTACAAGAATTATCGAAATGGCGGCAGCGATTATCGAATCAAACACCGCTGAAAGAAGATACAGCGTCATGCCGATTGTGGATGTCACAAATGCCTTTATCAGACAGGTGTGCATCAGATATTCCGCGATAGTAACGTGCATACTGCAATGCCTGAATTCAGGTATTGACTGCAGCGCACGGAAAACATCGGAGCTGCCGAAGAAGATGTAGCTGATAGTCATACACCCGACGCATAACAGAAACGTGAATGCCAGCGAAAACAGCACCACCGCCGCCATGCGCTGAATGAACAGATGCTGACGTCCGTATTTCGTTGAACGGACAAGGTATCCAAGTCCTTTTTTGCTTTCCTCAAAGAGCGAAGAAACGATAATAACTACAAGCACCGCCAGCAGCATATCAGCGGTCAGAAAACCCGAAAACAGCACAACTCCTCTGTTTTCTCCATAACGCGGCTCTATATCTTTAAGATTGCCGTAATCGTTCGCCGTCTTGATGACATTCTCGCGTGGGAAGCCATCAAGCATGGAAGAAATCACGCCGTAGTTTTTGGCATTATCCTGCACCGATGCAATAAAGTCGGGATAGGATTCAATATATTCCGTCAGCTCATCGCCATGCAGTGTAATCTGCTTGTCTATGCTGCATTCATAAACAAAGAACATACAGGCAAGGAACAGGCAGATGACAAAACACAAGAGATTTTTCGGCGAAGTGAATATTCTCTTTACTTCCACAATAACGCCGCTCCTTTATACATTATTGGAGTACATCTTGCTCCAGCTTATATTCCCCAAAAGAATATCATCTACCGAACAGCTCCAGACATCATAAAAAGACTGAAAAAAGACCGTTCCGTTTACCACATTCATACAATAGTCCTTTTCATGCTCCAGAAGCTCTATCGGGAGCATAAATCTGGCAAGTTCATTGCCATCATTGGAAAACACTATACATTCGGGCTGGAACTTCGGTCCATCTTTCGGATAAGAATTGTTGCTGTCCAGACCTTTATTTACATAGTAGAAATACTCGCCGTCAGTTGTGATCTCCGGCTGGTTATTTCCTGTCGTACAGGATATCTTGACAATCGTTTTTTCGGGAATAGGATTTTCAGTAAACTTTTCGGTTACACCGGTACCCGGATAATAACGGTATATCTGCACGGTCTTATTATCCTTGTCACTTACATCACATTGAGTATAGTAAACGCAATCGTTCCATACGGTATAGCTGGAAAATACTCGCGGCATATCCAGCTTTTCCGTTTCGCCCGAAACGAAATTGTATCGGTATATATCACATTCGTCTTCGGGAGTATCGTCATAGCTTATGGTGTAATAGAACCAGTCACCGTCCGCACGGGTATAGATCTGACCCCAGAAAGAGTTCTCGAAATCAAGCATATCGGTGGGCAGCTCATAATAATCGCCGCTGGAAAGGTCTATAACCATTATTCCGTTAATCATCTTGTTTGATGAAATGCCGAACTCATTGCGATATTCATACGAAAAATGCACAAAGGCCTTTCCTTTGTGGAGAATGAGGTCGTTGCCGTTAACCGTGCCAATCGGATTAGCATTTTTCAGCGTCAGAAAGGTGCAGACCTCAGAGCGGGCGGTACCGTCCGTTTCGACCCGAAGCAATTTGTATTCCAATGTGTCATCCGTGAGCTTTGTTACAGGAACATAGATGGCTTCGTCGTACATAGCGGCATACGAAAGATCATATTCGCTCGATGTAGCCGCACAATAGCTGTTTCCGTCATGGGCACACTCCGGCTTATTGCAGCAGAATATATCTCTGCCGCTTGCTTTATCACAATATCTGAGAGTATAATAGCCTTTCATTGTGTAATAAAACCCATCATCTGTTTCCATTATCGGGAAAAAGGCTGAGCAGGCGGTGTTTGAGGGTATGTTAACTTCATCCTTTGAGACCCTCACTGCGCCGCCGGAACAGGAACAAAGGGAAAACAGAAGGACAACCGCTGTAATGATTGAAATCGCTTTTTTCATAACTCATAATCTCCTTTGATCTCATTCTATCCGCCTGAATAAAAAAGTAAACCGCTTTTGCAGAAGCGGTCGCTTTTCCTGCAGAAGCGGTTTATGAATCTTATTATTTGCTACATATTCATGAGAATCTCGATGGAAAATTCGCCATTATCAGAAGTGATCTTCACTTCGCCGCCGTGCTTTGCGGAAATCTCCCGTACACGGGAAAGACCGTAGCCGTGCAGAGCGGTGTCAGCCTTACTGGTCAGCAGGCGCTCACCACGGGCGCGAAGCTCGCCGCTGTATGGATTGGTGCAGCGAATGTACAGCATATCAAGCTGTTTTTCGATGATAACGGCTATCTTCCTGTTTTGCTCCAGCGGCATAACCGCTTCAAGGGCGTTGTCGATGATATTTCCGAACACGGAGCAGAGGTCATAATCGGAAATTGCAGTATCGCCAAGGGGACAGCTTACATCGAAGGTCAGAGCAATATCACTATCCTTTGCCTGCTCGGTTTTCTTGAACAGCAGAGCATCCAGAACGCTTGCCCCTGTCCTGACAGGCATAGCAGCAAGGTCGTTCATTTCGGATACCTCGTTGAGATACCGCCTTGCCTCGGTGATGTTTCCAGACTCGATGAGTGCTCTGATAGCCAGCAGATGGTTGCTTATGTCGTGACGTATCTTTCTCGATTCGGTGTAACAGCGGTTAATTTCGTCATAATATCCGCGCTCGATTTCACTGGCAAGAGCCTGTGCGCTCTCGCGAATATTCTTTCTTGCAAGGGCAAATGATGAGAATGCTATAAGCCCGGCAAAGCCAATGAACACCGGCAGACGGGAAACCGCAAGGGAAGCGATATTCAGATTGAGATAGCGAATATAGAAGCGCTCAAAACTGAACAGCGAGAAGATATTTATCTCACGAAGGAATGTCAGCAGCGGATTAACGGATGATATAAATGCCGTAATAATCTCTGCCGCAATAAAAACACCCGTCGCACAGCCTATCACAATACGCTTTTTGCCTCGTGCGGTTATGACCGCTGCGGAAAGTGCAAACAGAATGAGACAGCCAATTATCTTCATAGCAACCGACGACACTATAAACGCACCGAAGCTGATGATATACGGGCAGCTCCTGAACGCCGAAATTGACTGAATATTTACGCCAAAATCCGCAACGCCCGCATTTCGGTTCATAATTATGATGTTGCTCGTGTGCATAGCCGCAACACCGGCAGCGATTGCGCATACCGGCACAATCATTGGCTTTTTGCGATAAAGGCTGCTTTGTGAATCAGACTTATCATAGAAGAAAACAAAAACCAGTATAAGAGCGGTCAGGAATATTGCAAAGACATCGGTAAACCGGCAGTTCACAAGCGCAATACTGCCCTCATCAGACACCACGGAAACCTCCAGACCGCGCAGACCGTAAAAGTCTTTCTGGGTTTTCAGTATGTTGCTCTGGAGGTAGCCGTTCTGTTTGTAGATGCCTATATCAGTCAGCGACTGGGCGTTGCTTATGGTGTCGTCTATATAACTGTCGTAGTTCAGAGCATACCCGACCCTTGACAGCACCGCCTGGTGTTTCTCGATTTCAGCACTTATCTGCTGCGAAACCGCAACCGGTTCGGGTATCTGCATGTTTGAGGTGTACTGCGCATACAGCTCCTTTGCTCTTTCTTTGCGATCATCAGTGGTGTCGCCATCGATGTTGTTCAGAGAGTTTGTGTTGCCTGCCATATATTCTGCCGCCGCAAGGTAATCTTCCAGCAGCGAGATGTTGTTCTCGAGGTAGGCTGCATCCTCATCCTTATCCCCTGTCAGACTGTCAATCAGGCTTTGCTGCGCGGCTATACCACTGCGATTTGCCTGATATACATTTCCGTAAATGTCCTTACTCTGCAGCACATCGCCCGAGCAGTAAACGCTGTAAAACACCGCGCCGTTCAGGATTATCACCGCAAGAGTTATTACCGCAGCCAAAACGGTACCTTTGCCGAACCTCATCGCTCATCCACCTTTCTCATCACCGCATACATTACATTTTTGCGGTTTCTTCTGCTGAGCGGCACAACGGAGTCATTTTCCAGCACAAGGGTGTCGGTGTTGATTCTGCGGATTCGGGAGATGTTTACGAAGATGGATTTATACACCTCGATAAAGTCATTGCTGTCAAGCATGGCGGAAAAAACACCGATGGATCGGGTGTCGGAAATGTCCTCGGTCATTGTGTGAATCAGAGTGCAGCGGCCGTCGGATTCGGCATAGAGAATGTCTCCTGTGTTCATTACCACAGCGCCGTCCTTGGTGGTTATGGTAACGGTCTTTCTGACATACAGCTTCTTCCATAGCTTTTCAAGAACCACCGGCAGTTTCTCGTCGCAGTTCTTCTTTACTACAAACCCAAAAGCGCTGACATCATAGCCATCCACTGCACGGTTTTCAAGGCTTGTAACGAAAATAACCGGAACACTGTCGCCGTTATCTCGCAGCTTTGCGATAGTATCCACGCCGTCGGCTCCTCTGCCGAGGTTTATATCCATGAACACAGCATCAAAACGCTCACCGCTCTCGCAGGCAGCAAGAAAACTGCCACCGTCAGAATAGAGGGCAACTTCAGCATTGGTATTCTTGGAAGCACAAAAGGATTCGATTTTTTCTTTAAGCGATATGGCAAACCACTGCTCGTCTTCGCAGATTGCAATTTTCATATTCATCAACCGTCCTTGCTTTTATTGTAGCACGGGTATGCAAGAGGAATCAACCTGCCGGCAATGTATGCGGCTGCCTTTTTCTAATCTTCGACGATCTCCCATCGATAGAAATTTGTTCATGTAAAAATGAACCTATTTGATAAAATGGACATTATGTTAGTGAAGGCATTCAAATTAAGCCAGACATTTGTTTATGTCATTATGCTGATAGCTATGACCTTTGGAATTTTCGGTCTTGATTACAGCAATTCAGAAATGAGGATTCTAAGAACAACTTATCGCGGCAGAGGAGAACTTAAGAACATCAAATGCGTATTGGGAGTTTCGTGTGCGCTTCTCTCGTTTGTTTTGGTTTATATTGTGCATATGCTAAACATTCTGAGAGCATACGGTGGCGGCGGAATAAACGCTCCTGCTGCAAGCATGGAGCACATGGCGCAAATACCTCAGAATATATCCGTGTTACAATATCTGTTGATTATTATGTTGATGAGGTTTGTCGGTGGTTTGATTGTTATCATGGCTATTTCTGCGTTGTTCAGGTATTTCAAAAACAGCATTTCTGTGATTATTTCATTGATTGCTATATTCATAATACCACTCGCTCTTGTCGGCTTAGATGTGCCAAACGCACAGTATATATTAATTAATCCGTTACTGCTCGGAAATGTGTTTTGATTGTTGGCAAAGTAAAGTATGCAAATGCCGTTCAGCGAAAGAGCAACAGCACACGACGAGCCATCGAAATAATAACTGCAAGCTGATTTGCTAATAGAATCAAGCTAAACGCAAGAGGCGGAAAGGAATAATATTTGCCAAATCAGATATTTTCTCTTTCGCTTGACGCATATGAGTTCCATGTGTACAGCTATCTCGTCTCCTGTGCCGGACAGAAAGGCGAATGCTGGCCGAGCATATCTACTATGGCGCGCGTGCTTGGCATGAGCAACAACACCGTCATTCGAAAGATTGATTCTCTGATTCAGCGTCGGCTCATAGACAAAAGCGGCACAACCAGCAAGACGAGAAACGGCAACATACGCACCTCGAATAATCATTATCACATACGGTCGCTGGACGAAGCCATCGAACACGCTACACGTTTCCATGTTGGTTAACTCTCTTGCATAGGCTCCTTTTCTCACATGCACAGGTAAGTAAGAACAAGACTGAAGACAACAATGTTACACCCTGTCGTTGCGAAAGCAACAACAGGAGAACGCAGAGCGGCACAGTTCGGAAAACGACTTACCAGACTGACTCAACAGCACCGCCGTAACAGCCTCAATTTGCCCACGTGTGACGATTTTCCTTCAGGGGTAGAGAAATGACCCGCGGAGGGTTATTAAAGACGTTTTACGCGGTTTTTGAGCACAATCGATTTCTCAAGATATTTTACTTTTTGACCCTTTTTTTGCCTCTGTTCCGAGGGTCGAAAAAGGAGCAGGATAAAGGAGTTGTCAACATTTCAGTTGGCAACTCCAGTTTACGCCCACCGGCAACGCCGTTGGGAGGTTTTCGTATATATCAAGCTCAAAGAGTATATATCAAAGAGAGTTACAGCAAGCAACTCTTTGTGCCGTGTTTGCGACGAAAACAGTTGGCAACTTATATGCTAAAGAGAGTTTATTACGATTGAAGTAATAATATACAGGTATCTATGTCGGTACAGTTTTGACAATGCGGTCAAATACCAGAAAAGATGATTTACAGTTATCAAAATTACAGTGGATATTCGTCCGGACGTGTGGTATATCTTTGTGTTGCCAAAGGAGGTCGATACAATGTCAAAGCGTAGAGCAAACGGCGAGGGCAGCATCAGAAAACGAGCTGACGGTCGCTGGGAAGGTCGATACACTGCGGGACACAATCCGGAAACCGGCAAGCAGATATTCAAGAATGTCCTCAGCAAGACACAAGCCGAAGTCAAGCAGAAGCTCAAGGATGCCATCGCAAAGTGTGAGCGCCTGGATTTCATTCGATCCGAGAGCATCACGGTAGGGGAATGGCTTGATACATGGCATGAGAGCTTTGTCAGGACTACCATGCGTCCATCGACCATAGCCAATTACGAAACGCTTATCAGAGTACATATCAAGCCTCACCTCGGCAGCGTTAAGCTGCGTGATCTCTCGCCGCTCATGCTCCAGAAGCTGTACGCAAAACTGATGCGCTCCGGAAGAGTTGATCGCCCCGAAGCGAAGAATCAATCCAAAGGTTTGTCAGCCAAGACAATCCGCAACATACACACGGTTATCTTCTCCGCATGCGAGAAAGCTATCGTCGAACGTCTGCTCATCAGCAATCCTGCTCACGGATGTCAGTTGCCGGCAAAGGAACATCGCGAGATGAAAACCATACCTCCGGAAAAGATCGGAGTGTTCCTTGATGAGGCGAGAAAAAGTGGTGTGCTTGAGATGTACTGCTTCGAACTGGCAACAGGTCTGCGGCGCGGAGAGTTATTCGGACTCAAGTGGAGCGACATAGATATCTCCACCGGCAGCATTTTTATACAGCGGCAGGTGCAGCGCATTGAGGGAAAAGTGGTTGAGACTTCACTCAAGACAAAGAATGCTTATCTCAGCGTGATGGTTAGCAAAGAGATTCTTGATATGCTTACCCAACTGCGTGAACGGATAATTGTGAAAAGCGAATATGTGTTCCCGTCACCTACCGGAGGAATTCTCGAACCGGGCAGTCAGCGAAAACTGCTGCAGCGCGTGCTCAAGCGTGCCGGACTCG
>JAZUPE010000073.1:0-3874 GCA_045605025.1 Acutalibacteraceae bacterium
CTTCCAGCAGTGGCCGGACAAATACAGCTCCTGGTGGGGCTTTGAGACACTGCCCGAGCTCAACGAGAACGACCAAGTCGGATCGTAGCCATGTCGTTCTGTGAGCCAAGGAGTTGATTTATGACATTGTCTTCCTAAGACCGCTTGGCCTCCGACTTGCTTCCAGCAGTGGCCGGACAAATACAGCTCCTGGTGGGGCTTTGAGACACTGCCCGAGCTCAACGAGAACGACCCCGGCGTGCTTCAGTTCCTCACCGGCGGAGGCGGCATAGTCCAGCGCTGGCTGGGCGAGGGAGCAAGCGGCTGGCGGCTTGATGTAGCCGACGAACTGCCGGACAAGTTCCTCGATTCCCTGCGCAGCGCAGCCAAGCAGCAAAAGCCCGACGCTGTCATCATCGGCGAGGTCTGGGAGGACGCCAGCAACAAGATCGCCTATTCCCAGCGCCGCAGGTACCTGCTTGGCAGACAGCTTGACTCGGTGATGAACTACTGCTTCCGCGGCGCCATCATCGACTTCCTCAACGGCATGGATGCCGCTCACGCGATGGAATCCATCATGACCGTTGTCGAGAATTATCCCCCGCAGGTTACCAGATTGCTGATGAACCTTGTGGGCACGCACGATACTGAGCGCATCATTACCGCCCTTGCCGGAGAACCCTCCTGCGGCCGCGGACGTGACTGGCAGAGCGAGCAGAAGCTCAGCGACCAGCAGCGTGAGTACGGTCGTCAGCGCTGCAAGCTGGCTTCAGCAATGCAGTTTACTCTCCCCGGTGTGCCCAGTATCTATTACGGCGACGAGATCGCCATGGAAGGCTACCGCGATCCCTTCAACCGCGCCTGCTATCCCTGGGGCGGGGAGGATATCGATATGCTCTCCTGGTACCGTACCATTGCCAACGTGCGCAAGACGCTGGACTGCTTCAAGGGAGCGGATCTCGAGGTAGTGCACGCCTCCGGACGCATCATGGCTTACGTCCGTCGCGGCACCATCGACAACGCCCTGACCGTCATCAATGCCGGTGACAGGGACGAAACCCTGCTCCTGCCCGAGGACTTCCGTTCGGCATATCCCATGCTGGGCAACCACTCCGGCGGAGATTATCTCTATATCCCCGCGGGAAGCATGGCGCTGCTTGCCTACGAAAGCTGACGGCTCTGCCGCAGCAGAATCATCATCGGAAAGGACTGAACGCTGTGAAAAAGTACCTGATTCCGCCCGAACAGCTTCGGCCTCTTGCCGAGGGCCACGGAATGTGCATGGCTCCGGACACCATTCTGGTCACCGGACTGCCCATCGCGCGGATGTACCGTGTCATGCCCACCGTCTGGATGGACAGCGGCTGGAGGTTTCTCGCCGGCTGCGAAACGGGAGAATATCTTGCCAACCCGCGCTACAACGGCATATACGATGTCAATGTCATTGCCAACTACAGCCCGGACATCGTGGAGCTGCTGGATTCGCCGCCCTATTCCGCATACGAACGGGCAGAGGACGGCCGCTGGCTGGACGTTTCCCTGACCACCGACTGGATGACCCTTGCATAGTACGGTTTTCACCGATATTTCATCAAATAACACCGGACGCGGACAAAAAGTCGTTGCCTGCGTCCGGTGTTTGTTATATAATGAATGAAAGCAAGGCTTTTTTATTTTTGATATCATACTGACGGGAAGACTATCATGGAAGAGCTCAGACAGGAAAAACTTACCGGTGTGGTGGACAGCATAACCTTCCGCAAGGAGGAGAGCGGATTCACCGTGCTGGAGCTGGAACACGACGGGGAGATCGATACCGTTGTGGGCGCGCTGCCGGAGGTGTACGCCGGCGAGAATCTTACGGTGTACGGTCAGTGGCAGAACCATCCCACCTTCGGACCCCAGTTCCGCGCCGACAGTTTCGAGCGGCAGATGCCGGCCACAGCCGCCGCCATCATGCGCTATCTTTCCGGCGGCGCCATCAAGGGTATCGGTCCCGCTACCGCCGCAAAGATTGTTGAGCTTTTCGGAGACCAGACTCTTTACGTCATCGAAAACGAGCCTCAGCGTCTTGCAAAGGTCAAGGGCATCACCGAGGAAAAGGCACTGGAGATTGCCGAGCGCTACAAGGCACAGTTCGGCCTGAGCGAAGCCATCGCCCTGCTGGCAAGATATTCGGTCAACGCCACCGAAGCAATGGCGGTCTGGAGACAGTGGGGCCCCGCCACCCTCGACATGGTGGAAGCAAACCCGTACGTACTGTGCCTGCCCGAACTGGGCATCGGCTTTGACCGCATTGACGAAGCCTGTTCCCGTCTGGAACGCCCCGCCGATGATTTCGGGCGGCTGGCCGCAGGCGTAAAGCATATTCTTTATCATAACCAGAACAACGGACACACCTGTCTGCCCCGTGAAAAGCTGGTGCCCGTGGCGGCCCGCCGTCTGGGACAGACTCTGGAAACCATTGAGGAAACCATCGAATCCCTCATCGACTACGAGGAACTGGTTGTAGACGAACTGGGCGAAAGAGAGTTCGTTTTCCTCTCTGAACAGTACGCCACCGAAGCCTACTGCGCCGGACGGGTGCTCTCGCTGCTGCAGTGTCCGGCAAGCCCCATCACCGACTATCAGAAATATCTTGAGCTGGTGCAGAAACTCAAGGGTACCGTCTACGAAAGCAAGCAGCTGCAGGCAATCGATGCCGCGCTGACCAAAGGCTTTCTGGTGCTGACCGGCGGCCCCGGTACGGGCAAGACCACCACCCTTGACGCCATCATCAGCATTCTTGAATCATACAAGCAGTCTGTAGCCATCGCCGCTCCTACGGGACGCGCCGCCAAGCGTATCACCGAGGTTACCGGACGGGACGCCAAGACCATCCACCGTCTGCTGGAGGTCAAGTGGGGCATCAACGATGTGCCCTATTTCGAGCGCAACGAGCGCAATCCCCTTGAATGCGACGCGCTGATCGTAGACGAGCTGTCCATGACCGATGCCGCGCTCTTTGAAGCGCTGCTCCGCGCTGTGCCCAACGGCTGCCGGCTTATTCTTGTGGGGGACAGCGACCAGCTGCCAAGCGTGGGTGCCGGAAATGTGCTGGGCGATCTCATCAGCTCGCGGAGGGTTCCCGTGGTGCAGCTGACCGAGGTGTTCCGTCAGGCGCAGACCAGTGCCATTGTAACCAACGCACACCTCATTGTTGAGGGGAATATGCCCAACCTTGCCCTGCGCAACAGTGACTTTTTCTTTCTTGAGTCGGGCGATCAGAACGTAGTTGCCGACACCATCGAGGATCTTTATTTCCGCCGCCTGCCCAACGCCTACGGATACAGCCCCCTCTCTGACATTCAGGTGCTCTGTCCGGGACGCAAGGGCAACACCGGCACCAAGGAGCTTAACCGCCGTCTGCAGGCACGCATGAACCCGCCACACAAGGATCGCAGTGAACTGCGGCTGCCGGGAGTGATCTTCCGCGAGGGCGACAAGGTCATGCAAATCCGCAACAACTACGACGTTCAATGGAAAAACCACCTCACAGGCGAGGAGGGTACCGGCATCTTCAACGGAGATATCGGAATTATCCGCCGCATCGACCACCTTGGAGGTCAGCTGGAGGTGTGCTACGACGATCGCGTGGCGACCTATGAGCTGGACGATGCTGCCGAGCTGGAGCACGCCTACGCCGTCACCGTCCACAAGAGCCAGGGCAGCGAGTTCACTGCGGTAAAGTCGGAGGCCAAGCGGTCTTAGGAAGACAATGTCATAAATCAACTCCTTGGCTCACAGAACGACATGGCTACGATCCGACTTCCTATGAGCTGGACGATGCTGCCGAGCTGGAGCACGCCTACGCCGTCACCGTCCACAAGAGCCAGGGCAGCGAGTTCACTGCGGT
>JAZUPE010000074.1:0-9097 GCA_045605025.1 Acutalibacteraceae bacterium
AACAGATGCTGCACGTTGGCAGTGGTGATGGATTTGACCGCAACCTCAATGGGGTCGGTCATGTAAAGCTTCATGCCTTTACGCGCAACAATATAGGGTTTACCGCTCTGGCGGGCCATTTCGTACGCCAGAGGGATACTCTTTGCCTCAGGAGTGAGGATGATATCAAAATCAGGAGCCTTTTCCAGCAGATCACGGGCAGCAGCTACAGTGATCTCAACATCGCCGAACATAACAAAAGCGGCGATATCCAGTTTTTCATTGATCGGGCACAGAGGCAGTTCGCGTCTGAGTCCGGCGATCGTCATCTCATGGAAATCCATTGTTACATCGACCTTTCTGAATTGTAGTTATTTATGCCAGATTCTCGCTCATCTTCTTGCCGCCCAGCAGGTGGAAGTGGAGATGATGGACAGTCTGGCAGGCATCGTCACCGCTGTTGGTAACGATACGGAAGCCGCCATCCAGTCCCAGTTCCTTTGCCAGCTTTGCAGCCACAGCGAAAACGTGACCGATCAGTGCGGCATTCTCCTCGGTTGCGTCAGCAGCGGAAGCGAGGATATGCTCCTTGGGAATAATGAGCACATGAACGGGCGCGAGGGGATTGATATCGTTGAATGCGTAGACGAGATCATCCTCATAGACCTTTGAGGACGGAATCTGTCCGGCTACGATTTTACAGAAAATGCAGGAATCCATAATTGATCTCCTTACTTAATCATATCGGAAACAATACCGGCAGCTGCTGCCAGTGCCTCGTCGATCTTGCTGATATCCTTGGCACCCGCCATGGCTGCGTCGGGCTTGCCGCCGCCGTTACCGCCGGTGAGCTGAGCGACAGCTCTGACGATTGCACCTGCGTTGGCACCCTTGGCAATGGCGTCCTTACCGGCACAGGCGAAGATGGAAGCCTTTTCGCCGTTGACGGAAGCGAAAACGGCTACAGCGCAGGAATTCTTGTCCTTTACCTTGTCTCCCATGGTGCGCAGGTCATCTGCAGCAACGCCGGACAGCTTGGCGGTGATGACCGAAACACCCTTGACATCAACGGCATCGGACATCATGCTCTCGGTCTGCATACCGGCAAGCTTGGAGCCCAGCTGCTCGATCTGCTTATCCTTATCCTTGAGGTCGGCGACCAGCTGAGCGCTGCGGCGGACGATCTCGGCAGGATTGCCAAGCTTCATTGCGGCGGCAGCGGAATTGATGGTGTCGATGTTCTCGCGGAGCATAGCCAGCACGTTGGCACCGGTAACGCCTTCGATACGGCGAACGCCGGACGCAACGGAGGACTCGGACTTGATCTTGAACAGACCCAGACGGGCAGTATTTGCGATGTGAGTACCGCCGCACAGCTCAACGGAGAACCTGCCGATCTTGACCACGCGGACAACATCGCCGTACTTCTCGCCGAACAGAGCCATTGCGCCCATCTTCTTGGCTTCGTCAATGGGCATCTCCTTGTTGACGACGGATACGGAGTTGAGAATCTGCTCGTTGACGAGATCCTCAACAGCGGTCAGCTCCTCAGCGGTGAGGGCAGCAAAGTGAGTGAAGTCGAAGCGAACTTCCTTGTCGTTGACCATCTGACCAGCCTGCTCGACGTGGGTACCCAGCACCTTGCGCAGGGCAGCCTGAAGCAGATGGGCAGCGGTGTGATTGCGGCGGATAGCCATGCGGCGCTCGGCATCGATGGCAACCTTCACGATAGCACCCTCAGAGACTTCACCCTTGGCAACAACGGCACGATGGAGGAAGATTCCGGAGGGATTCTTGGTGGTATCAAGAACATTCAGCACAGCAGAGCCGGCCTTGATAACACCGGTGTCGCCGCACTGTCCGCCGCTCTCGGCGTAGAAGGGAGTGCTGTCCAGAACGATGATGACCTCGTCACCCTTGGCAGCGGACTCGACGCGTTCGCCCTCCTTAACGATGGCCAGAACGGTAGCATCGCCCTTATCTTTGCCGTAACCGATGAATTCGGTGGCAGGAATGCCGGCATAGGTTTCGGTGTCGCCAGCCCATGCGTTGGCATCGGACTTCTTATGGCGCTTCTTGTTCTCAAGGATGTGCTCCCTGTAGATAGCCTGGAATCCGTCAACGTCAACCTTCAGACCCTTGTCGGCAAGAATCTCAACGGTGAGATCGATGGGGAAACCAAAAGTATCGTGCAGCTTAAAGGCATCCTCGGCGCTGAGAGTGTCACCCTCGTGAGCAGCAACGAAGCCTTCGAGAACCTGCATGCCCTGATCGATGGTACGGGCAAAGCTCTCCTCCTCGACGGAGATGATCTTCTTGATGAAATCCTTCTTATCCACCAGTTCGGGATAAGCGGTCGCGTTTTCAGCAATAACGGTGTCGCACACCTCGGAAAGGAAGGTACGGGTGATGCCCAGCAGACGGCCGTGACGGGCAGCTCTGCGGAGCAGACGGCGCAGGACGTAGCCTCGGCCGCTGTTGGAGGGCATAACGCCGTCACCGATCATGAAGGTGGTGGATCGGATGTGGTCGGTGATAACGCGCAGAGAGATGTCGCTCTTTTCATCAGCACCGTACTCGACATTGGCGATGCTGATGATGTGCTTCATGATGTTCTGCACGGTGTCAACAAGGAACAGGTTATCAACGCCCTGCATGACACAGGCAAGACGCTCAAGACCCATACCGGTGTCGATGTTGGGATGATCCAGCGGGGTGTAGGTGCCGTTGCCGTCGGAATCAAACTGGGTGAAAACATTGTTCCACACCTCAACGAAACGGTCGCAGTCGCAGCCGGGACCGCAGTTGGGAGAACCGCAGCCGCGCTCGATGCCGCGGTCGATATATATCTCGGAGCAGGGGCCGCAGGGACCGGTGCCGTGCTCCCAGAAGTTGTCTTCCTTGCCCAGACGGACCATGTGGTCGGGGTCAACGCCGATCTCCTTGGTCCAGATATCAAATGCTTCATCGTCCTGCTCGTAGATGGAGATGTAGATGATATCCTCGGGGATCTCCAGAACCTTGGTGAAGTATTCCCATGCCCAGGCGGTAGCCTCGCGCTTGAAGTAGTCACCGAAGGAGAAGTTGCCCAGCATCTCGAAGTAGGTGCCGTGGCGTGCGGTGATACCAACGCGCTCAATGTCGGGGGTACGGATGCACTTCTGGCAGGTGGTCACGCGTTTTCTGGGAGGGGTGACCTCACCGGTGAAGTATTTCTTCATGGGTGCCATACCGGAGTTTATGAGCAGAAGGCTCTTGTCGCCCTGAGGTACGAGAGAGAAGCTGGGCAGACGCAGATGTCCCTTGCTCTCGAAGAAAGAGAGATAGCTCTCGCGAAGTTCGTTAAGTCCTGTCCATTTCATTGGCTGTTACCATTCCTTTGCGCACAAGCGCTGATAATTTCGTGGTGTCATCCCTCTGCCGCAAAAGGGCATAAGGATACACTTAACCTTATAAATTTTAATACCGCAGCCATGAATTGTCAATATCTATATTCGCTGTACTGACCGTATATGCGGCAATTCTCTCTGCTTTTCTTCTTTCTCTCCCCTTTTCTCCCGATCATGCAAACAGCCCGGCGCGTTTCCGCGCCGGGCTGAATAAAGGAACCGTATCAGAAATTAATATCTGCTCTTCTTGGTGTACCCAGTGTGGAGCAGTTCGTGAGCCTTGTGGCCGCCGGGCTCACCGAGGAACTCCTCGTAAGCCAGCTTGATGGCGGGGCTCTCATGGGACTTGCGGACAGCCTTGCCGGCATCCTCACGATAGAGGGCGTCAGCACGCAGGGCGCGCAGGTCGACATTGTTTCTGACAACAGCGGGCTGGATGGGCTGACCACCACCGTTGATGCAGCCGCCGGGGCAGCACATGACCTCGATGAAGTGGTAGCTTCTCTTGCCGGCTCTGATGTCGTCCAGCAGAGCAGCAACGTTGTTCAGGCCGGAAGTGACAGCGACCTTGACGTCGATGCCTGCAACATTGATGGTAGCTTCCTTGATGCCTTCGAGACCGCGGACAGCGGTGAAGTTGACATCAGCCAGCTCCTTGCCTTCCAGCTTTTCTGCGACGGTACGCAGAGCGGCTTCCATAACGCCGCCGGTAACGCCGAAGATGGGAGCAGCACCGGTGGACTCACCCAGAATGGGATCGAAGTCTTCCTCGGGCAGCAGGCTCCAGTTGATGCCGCAGCGCTCCATCAGCTTGGCAAGCTCGCGGGTGGTGAGAACCACGTCAACATCAGCATAGCCGGAACCCTTCATCTCGTCACGCTGGCACTCGCCCTTCTTGGCGGTGCAGGGCATGATGGATACATGATAGATGCTGGCAGGATCGATGTTGTTGCGCTTTGCGTACCAGGTCTTGGTCATGGCACCCTGCATCTGCTGGGGGCTCTTGCAGGTGGAGAGGTTGGGAATGAAGTCGGGATAGTAATGCTCGACGAAGTTGATCCAACCGGGAGAGCAGGAGGTGATCATCGGCAGAACGCCCTTGTTCTGGACGCGCTGGATGAACTCGTTGCCTTCCTCGATGATGGTCAGGTCAGCACCGAAATCGGTGTCAAACACAGCGTCGAAGCCCAGTCTGCGCAGAGCGGCGACCATCTTGCCGGTGACAAGGGTGCCGGGAGCGTCGCCGAAGCACTCGCCCAGAGTAGCGCGGACAGCGGGAGCGGTGGAAACAACAACGTGCTTGGTGGGATCGTTGAGAGCCTCGATGACCTTGGCAGTCTCGTCCTTTTCCTTCAGAGCGCCGGTGGGGCAGGCAACGATGCACTGGCCGCAGGCGACGCAGGCCACGTTATTGAGCTCGGTGTTGAAAGCACAGCCGATGTTGGTGTCGAAGCCACGGTCGTTGGCGCCGATGACTGAAACGAACTGGTTCTTACAGGCACCGACGCAGCGGCGGCACAGAACGCACTTGGCGTTGTCGCGGACGAGGTGAGGAGCACTGCAATCGATGACAGTCTCGGTCTTGGAGCCGGCGAAGGCATCCTCGTTCTCGACGTTGTATTCCTTACAGAGAGCCTGAAGCTCGCAGGTCTTGCTGCGGTCGCAGGACAGGCACTTCTTGTCGTGGTTGGACAGGATGAGTTCCAGGGTCATGCGACGGCTGTCGATAACTTTCTTGGAGTGAGTGAGGATCTCACCGCGAACATCAGCGATGGGATATACGCAAGCAGCGACCAGAGAACGGGCGCCCTTGACCTCAACAACGCACATACGGCAGGCGCCGATCTCGTTGATGTCCTTGAGGTAGCAGAGAGTCGGAATGTCGATACCAACATAACGAGCGGCCTCGAGGATAGTGAAGTGCTTAGGTACGGAATACTCCTTACCATTGATGACAACATTTACGTTTTCCATTTCAGGCACACTCCTTTCTTAGCCTTTAATAATGGCGCCGAACTTACAGGTCTCGATGCAGGCGCCGCACTTGATGCACTTGGTGGTGTCGATGGTGTGGGGAGTCTTGACAGCACCGGAGATAGCGCCGACGGGGCACTTTCTGGCGCAGGCAGTACAACCCTTGCACTTATCGGCTACGATGCTGTAGTTAAGCAGAGCCTTACAGACACCGGCGGGGCACTTCTTGTCGACGATGTGAGCAACATACTCGTCGCGGAAGTAGCGGATGGTGGACAGGATGGGGTTGGGAGCAGTCTGACCAAGGCCGCACAGAGCGTTCTCCTTGATGTAGGCAGCCAGTTCCTCAAGCTTGTCCAGATCTTCCAGAGTACCCTGACCCTTGGTGATGCGGTCGAGGATCTCGTACATACGGCGGGTACCGATACGGCAGGGTGTGCACTTACCGCAGGACTCGTCAACGGTGAACTCGAGGAAGAACTTGGCGATATCGACCATGCAGTTGTCCTCGTCCATGACGATGAGACCGCCGGAACCGATCATGGTGCCGATCTCTGCGAGGTGGTCGTAATCCATGGGAACGTCGAAGTGCTCAGCAGGAATACATCCGCCGGAAGGACCGCCGGTCTGAGCTGCCTTGAACTTCTTGCCGTCGGCAACACCGCCGCCGATCTCGTTGACGATGGTGCTCAGAGGAGTACCCATGGGGATCTCAACCAGACCGGTGTGCTTGATCTTGCCGCCCAGGGCGAAGACCTTGGTGCCCTTGGCGCTCTCGTTGCCCATGCCGGCAAACCAGTCCGCACCCTTGAGGATGATCTGGGGGATGTTGGCGTAAGTCTCAACGTTGTTCAGAACGGTGGGCTTGCCGAACAGACCCTTGACAGCGGGGAACGGAGGACGGGGACGGGGCTCACCGCGGTTACCCTCGATGGAGGTCATCAGAGCGGTTTCCTCGCCGCAGACGAATGCACCAGCACCGAAGCGCAGATCCATATCGAAATCAAAGCCGGTACCGAAGATGTCCTTACCCAGCAGGCCATATTCACGAGCCTGCTTGATAGCGATCTGCAGACGCTCGATGGCGATGGGATACTCAGCACGGACGTAAACATAACCCTGGTTTGCGCCGATGGCATAGCCGGCGATGGCCATGGCCTCGATAACGGCGTGGGGGTCGCCTTCCAGAACGGAACGGTCCATGAATGCACCGGGGTCACCTTCGTCAGCGTTGCAGCAGACATACTTCTGATCTGCATCGGGAACGAGATGACGGGCAAGCTGCCACTTCTTACCGGTGGGGAAGCCGGCGCCGCCGCGGCCGCGCAGACCGGAATCCAGAACAATCTGGATGACCTCGTCGGGGGTCATTTCGGTCAGAACCTTACCCAGAGCGGCATAACCGTCCATGGCGATGTACTCTTCGATGTCCTCGGGGTTGATGACGCCGCAGTTACGCAGGGAAACACGGCACTGGGACTTGTAGAACGCAGTGTCGTTGAGGGAAGCGCTTCTGCCGTTGGCAGCAGCCTTTTCCTTTACCTCTTCGGGAACATCATCATAAACCAGTCTCTGAACAATTCTACCCTTGAGCAGATGCTCAGCAACGATCTCGGAAACGTCTGTCTCGGTAACCTCACGATAGAAAACACCATCGGGATGGACAACGACAACGGGACCGAGTGCGCACAGGCCGAAACAGCCTGTCTGGATGATCTTGACCTCTTCTGCCAGACCATGCTTAGCCAGTTCCTCAGCAAAGGCTTTCTGAATGTCCTTACTGCCGGAAGAGGTACAGCCGGTGCCTCCGCAGATGAGCACTTGAGCACGAATCATATTGATTTACCTCCAATTCAAGCCCTTACTTACAGGCTGTTGTTAATAGTGTATTCAGCGACGACGGTACCGCCGATGAGGTGTTCTTCGACAACCTTCTTGGCGCGCTCGGCGTCCATCTTAACGTAGGTAACCTTCTCCTGACCGGCAACGTAGACCTCTACGACCGGCTCGTACTGGCACATACCGATGCAGCCAGTCTGGGTGACGGTGATCTTGTCGCTCATATCGGCGGCGCTGACAGCCTCGATGAAAGCGGCGAGAACGGGTCTTGCGCCGGCGGCGATGCCGCAGGTGGCCATACCGACAACGACTCTGGTGTTGTCGGAATCGTCACGGAGCGCGACCTTGTCCTTCATCTTTGCCTTGATGGCAGCAAGCTCTGCTAAAGATTTCATTTCCTGTCTATCCTTTCTGAATTGGATTTTTGGTTTATTGATTATGGATTTCGGCGTATTGTTCGTTGACAAACGACTCGATCCATTGTAATACCTCAAAGCTGTTGAGCGGTACATCCTCCAGCACTGTACGGAGCTGAGCGGTATCAAGCTCCACAATTCTGTCACCGATACGGTGAGTATAGTGGAAATCAATTTCCGGTGATCCCTGAATAAGGGTAACCAGTGTGGATGTAACGTCTCCGAGGGGCACACAGTCGATGTGATCGGTGAAGAATTCGGCTCTGACCACTGTGCCGTGCTTGTCCGGCGAAACCTTTTCGCTGACCGATTCCACGGTCATGGTTCCTCCGGTCTGTTCTGCAGCCAGTTTCAGCAGTGACAGTCCCATGCCCACCGGTCGGGTGGTTCTGGTGGTGTAGAACGGATCGGTGACACCCCTGAGGATGTGCTCCTCCATTCCGCAGCCGTTGTCGGTAATGGTCAGTGTCAGAATTCCTCTGACCGTTTCGTCAATGTCGATGCCGATATTCGGGGCACCGGCCTTGACGGAGTTTTCGACTATGTCGAGTATATTGAGCGAGAGTTCCTTCATGCCTTTCCTCCGATCGCCCTTTTGAGCATTTCAAACAGGTTGTGCCGCACAAGACTGCTGGAAAAGGGTTCGTCTTCCAGTTCAAAAAACGCTTCCTTGTCGCGCATGTCCTGAAGATAATGGGCATCCGAGCCGGTGACGACCATCCTTCCGGCAAGGTTGGGATGATCAGCCGTAAGCTCCTGCAGCTTGTCGGTGTCATGCAGTTCCACCACTCCGAAGTGAGGCGAATCAGGCATAAGACCAAGCATGGAGATAATGCCGTTATACGGGCGGTCGATATGCGCCGGCCAGCAGATACCGTTGAACCGTGCCACCAGTTCCGGAACATCGTCGATGGTGATGTCGGTGGCGTTGATGAGCAGATGCTCGACAATGCCGATCTCCTCGTCGTTTTCGTTGAGGATATTCTGCTTGCCGAAAATGTCGGGACGGTTCTGCACCTTGACGATGTGGTTTTCCACCTCGGCGTCAAATGCAAGAGCGTCCTCCAGCTCCTCAAACAGGCACACCACATGGATTTCCTCGGCGGTGGTCAGCTCCATTCCGGCGATGGGAATGATGCCGTTTTTCTTTGCCGCCTTGAAGAATCCGGGACAGTTCCTGCAGGTGTTGTGGTCGGTCAGCGCAACGATATTGAGCTCACACAGCGTCGCCATACCGGCGATGTTGTTGGGAGTCATGTCATCGTCACCGCAGGGCGAAAGGCAGGAGTGCAGATGGAGATCGTAATAGTAGCGGTAAGTCGGAGGCCAAGCGGTCTTAGGAAGACAATGTCATAAATCAACTCCTTGGCTCACAGAACGACATGGCTACGATCCGACTTCTCACACAGCGTCGCCATACCGGCGATGTTGTTGGGAGTCATGTCATCGTCACCGCAGGGCGAAAGGCAGGAGTGCAGATGGAGATCGTAATAGTAGCGG
>JAZUPE010000075.1:0-19264 GCA_045605025.1 Acutalibacteraceae bacterium
GGAAAAATCGTTGGGAGCGTGGAAAACACCCTTTTCCTCCCATATATCCTGCCATTTTTACTCTATGGCGGTAAAATCGTAGGATTTCATACTCTTCTCACTCACTTTTTCTTAATAATGTCGCAGCCCATGTAGGGACGGAGGGCTTCGGGAATGCGGATGGATCCGTCGGCGTTCATGTTGTTCTCAAGGAAGGCGATGAGCATTCTGGGAGGAGCAACGACGGTGTTGTTAAGGGTGTGGGGCAGGTACTTCTTGCCGTTTTCGCCGTTGACGCGGATCTTCAGGCGGCGTGCCTGAGCCTCGCCGAGGTTGGAGCAGCTGCCCACCTCGAAGTACTTCTGCTGACGGGGAGACCATGCCTCAACGTCAATGCTCTTGACCTTGAGGTCGGCAAGGTCGCCGGAGCAGCACTCAAGGGTGCGCACGGGAATATCGAGGGAACGGAACAGATCGACGGTGTTCTGCCAGAGCTTGTCGAACCACATGGGGCTGTCCTCGGGCTTGCAGATGACGATCATTTCCTGCTTTTCAAACTGATGGATGCGGTAAACTCCGCGCTCCTCAATGCCGTGAGCACCCTTTTCCTTGCGGAAGCAGGGAGAATAGCTGGTGAGGGTCTGGGGCAGCTTTGCCTCAGGGAGTATGGTGTCGATGTAGCGGCCGATCATGGAGTGCTCGGAAGTACCGATGAGATAGAGATCCTCGCCCTCGATCTTGTACATCATGGCACCCATTTCCTCAAAGGACATAACGCCGGTGACAACGTCGGAACGGATCATGAAAGGCGGCACGCAGTATGTAAAACCGCGCTCGATCATGAAGTCACGGGCATAGCTGATGACCGAAGAATGGATGCGGGCGATGTCGCCCATGAGATAATAGAAACCATTGCCGGCAACACGGCGGGCGGAATCGAGATCGATACCGTCAAAGCTCTCCATGATGTCGGTGTGGTAGGGAATCTCGAAATCGGGAACAACCGGCTCGCCGTAGCGCTGAACCTCAACATTCTCGCTGTCGTCCTTTCCGATGGGCACGGAGGGATCGATGATGTTTGGAATACGCATCATGATGGAGCGGATCTTCTCTTCGTATTCGCCCTCAAGCTTTTCAAGCTCAGCCAGACGATCGGCAGCGGCACCGACCTGCTTTTTGACTTCCTCGGCCTCATCCTTCTTTCCCTGACCCATAAGCATACCGATCTGTTTGGACAGACGATTGCGGTCGGCACGGAGGGTTTCGGCCTCCTGCAGAGTCTTGCGGTATTCGGCGTCCAGCTCAATGACCTCGTCAACCAGAGGCAGCTTGTGGTGCTGGAACTTATTTTCCATGTTCTTCCTGACTATGTCCGGATTCTCACGGACAAATCTGATATCAAGCATCGATTATCTTTCCTTTCCAATTATTGAATAGGTATTATACTCTTTTCTCAGTCCTCGGTGACGTATTCGGAGGGGTCGACCTTTTTGCCGTCTGCCCAGAGACGTTCAAGGTCGTAGTAGTTGCGTGCTTCGGGATCAAAGATGTGCACAACCACGCAGCCGTAGTCCATGACTATCCATGTGCGTGTGGTGTGCCCCTCGATGTGGTAGGGCATCACGCCATCCTCGGTCTTGAGCTTGAATTCGACTTCATCGGCAGCGGCGCGGACCTGAGTAGAGGAATTACCGGTGCAGATGACAAAGTAATCGGCAAGCTCGGTGACCTCGGTAACTTCGATGACGGAAAGCTCATGGGCTTTCTTTGCGTCGAGCAGCTTTGCGATGCGAAGTGCCAGTTGCTTCGGAGACATTTCCATTGTGATTCTCCCTTTCATATAGCTGTGTGTTCTGACCGATTCCGGTCAGCGGACAATTTTCACTTGTATGGTGAGGGAAACGCCGTTATGCGGCGTTTCCCCTGGGGTCACTGAGCGGGGTGATCACCGATCCGCCGACCGCCTCGCCGAAATCCTCGATTATTATACCTGCTGTAGTCGTGGTGGTAGTTGGCGCGGCAGTAGTAGTGGTGGTCGGTTCGGTAGTGGTCGTAGTAGGCTCGGTGGGTGCCTCGGTGGTTGTGGTTGTCGTAGTGGTTTCGGGCGTGTCGGCAGAAGTGGGCGTTGTGGTAACGGTAACTTCCGTGCCTTCTCCGCCGGTTGGATCGGTCTGAACTGTTGTGGACTCACCCGTGGAAGGTGTTGTGGGATCCTCCCAACCGGTTCCGGCTGTTGTACCCGCAGTCGTGGTATGCTGAGTGGTGGTTTCAGGAGCGGGGGTGTCCTCGCCATGCAGACCGTTGGGCGCATCGGGAACGGGGAAGTTAATGGTGTCAACCGAAGCCATACCGCCGTCCGGCAGACCGTAGGGCAGCAGGTACTGGTTGATCATCTCTGCTGTCTGACTCTCGTTGCAGACATAGTGTGACAGGCCGCCCTTGGGCCAGTAGTCGTAGCCCGGCATGGTGACCATGGTCAGATTTTCAACGCTCATCTGTCGTCCGGCGACAGCGATGTCCTTGATCTGAGCGATGGACATGTCGGTCTGGAAGCACTCCGCATTGGCGCAGGTGATAACAACATCCAGCATGGAAGCCAGATCCATATTGAGCGCTTTCTGCATCAGCGCGTCGATAAGGATTCGCTGATTGCTGACGCGGCCGATGTCACCGTTGGAGAATCCCTTGCGGCTGCGCATGAAGTCAACCGCAGGCCATCCGGTGAGGTGATGATCGCCCGGTTCGAGGTGAATGGCTGCGTCCTTGACCGTGTAGTCAAGGTGGATATCAACACCGCCCATAGTGTCGATAATCTTTGCAAATCCGCGGAAATTGAAGATTACAAAGTGGTCGATGGGCAGTCCCAGACGGTCATTGATGACACGGATAAGGGCACTGATGTTGCTTTCTTTTTTCTTTGTGAGCTTGGTGTCGCACACGCTGTGTCTGCTGCCGTCTATTTCTTCGGCTTCGGGCGCATATTCACAGGTTTCGCACCACTTTACTTTCTTTGGGTTAGCGTATACACCGTTGATCTTTCCGGTACTGGGGCTGTCCGAAGCTACGTAAGTATCACGGGGAACCTGCATGACGTTCATCTTGTGAGCCGCGTTGTCAAAACACATGATCCAGATGCAGTCGGTGAGCAGTGAGCTGTCGTCCACACCAAGGATGAGGATATATTTTACCTTGTCGGCATGTTCGTCGGACATGGTCAGACGGTCGGAAATGGTAATGTTTCCGGTCTGCTCCACATCGGTGATAAAGATTTCTTCCTTGACATACAGGCCCTTGAGGTACTGTACGCCGCCTATAAGCAGCGCAAAGATCATGCAGGCCGCGATAAGACCCTTGCGGTGGCGGTAGAAGAAGCCGCGCTTTGCGGGAGCTGTTTCCGTTCCTTCGCCCGAGGCCATGCAGCGGACCGCACGGCGCTCGCTTTCGGCAAGCTCGAACAGTTCGGCAGCTTCGATTCCTCGTTTGTAGCGCTGAGGTACGGTGGAGCAGCGCACTCCGGCGGAGCAGAGAGCCGCTCTGAGTACCGGCAGACGGCGATTGAAGGCAGTGCGTCCTTTACCGGCAGAAGATCCGCGTCTGCCGCGCTTTTTGCTGTTTGCGGAAACAGTGTTTCCTGTAACGCGTGCAAAGACAGCTGACAGCGCGCCGGACACCCTGCTGCCAAGTTTTCCGGCTATCAGTTTTGTTCCGGAAAGCGCGCGGGAAAGAAACGCCTTTGCTTTATCGGGAAAATTGCTGAAATTTGCCATTGTGTAATTATCTCCCTCCAGAGAGAAGCAGATCATTGTAGGCGTCAATGGTATCCGGATGCACCGTTTTCCCATTGGCCACAAGATCGGTTATAGTGTAGCTCAGGGCATACTTCATGGCCTTTGCCATGTCTTTATTAGCCAGTGAGCGCATTTTGCCTATTCCGTGGTAATCCCTGTCAGCGCTGGTGAAGTCAGCCAGAAAGATTACCTTTTCCAACAGAGACATACCGGCACGGCCGGTGGTGTGGTAGCGGATTGCCGCCAGCACCTCTCTGTTTTTTATGCCCAGTTCCCGGCGCACATATGCTGCGGCAGCCGGGGCATGGAGCAGCTTGGGGGAAGCTTCAAAATATGGTGACGGGCGGCGGCAGATCATCTGAACATACCGCGTCTGCTCATCCCGGTCAGCTTCCTTCATTATGTCATGCAGCAGACCCGCAAGCTCGGCTTTCCGCTCGTCGGCACCGTACAGCCTTGCTAGCCGCACCGCTTCCTCCGCCACGCACAGACAGTGGCGAAAGCGATAATCACTCAGCCTTGAGCGCAGGAGTTCTTTATAATTCTGCCGCTGTTCCTCTGTCAATATTCACACCTGCCATCCACGCGGATTATTCCGCGGAAATTTCATCGGGCTGCGGTCTGTACAGACCGTGTTCGCTGATATATCGCTCCACCTGCGGCGGAACAAGCCCGTCAAGAGGCAGACCCTCTGCGGCACGTCTGCGCACATCTGTGGAGGAAATCCGCACAAGATCCATCTCAGCGACGAAGGTGCTGCAGCCCAGCGATTCAAGATACTCAGCATGGGCACGCAGCTGACCGGCGGTTACATCGTCTCTCGGCACCGTGCAGAAGGTCACAAGCTCCTTCAGCTCGTCAAACCGATGCCAGCTGGTCAACGACAGAAACATATCGGCACCGGTGATAAGATACACTCTGCCGTATGGATCCTCCTCCAGCAACGCCTGCACCGTGTAGAAGGTGTAGCTGGTTCCTTCGCGGCGCAGCTCGATATCGGAAGCGATCAGCCGTTCGTCACCCTCGAGGGCGAGACGGCACATTTCCAGCCGCATTTCGCCGGGAGTCTGCGAAGTAGCCTTATGAGGCGGCGTCCTTGTGGGGACGACGTGAACTCTGTCCAGTCCCAGCAGATCGGCAAAGCACCTGACCAGTGCAACGTGTCCGTTGTGAACGGGATCAAACGTCCCGCCGAACATGGCTGTTCTCATAGATGTGCTTCGCCTCTTTCTGTGCAGAAGTAGTCGTCAGTTCTTTGCCTTTTTATCCTTGGGCAGTTCCGATGAAACCACGGGATTTTCCGGATTGCGGCGGAACAGCACAAAGCAGCGTCCGATAACACGGACAACATCAGCGCCGGTGGCCTCAGCGATGGCAGCGGCAGCTTCAGCGGCGGTCATGGGGCACGCCTCCAGAGCCTTGCCCTTGATAAGCTCACGGGTCTTGAGAGCGCCGTCAGCCTGATCAATCATAGCGTCAGACAGCCCGCCCTTGCCGGCAAAGAGAATGGGATCAAGAGTGTTTGCCTTTGCGTTGAGAAACGCTCTCTGTTTACTGTTTAACATTTATTATACCTCATTATTGTGATTATTGCATTGTTTTTTCTTATTTTATACTACACGGCGACAATGTTTGAGCTTTTCTACGAATTTTCGCCGCCATAACACATCATCTTGTACCGAAATACATAAACACGCGTCAAAAATGACTATATAGTCCGCTGGAAAAAGGATTTCACATGCCGAAATTGCGGAGTTTTTCCGCGAACAGCCGCAGGGCATTTCCGCGATGACTGATGGAGTCCTTTTCGTCACCGGGAATGTCCCCGAAGCAGCGGTCTCCGGGCATGTAGAACACGGGATCAAAGCCAAAACCGCCGTTTCCTCCGCGCTCCAGACCGATGTAACCGTCGCAGCGACCTTCGGCAGTAAGGATCCGTCCGTCCGGCCAGACACAGCAGATAGCGCTGACAAAACATGCCCCGCGCTGCTCCACCGGAACACCATCCAGCTCGTCGAGAAGCTTGCGGATACCGAAGTCGAAATCATGATCTCCGGCATAGCGCGCGGTGTGCACTCCGGGAGCACCGTTAAGCGCGTCCACGCACAGACCGGAATCGTCGGCGATGGCCGGCATGCCGGTCAGCTCCATGAAAGCCCGGGCTTTGATTTCGGCGTTCTCAGCAAAGGTAACTCCGGTTTCCTCCGGATCCACCGAACCGAAGCCGGCCTCACGGGCGGTGACTATTTCCATTTCAGGGATAAGCGGCTTGATTATGCGCAGCATTTCGCTCTTCTTTCCCTCGTTATTGCTTGCAAGTACAAATCGCATATTAATCTCCTTAACCGGCAGACAGAATTACTGCGCGCCGGTGCCGCTGTTTTCAAACAGCGCACGGGCAAACTCTTTGGGCTCAAAGGGCTGCAGGTCGTCGATCTGCTCTCCAACGCCGATATACTTTACGGGGACACCCAGTTCTTCCTTGATGGCGATGACAACGCCTCCGCGGGCAGTGCCGTCCAGTTTGGTCAGGACAATGCCGGTCAGGCCTGCGGTCTCCTTGAAGGCACGTGCCTGATTGACGGCGTTCTGTCCGGTGGTGGCATCCAGCACCAGCAGCACTTCACGGTCGGCATCGGGCAGTTCGCGATCCAGTACACGGCTGATCTTGCCCAGCTCATCCATGAGGTATTTTTTATTATGCAGACGACCGGCAGTGTCGATGATCAGCACATCGGCTCCACGGGCTTTGGCGGCGCTGGCAGCATCGAACACGACAGCAGCGGGATCGGAACCCTCAGAGTGCTTGACGATGTCACAGCCGGAGCGCTTTGCCCAGATGTCCATCTGCTCGATGGCGGCGGCGCGGAAAGTGTCGGCAGCGGCGATGACGGTTTTTTTGCCGTCGGCCTTGAAACGGGCACACAGCTTGCCGATGGTGGTAGTCTTGCCCACACCGTTGACACCGATGACCAGCACAACGGAAGGCTTTGTGGTCATCATGAGTTCCTGATCACCGCTCATCATGTCGGAAATGACCTCAACCAGCAGATTCTTGACATCGTTCGGCTCTTTGGCTCCGGTGCGCTTGACTTCGCTGCGCAGGCGTGAGCAGATCTCATCGGCAGTCATAGCTCCGCAGTCGGCTGCGATGAGCAGTTCTTCCAGTTCCTCGAACAGCTCCTCGTCAATCTTTGTGAAACGCTTGAACAGGGAGTCTATCTGTCCGAAGATGCCCTCTTTTGTCTTTTTGAGTCCTTCGAGAATTTTATCAAAAAAGCCCATTAACTACATTCTCCTTTAAGTGATGCGTCAGCGTCGGAAAGCGCCGATCAACGCTATTGAATTATTATGAATTTGGTTGAATTTGTATGAACCGCCGCTTGAAATCAGATGAAATAAATCAGCCGTCCAGCTTACCCAGTTTTTCATCAACCTCATCCAGATTAAGCTGCAGCAGTTTGGAGATTCTGTCCTGCTTGGTGACACCATAGAGACGGTCGGCAGCCTCCATCATGCCGCGCCGATGGGTGATGACGATATACTGAGTGGCGTTGGTGAAGCGCTTGATATAGCGGGCAAGGTTATTGACGTTGTGCTCGTCAAGCGCATGGTCTACCTCGTCAAGGAAGCAGAAAGGCGACGGGCGCACCTTCATTATAGCAAAATAGATGGCAACGGCGATAAGGCTGTTTTCGCCGCCCGACATACCGGTCATGGTGCGGTGTCCCGCGCCCGGCGGTGTGATGTCGATGTCGATGCCGCAGTTGAGTACGTCGGTATCGTCCATGAGGGTCAGCTTTGCCGTTCCTCCGCCGTACAGCTCGGGGAAAATCTCGGAGAAGTTCCTGCTGATCTTAGCGAAGGCATCGACAAACATAGTCTGCATGGTCTCGGTCAGCTCAGCGATCATCTTCTCCAGTTCCTGTTTGGAGTGGGTGACATCGCTGATCTGTCCGCTGAGGAAATTATACCGCTCGGAGACTTCTTTATACTCCTCGATGGCACCCATGTTGACGTGTCCGAGGGCACGGATCTTGCCGCGGTATTCGGCGACTTTTTTCTGTGCCGCACGTTCGTTTTCCGCCGGCTCGAACTGCTCTTCCGCTTCGCTGCGTGTCAGACTGTAGCTTTCCAGCATTCTCAGCAGTATGCCGTCATGCTCTTTGCGGGTCTGGGCGATGCGTTCCTCGAGACGGTTCTTCTCGTTGCTGACCGCCTCACGCTGTTCGGCTGCATGGCGGGAATCCTCGCGCTTGCCGCGTATGAGAATCTCCAGTTCGTCACGCTGACGTTCGATCTCGGTAACTCCGTTGCCGCTTTCGGTCGCGTTTCTGCGCAGATCGTCAGCCTGACGGGCTATTTCGTCCGATTTTGCAATCAGCTCTTCGATGTGCTGTTCAAGGGCGGCAATCTGAGCGCGCAGTTCTTCTCCCCTGCTGCTGCCGCCGGCGATGCGCTCGTTTATCTCGGCGATGACCGCTTCGATGCCCTCTGCCTCTGTGGTCAGGGCTATGTGTGCCATTCCGGCTTCGTTGACCAGTTCGGAAAGCTCCTCACGTCGTGCGGCAAGTTCATCCATGGAGCCGGTCTGCTGTGTTATCTGCTCATTGATCGCGCTGAGTTCCGCTTCAAAGCCTTCTGCCAGCTTCTGAGCCTCATCGCGTCCGGCTACAAGGGCATCTATGCGTCCGGAGGCACCGTTCTGTTCCTCCTCGGCGGCTGCCAGCAGTTCACGCATCTGCTCAAGCTGCTCGTTCAGACGGCGGATATCACCCTCAAGGCCTACACGGTCCTCGTTGGCGCAGGCAAGTTCGCTCTGCACAGCCAGCAGCGCGGCTTCCTCTGACGCGGCACGCTGTCGCTGATTTTCCGCTTCCTTTGCCGCCTCGGCAGCTCTGGTTTCCAGCTGATCCGCCTGAGCGCGAAGCTGCTCCAGCTCGCCCTTGCGGGAAAGCAGGCCAGCGTTTCTGGAAACGGAACCACCGGTCATGGAACCGCCGGCGTTGATGACCTGTCCGTCCAATGTGACCAGACGGAAACGGTTTTTATATCTGCGGGCGATGGAAAGGGCGCTGTCCATATCCTCGACAACGCACACGTTGCCCAGCAGGTTTTCGATAATGTCGCGGTATTTATCGTCACAAGTGACCAGCTCAGATGCTATGGCAACGTAGCCGGGACACTCGTCCAGGTCCTTTTCACTGAGGGATCGTGGACGGATTACCGAGATAGGCAGGAAGGTGGCGCGTCCGCCGTTGATGGATTTGAGGTACTCCACGGCGCGTTTTCCGTCTACATCGGTGTCGACAATGATATTCTTCAGCGCCGCGCCCAGAGCAATTTCCACGGCAACGGCATATTTGGGCTTGACCTCGATAACGCGGGAAACAGGACCGTGAACACCGCCCAGACCACCTGCTTCGGCGTGTTTGATAACCTTGCGTACGCTGTGATCATAGCCCTCGAGACTGTTTTCAAGATCCTCGATGGTCTTTGCGCGGCGGCGTTTGTCCTGGGCATCCAGACGCAGATCGTCGGCGTTCTTCTTTGCTTCCTCAGCACGGCGGCGCTGGGCGTCCAGACGCATACGATGTCCGGATATTGCGTTGCCCAGTCCGGCGGCGTTTTCCCTGACCTTTTCCAGCGCCGATTTTGCCTCGGTCAGTTCAGACTCGAGGTTCACGCAGCGTTGACGGCGTTCGGCTATGGCGGCGGAAAGACCGCCCGCGCGATTGTTAATCTCGTCCAGCTGCATCTGCGCACGGGCAACGATAAGCTGCTGGTCGGACATGGAAACAGTGAGCCTGTTCTGGCTCTCACGCAGCTCAAGCAGTTTTGCGCTCTGTCCGCTTTCGCTGGAACGGAGTTCCTCGATCTGTCTGCGATATTCGCCGACTTCCTCCTGCTTGCGCTGTGCTTCTTCCTGCTTTGCCGCAAGCTCGGCCTGCTTTTGCTCTATGGAACGGCGCATGAGCTCCTCGCCCTGCTCCGATTCGGCTATCTCGTTCTCGATGCGCTGAATATCCTGACGGTCATGAGCAAGCTGAGTACGCACGACCTCAGTTTCACCGTCCAGTCGGGCAGCCTGCTCCTCCATGGCGGCGGCGGAACGAAGCTGTTCGTCCTTCTGGGCAAGCAGCTGATTACTCCGGCTGTACAGTTCTTCAATTTCCGCTTCCAGTGCCTCGGAGCTTTCCACCAGTTCGTCATACTGACTGCCCAGCAGAGTTGCCCGGTAGCTCTGGTCACGCATTACGCTTGTTGATCTGTCCAGCGTCAGCAGCCACAGACCGATTTCTTCCCGCTTGAGAAGTTCGCCCAGTTCCATGGCTTTCTTTGCCTTTTCGCTCTCTCTTTCCAGCGGTCCCACACGCTGCTCAAGATCCGCAACCTGTACGTCCAGCAGCTTGAGGTTATCCATGGTTTTTTCAAGGTTCTTTTCAGTTTCGTTGCGGCGGGCACGGAACATGGATATTCCAGCTGCCTCCTCAAAAACCGAACGTCGGTCAGTGGGCTTGACCTCAACGATCTCTGCCACCTTGCCCTGGCTGATCATGGAATAACCGTCTCGACCGATACCGGTATCCATGAACAGCTCGTTGATCTCTCTGAGCAGAGCGGCTTTGCCGTTTATTCTGTATTCACTGTTGCCGCTGCGGTAGTACCTGCGGCAGATGGCCACCTCGTCGGCATCATAGTGCAGCCAGCGTCCGGTGTTGTCGATGGTCATAATGACCTCGGCAAAGCCGGCAGCCTTGCGATCGCTGGTACCCTCGAAGATGACTTCCTCCATGGATTTCACTCGCAGGGTACGTGTGGACTGTTCGCCCAGCACCCATCGCACCGCATCGCTTATGTTGCTCTTTCCGCTGCCGTTGGGGCCGACCGTGGCAGTGATGCCCGGTCCGAACTCCAGCTTTACTTTATCCGGAAAGGACTTGAAGCCTTGTATCTGCAATGATTTAAGAAACAACCCTTTGCTTCCCCTTTCGATTACCTTCTGTTATATCTTCTTTTGATATCACTGAATCTCGGTGATTTTACGCCGTGTTTCGATACCGTTCGTATTATTTATCATTCATCAGACAATTAGTATATTATCTTTACTTCCCCGGGTTCCACTGTTTCAGCGGCGATTATCACCGGTTTGGTCATTCGTCTGCTCAGTTCTTCCACGTTGGAGCGGTGCTGTCCCAGAGCCTTTGACAGCTCACGTGGGTGGACCGCAAAACCTGTGATGCTGCTGTTTTCATTCAGCAGAGCCAGCATACGCCGCAGATAGATCCTGCTCTGGCACAGCTCACGCAGTGCAGGGTGGTAGGCTCCTGCGAGGTAGTTCTGTTCCACGTCATCGGAGGCATGCAGCCCCAGACGGATAATTCGTATCCCCTTACTCTCCAGCAGTTCAAGAAGTGATGAACACAACTCCACCGCCTGCTCAACTGTCTGCGGGATATATTCGCCCGATTCGTACAGTCTGGCAAGCTCCGTGCCGCGCAGCACCACTGTTGGGTAGATGCGCATGGTGGCAGGCCGCAGTGCGGCAAGGAGGTGAGCGGTGCTGAGGGCACCCTCGTCGGTATCACCGTAGAGCCCGGTCATCATCTGCAGCCCAAGCTCGATACCTCGCTCACGGATAAGACCTGCCGCCTGCTCCACCTGAGCGGCGGTGTGCCCTCTCTGGTTCAGGGAAAGCACGCGGTCGTCCATGCTCTGGGCTCCCAGTTCGATGGCTGTCACGCCGTAATTCTGCAGGGTATCGAGGATCGCTCCGTTGATGCAGTCGGGACGGGTGGAGCAGCGTATGCCGCTGATACTTCTGCCGAAATAAGGCTGTGCCGCTGACAGCAGTGATATCATATATTCCCTGTCGATGGCGGTAAAGCTGCCGCCGAAAAACGCAAGCTCTCTGCCCTCCGCAGCACCTCCGCGGCTGTTAAGCCGCTCGAGATCATCGGCAAGCAGTGCTGCAACCTCATCCGGCAACGGCTGTGCGCTCTGACCTGAGATGGTGCGCTGATTGCAGAAAGAGCAGGTATGAGGGCAGCCGTTGTGGGGCACGAACACTGCAATGTTGGTGTGCTTTTGTTTGCTGTGTGATGTCATAGCGGATCAGTAGCCCATCAGTTCAAGAGCAGCGCGTGCTGCCTGCTGTTCGGCTTCCTTTTTGCTGCGGCCGCCGCCCTTGCCGATGACGTTGCTGTTGAGGTGTACCTCGGCGACGAAATGCTTGTTGTGGTCGGGACCGCTCTCACCCACCAGGACATACTCCAGCCGCTCGCCTTCGTTCTGCTGGACAATCTCCTGAAGGGTGGTTTTGTAGTCGGCAGTGCGGCGCACCGCCGGGTGTTCGATTTCTTTTTTGGTAAAGCTCAGCACGAAGCGTCGTGCTTCCTCCATGCCTCCGTCAAGATAGATGGCGGCAATGAGCGCCTCAAAGGCATCGGCGAGAATGGACGGACGGTCGGCGCCGCCACTGTGCTGTTCTCCGCGGCCCAGCAGCAGCTTTCCCCCCAGTCCGAGCTGACGGGCGTAGCCGGCCAGCGTGGTTTCGCACACCAGCGAAGCACGCAGTTTGGTCAGCTCGCCCTCTTTTTTATCGGAGTAAAGATGGAAGATGTAATCGGCGACAACGATGCTGAGTACGGCGTCGCCGAGGAATTCCAGCCGCTCGTTATTCTCTCCACGATGTAGCTCATTGGCATAGGAGGAATGAGTAAGCGCGGTGCGGAGCAGTTTTTTATTCTTGAAAGTATAACCGATTCTCTGCTCAATCTGTTCCACGCGTCGTCACTCCTTTCGTGTGGGGTTATGAAATTACTTGACCGATTCAGTGATGGCCTCGATAACGCCATTGGTGACAAAGGTCTTGACCTGACCGATGGCGTTGCAGATGGTCTTGGCCTGACTGCTGCCGTGGGCCTTGAATACCGGTTTGGTCACGCCAAGGAAAGGTGCGCCGCCCTGCTCGTTGTGGTCAAGCTGCTTTGCCATATTCTTCATGTCCTTCTTTATCATCAAGGCAGCGATCTTGTTTTTGCCGGAGGCGGTGAGCACACCCTTGATCTTCTTGATGAGGGCACCTGCAACGCCCTCGTACAGCTTGAGGATGACGTTGCCGGTGAAACCGTCGGCGACAACTACATCGCAGGCATCGTAAGGGATGTCACGGGCTTCGATGTTGCCGATGAAGTTAAGTCCGGACTCCTTGAGCAGAGGGAAGGTTTCGGTACGCAGAGCATCGCCCTTGGTGTCCTCGGTGCCTACGTTGGCAAGACCCACCCGGGGATTCTCCACGCCCAGCACACGCTCGGCATAGATGGACGCCATCTTGCCGAACTGAACCAGCATTTCGGGACGGCAGTCAGCATTCGCGCCACTGTCGCACAGGATGAATCTACCCTCCATCTTGGGCATGACGGGTGCCAGAGCAGGACGTTTGATACCCTTGATACGTCCTACGATGGTGGTGGCTCCGAACAGAGTCGCGCCGGTGTTGCCCGCACCGACGAAGCCGTCGCCCTTGCCCTCAGCCAGAGCACGCATTGCCACAGCCAGAGAGCAGTTTTTCTTTTCGGTGCGGATGAGATTGGGATGATCCTCCATGGCAATGACATCGGGGGCGTCCAGTATCTCCATGCGGTCAAGGCTGATCTTGTTTTCAGCGGCGACCTTGCGGATGACCTCCTCGCTGCCGACCAGAAGAATGTCCACATCATGGGCCTTGACTGCCAGCTCGCAGCCCCTGATGATCTCCAGAGGAGCGTTGTCTCCTCCGAAAGCGTCTACGATAATTCTCATGGTGATGCTCCTTTTTTCTTGTTCGTGGTATATGCTGTATATCCAAAAGATTCTGTCACAATTGCTTGGCATAACAGATCGCCTGTGCCATTGTGTCATACGGCGGGTAGTTTGATGTACGGGAATAACCAATCTTCGTGTACAGTGACACTGCCTCCAGACACTGCTCGCGTGTCTGGAGAATAGCTCTTGTGTAGCCCATCTCCCTGGCTCTCCGTTCCAGCTGCTCCATCATAGTGCGTGAAATATGTCTGCCACGATACTCGCGACATACCCAGACCCGCTTGATCTCGACGGTGGAGGTGTCGTATTCCTTGAAGGCTGCACTGGCAACAGGCTTAATACCGCTGTACACCATCAGCACATTGTGGATGTCATCAAGTGTATTATGTGGAATAAAGCTGCTTCGTTTTTCTGCGCCTCCCACCAGCTGATTGTAATAATCCTCCATAAGTTTGCTCAGGGCAGCAAAATCAGGATTTGATCCGTCTGTCCAGATGTATTCGAATTCCATCTTTTACTCTCCGATCATGACTCCATCCAGCGCTTCGAGTGCCCTCCGGCTCAAAGCAGCATATCGTTCCTGCTTGTCGCGTATATGCTGCTCGAGGGGCGGAATAATGCCAAAATTCGCACCCATAGGCTGGAACTCCGCCGAGAACAGCTCATCGCTGACGTGAGCAGTGAGCGCGCCAAGCATTGTGGTGCGAGGCAGCACCAGCGGTTGCTCACCCAGAATCCTGCGGGCGGCGTTGATGCCGGCAAGAATACCTGCGCCCGCCGATTCCATGTAGCCTTCCACGCCGGTGATCTGTCCGGCAAAGAAGATATCAGGATGCTGCTTCATGGAGAAGTCAGCACTGAGCACACGGGGCGAATCGATGAAAGTATTCCGGTGCATGACACCGTAGCGCACGAACTCGGCATTGGCAAGGGCGGGAATCATGCCGAAAACCCGCTTCTGCTCGCCGAATTTCAGATTGGTCTGGAAACCCACGAGATTGTAACGGGAGCCCTCGGCATCCTCCCTGCGAAGCTGGAGATTTGCCCACGGGCGGTGTCCCGTGGCAGGATCCCTCAGCCCAACCGGCTTCATGGGACCGAAACGGATGGTATCCGCGCCGCGCTTTGCCATGATCTCGATGGGCATGCAGCCCTCATAAACATTGGGCTTGTCGATGTCGTGGGTTGGCGCACGTTCGGCTGTGATAAGTGCCTGATAGAACGCCTCATACTGCTCCTTGTTCATGGGGCAGTTTATGTAGTCGTCACCGTCGCCTCTGCCGTAACGGGAGGCGGCGAAGGCTTTGGTCATATCAATACTTTCAGCGGTGACGATAGGTGCGGCGGCATCGAAAAAGCTCAGGCTTTCCCTGCCGCACAGGCTGACTATATCTTCAGCGAGGGCATCGCTGGTAAGTGGACCGGTCGCCACTACGCATACGCAGTCACGGGGAACTGCAGTCAGCTCCTCACCCTCGATGAGTTCGATGTTGGGATTGGACTTTACAGCATCTGTAACGGCTGCGGAGAAAAGATCCCTGTCCACCGCAAGCGCGCCGCCTGCCGGAACAGCACAGCGGTCGGCTATGGGCAGCAGCATGGAACCAAGCCGGCGCATTTCCTCCTTGAGCAGTCCCGCGGCGGAATTGACCCGGGCTGCCTTCAGGGAGTTGGAGCACACCAACTCCGCAAGCATCGGGCTGCTGTGCGCAGGAGAAAAGCGGGCGGGCTTCATCTCATACAGCTTTACTTTTATGCCTTTTGATGCAAGCTGCCACGCAGCTTCACAGCCGGCAAGTCCGGCTCCGATCACTACTGCGGTCATGTGTCGCTCTTCTCCTCCATGACCCGCTCATATCCGCAGCCCTCGGCGGTACAGGCAAGCTTCTGGACCTTGCCCTTGCGCACATACAGGATCTTGCCGCACTGGGGACATTTTTCTCTGGTGGGCTCGTTCCAGGACATGAAGTTGCACTCGGGATAACCGGAGCAGCCGTAGAACACGCGACCGCGGTGAGATTTTTTTACGACGACCTTCTTGCCGCACTCGGGGCAGTCGGCGTCGATCTCGTTTATGATCTTTTTGATATTCTTGCACTCAGGATAGCCCGGACAGGCTATGAACTTGCCGTAGCGACCCATCTTGATGACCATGCGCTTGCCGCACTTTTCGCAGATAAACTCAGTTTCTTCCTCGGGCAGCTTCATGGTGATACCTTCCATGGCTTTCTTTGCCTCGGCAAGGGTCTTTTCAAAATTGTCGTGGAACTCATGGAGCGTTTCGATCCAGTCTTTGTCTCCCTGCTCAATCTGGTCAAGATTCTTTTCCATCTGAGCAGTAAACTTGACATTTATGATCTTCGGGAAGCGCTCCTTGATAAGCTTGTTGATCTGCTCACCAAGTTCGGTGGGGCGCAGAGCCTTGCCCTCACGAACGACATACTCACGGTTTAGTACGGTGGTGACGATCGCAAGGTAAGTGGAAGGACGACCGACTCCGTTTTCTTCCAGAGAACGGGTCAGTGTATCCTCAGTGTATCTGGCGGGAGGCTGTGTGAAATGCTGAGTACCTTCGATCGCCTTCGCCTTGAGTTCCATATCCTTTTCCAGCTTAGGCAAAGCACCGGTAGCCTCACCGGTCTTGTCCTCCAGAGCAGATTCATACAGAGCGGTGTAGCCTTCAAAGTGTACGGTATAACCGGAGGCTTTGAAGATGTAATCACCGCAGGTGATCTCGGCATTGGTGGTATCGTGTACGCAGTGTGCCATCAGGCTGGCAATGAAGCGTTCCCACACCAGCTTGTAGAGCTTGTACTGATCGGAGGAAAGATAGGGCTTTGCCTGCTCCGGCTCAAGATCGGGCATGGTTGGACGGATAGCTTCGTGAGCATCCTGGGCATTGGCGCGCTGCTTGAATTTATGTGGCTTATCAGGCAGATATTTATCGCCCCAGCGGTTGGTGATGTATTCATTGCCCGCGGCACGTGCCTCGTCGGCGATGCGCAGGGAGTCGGTTCTCATGTAGGTGATGAGACCCACGGCACCGGTGTCACCGATCTCGATACCTTCGTACAGCTCCTGAGCTATCTTCATAGTGCGGCTGCTGCGGAAGCCCAGTTTTCTGGAAGCCTCCTGCTGCAGGGTGGAGGTGATGAAGGGAGGTGCAGGTGTCTTTTTGCGGGTGCCCTTCTTCATGGAAGTGACAGTAAAGGGTCTGCCCTCCAGTTCGGCAAGAATGGCATCAGTCTGAGCCTTGTCGGTCAGTTCAATCTTGCCGTCGGCGTTTCCGTAGAACTCGGCAGAGAATGCCTTTTTGGAACCTGGAGCGGTGAGCTTTGCGTCAATGCTCCAGTATTCCTGAGGCACAAAGGCGCGGATCTCGTCCTCGCGGTCGCAGATCATGCGCAGAGCGACCGACTGCACGCGTCCCGCAGAAAGGCCGCGCCGGATCTTCTGGGAAACAAACGGAGACAGACGGTAACCAACGATACGGTCGAGGATACGGCGGCACTGCTGGGAGTTAACCAGATTGATATCAATGTTTCTGGGATTGGCAATACCTTTGTCCAGACCGGACTTTGTAATCTCGTTGAAGGTAACGCGATTGGTTTCGTTAATGTCCAGACCGAGAATGTACGCAAGATGCCAGGAAATAGCTTCGCCTTCGCGATCCGGGTCAGCCGCGAGATATACACATTCCGCGTTCTGGGCGGCTGCCTTGAGTTTTTCAACCAGCTCCTCCTTACCTTTGATGATAGCATAACGGGGAGCAAAATCGTTCTTGACATCCACGCTCAGACGGTTTTCCGGCAGATCACGCACGTGACCCATGGATGCCATGACCTCATATCCCGGTCCGAGGAATTTTTTAATGGTTTTCGCCTTGGGAGGGGACTCAACAATAACTAACTTTGACATTCTCCATGCCTCTTTCGTAAAGTATTCGCGCCTTCCGGCGGGGTATGTTTACCGGTCGGTTGACCGGAATCGCTGTCATATCAATGCGTATCTGCTGCCAGGATAAGCCCTGACCAGTCCGAAGAGTTCCAGTTCGGTTAGCACGTTCATTGCTTCCGCCGTACCGATTCCCGCCTGCTCGGCAAGATTGTCCAGCAGCTGCGGCTTCGTCCGGAGATAACTGTATATCTCTCTGGCGCCCTCGGAAACGGACGACAGAGTCGGATTGTCCGCAGGCGGCATGCATTGTTCGTCCAGATGCTCAAATGGCATCGGGTCAGGCTTGCTCCTGACCGGCAGAGGCTGCGGCTCGTTGCCAAACATCAGCTCGCGCTCGGCACCGTCCAGAGACAGGTGCATGGGATACATGCTGACGTAATGTCTGAGAACATCCATAGGAGAGCGGACTTCACAGGTTTCCATCTCTCTTGAAAGACGGATGATGCCTGAGGAATTCGGGGCACCAATACCTGTTGCCACAACAAAAACCTGTCTTCCTTGCTCCGATGCCCGTTCCGCTGTAATCAGCGAACCGCTCTTTGAATCGGCTTCCATCACTATCGTGCCCAGCGAAAGTCCGGAAATTATCCGGTTGCGCACCGGGAAATGGTATGGACTGGAATCTATGTCCGGAGCATACTCGCTGACAAGCGCTCCTTTTTCGGAAATAATCCGGCGCAGTTCTTCATTTGCCATGTTGTAGCGATAGTTAATGCCGCATCCAAGCACGGCTATCGTTCCACCGTTTATCGCCTCAAGGGCTCCGTTGTGGGCGGCAGTGTCAATTCCTCGCGCGCATCCGCTGACCACAGTCATTCCAGCCCGGCTCAGTCTCTGTGCCAGTTCACGCGTCGCCTGCAGACCGTATTCGGTAGCCTTGCGCGTACCTACGATGGATATGCACGGGCGGGCACACATTTCCGCCAGTCTGCCCTTGTAAAACAGCACCGCGGGCGGATCGGGGATGCTGAGCAGTCTGCCGGGATAACAGGCATCATCCGGCGTGGTAACAGATATCCCCAGTTCCTCGCAGCGGCGCAGAATCCGTTTCTCCGCATCAAGATTGCGCTCGTTGAGTGCGTTGATGGTTTTGACCGAGAATTTACCCGAAGCCCACAACTGCTCCGGTGTGCTTTCGTACACATAACGGGCACCGCCCTCGGTTTCTGCCACGGTAAGTATCACGTGGCTGCCCGCGCCCAGTCTACGCTGGAGCCACAGCCAGTATACCGCGTTCGTCGGGATTGAAAAGCCCATATCGTTCTCCTCCGAAAAGGAACCGCTGAAGATTCAGCCGTTCCGGATCACGCGTAGTGACGAACCATTTCCCACATGAGAATGGCAGCGGCGGTAGCTGCGTTGAGCGATTCAGCGCGGCCGTTCATGGGAATGGTGACCTTTTCGCCGCACACGGCCTTGAGCGGTTCGGAAAGACCGTTGCCCTCATTGCCGATGCACATGATTGCTCCCTTGAAGAAGCGAATGGCAGTGATCTTGCTAGCTTCGCCGGGAACGGAAGCGATGGGACGCATATTCTTTGCCTTGCATTCCTTCATCACTTCCACCACATCGTCAACAATCAGGTAAGGCAGATGGAACACCGCACCCATGCTGGCACGGATGGTTTTGGGATTATAGGGATCGCAGCTGTCGTTGGTGAGGAAGGCTCCGTTGAGCCCCAGTGCCTCGGCAGTACGGAAGATAGCTCCCACGTTGCCCGGATCCTGCAGGTT
>JAZUPE010000076.1:0-55424 GCA_045605025.1 Acutalibacteraceae bacterium
GGCAGTGGTACCGGCGGAGGCAGTGGTACCGGCGGAGGCAGCGGTACCGGCGGCAATCCCGGCACCGGAGATATCATCCGCGAAAATCCGGGTGTCAGAACCGCAGGCATTGTCATGATGATTGCCGGTCTGATCATCTTCGGCACACTGGCTGCTGAGCGTATCTATCGTGAGATGAGTGCAAGAAAGCGTCAGGCTGCTGCCATCAGAAGATAATCCACCCGTTTACTCCGATAAGCACCAAGCCCGGAATGGTAAAAACCATTCCGGGCTTACTGTTTTCACAAACAGGAGTACCGCGTTTTTTCATGCGGTGCTCCTGAGTTTTTACCCCTGTTACAACTGCAGGTTTTATCTCTTGCGTTATATACAATACGTATCGGTCAGTGAAGCTTATTCGGCCTTCTGCCCGCCATGAGAGCGGATATATTCAAAAATATACTGCTGCGCCACGCCCGCATACGGAGTGTTCTGCAGCGGTGTGTCTCTGAATTCTCCCTCAAGCGCCCGCTTTATCCAGACGTCCCGGGGGAAAGCGTCCAGACGGTGAATGCCGAACAGCAACACGCAATCGGCCACCTTGGGACCGACACCCTTCATGGTCTGCAGGACTTTGCGGGCTTCCTCAAGCGGCAGTTCACGCAGCACTTCCGGCGCAAAGCGTCCCGCGATTACGTCCGCTGCCGCCGCGGGAAGATATCCGGCGCGATATCCCAGTCCCAGCTGCTTCAGTTCGTCCTCACCTGCCTCAGCGATAACCTCCGGCGAAGGAAACGCCCGGGCTTCCTGACCGTCCGCGGCGGTCACAGGCTGACCGTAACGGCGGCACAGGCGGTCGATTATGGTGCGTATGCGGGGAATGTTGTTGTTCTGTGAGATGATAAAGGAACACAGCGCCTCCCACGGATCCTGCCGCAGAATGAACACCCCTCCGCAGCGGCTGACCGCTTCCCTGAGTCGGGGTTCGGCGCACACAGACAGGCGGCGTATGGCCTCATAGTCCGTTGAAAAGTCCAGATAGTTATGCCAGAAGGCTTCGGCATCAGGCCGATGGTCACCGGAAATGATGATCTGACCGTCGCGCTGAATCATGGAGACCGCCCGTTCTCCAGCCGTTCCGGCGAGGGAGCCGTCAGGCTGCTGCGTCCAGCGGAAACACTGTCCGCTGAGCAGTGTGCCGCTCAGAGAAAAGTCTGCCGGGTGGCGGATTACCGTCTGCAGCGTCTTGTCTTTCACTGTGTTCATTGCATTACCACGTTGTCGATGGCCTGACGGGTTGCCAGGTCAATGCCGCCGAAGATGACCGCCGAGTCAGACAGCTTTGCAAGGCACAGCTCCGCAGAGTGACCGGGCAGATCCTCGTACAGGCGGTTGATTTCATTGATAAAGGGAGTACCCAGCTTTACCGCCTGTCCGCCGATAATGATAAGCTCGGGATCGAACATGGCGGTCAGACAGCGGCAGGCAAGCGCCACGCCGCGGGTATACTTGCGCACGACGGTGCTGACAGCAATATCGCTCATGCCCCACGCGCGGGCAATGTCGTCAAAGGTCAGATCAGAGGGATCACTTACCCACTCGCGCAGCATGGATTCACGCCCGTCAACCACAATATCCCTCACTCCGGCAACCAGATTGTCCAGCCGCAGCATCTCGGACAGAGAGCGCAGCGGAGCGGTCAGATCGTTGGAGGGCAGCAGAATGGATTCGATGCTGCAGGCATAGCCGTGAGCGCCTTCGTAGGACCGTCCGTCAATAACCGCTCCCAGACCGGCGGTGCCGACGTTGATGCTGAGCATCAATACGGAGGAAAGATCCTGTCCCGCGCCGAAAATATGCTCGCCCACAACAGCAAGATTGATGTCGTTGCGCACAATAACCGGCACCTCAAAGGAGGATCGGAAGATTTCCACCAGATCGGGATACTCCGCCTGTTTCTCAAAGCGATAGGAAAGGAGAATACGTCCGCTCTCCGGCTCGATCAGTCCGGGGGTTCCGATGCAGATGCCCATAAGCTTTCCGCAGCGGTCACCCAGATGGTTGAGCATATCGCGCAGGGTAACCACAATGCGGTTGATCTCCTCGGGGGAAATCAGGCGGTCACCCTCCACGCGGGTATATTCCAGCTTGTTGCCCAGCAGGTCGGCAACGCACAGACGGGCGTTGTTGCTGGAAAGGTCAATAACCGCCACACAGCCGTGTCGGCCGTTGAACTGCAGCATAATGGGGCGGCGTCCGATGTCGGTAATCATGGAACCGGTCTCGATGAGCAGACCCTTTTCCAGCAGTTCGTCAACGTGCTTGGATACACTGGGGTTGCTCAGATGCAGACGCTTGGCAAGTTCGGAACGGGAAAGCTGCTGGTTTGCGCGTATCTCACGCAGAATGAGATTCTGGTTGGTCATCTTGACCAGACTCTGATTGCTTCCTTTGTTATCCATCGTAATACTCCGGTTATGTAGTGATTTTGTGCGGCGAGGTCAGTGCCGTCCGCAGATCATGCCGCGCCTGACAGAACGGATTCCAGTTCCGGACTGCCGCACAGCCGAACCATGGACACAAATCCGCTTATGAGAAAGACCACTGATAAAACGATGCCGAACCAGCACAGTATGTCCCTGCGGCTGCGCATCAGTCCGATGGCTCCAAGCGCAATGCCGAAGAAAGCCGACAGCAGAAAGAAATAGCTGCACAGTGCGCACACCGCCGAGCTTACTCCCAGACCGGACAGTCCCTGCGCAGAGGAACCAGTGGGGCGATCCTTCACAGATAATTACCTCGCTTTATTAATTGACCTAATTATGTATTATAGTATCATAAATCCAATTGCTTGGCAAGGGCTTGAAATAATTAATAGTTGATGGTAATATTCGGGACAGCCGTACGAACGCAGCAAGGCGCGGAAACAGCCTGAACCGCTTCCGCGCCTGTTTGCGCCCCTGAACGGGATATCACGGGGGCATGTACCCCGCCGCAGAGATTATCCGCGGCGGTCAGGGTCACCGACCCTCGAGCAGAGGGGCGGGATCTATGAATTTTCCGTCTTTTACCATTGCCAGATGGATGTGAGGACCGTCCTCCAGCTCACAGGGAACCTCACCGATATAGCCGATGACATCGCCCGCGTGTATTTCCAGACCGGCGGAGACCATTTTCGCGTCGGAAAGCCCGCAGTAGTACATGATGGAATCGTCGGCATGGCGGACAATGGCGGTATTGCCGTAGAGAATGTCGGCGGCAAAGTTCTCCACTATCCCGTCGGCGCAGGCGATGACTTCCGCTCCCGCTTCGCCGGTAATGTCAATGCCGTTGTGGACGCGCCAGTCGCACATGGTGGCGCAGAACACCAGTTCATCGCCGGAAAAGCCGGAGGAAACCGAGCCGCCCACAGGCATACGGAAGCTGACCGGCGCCGAGGCAGGCACCGCCTCAGGGAACACCGGAGAGGTCATCTCAGTAATGTTCGCGCGGGAGGGCGAGGTCGGTTCCGTCGGAGATGTGGTGGTTGCCGCCGCAGGACGGACATCGGCGGCAGAGGTCACGGAAACATCACTGACCAGCCAGCTTTCGGTCAGGGTTTCGTCCACCGTCGGAACATCGTCAAAGGGAAGCCGCGACGACTGTCCGGAAGTCAGCGCTTCTGATTCCGGTTTGCCGCTGTCGGCACGGTTGGTGATGACCGTGAGTACCACCGCGCCCAAACACAGGACGATGGCCGCATAGAAGCTGAGATTCCGTCCGGACTTTTTCCCCGACGAGGTACGTTTCTTTTCGCTGCTGTCGATTCTGAGAGCCATATTTTTCTGCCGCGCCGGAAGATCGCAACACCCCGGGCGGCGCCTCCTTTCGGAAATGTGTATTCGGGAGAGCTGTCCCGCAATGGTATTGTTGACCGTGACCGCGGAAGATATACACTTGCAAGGGAATTTTCACCTCGTGCCGTACCGGCAGAAAATTTTTGAATTATGTAAAAGTTTTTCTTGACATTGGTCCTGCAGCGTGATATTATATGCAAGCGTAGATTATTTTTGGTGCCATGAAAACCCACGCATCTGAACCGGACTTTCCGGACAGAAACGTTATTTAACTCAAGTAAATATATGTATTGACATAATTATCCCCATCGGCGACTGTGCATCTTTGCCAAATGCTGTAAATTTGTGTCAGTTGTGCGATTTTCTTCTTTTCGTTCCGTACTGCTGCCTTTCGGTTATGATACCGTGTCAGCCTCTTGCGGTCGCAAAAGTGAAACCGTGCTTTCCCACCGTTCTGCGATTCTTGTGAATATATCAAAACGAATCCCGCATCATTGATGCTGGATTCGTTTTTGTGTTATTTGGGCATTTAGCCAATATTGACAAACGCCGCTTTAGTTTGCATAATCAAGAAGCTAAACTGCCCTCCGGAACAGTCCGGGTATTATCCGGAAGCCGGAATGCTGTCAGAGAGGGGATACGACTGGCGGTCCGATCGCCGTCAGTTCCGTCTCCCTCGATCGGACTCTGACTGTATCTCCGTACCGGACGGGCTGAAACAGAGAGGCAGGGAAAGTGAACTCCGGAATGAACCGGATGGAAGAACGTGTGACGAAGGAAAGAAGGGGAAAAGATATGAACAGCATCACAGCAGCAAAACACTCCGTGACCGACGCGTACATCGGCGGTTCCTTTGAAACAGAGGAGAAAAGACTGCTTCTGCGCGCCAACCACACGCCGGAAAAGAAGCGACTGGAGGGCAATCCGGTGGGCGCCTATCTGCTTCCGCTGGCAGCGGGCTTCGGCTGGAGCTCCTGTCTGAACAGGATTGTGGAGATGGTTGTCGCCGCAGACATCTTCCGTTTTGACGGCATGGCACGTTATCTGGAAACCAGACTGGATCCTCACCTTGACGATCCCGTGACGGCAATCTCTGCCGCTGTGCGCGCCTGCCGCCGCTTCAACGACTATCGCGGAGTTGTGGGTGTGCGGCTTGACGGCTGGGAGAACGATCTGGGCTCCCGCTCCGTGGATAAGCTCATTCGCTACGCCGCGGGCAACCGCGACAATATCATCTTCGTGTTCGGCATCAGCGGAGCCAACGAGGAACAGGTGGAGCAGCTTTATTCGCTGCTTCTCCCCCACTTCAGTCTGCGCCGCCTTGAGTGTGAACGCTTTACGGCGGAAACGCTTGCCGCCAACATCAGCCGCCAGCTGGACGAGTGCGGTCTGAGCGTTGACCGCAGCGGACGCGAGGAACTGCTGCGTATGTGCGGCTGCGCGGTGGAGGGCGCGACCTTCCACGGCTACCGTACCGCTGTCATTATTGCCGATGACCTGATCGGCGCGGCCTCCGAGCGCGGCGTGCGCAAGCGTATTCCCGCGGCACTGCTGGCGGAGTACGCCCGCTCCGACACCTTCGGACTGCGCTGCAGCGGCGGTGAACCCCGCAGCAGCACGACCGGCTTCAAGGCCGGATGACCACGAGACCGTGAACAGGTCCTGAGTCAATCGGAACGATATAAGGGTGAAAACGGATTGCGGCCGCTGGTGCGGTCGCCTGAGGAATCCCGCCGGACCGGATATCCGGCGGGATTGCCGTCTCCTTTTTTGTGGCGGAGGCGGCAGCGATATATTCATCAACGACAATTGCCGCCCGCAATGGATGGGACGCGGGCGGCACACGGGAAACGAAGAAATAATTGACAGGATAAGGGGGACTGTTACAATGCAGAATGTAAATTCGGGCTACGGCGCGCGTTTTGCCACCCGTGACGAGATGCTCCGGGACACATACTTCGGCACGCTGCAGGGCATGGAATGGGAAAAAGGCGGCGTGGTCATCGCCAGCGATGAAAGCTCCATACACGTTGACGGCTCGGAGAGCCATGTTATCGCCGTGGGCGCCACCGGCCGCGGCAAAAGCACCTCGGTGGCAATTCCGTCGCTGATTACCATGATCGGCGCCGGAGAATCGGCTGTGGTAATCGACCCCGTGGGAGAGATCTACCAGCAGACCGCGGGAATGGCAAAGAGCGCAGGTTACAAGGTTCTGACTCTCAATCTGCGCGACCCTAAGTTCAGCAACTGCTATAATCCGCTGGAGGTCCCCGCTGCCGAGCTTCGGGCAGGCAACGAGGATTTCGCCGTTGAACTGCTCAGCGACCTTGCCGACGCGGTGTTTTCGGAAAAATCCACCGACGATCCTTTCTGGAACAATTCCGCGGCGGATTACACCCGCGGACTGATCATCGAGCTGCTGCGATGCGCTCAGCCGGAGGAGGTTCACATGCGCTCGGTCGTGGCAATGAACGCTCAGGGCTGGAGAGGCGGTCTGAGTTCTGACCCGCTCAAGCTGCTTTTCAGGGGCAGGGAAAACGAGTATTCCTATTTCTCCATCTCCGGCACGCTCAACGCCCCCAATGACACCCGCAAGAGCATCGTGTCGGTCTTTGACCAGCACATGCGCGTGTACGTGGCGTCCAAGGGTCTGTCCGCGCTGCTGTCTGCCTCCGATTTTGACATCACCGAATTCGGACGCGAAAAGTGCCTGCTCTATGTCATCATGGCGGACGAAAAACCCGCGCTCCATCAGCTTGTTGCCGCGCTTGTCAACCAGTGGTGCCAGCTGCTCATCCGCGAGGGCGGCAAATATGAGCGCAACCGCCTGCCGGTGCGCGTCAATCTGCTGCTGGACGAGTTTGCCAACATAACCGTGCCCAACATGAGCAATCTCATCACCGTGGCGCGCAAGCGCAACATCCGCATCTTCATGATGGTGCAGAACATTGACCAGCTGTATGTCACCTTCGGCAAGGACCGGGCGCGGACTATCATCAACAACTGCGGCATACGTATCTATCTGAACGTATCCGACGAGCGCACCCGTCAGGAGCTGAGCGAGGAGTGCGGCAAGGTAAGCTCGGTGGATTCCCGCGGTTTCCTGCAGGAGGAGCCGCTGGTCCCCACCTATAAATTCAACCAGCTTTACAGAGGAGAGGCACTCATGTTCCGCGAGGGTGTGGCCTTCCCCTTTGTAACCAACCTTATGCCCAGCTTTCGCATGAAGCTCAGCTGTCCGCCCGCACCGCCCATGCCGGTGATGAACAGGACTGATGTTCCGGTCTTTAATGTAGCTCGCTATGTAGAGCAGAATCTCCGGAAGGAAACGCGCAGTCCGATTGATATCGACCTTTGATCGGAACGCGGCACGACCGCGCTTTACCGACCGGACACGCAAAAAGGGCTGTCGCAAACGCGTTTTGCACGTTGCGGCAGCCCTTTCAACGACCGTTTTGATATACAGATCGTAATATACAGTCTCAATATAGCAATTTCTTGGTGGTAATCATGGCGTTACGGCTTAGGCGTACAGCCCCAGCTCCAGCTTCCAGTTGACTATACGTCTGACTGCAGCGTCAAGCCGCTCCATGGAGATGGTGCCGTCGTTCACTGCTTCCAGCAGTGCCCGGTACGCCGCCCGTCCGTCTCCTGGGGTACACATCAGATCTACACCGGCGAGGAACGCAGACACGCATACATCTCTGTCACCGCTGTATGCTTTGATGGCGCCCATGTCCATACCGTCACTGATGGTCACGCCATCGAATCCCAGCTCATCACGCAGCAGGGAAATGACTGCGGGAGACATGGAGGCGGGCAGGTCGGGGTCGATGCCGCTCATCACCGTGTGAGTTATCATTATAGCCCCGCAGCCGCTGTTGATCCCCTCGACGAAGGGGATAAAGTCGTTTTCGCGGAGCCGGTCGAGGGGGGTATCCAGCGTGACCACACCGTTGTGGGTGTCGCCGGTGGTGTTGCCGTAGCCCGGGAAATGCTTCAGACAGGCGGCAACGCCCTCTTTTTCCGTGGCAGTGACCACAGCGCGCACATACTCCGCCGTTGAAGCGGCATCACCGCCGAAGGCGCGGCGGTACATCATGGCATCCTTCTCGGTGACTACGTCCGCCACCGGAGCAAAGTTGACGTTGAAGCCGAACTGGCGCAGAAAGCGCGCCTTTTCCGTGGCATCGGAGGAAACAAGCTCCATGCCTCCCTCGGAGTAAAGCTTCTGAGGTGAGCGGAATGACTCCGAACGCAGCTTGCGGTTGCTGCTCACCCGCACCACGCTACCGCCCTCCTCGTCCACACAGACCAGCATGTTGCCGTCGGATGCCTGCTGCAGATCTGTGATGTACGCGGTAAGCTGCTCCGCGTCTTTGTTCTTTATATCGTTGGCAAAAAGCACCACGCCGCCGGCATGGGTATCGGATATCTCGGCACGGAATTCGTCATCGGGAAGGTCATGGGAGCGCAGAAGAAGAAGCTGTCCCACCTTCTGTTCGGTGGTCATTGAGGAGACGATGTCCTCCAGTTTCCATTTGCGCATCAGCCTTGCTCCCTCGTCCGGTTCTATGCGGTCGGCAACCGTAGAAATGACACCGGCAGCCGGAGCAGTGACCGGTCCGGAATTGTCAAACACTCCCGCCCACGCGCACAGGAACACGGCGGCAATAACCGCCAGACCGAACAGAGCGGTCAGCATGGGAGCGCGGTAGATATCCTGCTGCCTCCCCGAGCGGTTCCGGGGAGAATAACGGGGATTTCCGCCGCCTGTACGGCCGCGGTATCTGCGGTAATCCGGCATTGACTTCACCTCATGGTAATCGTGACTGCAGTAATTGATTCCATTATACACCCACTGCCGAAGCGGAACAAGACGAAGAAGGAAAAAACAGCGCGGTTCAGCACAAACACACGCAAATTCTGTGACTGTGACATATTGAACCGCGGCGATGAGTGTGCTATAATATATCGGAATATATACAATATACTGAATAAGTGTACCCGTTTGCCGCCGGAAGATAATTTCTCCGGCGCGGAAGAAAGGAATGTTGATAGATGCCCATCAAAATCCCCAACAAGCTGCCTGCCCACAAGATTCTGGAGAGCGAAAATGTTTTCGTGATGACCGAGGAACGGGCAAGTCTGCAGGACATCCGTCCGCTCAAGATAATCATCGTCAATCTCATGCCCACCAAGATCGAGACCGAAACACAGCTTCTCCGTCTGCTGGGCAACTCTCCGCTGCAGGTTGAGATTGAGCTTCTGCAGATGGCCACCCATGACAGCAAAAACACCCCTTCGTCCCATCTGCTGGATTTCTACAAGACCTTTGATCAGGTAAAGGATAACCGCTATGACGGCATGATAATCACCGGCGCGCCGGTGGAAACCCTGCCCTTTGAGCAGGTGGATTACTGGGAGGAGCTGTGTTCCATCATGGAGTGGAGCAAGAGCAACGTCTATTCCACCCTGCACATCTGCTGGGGCGCACAGGCAGCGCTGTACTATCACTACGGCGTGCCCAAGATTGATCTGCCCGAAAAGCTGAGCGGTGTGTTTGAGCACAGGGTGCTGGATCGCTATCATCCGCTGGTGCGCTGCTTTGACGACCGCGTACTCATCCCGCACTCCCGCAACACCGGTCTGCGCCGCGAAGACATCGATAAGCACGAGGAGCTGGTGGTACTGCTGGTTTCCCGTGAAGCCGGTGTCGCTGTGGTGGCACACAAGAACGGACGGCAGTTCTTCCTGACCGGCCATTCGGAATACGACCGTCACACCCTTGCCGGCGAGTATTACCGTGACCTCGGACGAAAACTCAGCCCCAAGGTACCGGAGAATTATTTCGCCGACGACGACGCTGCCTCCCTGCCCTACATGACATGGCGGGCACACTCGTCACTGCTGTATACCAACTGGCTCAATTACTACGTCTATCAGCAGACCCCCTACGACCTCAACGAGCTGAAGAACTACTGATAAAATCCGATGCTGCCGGGGATTTGTGACCGGCAGTATCGCCAGACAGGAGGAATGGTACATGGCAACCGCCAAGCAACCCTACAGACGACTGCAGGTCAAAAACGTGTGGGCGCGTACGGTATTTGAGATTATCGCCATCGTTTTTGCCATCGTTTTCTGCTGCGTGACCATCGTTTCGGCGTATGAAAAGACATACTCCGACGCGGCAGAGGCAAGCGCGCAGGACAACGCCATGCAGCTGGCTCACTCCATCAGCCATCTGGTGGATCGTGAGGCTGTGAACATCGAGGACAAGGATCGCCGCGATTATGTGGCGGGGCTGTACACAAAGCAGCTGGACAGCTGCTTCATCGCTGAGGATACGCTGTATACCGGTGCCGTTTACACCATGGTGGACGGACAGCCGGAGGTTTACGCCGGTGCCCAGCGTTATGACGGCATGCTGGAGGAAAACGGTCTTGTGGTAAAGGACAAGGACGGAAACCGCAGCATGACTCCGGAAATGGAAACCGCCCTGCGCAACGCTTTCACTGGTATCGAGGGAGTGGTCAGGCAGGGAAGCGTGTGCATCGCCTTTGTGCCCGGCACAGACGAGAGCGACGCCATGCCCTATTCGGTCACCGCTGTCAGCGTGGTGCATCGTGATTCCTTTGATTACAACAGTACCGTCAGCGGACGTATTGTCATCATCTCTCTGGTGGTGGGTGTGCTCATCGTGGGTTACTATCTCATCTCCGCTCTCATCACCGAAAAGAACCGTATCAAGGAAAAGGCGGTGAATGAACTGTGACAAAGAACAAGCAGAAGAACGCCCCCAATGTGCTCAGCGTCACTCTGTGGCTGTCGCTGATGGCGGTGATGATTCTTGCCGCCGGACTTGTCTATTACTTTGCCGGTTCCGACCCGTCCGGCTATGAAAAGATCGTCATCTACGTTTTGCTGGGCGGCGCCGCTCTTGTGGTGCTTCGTCTGGCAATTTGGGGGTTCAGCTGGACACGCAACGAACGTGTCAGCGAACTGGGACTGCACATCGTCCGCTTTGCCGTTATTCTGACCGCGGTGACGCTGTGCGTGTTTGCCATGATGTCCTCTGACTACAGCGCCCAGTACAGGCAGTCAGCGGGCAACGAACTGCGTCAGCAGGCCCTTGCCGGACGCATCCATCTGCAGGATATGCTGGGCGAGGAGCTGGGCATGGACGCGCCTTATTATCAGGAACTTTACGACCGCCTGCCCGGACTGCTGGACCGCAGCGGAACCAACGACGGCCGGCACGTAAACCTTTATCTCTTTGTTTCTCCCGAACGCCAGCCGGCGGGTACGGCCTTTGACGAAATGGACGGCAACAGCGGCATCTTCGCCGCCAGCACCAATTCCCGCATCGGCGCGACCGCCGCTCCTGAATACATCGACCGCGTTTACCGCGAGGGTCAGCTGACATTCAGCGAATATTCCCGCGGCGAGGGCAGCTTTATGTCCGCCTTTGTTCCGGTGTTCACCACCGCGGGTCGTCCTGTGGGTGTGCTTGAGCTGTGCGAACCGGGCGTTTCTTCAGCTTCGATGTTCGGGTTCGCCGCCATCGAGCTGCTGCTGCGCATCTCCGCCCTCATCGCCATGTTCTCCTTTGGTTTCTACGGCGTGATGCAGCTGCTTGACATTCTGCTGCGCCCCCGCAAGGTTGACCGTTCCTGCCGCGTACTCAGCTGCGGCAGAGAGGCAGCACGTCCGGTGCTGTTCTTCGTCGCCATGTGTTCCGGACTGCCCCTTATGCTGCTGGTACACGCCGACGAAATGAAGAACCTCATCACCCTTGATTTCCTTCCTGACTGGCTGAGCGGTATTACCACGCTTCTGCCGGCGGGACTGTATCTGCTCTGCTTCCTTACAGGCTGGCTTGTCACCCGCAAGACCGGCAAACGTCTGACTGAAGCACCCTCAAACATCAGCCTTATCGCCGCGACAGTGTGCACGCTGATGCTGATGCTCATCAAGGACACCTCCCTTTTTGACAAGGTTGCGTTCCTGAAGGAGTGGTACATTCCCCTCGCGCTGATTGCCATCTGCGGTCTGTGCTACGGTATCTCCTTCCGCACAATCAGCAAATATCAGGCTCAGTCGGACATGCTGTTCGGCAAGGACAAATACGCCTATCTGTGCACCGCACTGGGCGTGATCACCGGCATTATCCTTGGCGCGTGGCTGCTGGACGCTTCCGGCGAGCCGGGCGTAAAGGTTGCCATGCTGCTGCTCAACGCCGCTTCCGGTGCCATCTCCATCAAGCTCCTTGAGGATCTTGACCAGACGGTGGATATCTCTGAACGTGCCGGCAGCCGCATCTCCTCTGTTGCCGGACTGATGCTGCCGCTGATTCCGCTGGGTATTCTCTGCGGATTTGTTTGGGTATACCTCACCGGGTATCTCGCCGGCAGTGACTATTCCGTTACCGCACGTTCCATCATAACCGTTGCTCCTGTGGTGGCATTCTGCTTCGGCAACCGCCTGCGACTTAAGACGGTTAAGGCGCAGCGCAGCGCACTGTGTCTGGCAGGAGTGATCGCAGGACTTGCCTATCTGCCGATGGTGTGGACTCCTGCGCCGGTCATGGCTGTAGCTTCCTGCGGACTGCTTTGTCTTGCCGTAATATTCATGTCAGCAGGCGTATACAGCGTTCTGCTGCCCAACGAACGCGGCGGCGCATTCTCCGGACTTGCTGCCGGTGCCGCAGTCGGCGCCATTGCCAGTTCTCTGCTGTCCGGCTTCTATGCCGGCCGTCTGGCAATGCTCATAGCCGGCTTGGTCACCGTCGGTCTGAGTCTGCTGATACTGGCAACCAAATTCCCCAACCGTATTCCCGGCCCCGACATCAAGGACGGCATCGCCGACGGCGGTTTTGCGGCTCCCTACGTTCCTTCCATTGAGGAGCACCGCGAACCGGAGGAAGAAAAATCTCACCATATCGATTATGCGCCTGCTCCCGTATTCATGCCGGAAGATCCGGAACCCGTATCGGAACCTGTATCGGATCCTGAACCTGAATCTGACCCTGTTCCCGAGTTGTTCAAGCAACCGGAGGAAAACTCCTATGACTGGGATAAAGTGGACACCCAGACCGCAGATGTTATGGATGAGTTCGCCTCCGAAGCCGTCACAGCGGAACCCGCGCCTGCCGAGGAGACGCCGGCTTCCGAAGATCCGGCTGAGAAGGAACGCACCACCGATGTTTTCGGCGGCAGCGTGTTCGCTCCGGAATCCGAAGATACCGGCAGCGCTGGCGCTGAAGATACTTCCGATTCCGGCAATGACGCTCCTCCCGTGATAATTCCCGACGAGGAGGAATCCATGCCCGTCATTTTCCCCGATGCCGACGATGAGCCGCAGCACAGCGGCTATAATCCCGAAGGCGGCGCAATTCCCCAGAGCAGCGAAGCGCTGGGAGGCGACGAGGGATTCATTGATTACGGATTATAATTCCATATAGCACATCATGGCAGCCGGCTTTCGGCTGCCATGATTGTTTTTGCTCTTGCCTTTTCTGCAAAAAGGCTATATAATGAAAAACACTCACACGTAAAGACTGATTCGTTATCGGTCTGCACACGTCAGCGTGTGAGGCATACCCAATACCCACACTAAAACGGAGGAATAATCATGGACAAAAAGACATTCTACATCACCACGCCCATCTACTATCCGTCGGGCAAGGCTCATATCGGTCACAGCTATACGACCGTTGCCGCCGACGCCGTGGCGAGGTACAAGCGAATGTGTGGGTATGACGTGTTCTTCCTGACCGGCACCGACGAGCACGGTCTCAAGATCGAGCAGAAGGCCAAGGAGCAGGGCGTTACTCCCATGGAGTTCGTCACTCCCATCGTGGACGGCTTCAAGGAGGTCTGGGAGACACTGGGCATCAGCTACGACAAGTTCATCCGCACCACCGACGATTATCACGTTGAGGCAGTGCAGAAGATCTTCAAGCAGCTCTACGACAGAGGCGACATCTACAAAGGCGAGTACAAGGGAATGTACTGCACTCCCTGTGAGTCCTTCTGGACTCAGTCCCAGCTGGTGGACGGCAAGTGTCCCGACTGCGGACGCGAGTGCGTGGAGGCTTCGGAGGAGGCATACTTCTTCCGCCTTTCCAAATACGCCGACCGCCTGCTGCAGCTCTACAGGGATAACCCTGCCTTCATTCAGCCCGTGAGCCGCAAGAACGAGATGATCGCGTTCATCGAGCAGGGTCTTGACGATCTGTGCGTTTCCCGCACTACCTTCACATGGGGTGTTCCGGTCACCTTCGATCCCGGTCACGTTGTGTATGTCTGGGTGGACGCTCTGACCAACTACATCACAGCCCTCGGTCACACCTCCGAGGACGATTCCCTCTACAAGAAGTTCTGGCCGGCTCAGGTCCACTTTGTGGGCAAGGAGATCGTCCGCTTCCATACCATCATATGGCCGGCAATGCTCATGGCTCTTGATCTGCCTCTGCCCGAGCGCGTATACGGTCACGGCTGGCTGCTCTTTGGCGCCGCCGGCGAGAAGATGAGCAAGTCCAAGGGCAACGTGGTGGATCCCATTCTGCTCTCCGGACGTTACGGCTCCGATGCCATCCGTTACTTCCTGCTCCGCGACGTTCCCTTCGGACAGGACGGCAACTTTACCAACGAGGCGCTGTGCAACCGCATCAACTCCGACCTTGCCAACGACCTTGGCAACCTGGTCAGCCGCACCGCCGCCATGGCTGAAAAATACTTCGGCGGCACTCTGCCCGCCGATCGTCAGGCAGACGCTCTGGACGACGAGCTGATCGCCATGGCTTCCGAGTTGCCTGCCAAGGCTGACGAACTCATCAGCAACCTGCAGTTCTCCAACTGCCTGAGCGAGATCTGGAAGGTCATCAGCCGCGCCAACAAGTACATCGACGAGACCGCACCCTGGGTGCTGGCCAAGGACGAAGCCAACAAGGCTCGCCTTGCCACCGTTCTCTATAACCTTGCCGAAGCCCTGCGCATCTGTGCTGTGCTGCTGGTTCCCTTTATGCCCAAGACCGCGCCTCTGATTTTCGAGCAGATCGGCGCACCCGTCTGTGACACCATCGGCGAAGACACCCTCAAGTGGGGCGGTCTTGCCGCTGATGCCACTCTGAAGAAGGGTGTCACCCTGTTCCCCAGAATCGATGTTGACAAGGAGATCGCCGAGCTTGACGAGCTGATGGCTGCCCAGAAGCCTGCAGATTCCGGGAAGCCCGAGATCCTGCCCATCGCTGATCCCATCACCATCGACGATTTCTGCGCGGTTGATCTGCGTGTGGCAAAGATCGTCGATGCCGAGCCGGTCAAGAAGTCCAAGAAGCTGCTCAAGCTGACTCTGGACGACGGCACCGGAGAGCCTCGCACCGTCGCCAGCGGTATCGCCCTCTGGTACAAGCCCGAGGACATCAAGGGCCGCAGCGTCATTCTGGTTGCCAATCTCAAGCCCGCAAAACTGTGCGGTGTAGAGAGCTTCGGCATGATCCTTGCCGCAGACAAGCCCGGCGAGGACGGCTGTCAGGTTGTGTTCGTTGACGGCATGACCCCCGGCGCGAAAATCCACTAAACAAGCAAAAAGGGTGACCGCAGACGCTCTGCGGTCACCCTTACTTTCATATTCCGCCCTATTCCGGCTTTGCTTCAACCAAAATAGCCAACCGCCCGCGCCGTCATTTCGACAGCACGGGCGGTTTTGTGTTTATCATACCCCGTATCTGACCCGTATCCGCTCCAGCTTTTCCCCGAAGGGACGGGCAAGTAGCAGCAGGTACAGCACGTTGGAAACACCGTAGAGAACGGTATGGGGCACGGCGGTCAGCAAGGCCGCCGTGTACGCCTCCGCGGAAAAACTGCCGCTCCACATCACCGTCCAGATATCCATTACCATGGAAAACACGATGCCGGTGACAAAGCCGTATATCAGCAGGGCGGCACGGCTCTTCTTCAGCCTCGGCGCAATCAGTCCGGCAATCAGACCGGTCAGACCCCAGCCCAGCATCTGAAAAGGAGTCCACGGTCCCTGACCAAAAAAGATGTTGGATATCAGCGCTGACAGCGCGCCCACGAGGAATCCCGTTTCGCCGCCCAGCCAGATGCCGCTGATGATGGTCAGGGCAGACACCGGCTTGAATAGCGGAATGAACCGCCCTGTTACCGCCAGCGCGGTCATCACCGCCGCGATTATCATACGCCGTGAGCCGGTCTGTTTCTTTTCGTATCCTGCCGCAAAGAGGCAAAGAGAAAGCACCGTTACCCCAAGGGAGATTATCGCCGTTCGTTTGCCCTCCATGAATACCGCACCCAGAGCCACCAGCACGGGGATAATCACAAAGGGGATAGCTATCTTCATCACAGCGCGCAGCCGCTCGCTTTTTATCACCGGCATGGCTGTTTCCTCCCGTTGAGCCGGCAAAGCTGAACTGCCTGAGTGCAGGTAACGGCATCATCATAGTGTCCGCGGGTCATGCGGCTGACGGCGGTGGTGTAGAAACTGTTGCCGGAAAAGAATTCCACCGGTGTGCCTTCGGAGGTTATCTCTCCGCGGAAAAACAGCGCGCAGCGATCGGCGTATTCGGCAGCAAACTCCACATCATGGGTAACCACAACGATGGTCATTCCGCTGTCACGCAGGGCACGCAGTATTTTCCCCGCTTCTGCTTTCAGCGATGCATCAAGACCCTTGGTGGGTTCGTCCATCAGCAGCAGCCGTGGTTTTGCTCCCATCACACGTGCAAGAGCGAGCATCTGCTGCTGACCGCCGCTCAGGTCATAGGGGTGGGTGTCCATGAGGGCGGAAAAATCCCACGGCAGGGCCTTTGCCCCCTCTCCAGCCTCCTCCAGTTCCTGCCGGACTGTGGGGTGAAGAAACACCGTCTGCACGTCCTGAGGCAGCAGAGCGAGGCAGCCGTCGTAAAGGCTTCCGTTTTTGTAATCGCTCAGCTTTCTTCCAAAAATTTTTATTCTGCCGCTGAAGCACTTCTGCAGTCCCGCGGCGCAGGCAAGAGCAGTGGATTTGCCCGAACCGTTGCCGCCGAGAATGAAATAAATCTCGCCCTCGTTTACCGTCAGATCAAGCCCGGACAGCACATCGGGCAGATCCCTGCCGTAGCGGAAGAAGCACTCGCTCATCTCAAGCGCGGGTGTATTTTTTCCGGCAGTCGGCCGCTCCTCCGGCAGAGAGCGTATATCGTTGCTGAATCTATCCTCGATGAAACGTCTGCCCTCTCGCACCGACAGCGGGCAGTCGCCGGTGCTGTCCAGTTCGTGATACAGGCGCCCCGCCGCCGGCATATACGCCAGCAACCTGCCGCTGTCCGGTTCGCTGCCTCTCAGCCGCGCGGCGGCTTTTGCCGGAGGCTCGCAGCAGACCAGTCTTCCCTTTTCCATGACCGCCAACCGGTCGCATTCGGGAATAATTTCCTCCAGCCGGTGCTCGGCGATGATGACCGTCAGCCCCAGTTCGCGGTTGAGCCGCCTGACCGTAGCGAGAAAATCCGCCGCGGCGATGGGATCAAGCTGCGCGGTGGGCTCGTCCAGAACAAGGATCTGCGGATCCATGACCATCACAGCCGCCAGATTGAGCAGCTGCTTCTGTCCTCCGGAAAGCTGGTCAGTAGGGCGGTCAAACCAGTCCTCGATACCGAAATACGCCGCCATCTCGGACACTCTCCGGCGCATTCGCTGCCGCTCCATGCCCATGTTCTCCAGACCGAACGCCAGTTCGTGCCACACGCGGTCGGTGACGATCTGCTGTTCGGGGCGCTGCATGACGTATCCGATCATCTGCGCAGACTGCCGGTCGGTCAGGTTGTCCAGAGGAATTCCATCAAGAAGAATTTCTCCGCTCTGCTCGCCCAGCGGAGCGATTTCCCGCTTGAGCCGGCGGAGCAATGTGGTCTTGCCGCTGCCGGTCGCGCCGCACAGCGCTATATATTCGCCCCGCTCCACCGAGAGGGAAACACCGCTGACGGCAGGCTGAGAGCTTTGGGGATAGGCAAAGGTCAGATTCCTGATCTCAAGCTGCGCCATCGCAGTTTCGCCTCCGTTTCGATAAAAGTGGGGATAAACGCCAGCACACCGCAGCTGATGTAGGTTGCAACCGCCATGGGTGTGCCGGGGATATTGCTCATTCGGGGATAAAACTCAAAGCTGACCGCTCCGCTGAAGACGCCCACGGCGCACACCGCGGCAGGAATCAGCGCGGCGGCGGTCAGTATTCCGTCAGACAGACGGAAGCGATAGAGAGTGTATGCAGTGCGCCTGCCGGTGCCGTAGCCCCGAGCACGCATGCTGTCGGCAGTGGTGATGCCGTTTTCCAGCGCCCATGTGGTGAGAACTGAAAACACCCGCGCGCCGCCTCTGGCGCTGTCGACGATGCTGTCGTCCCTGTACATTCCCATGGCGCGCTGGGCGGCATTGATGCGCCCTGCCTGCTTTCCGAAAAGGGGAATGAATCGCAGAGCCATGCTCAGCAGCAGTGCCAGCTTTGGTGACGCACCGCCAAGGAGATACATCAGCCGGTCGGTGGTCATTATCGCCGAAAAGGTGCGCATCCACAGCAGCACTGCCAGCAGCATTACAGCTGTGTTCAAGCCGTATAACAGCGCTTCAAGTGTGAGAGGACGGTTGTTGACCACCAGCAGAACAGTGGAGCCGGCGTGAGAGAACAGCAGGTTGAACAGCGGTGTGACAACGAGCAGGGCGGCACAGAACGCCACGCTGCCCGCGCTCTCCCTATCCTGGCGGACAGCGCGCAGGGCAATCGCGCCGCACAGCGACAGCGCCAGCATGACCGGATTTGCGCAAAACATCGCCGCCAGCGCGCTGCACAGCAGACAGACTGCCGTCGCCGCAGGATTGTACTGCTCGAAAGACCTCACCGTGTTCACCTCGTTTCTGTAATATTATCGCAGTAGATTATAAATCGTTTTCAAACTCGCGTCCCGATTCAAGGGAATAGACCCACTCCACACGATCTCCCGGCTGCAGAACATATCGGTCACAGCCCACGGATGGGGATTTTCCGTTGACCAGATACACCCATCCGGACAGCGGGCCGTATTCCTGTTCACGAATGTGGGCGATGCCCTGAATGTAAGACGTCGAGCCGTTTTCCACGGATATGGAATATGTCCGCGCGCTCTGTATCAGCAGGTCGTAAACCGTTTCGCCTTCACACAGTTCCATCTCCGTGGGCGGCAGAATGACGCCGTCATCAGGAATGTGTTCGGGTGTGCGATCGGTGACAGCACTGCAGTCGATGGAAAAAGTGACCGTTCCGATGGCGTCCGGTTTGCTCTGCTGTTTGCCGTAATAGCTGTCCGCGGTCTGGATATCGGCAAAGAACATCATTGCGGCAAGGACGAGGGTGACCGCGCCCACCACGCCGAAATTCTTTATGCCCCGTCTGCCGCTGAACCACAGATACGCGCATACGCCCGCGCCTGCCGCGAGAATCACTCCGCACAGTATCAGCCGGATATCAGCACCGCCGTTTCCCCCGGACGGAACTTCCGCCGCGGGAGGATTGTACGGAACGTAGACAATGCCTTGGGGAGTGCAGTCGGGCTGACCGTCCAGAACAAACAGTCCGCTCTCCCCTCTCTCCATGCGGCCTATGGCGGTCAGAGCGCACATAGTCTGATCGGTGGCGATGGAACTGTGTTCGCCGCCGGAAGTGTGGGCAAAGCTGCCGTCGGGCAGTCTGCCGCTGAGCAGCGCGTCATATAGCGATCCGCTCTCTTTTATGAACCGCTCATCGGTGCGGCAGTCGATGTTCAGCGCGGACAGCGCGATGATGACCTGCGCGGCACTTTCGGTGTTTTCTTCGCCGAAGCTGGCAAACCCTCCACTCTCCCGCTGAAGATCCGAAAGCAGAGCCACCGCTCTGTCAACTGCCGCCGCAGCGTCGGCGTTTTCCGTATATGAAGCCGCGAGGGACTGTATCACCATGGCGGTTACGTCAACGTCGGAATTCCGCCCGTACAGCGCCCAGCCACCGTCGGGCAGCTGCGCGGCAAGGAGGTCTCCGGTCACCTGCTCTGCTGTTGTTCCGGGGGCTTTTCCGCCGTTGTTCAGCAGATGCAGCCCGTAGACGTTGCTCATTATGCCCATCTGACCGATAGAATCTGCGAGCACCGCGTCGATGTAGCCGCTGTCGCAGCCTGCCGCCATCAGCGTAAAGGCATACTTCTGACGGGTAGACGCAGAGGGCACGCTGCTGGTATTGAGATATCCAATCAGCGCGGCGTTGTAAGCGGTAAAATCGTACTGCTGTCCCGACTGAGCAAGGGCAAGGACAATGCCTTCACCGCCTCTTCCGGCTGAGGACGCCAGCGCGCCGTCAATGTATGCCTGCAGACCGTCCTGACCACTCTGCTCAAGGCGGAAATCGACAATATCCTGAAGCACCGTCTGCCATGCGGACGGCTGTTCTGGCTGTTCTGTTCCGGCAAATGCCGGCGATACGCCGAAAAGGCACATCGCCAGCACACAGCACAGAGTCGCAATAAAACGCTTATTTTTCATTTTTCATTTTATTTTTCACGCCCAGCACAAAAGCAGACAGGCAGCACAGCGCTCCCGCGACAAGGCAAACCGTGGAGATGGAAACGCCTCCGTCCACCTGCGCCACACACACCGGCGGCACCAGCACCGCGCTGTCAGACCGGGCGGAAATGACCTGCTGACCGTTGCCGTTCAGGGCGATGACCGCCTTGCCTTCGGCATCGGTGACCACACCGGTATCCTTACCGTCGACGAGAATCTTTGCTCCTTCAACGGGGACGGTGACGGGATTCCACTCAGCATCAAAGGCCGCGCCGGAGAGGGTGAGGGCAACCTCTTCGCCGTCCTCAGCATCAAGCTGGCATCTGTCAAAAAAGGTGTACATATCCGACCATGCACTCAGATCGGCAAAGGCGTAGGCGTAGATGCGGTCGCCGTCCTCCACCGTATCGGAAAGGCTCAGGGGCGACGAGTCGTTGATGTAATAGCCGTAGCTGCCGCCGTTTTCCACTCCCCACAGCTTGTTGAGGGATACGCCGAACTCCGTGGACGAGGAAGCGTATCCGGCAGCGGCACCGCCTTTGTAGAATTTCTCATGGGCGGAGAAAAGGGCGTCATTGATGGTCAGCTGTCCGTCGCTGTCGCAGTCGGCTACCGTTACCTTCTCCCACGCCAGTTCGACACCGTTTTCCGGATTGCCGTCGGAGATGGCCACCAGCACCTCCAGCCCGCCGGCGGAGACCGGCAGCGCCAAGATACCTGCCAGCAGCGCAAGCACTGCCATAATTGCGAATATTCTTGTCTTTTTCATAATTGTATCCTCCTGTAATTTGTATCAGCCTGCAATCTGTTCAGGCTATAACATACCCCCGTTCCGCCGCGCGCTGCGGAATGGAGATGATGCCATTTGACGTAAATCCTCCCTTGCAGCCGCGGAAACGCAACAAAAAATCTCCGTCGCTTCCTGAACGACGAAGATACAACGAAACAAAGCCAATCCGGAACACGCCGGATAAGCTCTTGTCCGGTCGCACCCTTCCCGTTCTCCTGGAACATCTTACCCAAAGGCGGTTTTTACCGGCACGCACGCGGTGAGTAACCCGACTTACGGAAAAGGCTTTCGCCTCCCGATTACGGTAATGGCTGTTGCGACGGAATTTCACCGAACTTCCCTCACTCGATATTCGCTTGCGGAAATCTCTCACGCTTGCGGATACCATCACGGCGCTTATTCATTTGTGGATTTGATTGTAGCAGAGGGTGCGGCGGTTGTCAACCGTGAACCACAGGATCCCGCGCATTTGGCTTCCGACCGTACGGAACGCCTGCGGCTGCTGACCGGCAGAAAGAGATCTATCTTACGCCGGTCTCAATAAACGAGAGCAGCTGCTCGATGTCATCGAAATCATCATAATCCCCGTTGACACCCTCACGGTGATACACCACGCCGTTCTTTTCGTTTCTCTCCAGACAGTCAAGCAGGTGTTCTTCTCCGTATCTTCTGGCGAACAGGCTGAACGCACAGGCTTTTATTTTGCCCAGCAGACCTTTTCTGCAATCCTCATTGCATTCGTAGCAATGAGCGATGCCTTTTTCCTGTGAGCATCTTTTATTCTCACACCGGTCGTTGTCGGGACACTCCCCCGAATTGCAGCCGCTGCAGATGGTGTTTTCGGAACACAGGCAGCAGGCAAGCCCGCATCGCGCGATTCCCAGCTCTCTTTTCATGATTTCCTCCGAAAAAGCATTGATAAAGCAAGCAGCGACAACAAACGCTGTCGCTGCAGTCACAGTCCGGTATTCTACCGGGGATTCGTCTGCGCCAGAATCAGAACTCATCCCCGCCCGTACGCCGCTCGATGGCCGCGCGTATCTCCCCGGGGTAGTACCCGTAGCGCAGGAGGTTGTTCATGGCGCGGCGCACACCGGCAGGTGTGTCCAGTTCACGGCCGATACGTCCCTCCAGCAGCTCATCAAGAGCAGCGTCAGGGTCGGGACGGTACTGTTCGGCGGCGATTTCCGCCTGCTCACGTTCCAGCCCCTTGCTGGTCATTTCCATGACCACACGACGGTATCCGAAATGCTTGTCCCGATAGAGATACTCCGCCAGCATGCCGGCGTAGCGGGTATCGTTGATAAATCCCAGCTGCTCCATTTCGTCGGCAACCCGCGACGCTGTCTCTCGGTCGCAGTCGCCACGGGTCAGCAGCTGAATCAGCCCGCCGCGGCACATCTCCCTGCGTCCGATGGTGTACAGCGCCTTTTCACGGGCGGCCTTGTACGCCGAACGGGAGGCAAGCTCGGTCAGCAGCGCTTCGTCCACCTCGTCACCCGGCTCAAGACCGGCAAGGTCAAAGGTGTCGGCATCCAGCGTAACGGTCAGTTCACCGTCGCAGTCGATGATATATTTCCGTTTTTCTCGGGATATGTTCGTGATGGTCAGCATCAGAAGTCTTCGGCGTCGATGTCAATTCCGGAGGAGGGAATGGAAGGGGCTTTCTTTTCTTCTCCGCCGATCAGGAAATCCAGCGGCTCGTCGTCATCCAGAATGACCGAGGACTTTTTCGCAGCTTCGGGCTTGATGCTATTGAGGGTCTCGCTGCCGGCACGGACTTTGGCTTCGATTTCAGCCATCAGCTCGGGCTGGCTTTCCAGCATGGCGCGCACGGCATCGCGGCCCTGACCCAGACGGGCATCGTTGTAGTAGTACCACGCGCCGCTCTTTTTGACCACGTCCAGCTTGACGGCGGCATCGAGAATTTCGCTGGTTTTGCTGATGCCCTTGCCGTAGATGATATCAAAGGTTGCCTCACGGAAGGGAGGCGCCATCTTGTTCTTGACTACCTTTGCCTTGGTGCGGGCGCCGATGATCTCCGCGCCCTGCTTGATGGGCTCCACCTTGCGCACGTCGATGCGCACCGAGCTGTAGAACTTCAGGGCGCGGCCGCCGGTGGTAACCTCGGGGTTGCCGTACATAACGCCGATCTTTTCGCGCAGCTGGTTGATGAAGATGGCGATGCACTTGGTCTTGCCGATGACCGAGGTCAGCTTGCGCAGAGCCTGGCTCATCAGACGGGCCTGCTGACCGACCACCGAGTCGCCCATGGATTTTTCCACTTCCGCCTTGGGAACGAGAGCGGCGACCGAGTCGATGACGATCATATCAAGAGCACCGGAGCGCACGAGGGATTCGGTGATCTCCAGAGCTTCTTCGCCGGTGTCCGGCTGAGAAACCAGCAGAGAATCGATATCGACACCCAGCGCGGCGGCATAATAGGGATCGAGGGCGTGCTCAACGTCGATGAACGCCACTTCGCCGCCCAGCTTCTGTGCCTCAGCGATGCAGTGCAGGGCAAGAGTGGTCTTACCGGAGGATTCCGGACCATATACCTCAACCACACGACCGCGGGGCAGTCCGCCGATTCCCAGAGCGATGTCCAGACCCAGCGAGCCGGTGGAGATAGCCTCCACGTTGAGGGCCGATTCCTGACCAAGACGCATTACGGCACCCTTGCCGAAATTCTTTTCGATGGATGCCAGCGCGGTTTCCAGAGCTTTTTTCTTGTCCGCCATAATATCCTCCGTATCCGTTGTCCCGAACGATTTCAGGACACATATTTTCGTTACGCCATCATTATATATATGTCAGAGGGTCAATGCAACCGTTTTTCAGAAAAACGACGGCAATCACAGCAGCTTTGTCCCAACAATCGCCCTGAGTTTGTCGGAAAAGTCCCGTTTGCCGGTGATTTCTCCCCATCCAAGGCGAACAATCATTCGCCTGACATCCTCGAACTGCCCTTCGCCGAGTTCAAAGCCGAGCACACCGCCGGGGCACACAGCCTCCCGCCAGAGACCGGCGATGGCGCGGTAGAAATCCAGACCGTCCTCTCCCCCGTCCAGTGCCATGGAAGGCTCCTGACGCACCTCACGGGCAAGTCCGGCGATATCCGCAGCGGGAATGTACGGAGGGTTGGAGAGGATTCCGTCAAAGGAACCGGACCCGATGCCAGACGCTGCCGGACCGTCCAGCACGTCAGCCTGCACCACGGTCACCCGCCCTCTGCCGTACTTTTCCACGTTTGCCTGCAGGTAGGGCAGGGCCTCGCCGGACAACTCCACGCAGGTCACCAGGGCGTCGGGAAAACGGCGCGCGACCGCCAGTCCCACCGCTCCCGTACCGGCGCACAAATCGAGAATCCGCAGCGGTTCGCCGGCCGGTTTGCCCGCCGCAATGGATGCAAGCCGCTCGCACCCCAGTTCCACCAACGCAAGGGTGTCCTCACGGGGGACAAGCACCCCCTCCCCCACCTGCAGCTCCATGCCGTCGAACTCCCAGCTGCCCAGAATATACTGGAGCGGACGGTGTTCCCTCTGGCTTAGGGCGTGAAGGAAGGCTTCGGCGGTATCCTGCGGAACGGTTTCCTGCTCACGCATAAGCAGCGCCATGCGGTCGCTCACGCCGAGATAATGTCCGCACAGCAGCATCGCTTCGGTCTGGGGAACGTCCGAAAGGGCGGCAAGCTCCCGCTTTGCCGCCCTGTACAGTTCACCGATATTCCATTGTCTGTGTCCTGTGTTGTTCATAAGACTCAGTGATTATTTCATGTCCTCGCCGTCTTCCGGAATAACCGGCTTGAGGGCGGCGATGGCACACTCGATCTGGCTGTCGTCCGGCTCACGGGTGGAAATGCGCTGCATCCACAGACCGGGAGCGGAGATGATCCGGGTAATGATGTTATCGTGCTTGCCGGCAAACTTGAGCAGCTCGTAGCCCACGCCCATGATGGCGGGAATGAGGGCCACCTTGATGAGGGGACGGATCCACATGTTGTTGTCGTACTGCTCGGGCAGCAGGGCGGTGATGGCGATGCCTGCGGCGATGCCCACGATCAGCATCAGAATAATAAAGCTGGTGCCGCAGCGGGGATGGAATCGCTTGTACTTGCGCACGTTTTCCACGGTCAGCTCCTCGCCTGCCTCATAACAGAAGATGCACTTGTGCTCCGCGCCGTGATACTGGAACAGGCGCTTGATTTCCTTCATGCCGGAGATGAGGATCATGTATGTCATGAAGATGATCAGCTTAAGCACACCCTCGATGACCGACTTCCACACGGAGGAGTCACGCAGCACGGAGGCATACTCCTCGGGAAGGATCATCAGCAGACCTTTATACGCCCACGTGGGCATGAAGAAGAACAGCAGAATAGCAAGACCGAAGCCCAGCACAGTGGCAATGCCTCCAAAGAAGCCCATGCCGCTGTCGTCTTTCTTCTCTTTATTCTCTTTCTTATTTTTGCCCTTGTTTTCCTTTAATTTCTCAATTTTGACTTCTTTTTCAACGGGTTCGTCGGCAGTTTCAGCGGCAGTCTCCGCCTCTTCCACGATGGTCTCAGAACCGCTTTCAACGATCTCTGCGGCACCGGAAGCAGCATCGTCAGCAGTCTCCTGTACCTCCGCGTTCATTTCCGCTTCTACGGTTTCCGCGGTCTGCTCAGCGGCTGCCGCGCCTTCCTCAGGGGCTTCGGAAGTCTCGCCGGAAACTGTCTCTGCGGCTGCTGCCTCCTCTGCAGCGGCGGCCTTTTCCTCGTCCTCGATGACGAAGTCGGCAGAGCGCATGAGCGCCTTGGTGCCCATGGTCATGGACTGCACAAAGCCTACGATGCCGCGGATGAGCGGAATCTTGTTCCAGATGGTGGTCTTGCTGATTTCCACCTCCTCGGTGGTGATGGATCCGTCCATGCGGCGCACGCACATGACCGCCTTGTGCGGTCCGCGCATCATTATGCCTTCCATCAGAGCCTGACCGCCGATGGATGTATATTTCTTTTTCTCTTTCTTTGCCATAGTTCCTCCGGCAGCCCCGCTGATTGGTGAGGCCGGTATCGTTACGAGCCGTCACCCGGTGCTGTATTATGTAAGTATACCGCAGCAGAAGCGCGGTGTCAACGCCGCCGGACGTGTTTTGACCTCCGTCCGGACGAAAATCATAATATCATCATAACGTAGCCCTGCAAAGCACATATCCGCAGAATTTACGCGGGAATGTCCCCCCTTTACTTGACGCGCACATGTGCAATATGTTAGTATTATATAACATCAATATTACACAATCTTTTTCTTTGTAATCCCAAAACATCAGGAGTGATAATTTTGAAAACGAACTCTGTTGCCGAAGTGGAATTCAACGCTGACGCCACTATTTCCCCCGTTGATCTGCCCGACAGTCCCGGAAGCTGGGTGAAAAGACTGATTTACGGTTCGCTCGTAGGTGTCGGAGCCATCCTTCCCGGTGTTTCCGGCGGAGCCTTCTGCGCCGCTTTCGGTATCTATCGTCCTCTGATGGACTTTGTTGCCCATCCCGGACGCAAGTTCAAAAAGAACATCATGTTCTTCCTTCCCTTCCTTATCGGCTGCGCACTGGGTTTTGTGCTGCTGGCCGGTCTTGTGGGCTGGCTGCTTGGCTTTGAGGTTATCCGCCCCATCGTTATCGCTTTTTTCATCGGCTGCATCGCAGGCACTATGCCCTCTCTGTATCAGGAGGCAAACGGCCGTCAGTGGAAACCGCAGCATTACATCATCCTCCTTGTCTCAACCCTGCTGGCAGGCTGGGCACTTGCGTCCATGGACAAGGTGGGCAATATGCAGGAACTCATCGCTGATCCCAGATCGCTGTCCTATCTGATAACCTGGGTGGTGTGCGGTGCTGTCTTTGTGCTGGGCTTCATCATGCCCGGCATGAGTCCTTCCACGATTATTATGTGTGCCGGGCTGTATGAACCTATGTCCAACGGCATCGGACATATGGACATGAGCATCCTGCTGCCTTTCCTGCTGGGCTGCGCTCTGTGCGTCATTTTTCTGTCCAAGCTGGTTTCCATGCTATTCAACAAGGCAGGACGCACCATGTTTGCCATCATCATCGGCGTGGTCATCGCATCCACTGCCCTTGTGGTATACAAAGAACTCCTCATCCCGATCTCTCAGAAATTCTCTGTTACCGCCTGCGTCGGATCCATTGCCGCTGTTATAGTCGGTACGGTGGTAGTCCTGCTGCTTGCCAAGCTGGATCCCCGCCAGAACGAGGAGGCTCCCGAGGCAGTCGCCGCTTCCGCAGCTCTTTCCGAGCCTGCTGACGCATCTCCGGCAACTCCCGGGGAAAACCCAGAAGTCACTGCTGAAGAAGCTGAAAGTGCCGAAGTATCAACTGACGCACCCGAAACCGCAATGCATGCCGACGAGGAGCAGGCTGATGATTTTTCCGACGTTGAGGCCGAATTCGCAGCCGCCGAAACCGCAGCAGTTGTCGAGGAGTTTGCCGCAGTTGATCAGTCTGCCGCAGATCTGCAGTAAAATCACAACCGGTATTCTGTCAAACACATAATGTCTAAAGAAATTACACCTGAATATTTCAATCGTGAGCTGAGTTGGCTGGACTTTAACCGTCGTGTGCTGGCTCAGACGGCCGGAAGCGCACCGCTGTTTGAGCGGCTGCGCTTTCTTGCCATAACCGCGTCCAATCTGGACGAGTTTTTTATGATACGGGTACCCTCAGTGCTGCGTGCAAAAAAGAAACGTCCCGACCGCGCCGACATCGCAGGACTGCTGCCTTCGGAACAGCTGACCGCCATCAGCCGCAGTGTATCCTCGCTGTACATTGAGACCGCCGCAGCCTTTGAACAGCTGACGGCACAGTGCGCGGCAATGAATATCCGGCTTGCTCGCTCCTGCGCAGAACTGAACGATGAGCAGATTCGCTTCTGCGACAGCTTTTTCGCAGCAAATCTGAGCGACGTGATTGTTCCCGTGGTGTTCAGCCGCCGGTCGGAACCCCCCTTCCTGCCCGGTCGAACCCTGTGGATGGGCGTGGTACTCAAGTGGAAGTCGGGCGATATCCGCTTCGGCGCGGTGGCTCTGCCGTCGTCCATTGAACGTACGGTCCGGCTGCCCGGAGAAGGCTGCTGCATGATTCCGGTCGAGGAAATCCTGCGACGGCATATCGGTGATATCTTTCCCGATTACGAGGTTCTGTCCTGCGGCTGTTTTCGCGTGACCCGTGATGCCGATATCGAACTGGACGAGGAGGAGCCGGGAGCTCTTGCCGACACTGTGCGGCGCATGCTGCCCCTGCGTTCCAGAGGTCAGGCGGTACGGCTTGAGTTGGAAAAAGGCATGGATAAGCGTCTTGCGCACCTGCTGGAACAGGTGGCGGGAGCTCCGGAGGAACTGGTGTTCCGCAGTGGAGTCCCTCTCGACCTGACCTTTATCGAAAAGGAAATATATCCGCTGAGCGCAGGCGATCTGCACCGGTACACGCCCTTCGAGCCGGTTGTTCCCGACTGTCTGCGGGACAGCCGCAGCGTCTTTGATGTCATTCGGGAACGGGACGTGCTGCTGCACCACCCCTTTGACAGCTTTGAGCCAGTAGTACGCTTTCTGCGGGAAGCTGCAGGGGACGAGCAGGTGGTGGCTGTGCGCATAACCCTTTACCGCGTCTCACGCCAAAGCCCTGTTATTGACGCGCTGGAGCTTGCCGCGCGCATGGGCAAGCAGGTAACGGCGTTCATTGAAGCCCGCGCCCGCTTTGACGAGGAGCGCAACCTTCACTGCGGAAAGCGGCTGGAAGAAGCCGGAGTCAACGTCATTTACGGACTGCCCGGGCTCAAGACCCATTCAAAAATCGCGCTGGTGGTGCGCCGTGAACCGGAGGGCATGCGTAAGTACACCCATCTGGGAACGGGCAATTACAACGATGTGACCGCCCGCGCCTACACCGACTATTCCCTGCTCACCTCTGACATGGCGGTGGGCGGCGACGCGCTGGAGTTTTTCCGCTGTCTGACCGGAAGCCTGGAGGATCCGGACACCGAACGACTGGTGGTGGCGCCTTTCCAGCTGCGCAAACGCTTCAAGGACGAAATAAAAAAAGAGCGGTCAAAGGGCAAAAACGGACGTATCCTTGCCCGTATGAACTCACTGACCGACAAGAGCATCATCAAGGCTCTCTACAAAGCCTCCTGCGACGGGGTGAAGATCCGTCTGCTGGTGCGCGGCGCATGCTGTCTGATACCGGGCATTCCCGGAATGAGCGAGAATATCGAAGTGCGCTCCATTATCGGACGCTTCCTCGAGCACAGTCGCGCCTATGTTTTCGGCGAGGGAGAACACCGGCGGGTGTATCTTTCCAGCGCCGACTGGATGACCCGCAATCTCAGCTACCGTGTTGAACTGATGTTCCCTGTGCTGGGCAGCGAGGAATCCGGACGGGTTGTTGCCGAGCTGGAGACCTGCATGACCGATGCCCCCGGCACCTACATTCTCAAGCCGGGCGGAGCCTACCGCGACACCGGCGGCAAGGGCGGCATCTCCACCCAGAAAAAGCTGCTGAACGCAAGAAACCACCAGCAGCGTTAATCACATCTTCATCAGCCAAATTTTCTCTGGAAACGGATTGATATCATGGAGCTCAAAGGAGCAACCGCGCCTTATTTCAGGCAGCGGGAATCAATACAAAGCATCGGTCTGAGCCGACTGATCGCCGCGGGAGCGCTGGTGCTGCCCGCACTGTTCATGTACGGCCTGCGCGCGCTGCTTATGGCCGGCGCGGGAGTGCTGGGCGCTGTTTCCGTGGAGGCGCTTTGGCGCTACATCCAGCGCGAGGAGCAGACCATCAGCGATTTTTCAGCCATATACACCGGAATCATGTGTGCGCTGCTGCTGCCTGCCGCGGCGCCGATCTGGGTTCCTCTGCTGGCGGGCATCTTTGCCGTGGGAGTGGTTAAACTGCCCTTTGGCAGACTGGGACGCTCCCCCTTCAGTGCAGAGGCGGGCGGATACTGCTTTGCGGCAATGACGGGTGCTCATCTTGCTTCTCTTTACAATTCCGCTCTGCTGAGCATTGAACAGCAGAAGATATTCGCGGCTCTGCCCGAGCGGGTATTTATTCACGCCAGAGGCTCTCTGCCCCTGCTGAGCGATATCGCCCCTCTCCCCGACATCAGCGATATGTTGTCCACCCAGATGCAGCTTCGTGCAGGAATGGATCCCGGACTGAATCTGTGGGGACTTCTGTTCACCGGAAACATGGGGCCTATGGGCAGTGCCGTAGGCTGCCTTGCGCTGGGCAGCGCGGTGTGGCTGCTGTTCAGGCGGGCGTTTGCGTGGCAATCGGCGGCGGTATACGCTCTGACACTGGCCGCCCTCTCTCTCGTATCCCCCTGGTCGGGCGTGGAGAGTTTTGCCATGCTTCCCGCCTACGAGCTGCTGAGCGGCTGCGGTCTTATGTGCGCGGTTTTCATCGCCGGTGATATTCTCACCGCTCCCCACACCGGTTCCGGACGGGCACTCTACGGCCTCGGTGCCGGTGTGCTTACCATTGTCCTCCGTCGCGCAGGCTCCACCGAGGGCGCGGAGATTTTCGCGCTGCTGCTGATGAACGCGGCAGCTTCTCCCATTGACCACTTCGTGTTCTGGTGCCGTGAGCGCGGCATCAGTCTTGCCGCATACAGGCATAAGATTTCCGCATTCTTCCGCAAGAAATTCGGCTCCAAAAACCGCTTTGACATCGACGTGGACGAGCTGTACGAGGAGCTTGAGCGTGAGAAGCGTGAAAAGAGAAAACAGCAGCAACAGCAGCGGGGAGGTGACAACCGGTGAGCATAAAAGACAAAGCCGTATATCAGGTCGCTTCCGACCAGATGCATATTTTCGGGGAGACGTTCTGTGAAAATCCCCTTGTCACCGGTGCGGCGGGAGCTACTCTCATCGCAGGCGGATGTACCACGCTGACCGGAGCCATGGTACTTTCGGTATTCATGCTGTTCTGTCTGCCGATTGTTGGCGCGATCGCCTGCAGGGAGCAGGAGAGCATGGACGCGCGGCGCCGTCCCGCCTTCTACGCGGCGGTTACCTCGGCGGTGGTGTTCGCGCTGTCGCTGCTGCTGGATACGATCTTCCGCGACAGCGTTACCGGCGTGGGAATCTACGCGCCGCTGGTTGCCATGAACGGACTGGTTATGCACCGCACATGGCCGGACGCGCGCATACTGCTTACCCGTGAAGCGGTGGTGGAGGGCATTGCCTGTGCGCTGTGCTTTGCCATTATCGCCCTGCCCGTGGCCTTTATCCGTGAGCTGTTGGGCGGCGGCGCCCTGCTGGGTATCCCCCTTGGCATGGAAGGCATCAGCGAACTGCAGCTTCCCTTTATTGGATTCATTCTGTGCGGATTGTTTATTGCGCTGTTCCGCGCCCTGACCGGAAAGGGGGCGGCACGATGAGAGACATTGGCGCGTTTTTTCTCTATCTGTTGATCGCCGCGTACGCTCAGAACTATCTGATGGGCGGAGCGGTGGACACCACCGCCATGCTCAGCGTGGTGCGCAAGCCCTCACGGCTGTTTATCTGCGCCGGTTTTACGTCGCTGTTCGCGCTGCTGAGCTGCGCGGTGACCATGCCCTTCGACCGGTATCTGCCGCTGTGGGCAATATCCACATCCATGCCGGTGCGCGCCGGAGTAACCTGCGCCGCCGTCATTCTGTGGTATCTCCTTGTTTCAAAGATAATCTCGCTGATTCCTAAACTGAACGACATCACCGAGGGGCTTATCGCTCCCGGCGCCTTCAGCGGGGCGGCTGTGGCTGTGCCGCTGATGCTGTTCAGGGGCGAGAATTCCCCCGTGTCCTTCTGGAGCGACAGCATCACCCATGCTCCGCAGGTCATCGGCTACTGTCTGGGCGCAGGTCTGGGCTTTGCCCTCGCGTCGTGGCTGCTTAATGCAGGCATGCGCCGTGCGGATAACCCCGATATTCCCGCCGCGCTGCGCGGCACGCCTGTGATGCTCATCTACATCGGCATACTGGCACTGGCACTGAGCTGTTAAGCGAAATACACTGTGCAGAAGCGAGGTGACCGCAGATGGCTGACAATTTAACCGACCGTCGGCTGAAAGACTGCCATGTGATCTGCGTGGGAGTCAACCCCGCCTTTGATCTTACACTTACCCTCGATGGTCTGGACGGTGACCGTGTCAACCGCGTGACCGCCGAGCACTGTCAGGCGGCAGGCAAGGCGGCAAACGTCGCCTGCGTCCTTGCCCGTCACGGAATATCCGCGGGTCTGCTGGGCTTTTACGGCGAGGACAATGCCGCAGAGTGGCAGAAACTTTTCGATAATCGCTGCGGCAGCAATGTGCCTTCCGGCATGATAACCTGCGCCGGCGCCACCCGTCAGAATATCACTCTGCTTTCCGGCGGACAGACGGTCAAGATCAACCGTTCGGGCTGCACGGTAAGTGAAGCGGACATCGTCCGGCTGGAAGCCTGTCTGAGCGAATGCGGCGGGGGAGAGGGCAGGGCAAAGATTGCCGTATTCACCGGCAGTCTGCCTCCCGGCCTTTCGCCTGAGCGCTATGTGGAACTGATGGCAGGTGCCGCCGGAACGGGATTCCGTGTGGCTCTGGATATCGACGGGCTGACCAGGGAACAGCTGGTAAAAGTCTCGCCGTGGCTATACAAGCCCAACGCCCATGAACTGGCAAAGCTTACCGGAATTGATGCCGGCGACGATGACGCTCTCATCGCGCAGGCGCGGCAGCTTGTTTCGGAGGGTGTCGGCATTGTTCTGCTGACCCTCGGCAGCCGCGGACTTGCGGCGGTGGACAGCGGAAACGTGGTTCGCATAGCTCCGGAACCCGTAACTGCGGTCAACACCGTGGGAGCGGGGGATGCCTCACTGGCTGCGTTCATCGCCGCGCATCTTGCCGGTTGCTCTGTGGAGGAATGTGCCCGCAGAGCCGCGCGAAGCGGTGAGAATGCCGCTTCGGAACGATATTGACCCTCACAACATGGAAGCTTACCGCAATATATGGATAAAAATATTTCATTTCTTACAATAAAGGCAGGGGAGAGCAGCACCCGGCTGACCGTTTCCGGACAACCCTTGCTGCTGGACGTGCTGCGTGAGCAAGGCATAGCTCTTACCGCGCCCTGCGGCGGTGACGGACGCTGCGGCAGGTGTCTTGTGAAGGTAAAGGGCAGCGTAAGTGATCCCTGCGCGGACGAACTGGATTTCCCTGCTGCCGGACAGCCGGACGGGGAGGGCTACATCACCCGTCTTGCCTGCCGCACACGGTTGACCGGCGACTGCGAGATTCTGCTTGACACCGGTCATGGCGGTCACAAGCTGTCCCCGGACATCAGCAACATCGCTGAGTTTCTCGATGTCCCCTTTGCCGTGGCGGTGGATCTGGGTACCACCACCATCGGTCTGCGTGCGGTCAGCATGACCGACCGGACCACGCTGGCTCAGCTCAGCGAACTCAACGACCAGCGGGTGTGCGGCGCGGACGTTATGACCCGCATCGCGTACTGCGCGCAGCCGGACGGCACCGGCATGCTGCACAGGCTGGTCAGTTCCCAGCTTACCCGCATGATACTGCGCATGAGCGGCGGCCGCAGTCCGGAGATCATCACCGTGGCTGGCAACACCGTAATGCTCCATCTGCTGGCGGGCATGGATCCGTCCTATCTGGGCAAGGCCCCCTACCGCACCGCCGGGCACTTCGGTCGGTGGTTTGATGCAAAGCAGCTCGGTCTGCCTGCGGACGCATGGCTGATGCCCTGCGTGGGCGGCTACACCGGCGGCGATCTTACCGCGGCGCTGCTGGCGCTGACCTCTCCGGAATGCGGCGGAAAAGAAGAACAGGATGGTCTTGCGCTGTGCGATCTGGGCACGAACGGGGAAATGGCTCTGCTGCGTGACGGCTGCTGGCTGGTGACCTCCTCCGCTGCCGGACCGGCGCTGGAGGGCGGCGGAATATCCTGCGGTTCGGGTGCGGTCAGCGACGCGATAACCGCTGTTGCGTCAGCCGACGACAGTTCCCGATATCTTCTGACTTCTCCGGAGGACGACAGCGTGATCCCCGTGGACGTGCGCACCCTTTCCGGCACGGAACCCCGTTCACTGACCGGCGCGGCACTGATTTCACTGACCGCACTGCTGCTGCGCGAAGGAAAAATACTGCCCAACGGGCGTATGATTGCCCCGTACTGGCAGATCGACCGACGAGGTGCGGACGATTCTGATACCGGCACGTCTGTCCGCTATACTCAGGCGGACGTCCGTCAGCTGCAGCTGGCAAAGGGCGCGGTGGAGGCGGCATTCATGCGGCTTTGCGAGGAGCAGGTCACAGAAAGCAATCAAACAAACATATTAAATCGCTTACATATTGATCTGCACATCACCGGCGGTCTGGGCTGTCATATTCCCACCGCCGACGCGCTGGAGATCGGACTGGTTTCCGACGTGGGAACCGGCATGAACGTCAGCTTTGTGCCCAATCTCGCCCTTGAAGGAGCGGCGCTTTGTTTCGACGAGGAACAGCGGCATCGGGTGGCTGACATTGCCCGCCGCAGCCGCGAGCTGGAACTGGGCGGCGACGAACGGTTTGACGAGCTGTTCGTCAGATGTATGCGTCTGGGCGAACCGGACGAAGATTATTGATACCGGAAAAATCTTACTGCGCGGCAGGTGTCATACACGCATATGCCGCCCGAAAAGGTGAGTGTACATATTATGGAAAAGAAAATCCGTCTGCTGGCAATTGAATCATCCTGTGACGATACCGCTGCCGCCGTGGTGGAAAACGGCAGGACAGTGCGGTCTTCGGTGGTTGCCAGCCAGATCGAACGCCATGTGATTTTCGGCGGCGTTGTGCCCGAGGTTGCAAGCCGTCTCCACGCCGAGAGCATATCTCACGTGGTGGCTCAGGCGCTGGAGCAGGCTCAGCTTTCCTGTTCCGAACTGGACGGCATAGCAGTCACCGCGGCTCCCGGACTTATCGGCTCGCTGCTGGTGGGTGTGGGCTTTGCCAAGGGACTGAGCCTCTCGGCAGGGCTGCCGCTGATCCCGGTGCATCATCTGCGCAGCCATATCGCGGCCAATTATATTGCCCATCCCGATCTCGAGCCGCCGTTCCTCTGTCTGGTGGTTTCCGGCGGTCACAGCCATATCGTTGAGGTGCTGGACTATACCACTCTACGCGTGGTCGGGCGCACCCGTGACGACGCGGCGGGCGAAGCTTTCGACAAGACCGCCCGTTCCATCGGTCTGCCCTATCCCGGAGGCGTGCATCTGGACAAGCTGGCAAATGACGGCAATCCCAAAGCATACACCTTCTCCAAGCCCAACGTATCCGGCTGCCCCTACGACTTCAGCTTCTCCGGACTCAAGACCAACGTCATCAACACCGTTCATAATCTCGAACAGAAGGGCGAGCCCGTTCCCGCGGCAGATATCGCCGCTTCGGTGCGCAAGTGCGTGGTGGATATCCTTACGCAGAAATTCATGCTGGCGGCAGAGGGTCTCGGATACAAGCGGCTTGCGCTGGCAGGCGGCGTTTCGGCAAACAGCGAGCTGCGCGGCCGCATGACCGCTCTGTGCAAAAAGAGCGGCAGAGAGCTGTTCGTGCCCCCTCTGAACCTGTGCGGAGACAACGCCGCAATGGTGGGCGCTCAGGGATATTACGAATTCGCGGCGGGACACATCGCCGGACTGGATCTGAACGCTTCGGCCGCAATGGAGATCAATGCGGAATTCTGATCTGAAAAAGATACCGGCACGTATACGGGCTGTGCCGCAAAAAATCAAACCTCTCATTGACGGTATCAAAGCGTATTTCACCGGCAGGAGCCTTAAAGATATCCTGCGGGATAAAAACGCGCGCGTGTTTCTTGCCATCGGACTGGGTGTGCTGCTCTGCCTCGGCGGACTGACCCCCGCGTGCGTGCAGTGCGCATGTTCGTCGGGCTGTCCCGACTGCGGCGGAAGCGGCAGCCGCGAGATGGTTTTCCTCGGCGGCAGTCAGCCGCTGGAATCGATGGAATTCCTTGAAGACACCTACTATATTTCCGCCGGCAGCCGGCTGGCGCTACGTCTGCGCACTCAGCCGGAGACCTTCGACGACATCATCACCTGGCGCAGCTCCGACGCGACAGTGCTGAGAGTGGACGCGGAAGGCGTGGTCACCGCCGTCGCTCAGGGCACCGCGGTGATAACCGCCGAAAGCGGAAATCTCGCCGCATCGGTCACCATCTCGGTGGTGGACGATATTCTGGTGGAGGCCGCTGACTGCATTCGCATGCTGTCCGAGGGCTGTGACGACTACACCCTTTCTGCGGCACAGCTGATGCTCGACCGGCTGGAGCGCTGCACCGCAGATGGAGCCGATTCCGTTAGCAACGTAATTTCCGAAATAATTTCTTACGCAGATAACGGCGACAGAACCGCTCTCAGCAATGCAATAGACGCATCGAGGCTGGACGGCACCATCTGCCGCACAGCAGCGGCATACTGCTGGGCTTACGGCGAACAGCAGCGATGCGACGCGGTGCTTTCCTTTGCGGGAGACTGCACTCTGGCGCGGTTTAACGAGGATTCCGGAAAGGGGCGTTTCCCCTCGGTGTATGAGGCCTCCGGCAGTCCGACCTATCCCTTTGACCTCGTAAAAGGCATTTTTGCCTGCGACGACATCACTGTTGTCAACTTTGAGGGCACCCTTACCGATTCCGTGAAGCATCAGGACAAGACTTTCTTTTTCCGTGGCTCGCCTGCTTATGCGAGGATCCTGCCCGAAGCCTCCATTGAGGCGGCAAACCTTGCAAACAACCATTCCCTGGACTACTATCAGACCGGCTATGACGACACGGTGAATCATCTGACCGATGCCGGAGTATACACCGTCCGCAGTGAACAGCCGCTGACCGTTTATGCCGGCGAAAAAAGCATACCCGTGGTCATGCTTGCCGGCAATTTCGTCGGCGGAGAACGCGAAAATCTGATTTCATCTCTCGTCGATGAAATCAAGCAGCACGACAACGAGCGCACAGTAACCGTTGTCAACCTGCACTGGGGCACGGAAGGTTCTTCCTATCCGGAAAAATGGCAGCGCGACGCGGCTCACCGGCTGATTGACGCGGGAGCCGACCTGATTGTTGGTCACCATCCTCACGTTCTCCAAGGGATAGAAATCTACAAAGATAGATGCATTGCTTACAGTTTGGGCAACTTTGCCTTTGGCGGTAACATCTCCGCCAACTCGCCGCAGACAATTATCCTGCGTGCCCGTCTGTCGGCAGACGAATACGGCAATGCAGGCGTGGAGGGCATATCTCTGCTGCCCTGTAAGACCACCTCCACCGGCACAAAGGTTAACAACTATCAGCCCATGCTGTGTTTTGGCGGAGAGGGTGACAGAGTATACTCCGGATTTATCCGCCTTGGCAGCAACATCAACGGAGCGTACTTCATTGACCGCCCCGACATCTGATTAACTACGGGAGCGCAGAACAATGCGAAGGAAAATTTACGAACTGGTTGAAATCACCGACAGCAGCATCAACGGCAAAAAGGTCTATGACCTCTATGATATCCTTATGCTGGTGTTCATCATCATAAGCCTGATACCGCTCTGCTTCAAGGAGAGCAACGGCTTTTTCACCGCAATCGAGTATATCGCCGCGGCGGTTTTTGGTATAGATTATCTGCTCAGGTGGATTACCGCAGACATGAAACTGGGCGGCAGCGGAATTGTTCCGTTTATCCGCTATCCCTTTTCATTCTTCGCCATAATGGATCTGCTGTCTCTGCTGCCGGCGCTGTCCGTAATTTATCCGGGCTTCGGTGTGCTGCGGCTGTTCCGACTTGGCAAGGCATTCCGGGCTCTGCGTCTGTTGAGATATTCCAACAGCTTCAATATGATTGTGTCGGTAATTCGACGGGAACGCAGACCGCTGACCGCGGTGTGCGCCCTTGCCGGAGGATACATCTTCCTGTCGGCACTGATACTGTTTCAGGTGGAGCCGGACAGCTTTGACTCTTTCTTTGACGCGATCTACTGGTCGGTGGTGACTCTGACCACCGTTGGCTACGGTGATATCTATCCTGTAAGCGACACAGGACGGGTAATGAGCATGCTTTCCTCTCTGATGGGCATTGCTATAGTCGCTCTGCCTACCGGTATCATTTCGGCAGGATATATAAATGAACTGAGCCGTGCCGAACGCAAGGAACGTGGAGAATCCGACACGGAGGATCCGGAGAAAGACGATTACCGGCTTCTCTTTTTCCGACGCAGGTAAAATCTGCTTGCCTCTCGCAAACAGGAGTGTTTTAAATGAAAAACTACACGCAGGTATATGTAAAAAACAGCATCGAAGCCGCGGAACACTATTGCCGTGCTTTCGGCGCGGAAATCACGCTTGAAATCCGGAACGAAGCCGGTACACTCTACGAACACTGTGAGCTGTCGGTGAACGGCGAAGGCTTTCTTGCTGTGGCAGAAGCGAAAAATCCATGCGACGTGGAATTCCTTCACCGGATGAGATGGGAAACCATGACCTTCAACGTCTTTGAGATGGGCAGCGAAGAAGCGGTTCGCCGCGCCCTTGAGGTTCTGAGCGAGGGTGGATTGGTTCTGGAACCCATCCACGAATTGCCGTGGAGTAAGTGCTGCGCCACCGTTATTGACCGATACGGCGTATGCTGGTGGATTGCCATTTAGCATTGCACTGGCACAACAGAAAACCCGACCGCAAACGGCACGGCGCCGCAGCGGTCGGGTTGTTTAATTGTTGGGTTGCTTTTGTTGCGTCACCGCGAGAATTTGTTCATCGCCTCGTCGGTTTTGCCGTCCAGCATAAGCGCGACGGCCTCCACGGCGCAGCCGACTGCTTCGTCAAGAAGTTTGCGCTCATTGGAATTGAAGCTGGACAGCACCCAGTCGGCAAGCTCGTAGTCGGGATGGGGCTTTTTGCCCACACCCAGCTTGATGCGGGGGAACTGATCGCTGCCGCACAGCTGAATGATGGAGCGCATGCCTTTCTGACCGCCGTCCGAACCCTTGCGGCGGATACGCATCACGCCGGGGTCGAGAGTAATATCGTCCAGCAGCACGATGACCTGCTCCGGCTGCAGCTTGTAGAAGCGCATGGCCTGCACCACGGATTCGCCGGAGTTGTTCATGTAGGTCTGGGGCTTCAGAAGCAGGCAGCGGTGTCCGTTGACGGTGCCTTCGCCCGTGAGGGCATTCCACTTAACCCTGTCCACACGGATTCCGTACTTTTCGCTCAGCGCGTCCACGGCGATGAATCCGGCGTTGTGGCGGGTCTTTTCGTACTTGCGTCCGGGATTACCCAGGCCAACTATCAGAAACTCAATGTCGGAGGGCTTCTTTCTTGAAAAAAGCATATAATTTCATTCCTTTTCAGCGATCGTATAAGAGATCCACTGATTATGGTTCATGTGATTTCAGTTGCAAACCTGATCGTACAGGGAATTAATCATGGGGGTCATGGGGTGGTCGTTGTGCACGCATTCGATGGCCCGGGCGAAGTATTCCGCGGTGGACAGTACCTTGATCTTGGGCGAACGCTTGTGTTCGGGCAGTTCGATGGTGTCCAGAATAACCAGCTCGCTCAGCGGGGAGTTTTCGATATTCTCGATGGCCCTGCCGGAGAGCACACCGTGGGTTGCGGCGGCACTTACCGACAGCGCACCCGCTTCCGTAACAGCAACTGCGGCGTTGCGCAGGGTGCCGGCGGTGTCAATCATGTCGTCCAGAATGAGCACATGCTTGTCCCGCACATCACCGATGAGATTCATGACTTCGCTGACGTTGTTTCGGGGACGGCGCTTGTCTATGATGGCGATGGGGCAGTCCATCAGCTGATGAGCAAAGTGGCGGGCGCGGCCAACCGAGCCGAAGTCAGGGGAGAGGCACACAAAGTCATCGCTCGAACCGTTCTTGATGCGGTCGAGGAAATGGGTCGCAAGCGTGGGAGCGCCCACGAGGTGGTCCATGGGAATCTTGAAAAAGCCCTGAATCTGCTGGGCGTGGATATCCATGGTAAGCACGCGGTCGGCTCCGGCAACGGTGAGCATATCCGCCACCAGCCGCGAGGAGATGGGATCATGCGACTTGGCCTTGCGATCCTGACGGGCATAGCCGAAATAGGGAATGACCGCGGTGACGCGCTCAGCGGAGGAGCGGCGCAGAGCGTCGATGAGAATAAGCAGCTCCATGAGGTTGTCGTTGACCGGTTCGCAGGTGGACTGGATGATGAAGCAGTCGCAGCCGCGCACGGAATCAGCGATGTTCACGGAAATCTCGCCATCGGAAAACTTGGTTATCTCGCACTTTTCCAGCTGCAGTCCCAGATGGGCCGCGATATCGGCAGCCAGACGTCTGCTGGCGTTGCCTGCGAATATCTTTGGATGACCATGCAAGGAATTCATAAATAATCTACCCCCGACGATATTTTGTTATAAAGTGCAGAGAACGGGAATAATGACGCCGCGTTCCCCGTTGATTTACACGCAATGCGGATTGTCAGCTGAGATTTGCAAAGGGACCGACGATGTCGCCGTCACCTACGGATACGCCTCTCAGATTGGACGCGTTCACGGTTACGCCGTCACCGATAGCGCTGCTGTCGATAAAGGAGTTGGGACCGATAACGCAATTGGCACCGATGGTGCAGCTGCCTTTGAGAACGGTTCCGGGCAGAACAACCGAATCGTGATCGATCCGGACATCCGGACCGATAATCACGCCGTCAGCGCAGGGAATCGAGATGCCTGCGGCGATGTGTGCGTTGATGATACGGGTGCGCGCCATTTCTCCCAGTTCGTGGAGCTGAACGGGATTGTTGGCTCCCAGCACCACATCGGTGGTTTCGGCTGTGTACGCGCCCGCGCCTCTGCCAATGGAGATCACAGCGGCAACGGCATCGGTCAGATAATGCTCGCCGGTGATGCCGCTGGCGGCCAGATGACCGGGATCGAGCACCTGCAGCAGCGCGTCAACGTCGAACCAGTATGCGCCGGAGTTGACCTCGCGCACCGCGAGCTGCTCCGGCGTACCTTCCTTCTGCTCAACGATGGCCTGCACCGAACCGTCGGCAGCGCGGATAATGCGTCCGTATCCGAAGGGATCGTCCAGTTCCGCGGAGATTACGGTCACCGCGTCCGCGCGGGAAACGTGCTGCTCCAGCGCACTGGTTATGGTCGCGGTGTCAAGGAAAGGAGCGTCACCACAGGCAATCAGCACCCGACCGCCACGGTGGGCTTCCAGAAAATCTCTGGCCATCATGACGGCATGACCGGTACCCTTGCGCTCATGCTGAGTTACGGTGACAGCGTCGCCGCCCAGATAGGCTTTGACCTGTTCCTCAAGGTGACCGGTGACCACGCACACGTCACCAATTCCAGCCCCGCGGGCAGCGTCCAGCACCCAGCCCAGCATGGGCTTGAGCAGGACTTCCAGCATGACCTTGGGTTTGCCGGATTTCATTCGTTTGCCTTCACCGGCGGCGAGAACCACCGCGCACAGATCGTTGCGGATTTCGGACATAATAAAAACCTCCGTATTTCGAGCCGCAGCTCATCTTATAGGATGGGGATAAACATACTCATATATATAGATTATACCACACATTGTGGATTCGGGCAATATTCAGTCACGTTTTGTCAGCATGGAAACTGCTTCATCGGCAGACACGCACCGCGCATAGCGGCGGTTCCAGATGAACCGGTTGTAATATTCGTGTGTCTGCGCCGCTGTCATGTGCCGGTTATCCACGGTGGAATTGGCCTCCACGGGCACGATGACCTCAAAACCATGCTCAAAGCCGCACTTGACCGTGGCGTCGATGCAGTATTCGGTGAACAGACCGGTCACCATTATCTGCCGCTCTCCCTTCTGCCGCAGATACTCCAGCAAACCGGAGCAGCGGAATGGGCTGCTGACATCCTTGTCAAAGACGCGTTCGTCCCCGAGCGGCGCAAAATCGTGATGGATCTCAAAGCCGCTTGTACCTTTTTCAAGGACGGTGCCCGCGCCGTCGTCATGACGGACGTACACTACCTCAATACCGCTGTTGCGGGCAGCGTCAAGCAGCCGCCCCACAGCGGAAAGAAAGCGGTCATATTCGTGCAGACGCTCGGTGGTGATACCTTTCTGTACGTCAACAATAAGCAGTGTCATATATTGCCTCCATGAAAATAACAGCCTGCGGATCCGGGATTATCCCGTGGTCTGCAGGCTGTACGTATGCTGTGTCAGCTCCGGACAGTGCAGACGTATGCGGAAAGTTTAGACATTGAACAGGAAGTGTACAACGTCGCCGTCCTGCATGACGTACTCCTTGCCCTCGGAGCGAATCTGACCCTTTTCTTTGGCGGCGGTCAGGGAGCCGCCCAGCTCCATGAGCTTTTCATAGGCGATGACCTCGGCACGGATAAAGCCGCGCTCAATGTCGGAATGGATCTTGCCTGCCGCCTGAGGAGCCTTGGTGCCGCGCACGATGGTCCATGCGCGAACCTCCGGCTGTCCGGCGGTGAGGAAGCTGATGAGGCCCAGCAGATGATAGCAGGCACGGATAAGGCGGTCAAGGCCGGACTCATCCAGACCCAGTTCGGAAAGGAACATCTGCTTGTCCTCAAGGCTCATATCGCTGATCTGAGCCTCCAGCTCGGCACAGATGGGCAGCACCTGAGCGTGCTCGGCTTCGGCGATGGCGCACACAGCCTTGTAATTTTCGTTGCCGTCAATGCCGCCGGCAAAATCGCTTTCGCTGAGGTTGGCTGCGTAGATGACCGGCTTGCAGGTGATGAGGCCGGCCTGCTCCAGCAGCTTGCGCTCGTCCTCATCGCAGTCGACGGAACGGGCGGATTTGCCCTCGGCGAGAACAGCCAGCACACGCTCGTAGAGATCCAGCTCGTCCTGATATTTCTTGTCCGCCTTGAGCAGCTTACGGGTCTTGTCGACACGGCGCTCCATGACCTCCATGTCGGCCAGAGCCAGCTCGATGTCGATGGTCTCCACGTCGCGGGCGGCGTCCACCGAGCCTTCAACGTGGATAACGTCGGTGCTGTCAAAGCAGCGAACCACGTGCACGATGGCATCCACCTCGCGGATGTTGGCGAGGAATTTGTTGCCCAGACCCTCGCCCTTGCTGGCGCCGCGCACCAGACCGGCGATGTCCACAAACTCCACGGTGGCGGGAGTGAGCTTGACAGGATTATATATCTCCGCCAGAGCGTTCAGGCGCTTATCCGGAACGGTCACCACGCCCACGTTGGGCTCGATGGTGCAGAAGGGATAGTTTGCCGACTGTGCTCCGGCATTGGTGATGGCGTTGAACAGGGTGGACTTGCCCACGTTGGGCAGTCCGACGATACCAAGTTTCATGGCTGTATATCTCCTTAAAGCAGGTTATGCGGGTTAGGACGCGTGACACCGGCAGATTTTCTGCCGTTTCGTGCCATACAAAGTCAGTATACCATATCCCGCCCGTCCACTCAAGTAAAATGAAAAGTATTTTTTCGGGATGCAGCCTCCTGAAAGAACACCGGCGCATCGCAGGATATGCTTCTTCGCCTCCGGTCCCCCTTGCAAAGAACAAAGGAACCGCCGGGCAGCGGTTCCTTTGCGGGTTTATTCTTCGAAATGTTTTCAGCGGCGTCTTTTGCGTCGGGAGCTTCCGGCGGCACACGCTGAGATGGCCACGCCTGCCACGCCTATCATCGAGAAGATCACAATCTGTCCGGCGCCGGTCTTTGTCTGCGGCTGCGTGCCGGAATCGCCGCCGGTGCTTTCCTGCGGCACGGACGGTTCCGTCGGTACGGCGGTTTCCGTTGTGTTTTCGTCCGCATCGCTGACCGGCTTCTCCTGCTGTTCCGGAGCAGTCGTCGGCTGCACCATGTCCGCGGCGGACGGCTCCGTCACGGTTGTGGCAGCGGTGGTCGTGGTTGCAGTGGTGGTCGCAGCAGTTGCCGCAGTCGTAACAGCCGCTGTTGTGGCGATTGACGCTTCCGTACCTGTCACGGCTGAAGGAGCAGCGGTGGGGTACAGGGCACTCCACGCGTCATAGCCGGTGATGGGCGGCAGGTCTCTTTCCACATAAGTTACTCCCTCCGACCGGACGACCCATGTGCCCAGACCGTCTTGCGCGACTATCTGGATCCATTCCGCGGTCGGATCTGCCGACAGCAGCATATATTCCCGGGTGCCGAGTTTTGCGGTTTTGCTGCCTCCCACGGAGGAATAGGCCTGCGCACCCGGCGCGTATACAAGAAGGGTGCTGTAGGAAGCGTATGAGATGTTTTCCCCGCCGTAATCGGGCGAGCCTGCGCTCAGGAGCCATACGCCGTCTGAACCTGTCAGCCGCTTGCCCGAGGTGCGGGAGTATGTATGCTTTGTCACTTTGTTGGAGGAGTTGCCCTCCACCGTGATGATCTCGTTCTCCGACACGCTGGCGACAATCCCCACGTGATCCTCTCTGCCGTCGTTTCCGCTGGTGTCTACATAGACGATATCACCCGGCTGTATGTCGGTGCATTGCTCAAAGGGCAGACACTCAAAGGGCTGCAGTCTTGTTTTCGCCCACTCGGTCTTGTGAATGACGCTCTCCTGCACTCCTGCCTGACGGGCGCACCACCAGACAAAAACAGCGCACCAGCTGTCGCCTTCAAGACCGAAGTTTTTTCCGTATTCGGTGTAGTTTTTATTTCCGGAGGACGAGCCGCCGGTATCCGACCGTGAACCGCCCTCGTGATAGCCGACCTGCGACAGGGCCACAGCGACGATGTCTTTCCTGTAGTTTCCTGTCAGTTCCACTTCAAGCAGATTGGCATAGTATGCGCTCTGCCTGTAGCTGTCCGAATGGTCAAAGGCTGAACTCATGGCCTCCACATTGTGCTGCGGTATCGAAAGAAGCAGCAGACACACGCAGAGCAGCAGTAATATTGTTCTTTTCACACTGGTCTCTCTTTTCGTGATATCTGGTTTCCGTTTAGTCAACGGTGATGGTTACAGGGATGCTTGTTTCTCCGGTCATTCGCTCGCCGGTGTCAGTACCATAAAAATGAATTCTGAAACAACCGCTGTACTCACCGGCGGGCAACCCGTCACTCCGCAGCAGTTCCATGTTCTGCAGCATATACCCTGCGGGCAGCTTATCCGACTGGGCAATTATAACGTCTCTTCCTTTGTCGTTGAGCACCACCTGCAGCACAATGTCCCGCGTGGACTGCGACGGGTTCTGAAACAGCAGTGAAAGCTGATTTGTTTCCGTGCTGACGTTTACGCTGCCGGAATAGGTGAAGGAAATCTGGCTCTCGTCCTGAACTACCGGCGGAATGTCCGCATCCGATGTGTCCAGAACCTCTGCATAGCTGTCTGTTCCCGAGAAAACGCGCTCCGGAGCTTTAACCGGTCTTTTGCCGGTAAAGATGAAGATGAGCACCGGAATCATCACCGCCACTGTAACGGCAACCAGAATTGTTTTTTCTCTCAGCTCGTCGTCCGCTCTGAACTTATCCATTGCTTTCCGGACATAGTCTTTTATGTTCTGCACTGTCGGTTCTCCTGATTCTTCGGCGCATATACAGCACCGGTGTTGTTCTTTTGCGAGCCATTGCCCGCTTCTGCCCGCCAAAAGCCGAATCCTCCGGCCCCGCTGAGCGGAGCCGGAGGTACGACTGTTTGTGCAGGGAAAATGCTGCGGAAGATAATCCGGCAGGGGAGAGGCTATCTGAGCTGAACGCCTTCCCAGCCCGCGAGATATCTTCTCAGGATGGTCGAGTCGAGCATGGTGACCTTGCCGTCGCCGTTGACATCGCCATTCTCTTCGATGATTGTTACTCCCTCCCAGCTTGCGAGATATCTTCTCAGGAGGGTGGAGTCAAGCATGGTGACCTTGCCGTCGCCGTTGACATCACCGGGCACGCGGTTGCCCAGAACAAGGGTAAACCGGCGATTGTTCAGAATGATGATGCAGCCGGAACTGATGGTCTCCACAGAATTGCCCTCCGCATCCATGATTCCCGCCGAGTAACCGAGCTCTTCGTAGTGCTCGATGATGGTTTCGGGAGCGGTATCCTCGGGAATGCCGGTGATGGTCATGTTTTCAACATTGACCGTCCAGCCCAGTTCGTCGGTAAAGGACTCAAATCCGTCTTCCTTCATGTTGGCAGTGACCGTCACGTCGGAGTCGGGCATGACGAATTCGACGGTTCCTCCCTCAGAGGCTGTAATCATTACATCCACGCTGAAGGACCAGGAATCAAATACATATCCCTCCGGAACTCTGGCGGTTGCAATTACTCTGTCGCCGGGTCTGGCGCTGCTGTCAAGAGATACAGCGTCAACCAGCTCGATGTCATGCAGCTCGCTGCGACTGAGCAGACTGTCGTAGTCAGGCGCGATCTGCTCGCCGCTTTCCATCGAGGTAATGGCATAGGTATGCTCTTCGTCGAGAATTTCGTTTCCGGTCTGCTGGATGTAGGTCTCTCCGGGCTCGAGAGGCAGTTCAAATGCGTTGACCTCTCTGACCACGTCACCAAAGTTGTCGAACTCGGTAACGTAGCAGTTCATAGTGCCCTCGTCGTTACCGACGTACTTGATGGTGAAGTCACCTTCAGCGACAGAGACGTATTTGGTGTCGCCAATGACATCAATGGTCACTCTGGCATTTCTGCTCTCCTTGGTGATCTCATTGTTTTCCACACTGGCAACCAGTTCGCCCTGCGCGTCATAGACAAACACGTCTACCGGGCAATGGATCTGGAAGATGGTCGTCGAAACGATGTAATCATCCTCGCTCTCCAGACCGCCCTTGGTGAGCCACGCAAGATAATGCTCCGGCTCATGGCCGTAGGCAACCTTGGCTATGCTCAGCCTGACTTCCTCATTGACTATTCCATGACCTATCTCGTTTCCGAGCAGCACTCCAATCACAGCTGCAATGAAAAATGGCGAAACGCAAACATTGACCACGCTCTGCAGGACGGATTCATCAACAAAGACGCCGGTGACACCAAAGCTCAAGGCTTTGAATACATCAAAGAATGTCGTCTCTCCATCCGAGACGAGAGAATAGATCGTGTTGCTGATCATAAACTGCCTTGAGAATCCTGTTGCAGGGTTTTCAAGAACATAGTCATCCTCGTCTCTGATGTAGGTAAACAGCACTTCCTTGAGCCACCAGAGAGTGACGTACTGTGCCGATGACAGCGAGGCTCCGGTCCTGTTTCTGAGAGTGTTGTAGTAGCTCAGGACGTACGGATCGACGTTTATGGGGAACATGAGTGTTTTTCCGTACTTGCCGTATCCCCATTCGCCAAATGCAACCTGAGGCACTAAGTCGATGCCGCTGACGATGTTGAAGATGTTGTTATCCAGCGGATAAGTCGGTTCATCTCCGCTGTACAGCACTCCGCTGGGAGTGGCGAAGGTGTAGGCGTAGATGTTCTCAGGCTTGATAAACGCGGGAATAATCTTGTCAGTGGGGTAGTTCAGATAGTGGGTTACAATGTTGGCTGTTGCGCCGGCACGGCTGTAGCCGGTGATCCAGATCTTGACCTCGCCCTTGACTTCCAGATCAACCAGATAGAGCTTGATCGACTTCAGAACATCCATCGCGCAGTCATAGAAGCCCTTATGGTACTCGTCATCCGGGCCGACGATGAAATTGCTTGCCCACTCCGCGCCGTATCCGCCGCCTCGCAGCATAACCGCCACAAGGGTATCCTCGCCGCCCTGACCATTGTCAATGTACTTGGTGGCAAGTGTATGCGCCACGGTGTTGGAACCGTCGCTGAGCGGATCGCCGTACTTGTAGTACACAATGGAATCTTCATCGAATCCCAGTGTCTTGTACGCCTTGGTGATGTTGGCTGCTCTGATTTTGGGATCAACCGAACTGGTGTAATTTTCCTTCTCACCCTCAGGGTTGCCGTACGCCGCCATGGCCATTGCAAGTGTGGCGCGTGCCAGATCCAGACTGTATACCGTGTTGTCCTCATAGAACATACTGTCGTTATAGTAGACATACTGGTACTCGGTGGTGTTGTCCGACGCCCTGTAGGGAAGCTTGTAATGCGAAATATCCAGATCACCACAGGCTGCTGTGCCCAGAAGGCGGGCTCTGCAGATGGATATCTTATCCTCCACAAAGTCTCTCCACTGCAGCCAGCTGGAAGCATCTTCCGATCCGGAAATCTCCCTGACCTTGAAGAACAGCTCCCTGCTGCCGGCAAAATTCCAGAAGGTTTCAAAGCTTATGCCGAACTTGGCCATCTGGGACTCGCCAATCTCTCGGGCATTGCACAGATAGGCGATCAGCTGCATCATCTTGCGTGCTTCTGCCTCTGTAGGTTCCTTGGCATAATCTCTGTACAGATCTTCAATAGAAACCTTCAGAGCGCTGGTAATGTAGCTCATGAACCTGATGTTGTCAGCAATTTCATATCGCTCGGTCAGATTAAACACGCCGTCGATAAGAACTGTCGCAATCTTCAGTGCCATTTTCAGTTCCTTGCCGATCTTTTCTGCAACCTTGTCCTTCAGATAGTCAACCGCAGCCCAAAGCACTTCTTCGCCAATGTTGCCAACGAGCAGTTTGGTAACATTAAGCTCTTTGATCTTTCCCTTAATCTCTTTGGCAGTGCTGACAATCTTGCTGTTGGAAGCATTCTGTATCATTGCATCGAGGAAAATCTCACAGTCTTCCAGCATTCCCTGAGCCGCCAGATACATCGCTATATCCTGAGAGGTCTCCTTGCAGCCGTCGACTATTGCAGAAGCCGCGGATTTTGTTATTCCGATGGCTTCCCACACCATACTGAAGGTTTCATTGCTGAACAGTCTGTCGATATAATAGCCGCCCATGTTCTTGTATGCGGTAATGGTTGTGGAAGAGTAGATTTCCGTCTTGGTCATGATATCGAGAATGAAATGCTTTGTCCGGTAATGATCAAATGTCCATATTACAGCGTAGAACTCTTCGAAATACTGCCATCTGATCAGTTTGAACGTTTCGAGCAACCAGTCTCCAATCACCTCATAGCCTTCTCCTATCACATCTTTAAGATTGGTCTTCTCGAGGAAGTCGATAATCTTGTCAACCCATTTCAGGGTTGTGTTGTAACCCGGGAAGTCACTTGATTTGATACTCATGCCCATGGCATCTATCATCAGCGCCTTGATCATTTCATCGTCATGTCCGCCGAAGAGCTTTTCAATTCCGCCATCTTCAAATACATTGACGATGTTCCATATCAGCTCGTCTTTCTCGCTGGGCATTTCGTTGGCAAGGCTGCCTGCTCCGCTGTAGAGACTCCAGTAGATGTAGTTCTTGTTGGCGATAATGTAGTCGTAGGCATCCTTGTTGGTGGAATACATCGCGTTGGCCTTTTCCATAACGTTGACCCTCGCGTTGAGGTACTCCTTGAAGTCCGCAATCGGCTTCTCAATGGTTTCAACCGTCAGGCCGTAAGCATTCTCCGCCTCAACCGAGAATTCCTTCAGTTTCTGCACAGACTCCGTATACTGTGTCTGGTCAACACACATATAATGTCTGGACAGCTTATATCCCGGCGGCAGTGCCACAAGACCGTCATTGATGTATTCTGACAAGCCAAGCTCTCTCATCTGTTCCAGAGACAATGTACCATTCTCCGACAGAGCGGTGCCCAGTTCGTTGTACAGCTCGGTTTCGATGATGAAGTCATCGGTTTCAATCTTGGGAAGATAGCAGTTTTCCTCACCGTTGTTGATAAGCGATACGTTGTAATACAGTGTACCATTATCCAGCTGGTCAGGAATCTCAAGCACCATCTTGAGCTTGCTCATGCCCTCGACATTGATAGGTTCATCTGCGACGAAGTGAGCAGATACGGTTTCGTTGAACTGGGAAAGCGTCCCCGTGTAATCAGCAGACAGATAATACTTGCCGATCTCATCACCGCGAAGGATCCATGTGATGATTTCGGTGGTCTGTCCTTTGATCTCAGGAATAGTAACCGTGGTGCTTCCTTCGGTTCCGTCGGTGTCAACGATGGTCAGTCCCTTGGGGAGGTTGAGCTCGATGACATTGTTGAGCATGCTGAACTCTCCGGAGGCATTGTTGATAATGTGCAGTTTGACATCGAAGAAGTCCTTCAGGATCGACACGCCGATGGGAATGTCCAGATACGCTATGGCTATCTCGTTTGAGAACTCGTATGATCCCTCCGACTCCTTTGCAAGCGGCACGCTGATTACCGTCGGGTAAATAACATGTCCTTCACCATTTACGTCGAGTATGAGCGGCTTTGCGTCAGACTTACCGGTAAGCTGATTGTAGTGGAAGGAGGTCTCCACATACTTGTCGCCGTAGGTCAGTGTCGCGTTGACCTTGACGTAGAACCGGTTCTCCTGCTTTTCCGGATCGATGCCGGCCGCTACGATCTCCTCAAAGGTCATCCGCTTGATCTCAAACCGTCCCTCGATGAGCACATGGTGAACCATGGTCATGGTAACATTGATTTCCGTATTTGCCTGAATGATGACCTCTGTCTTGGTGGGCAGCCACTCGTTGTCGGCGATGATGCAGCCTACAGCGTGGGAACCTACGTCCGCTGTAAAGGTGACATAGCCGTTGCGGTCGGTACCCTTGATGACCTGATTGTCCGAACCAAGATCAAAATAGACCGGAGCATTGGGAACCGCTTTGCCGTTTTCGTCAACCACTCTGATCTTTACCTTGCCTACCAGTGCACGATCCTTGACCTCGACCTCCTTGAGCATAGTTGCCTGATTGTTCTCGCTGTCTGTGACAACCAGCTTGATGGTGTATCTTCCTACCTTGTTGTAGGTGTGCACCGGGCTGCGCTCAGTGCTGGTGGTACCGTCGCCAAAGTCGAAGAAGTAGGACACGATACCGCTGTTGTCGGTGGACGCGGAGGCATCGATTACGTATTCCACGCCGACCTGCATGGACACGTCACAGGTGATCTGAGGCTTGGGCGCGGTGCGGTCAGGCACCGTTACCGCATTTGACATGACCGACGAGGTGTTGCCGAATTCGTCAACAGCCTCTACACGATAGTAGTATGTGGTCTGTGCTGTTGAGAAGCCGTAGTCATAGCAGGAATACTGTGTCTGTCCTCTGACCACCTGTCTTGTTGCCACAAGGCTCCCGCTTCCGCTGGTTCCGGTTCTTCTGTAGATGCGGTAGCCCACAAGATCGCCAGCGTTGTCGCTGTTCCAGCTGATGTACACGCTGTTGCTTTCATAGGCTGCCTGCACACCGGAAACGGTGGGCGCTACGTTATCGATGACGTAGGAGTTGATAACGCTCTGGCTGGCATTACCCGACTTATCGTACGCGGTCACCCGGACATAAATCCGGTCACCGTTGCTGAACTGATCGACCGGAACAGTAACACTTGCGGTATAGGAATACGATGACAGTCCTGTGAAATTCTTGAGCACAGAATAACTGCCGGTCTCGCTTCTGTATTCCACCTTGACAGAACTCAGGGCGCGGTTGTCCACAGCCTGAAGCTGGAGAGTTCTGGACCCGGCACCGAGTGTCGCTCCGGTTACGGGATAGAGCGCGGTTACCTCCGGGATCTCCGTATCGCTGATAACTGTTGCGGAAACCGCTGCAGAAAGCTGGCTGTTGTTTCCGGCAGTGTCGTTTACGGCGACCTTGTAGTAATAAACTGTATTCTCTGCCGCACTCTTGTCAAAGTAGTTTGTAGAAGCGAGGAGGTTGCTGATTATGCACGAATACGAGCCGTTCTCCGATGTTGCTCTGTATACCGAGTAATACTTGATATCGTTCTCCGGTCCTTTGTCCCACTTGATCTCGACGTAACCGTTTCTGCCGATTGCCTGAACGTTTTCAGGCGCGGCAGGAGCGGTCTTATCCACGAGATACTGGGAGCCTGGAGCCTTGTCGCTGGTATCACTTACGTTGCCGGCGGCATCAGTGGCGACAGCACGCACATAGATATAGCCTTCCTCGTAATTCGCCAGAGAAAGCGAATACGACAGGGTGCGTGACTTGCTGGTACCGGTATAAGTCTTCTTGTGAACTTCCGTCCAGTTGACATCGTCGGTGGATGTCTGCACGCTGATGCTGCTGACGTTGTACTCATCCTTGGCGGTTATCGAGAGCGAAATGCTGGACGAATAATAACCGCCCTCCGGTCTGAAGTCAGTGACAACGGGGGCCATGGTATCCGACTTCAGCTCGACGGTTATGTCCTCGGAAGGAATACCGCGGTTGCCGTGAACGTCATACGCCACAACACGATAGGTATACTGCGCATCGGGAACAAGATTGGTCAGGTTGATGCCGTAGTATCCCGTCACATCGGAAACCGTCGTGTAGGATCCGTTGCTTTCCTTTCTTTCGACACGGTAGTACTTTCTGTCCGCATCGGGAACGTCCTTCCAGCTCAGGGTGACCGTGACCGAGGTGCTCACATAGCTCAACTCCTGAACCTGCGAAGGTCCGGTGTTGTCTATGCAGTACTCGTAGATCAGAGGAGCGCTTTCGTTGCCTTCATTGTCGTACGCCATGCCCTTGAAGAGCACCACGCCGTCACGGTGGTCTGCCGATCTGAACGTGCTGCTGAAGGAGCCGTTCTGTGCGCTGCCAAGCAGGGTCCATGTCTCACCGTTATCCAGCGAGTAATAGAGCTCCGATCTGACAACGGAAACATTGTCCTGAGCCTTCAGGGAGATGCTGACATTTCCTTTCAGATAACTCTGATGGGCGGGAGTCAGCTTGGTCACGACGGGAGACTCCTTGTCGTGCTCCGCGCCGGCTGTAACAATGACGGAAGGTTCACTTTCCCTGCCGAATACGTCCACGCAGGTGACGTAGTAGCTGTACACCTTTTCGTACTCCACGCTGCTGTCGACGTAGTTGAGGGTGTTACGGTTGCTGATCTCCTTGATAACGGAGAACGCTCCGTCGGATCCGGTGCTGCGGTAGATCCGGTAGATTCCGGCGTTGACCTCGCTGGAAATGGACCATGCCAGACGCACCGAGCCGATGTCTCCGGTGGCGACAACGCTGAGAATCTGTTCCGGAGCGGTGTTATCCACAGTAATAGTCTTGCGCATTTCTGTGGTCACGCCGTCAACGTCAGTGACGCGGAACATGATCTCATACTGTCCGTCGGGCAGTTCGTTGTTCCACGCGACGTTGAACACCGCCGCGGAGGAGGAACTGCCGGCTTCGTCCGCGACACATTCGCCCGCTTCGACCCACTGGCTGCCGTCCTTGTAGAACAGACCCATGAATACCTCGTCCTCGCCCAGAGGCTGGAGGTTCTTTGTGTTGTTGACGCGGATGGTAATTACGTTGTTCGCGGCGTTCAGATAGCTGCCGTATTTCAGCTCGATGGCGGAAATCACCGGCGCCATTGTCTTGACAGTGACCGACGCCACACCGCTGGTGGCACCGCTTTCGGTAACACCCACAACGATGTACTCGTAGGTGGTGTTGACCGACAGATTTCTGTCCACATAGACACAGGAATCGATCTCGGCTATCTGCTGATTGTTTCTGATAACGCGGTAGGCAACAATATCCTCGCTGTCACAGGCATCCCACCTGAGCGATACGGTTCTGCTGTATACCTTGTCCGCGGTCAGGTTGGTAACTGCGGCACCGACCTCATCCGAAACCAGCTTGACCTTGCGTCCGAAGATGGCGTTGGAGGAGGATTCGAAGTATCTGTATGCCAGCGGCTGGACATGGACCTCGGCGAGGGAAGATGTTCCCTCAAAGGGTACCTTGCCGAACGCCGGAGCGGATTCGCCGCCGAACACCAGCTTATCCAGACCGGAGCAGCCGGCAAAGGCATAATCTCCGATCGATTCGATACCGGCGTGAATCACAAGATTCTCGATAGAGGAGCAGTTGCGGAAGGCTTCCGCTCCGATGGTGCTGACAGTCAGAGGAATGGAGACACCGGCGGCATTGTTCAGCCCGCTGAATGCGTTTGCGCCGATGCCGGTCACTCCGCTTTCGATGATGATTTCACGGATCTCTGCGTAATATCCGCTCCATGGTGCGGGATTGTTCGCGCCCATGGAAGGAATATCACCCTCACCGGAGATGGTCAGCACTCCGTCGCTGTCCAGCGACCAGAGGAGCTGTCCGGTTTCTCCGGAAGCCGCGACGATCCTGTGGTTGAAATAGATGTTTTCGGCGTTGAGAAGCTCTTCCTGCTCCTGGAGACCGCTTATCGCGTTCCACTGTTCCTCGCTGCCGCCGTAGTAGACTTCCCTTATTTCGCTGCAGCCGGAGAATGCTTCTTCCTCAATTGAAGAAATACTGCAGGGAATAATAACCGTTTCAAGGCTGCTGCAGCCGGAGAAGGCACCTCTGTAAACAGAATACTGACTGCCGCTGAGCTCAACGCTCTCAAGAGCGGTACAGTCTGCAAAGGCTTGTTCTCCTACATGGTAAACGGTCATAGGAATGGTAAGCTCCGTAATTTCCTCGCAGCCGGCAAAGGCTCTGTCTCTGATCTGTCTCAGTCCCACGGGCAGGTCGATGCTGCTGATGGCGCAGCCCTCAAAGGCTCCGTCACCGATCGTGGTGAGGCTCTTTCCAAAGGTTACCGAGGTAAGATCCTCGCAATTCAGGAACGCCTGCCTTTCAATGACAATAAGGCTGTCCGGGAAAACAAGGCTCTCAACCGCGGTCTCGCTGAAGGCTCCTGCGCCGATTGTGAAGAGTCCGCTGCCGAAGGACACCGAACCGAGCGATTCACAGCCGGCAAACGCCTCATCATTGATTGTAGAAAGGCTGTCCGGCAGCACAATGCTTTCGACCGCGGTTCCGCTGAAGGCTCTTGCACCGATTGCATTGACCTTGCTGCCGAAGGTTACCGAGCTGAGCGATTCGCAGCCGGTGAACGCCTCGTTGCCGATGGAGGTAACCTTTTCGGGAATGGCAATTGTCTCAAGCGACTTGCAGCCTGCAAAGACGCGGTCGCTTACAGAGGATATGCCGGAACCGATATCGGCTGCTCTGAGCGCTGTACAGCCTTCAAACGCACTGGTGCCGATACTGGTAACGCTGTCGGGAATCTCGATCTCTTCCAGAGCGCTGCAGCCGTAGAACGCCTCAGCCTCGATGGTTGTCAGTCCGTTGTTGAAAGCAACCGAGCCGAGGTTCACGCACTCGCTGAAAGCTCCTGCGCGCAGAGTCTTCATGCTGCTGCCCAGAGA
>JAZUPE010000077.1:0-19872 GCA_045605025.1 Acutalibacteraceae bacterium
GTGCAAAGCATCAGCGTCAGCTCACAACAGAAATCAAGCGTGCAAGACAGATTGCACTCTTGCCTTTTACTGCTGAGTAAACAAAATAATCCCGCCGCTTGCGGCGGGATTTATACGGCCCGGTAGTTCAGTTGGTTAGAACGCCAGCCTGTCACGCTGGAGGTCGTGGGTTCGAGCCCCATCCGAGTCGCCATTTGCCCAGATAGCTCAGTCGGCAGAGCAAGGAAGTCGGATCGTAGCCATGTCGTTCTGTGAGCCAAGGAGTTGATTTATGAGATTGTGTTCCTAAGACCGCTTGGCCTCCGACTTACTGAGCTATATCAGCGAGTGGCGACCCAGAACGGGCTCGAACCGTCGACCTCCAGCGTGACAGGCTGGCGTTCTAACCAACTGAACTACTGGGCCATTTTTTAGCCGCTTTTTCTCGACGGCTTTGTTATTATAATATCTTGGTGAGTATTTGTCAATAGTAATTTCGATTTTTTTTGAATTATTTGCAATTGAAAAAGAAGCTTGATAATGTCGAACCGATGCAGGGCGAAATCTGTTGACTGTGGTGTGCACGGAGTGTATTATCAGACTATAGCACATTCTGATTGACAGGGAGTGAATATATGAAGGTCACCGTGCTTGCAGAGAATACATCCTGCCGGCAGGACTGCGGCTGTGAACACGGCCTGAGCCTGTATGTCGATACAGGCTGCTGCAGGATATTGTTCGACACCGGTCAGACCGATCTCTTTGCGGAGAATGCCCGGAAGCTGGGTGTGGACCTTGGTGAGGTGGATATAGCGGTGCTGTCTCACGGTCATTATGACCACGGCGGAGGTATCGGTCGTTTCCTGAAACTGAACGGACGGGCAAAGGTGTATGTCAGCCGGTACGCTTTCGGAGATTACTACTCAGAAAAGTATATAGGACTGGACAAGCGGCTTTCCGCAAACGAGCGGCTGATATTCACCGGTGATGATGCGTTGACCGTCGGCTGCTTGCGGCTTATTCCATGGGGAACATCGGAGTGTTCGTATCCATCGTTCAGCGGAGGTCTGAGCAAAGTCGAAAATGGAATTATGCTGCCCGATGACTTCCGCCATGAGCAGTATATGATGATCGATCAGAATGGCAGACGAGTTCTTTTCAGCGGCTGCTCTCATAAAGGTATACTCAACATAATGGAACGCTTTCAGCCGGACGTAATGGTTGGCGGCTTTCATTTCATGAAGCTTTCAACAGATGGGGAGGGCAGAGAGCAGCTTCTACACTGCGCCCGTCAGCTTAGCGAATACACCACCGAATACTATACATGCCATTGTACCGGTACAGAGCAGTATGATGTGCTTTCGTCCGTTATTGGCGATCGGCTGCATTATGTGTCCTCAGGAATGATGATTGAAATTTGACTGGAGGAAATGAGAACAAATCAATGAAAAACTTCAGAAGGATAACAGCAGTTGTTCTTGCTGCACTGCTGGCACTGAAGTTTTGTGTGGAGATCAGGATTTTTCGACAGACTGTACGTGTTCAGATATGAAAAAAAGGATATTGCTTCCGATTCGCCCAATTGCCTCTTTGAGCTGCTCGGCTATGTTCTAAATATATCACTGATATTTTCAAAGTAAATAACAACCTCTGCGGTATACTGCTGCAGAGGTTGTTTCAGTTAGCGCCTTTTGGATTAATCTGACTTTCTGGTTCTGCCGGTGGTTTGCTATTCTCTGGGTCGGCCGTTAGCGGGATGGGGGCGATATAAGATGATAAAATGTTCTCTATTAAGAAAAAGATAACGCATCCTGACGCATAACACAGCAGGTCGGCGAGCGAAAATGTGCTGCCAATCAGAATGCGGAAAAACGGAATATTCCCAAGTCCCAGCAATTCTGCGGGATCAAAAAGCTGAGCGATTTCCACCGCCGCGGAGAAAAGAAACACCCAAAGCGGCAGCGGACGACATCCGGATACAAAGAATATCCGGGCAAAACAGCAAAGAAGTATGGTTACCAGAATGTCGCCGCCATAAGGCCTGATAAAGCTGTCGTGTACATACAATGCGATAAGCACTTCTATTGCCAGCAGTATCACGAACGCTGCAGCATAGGATATGCGCCGCGCGGTTCTGCTTTTCACCTCAGCCACCTCCGGATGAGTAGATTTATCCATCTGCATTATACAACATTTCGTACGCTTTTGAAAGAAATCCAGGTTAACAGTGTATTAACTAACTGAAAACTGACATGAATTATGCGAAAATCCCCTGCGTGACGGGTGGCTCCACCGTTCCGCAGGGGATTGCATGTTTTTGTCAGATTGCTCAGAACAGGATAGTCATAGTCGTGCCCTTGCCTTCCTCGCTTTCAACGCGGATGTCTGCGTTGTGGCGAACGGCGGCGTGCTTGACAATGGAAAGACCAAGTCCGGTTCCGCCAAGAGCGCGGCTGCGGCTTTTGTCAACGCGATAAAAGCGCTCAAAGATTCTGCCGGTGTGCTCCTTGCCGATACCGATGCCGGTGTCGGCAACACATACGGACGGACGCTCGTCGGTCATGCCTGCACGTATGCTGACTTTTCCGGATGGCAGATTATACTTGATAGCGTTGTCGCAAAGGTTGTAGACAAGTTCCTCGATCATTGTGGGAACACCTGTGATAACGGTGTGTTTACCGGACACGTTGATGGTCACGTTCTGCTGTGCTGCAGCGTCGAACAGCCGGTCGGCTACCGATTCGCACAGAACCAGCAGATCGATCTCGGTCCGTTCGGGCAGGATTCCCTCCTCTTCCAGCAGGGAAAGACGGAGAATATCGTCTATCAGAGCCATGAGCCGTCCGCTTTCGTTGTAGATGGTTTCTACGAATCTTGAGGTGTCTTCCGGTTTGACAAGTCCGCTGTTCAGCATCTCGGAGGCACCGCGAATGGCGGTGAGAGGGGTCTTCAGTTCGTGCGAGACGTTGGAAGTGAATTCCTTTCTCATCTGTTCAAGGTTTTCCTTCTCCGTCACATCCAGAATAACGATCACAACGCCAGTGATGTCGGAGTTATGATACACAGGGTTAGCGATAATGCGGTAGGTTGCGCCATCCAGATCCAGCGTCTGTTCGTAGTGCCTGCCGTCAAGAGCTGCACCCAGAGCCGAATCCAGCGGTTCACAGCCGTCGAGGGAGTCGATGGTGGGGTGTCCGGATGAAATACCGGAACCCAGAATTCGGATGGCGCTTGAGTTGTAGGAGAGAATTTCGCGGTGCCGGTTAACGACGATGAAGCCTTCGCTCATGTTTTCGGTTATTACTCCGAACTGCTCCTGCTTGCGGCTAAGCTGCGAAATCTGTTCGCGAATGAAAGCGTTGAGCCGATGGATCTTTTCAAGCAGAGGGGACATTTCCGGACAGCTGATAGTGTTGTCCGGATCATCCAGATCAATGGCCTCCGCCTGCCGGAGTATGCTGCGGGATATCTGCCGCGAAAGAATATAGGAGACCAGTGCCATCAAACACAGTGCGACAGTCAGCGGAAGCATCAGCCGGAAGGCGAGAGCAAGGTGTGAACTGTGTGCGGCAGAAACACGAATTACGTTGCCGTCGTCCAGAAGAACTGCGTGGTAGATGTACTGGCGAGCGGCAGTGAATGAGTAGCGGGTGGTGCTGCCCGATCCGTGTTTCAGCGCGTCCAGAAACTCAGAACGGTCTGCGTGACTGGATAGAGAGGCGGGATCGTAGTGGTTGTCATACAGCACTGTACCATCGGTGCCGATAAGAGTGATCCTGTGAGAGGAATCAAGTCCGTCAAGATATTCCCTGCCGGAAAGATTGATGCCGTGAGCGGCGTATTCCGCTTCCACGCTTATATCGTCAGTCAGTGTGGTGACGAAGTAGTACTGGCTTATTCCGACAACGATGACAAATGTGATAAGCAAAGAAATCACCGACGAGAGGAATATTCTCCGAAAGCTCTTGCCTGTCACAGTCAGTTCCCCCTTGAATCAAAAATTATCAGGCCAGGGAATACTTGGTGCGGTAGTATTCGTAACCGGTGGTGAATTCGCTGTTGGGTTGAGCCTTGAGCTTGGTCAGATACTCGTGAACATCGAGGCTCTCGTGCGTCATCTCGATCATGCAGCAGCCAACGTTGGAACAGTGATCGGCAACCCGCTCAAGGTTGATGAGCAGGTCGGATAGAACAAAGCCCATCTCGATAGTGCAGTCGTTGCGCTGCAGACGGGTAATATGGCGGCGCTTGAGAGCGTCACGGAGATTGTCAATGACTTCCTCCAGAGGCTCGATCATGAACACCTTGTTGTAATCGCCGCCGGAGAAGGCCTGAAGCGCAAGGCTGAGAATTTCGCGCACAGCGTCAAACATGACTGCCAGCTCGCGTTGAGCGTCGGCAGAAAGTACCAGTTTTTTATCACGAATCTCCTCGGCGGATTCTACAATGTTGACCGCATGGTCGGAAATGCGTTCGAAGTCACCGATGATGTGCAGCAGCTTGGCGATCTCGGCGCTGTCAGCCTCGCTCATGTGCTGGCTGCTCAGCTTGACAAGATAGGTACCCAGCTCGTCCTCGTAATGATCTACACGGTTTTCGTCGGCGCGAACTTCCTCTGCGGCCTTATCGGAATAATTGGTGATAAGATCGAGGGCTTTGAGCATGGAGTTGACAGAGATTTCAGCCATGCTGCCGGCAACTTCCCGGCAGCGCGCAACGGCAACAGAGGGAGTGGCCAGCAGACGCTTGTCCAGAAGCTGCTGGTGAGCCTCGTTCTTGCTGTCGCGAACAATCAGACGGGAAAGCTTTTCAAGTTGTCTGGTAAAAGGCAGCAGGATAAGCACTGCCAGTACATTGAAAACGGTATGGCATACGGCGATAATAAAGGGGTTGACAAAGAGATCATTTGCAGCAACGCCTGCGAATCTGGCGATAAGGGACTCGCCAAGATAGTATAAAGGAAGCAGGAGAGCAGTGCCTATGATGTTGAAACAGATGTGTATCGTGGAGGCACGCTTTGCGTTTTTGGTGGTGCCGATGGAGGAGAGCAGAGAAGTAATGCAGGTGCCGATGTTCTGTCCCATAATAATGGGAATAGCGGTACCGAAGGTAATGGTTCCGGTAAGAGAAAGTGCCTGCAGAATACCGACCGAGGCAGAGGAGGACTGGATAATTGCGGTCAGAATAGCGCCGGCAAGAACACCGAGAATGGGATTTGAGAAAACGACCAGCATCTCCTGGAAAGCTGTGTTGTCTGCAAGAGGTTCAACTGCGGCAGACATGGCTTCCATACCGGCCATCAGAACGGCAAATCCCAGCAGAATAAGGCCCATATCCTTTTTCTTCTGACGCTTGCTCATCATGTTGATAAGAATGCCGATGAAAGCGAGCGCTGGAGCAAAGGTAGAAGGCTTGAGCAGCTGCAGCCAGAGAGCGTCACCTTCGATGCCTGCGAGGCTGAGCATCCATGCGGTAACCGAGGTACCGATGTTCGCACCCATGATGACGCCGATGGCGTGCTGGAGCTGCATGATTCCGGAGTTGACAAAGCCGACAACCATTACGGTGGTGGCAGAGGACGACTGAATGATCGCTGTTACGCCCAAACCCAGAAGTAGCCCTTTGATGGGGCTGGAGGTCAGGTTCGCAAGAATCGTCTTGAGTTTGCTGCCAGTGCAGTTTTCAAGAGCGTTGCCCATAACGTTCATGCCGAAAAGGAACATGGCAAGTCCGCCAAGCAGCGCGATGCCGTTGAGGATGATGTCAGTCATAGTTTACACAATCCTTTCGATATTAAGTATCTGTGTTTGTTTCTGTTCTATGTATTGTCGTAATTGTATTATCAGAAAATAAAGAGTGCTGGCGCATCTTTGTAAAATCTGTGTAAAGTGAGATTGTGCTCTAACTGATTTTATAACCCATACCGCGTACCGTTTCGATCAGCGAACCGCATTCTCCAAGTTTGGTGCGCAGGGTGCGTATGTGTACATCCACCGTCCGGCTCTCTCCGGTGTAATCGAATCCCCAGATATTGCTGAGAATCTGGCTGCGGGTAAGTACTATACCCTTGTGTCTGAGAAGCAGACAAAGCAGTTCAAATTCCTTCAGAGTTAAAGATACGTCTTCTCCCGCGACGCGCACGATATATCCCGGCTGAGAAACAAAAAGCTGTCCAATGGAGTACTCGCCGGGTTGTGCAGCGGTCTGCGCAGGCGCGGAGGAGCGTCGCAGCAGAGCTTTAATACGGGAGATAAGCTCCAGCATGCCGAATGGCTTGGTCACATAATCGTCAGCACCGTTATCCAGCCCTACAACCTTGTCGTATTCCGAGGACTTTGCCGTCAGCATAATGACCGGCATGGAGCGGGTGCTTCCCTGATGTCGCAGCTTCTGAAGGATTGAAATACCGTCCTCCTCAGGAAGCATGACATCCAAAAGCAGCAGAGAGGGGATCTGCTGTTCCAAAGCATACCAGAAATCGGAAGGACGTTCAAAGCCGCGAGTCTCAAGACCGGCGCCGGAAAGAGCGTAGATTGTCAGCTCGCGAATGCTCTTATCGTCTTCAAGAATATATATCATTATGCTCACCTGCCTTTATACGTATGTTATCATTCCATAACGGGGTTTGTCAATGACGCTGTGCAGCGGATGACGGGTGATTGCTTAGGTAATAGCGACGACGTGATGCCGAATCTACACAATATATTGCGTAATATCTTGCTTAAGGTATTGAATAACGGCAAAGTGATGTGATATAATATGTCGAAAATATGCTCAGAGGTGTTTGTATGGAACAGAACAATATGAATGCAGGCACAAATGTTGAAGAAGTCAAAGAAGACACTCCGTTGTCTGGCCCGGAAAAGAAAAAGCATCTCAAACTCAAGCGTACCATAGGTATTGTTTCCATAGTAGCATTCTTCGGGCTTATGGCATTCATTGCCGTATATATCGGCAAACCGCTTATAGAAGGCATTTTCGGCAGCGGCGAAGGTGATGCCGCCACCGTTTTCCAGAATATGGTCAGAGAGAATCCTCTCAAAGCGCGGTTGCTTTACGTCGCAGTTCAGATTCTCCAGGTTTTCATTGCCCTCATTCCCGGTGAAGTTGTTGAAATTGCCGGGGGATTGGCTTTTGGCGCGATTGAAGGAATGATCCTTTCGCTTGCCGGCGTAGCCATCGGCTCGTCAATTATCTTCATGCTTACAAAGACACTTGGGCTGCGTTTCGTTGAACTGTTTGTCAGCCGTGATAAAATTAACGAGCTGAGGTTTATTAGAAACGGAAAGAATCTTGAATGGATCGTGTTTTATGTATTTTTTATTCCCGGAACGCCAAAGGATCTTCTTACCTATATTGTAGGACTGACCCGCATGAAGCTTCTTCCGTTCCTTGGAATATCCCTGCTGGCGAGAGTTCCGTCCGTACTGTCCTCCACATGGGGCGGTGACGCGATCATTAACGGTCAATACACAAAAGCTATTGTTATTTTTTCTGTGGCGCTGGCATGCAGTCTTGTCGGCTTGATTGTCTACAATGTGCTCAAAAAACGTCACAGCCGCAATGAAGCAAAGAATACTTCAGAGAAATAATCACACCTCTGTGTTGCATCGGAGAGGATAAAGTTGTACAGATTTTTTAAACGCTTGTTGGATATACTGCTTTCATTAGCAGGTATCATAGTCCTGATGCCGGTCATGCTTGTAGTGGCTCTCGTTGTGGCACTGACATCAAAAGGACCTGTACTCTTCAAGCAGAGGAGAGTTGGCGCAAAAAAACAATTGTTCCTTATGTACAAGTTCAGATCAATGTATACCTGTACCCCTGAAAATACGCCGACCCATCTGCTGAAGAACGCGGATAGCCACATTACGCCGGTAGGCAAATTTCTCCGCAAGACCAGTATAGATGAACTGCCGCAGCTTTTTAACATACTGGTTGGCCATATGTCAATTGTAGGTCCACGTCCGGCACTGCCTAATCAGACCGAGCTGATTGCAGAGCGTGACAAGTACGGCGCCAACGATATACGCCCCGGTCTGACCGGATGGGCGCAGATTAACGGCCGTGATGAGCTGGAGGACAGGGAAAAGGCTCGTTATGATGGAGAGTATTGCAGAAAAGTCAGTTTTCTTTTTGATGTAAAATGTCTCTTGATGACAATCGGTAAGGTTGCAACCAGCGAGGGAGTTGTCGAGGGAGGAAGCAGCGGAACTCACGACAACGCCGACAGCGAAGATCAATAACCACGGACAGTCGCTGTCCGACTGGAGAATTAATAATGAAACAGATAGCTAAACGGCTGTATTACATCGTTGGCGACGCACTTCTGTGCGTACTCACAATGTATGCTTCGATATGGCTTCGTTTTGAAGGGAATATAGAACAGCGTTATCTTGATAATATGTGGTTCTATATGCTGGTGGCGGTGATAACCGTCTGCGGTTCGGGTGCAATGATCGGATCCTACAACGGAATGTGGGAATACTGGGGGTTGTCAGATACTCTCAGGCAGATAATCTGCACAGGGGTTTCGGGGTCGGTTTTTCTGATTATCAAGTATTCCGGACTGGCTCAGATGATTAATCCGGATATGCGCATATCAGGCTCGATAACGGTAATATATTGTTTCCTAATTCTTATTATGACCGTAGTGCTGCGCACCATACCGCGGTTCAGACAATGGATGCTGTCTGAGAGTTCCGCACGCAGAAATTCAAGAGCAATAATTATCGGAGCGGGAACTACAGGCGCCATGCTTGTCAAGCGTATGCAGGAAAGCGCTGAAAGCACGATTTATCCCGTTGCGATTGTTGATAATGATGCTGCTAAGAGAAATTTCCGCCTTGCAGGTGTAACCATCGGCGGTGGAGTGGATGATATTCCAGATCTGGCAAGAAAATACAAAGCAAATGAAGCCGTACTGGCACTGCCCAATATCTGCTCTGCAGATTTATCCGAGATCTACCGCAAGTGCAGCGATGCCGGTCTGCGCCTGCGCATTTTTCGTGATTCAGTTGATGCGGAAGCACTTATGTCGGGAAACAAATATGCCCTTCGGGATGTATCTATTGAAGATCTTCTTTTCCGCGATACAATCAGAACCGATATGAGCGATGTGTTTGCCATGCTGCAGGATAAGACAGTTCTTGTTACAGGCGGTGCGGGTTCAATAGGCAGTGAAATCTGTCGTCAGGTGCTGGAAAACGGCTGCGGAAGACTGGTGATTTTTGATATCCATGAGAACGGCCTTTTTGAGATCAACGAAGAACTCAAGGATAGATTCGATCAGTCTAAATATGTGCTGGTTGTTGGTTCTGTGCGTGACCGCCAGAAGCTTGATCAGGTGTTTTCACAATTCAAGCCTGATCTTGTTCTTCACGCCGCTGCGCACAAGCACGTTCCAATGATGGAACTCAATCCTGTGGAAGCCGTAAAGAACAACGTTCTTGGTACGCTTAATGTCCTCGAAACGGCTGTGGAGCACAGTACCCCGCGCTGTATTCTGATTTCCACCGACAAGGCGGTGCACCCGACCAATATCATGGGAGCAACCAAGCGTGTGGCGGAGCTGCTCGCGCAGAACCTCAACAGTGATCGATGCCGCATAGCGGCGGTGCGTTTTGGTAACGTGCTGGGTTCAAACGGAAGCGTAGTTCCGATTTTCCGTCGCCAGATTGCTGAGGGTGGTCCGGTTACCGTTACGCATAAGGATATCGTACGGTATTTTATGACTATTCCAGAGGCTGTTTCGCTGGTGCTCACTGCCGGCACGATAGCAAAGGGTGGCGAGGTTTTTCTGTTGGATATGGGCAAGCCGGTCAGAATCTACGATCTGGCGGTCGATCTAATTAAGCTCTCAGGACTCAAACCCGGTACTGATGTGAAAATTGAGATTACAGGACTGCGTCCGGGAGAAAAGCTTTACGAAGAACTGGTGCAGGATAATGAACAGGTAAAGGCTACTGTTCATGAAAAGATTTTCATGTGCGAGGGTCATGGACCTCAGAATGAGAAACTCAGATCATCAGTGGAGAAACTTCGAGCGGCAATCGAAAGCGGAGCGGACGGAGAAACGCTCAGAAATATGACGTTTGAGGCTATCGAAGAAACGCAGAGTGCTCCTCCCGTGTATGAAGCGTCAGCTGCTCATCCGAACATCTGACGCAGCTGCTCCAAAGCCCGTTTTTCAATACGTGACACATAGCACCCACTCTATTGTAAGCGGTTATGACTGAAAAAACAGCCATGCGAAATGGCGTAAAACTTGAAGGTGTGCTGTTATTTCGTTGATGTTGATCAATTTGATTCATTGAAGCATCGAACTTGAATAGTAATCGCCCTAATGGGCGATCAGGACCCCCCCGCCGAGGGTTCCCTGCGCCAAAACAGTCCACCGGACTGTTATTGGCTACCCTCCTGCGGCCGGCGCGCGGTCGCGCCGTGTTTTGTCGATGAGTATTGCGTTCTCTGCGGAGAACGCACAAAGGCTCTGCCTTTGAAAACCGCAAACCTTTGAAAAGGTTTGATCCAAACTTTGTGTTCCTCGACAGATAACTTATTTATCGTTGCACCGTCGTCTGCTCCAACTCCCGGAAACGGAATCGAATAATGATCTCCTTGTTTTCGGTAAGTTCGATGCGCTCTATCAGACTGACCAGCAGCTCGCGGCTGGCAAAGGCCGAATCCATATATCGCTTTACCAGCTCTTTAGCCCTGTCCTCCGAAGGGACGGGGCTTTTTTTGCGCCCTTCCAGTTTATGAAGCCGTTCTTCGAGCAGAGTGCGTTCCTGCTTTGTCCGGTTGTAGATTCTCTCGAAGTCTTCCTCGGAAAGGATACCGTTGAGCCGGTCAGCATACATCAGATCAAGATGAGCCGTAAGCGTGCCCAGTTTCCCATGCAACTCGGCTATCTCGGAGGAAAGATGATCTCTTCTTGCCGCATGCTCGACAGCCTCTTTTGCGTCGAGGAACAGTTCCTGCGGATTCAGATAACCTGCACAGATCTCGCGAACCTTTTCCTGCACTGCTTCCGTGACCGTCTGTTCCCGAATGGAATGGCAGGTGCACACTCCGGCTTTCGTGAACCGCTGATAGGTGCGGCACACGAAATACAGCACATCCTCACCGGCGGCATTCTTCCTGTTGATGACCGCCAGAGGATATCCGCATTCGTGACAGAATATCAGCCCCTTCAGCAGAAAGTCATATGTGCGGCTTCGGGTGTGTCGACGGCTTTGCAGCAGCATTCGAACTTTGCGAAAGGTCTCGGCATCCACCAACGGTTCGTGGGTGTTCTGCACCACCACCCAGTTTTCTCTGGGCTGCCTGATGCACTTTTTGGATTTGTAGCTGACCTTGACCTGCCGTCCCTGCACCATGCTGCCAATATATGTCTCGTTCTGCAGCATATCGGATATGCGCTCGCTGCTCCATTTGCCGGTATAAGGCCCCGGTGCGGCAACGGTCAGACCGGCGTAGGCAGCAGGTGAGGGGATACCCTCATTATTCAGCGCCGACGCAATGCTGCGGCAGCTCATGCCCTCCACCGCCATGGCGAAGATGCGCCGCACAACGGCAGCAGCCTCCTTGTCAATCACAATCCGGTTCTTTTCCGTGGGGTGCATTTTGTAGCCGTAGGTAGGCTTTCCTCCGATGAACTGCCCCTTGCGCTGTTTGTCGCGCTTGACGCTCTTTATCTTTTTGGAAATGTCCTTGGCATACATATCGTTCATGATGGCTCGGAACGGGGTGATGTCGTTGGCACTTGACTCCACACCTGTGTCGATGCCGTCCAGCAGAGAAATGTACCGCACCTGTTTTTCGGGGAAATACCGCTCCATGTAATGCCCGGTCATGATATAGTCACGCCCCAGACGGGACAGGTCTTTGGTGATTACCATGTTGACCTTCTTTGCCTCAATGTCAGCGATCATTCGCTGAAAATCGGGACGGTCAAAGGTGGTGCCGCTGTACCCGTCGTCAACATAGGTGTCATAGACAGCAAGCCGATGCCTGCTGACAAAATCATCCAGCAGGGATTTCTGATTGGTCACGCTTTCCGATGGTCCTTCGTTTTCGTCCTCCTTTGAAAGTCTGATATAAAGTGCCGCATGGTAAACCATGGGATCGCTTATTTCCATGTACATGATAACCTCCTTGAAACAAGCGACTATTCATCGCTCTTATGATATATCTGTTTGGGGTCTATGGTCAAATGCGTAAATTTCCCTCTGCAGAAAAAGCAGAAAGGATTGACGAATGATGTTTGCCAAATCTGCCTTGTCATTGGAATAAGAACAGCGGATCACCGGCTGGCTGCGCTTCACAGAATCACTCCTTTGGTCAATGGTATGCGAGAGACTGATGCCGATTGCCAGTCCATAAAAAATCGCCCATACCGGGTCAGGCATGAGCGAAAAGTGAATTTCGAGATAAGAAAAAACGCTCAGATTGATTCTGACCTTGAATCAACCGGAGCGTTTTTTAGGAAAAAATATGGAAGAAATGTACTCAAAACAACAGCGTTTTGTCTTATCATCCACTTCGGGAAACGGATTACCAAACTCGCGTGTCTGAGAAAGGATATCAAGAAGAAATGTATCGGCGAATACTGCAGGCAAATCATTGTCCGACAGGGCAGTGTGATTGCCTCCGATACCATTAAGGAATTCTGGATGGATAAGATGCGCGGCATAGACTGTGTGATTATTGTTTTTTGAACAGAAGTGACCCGCCCGCGACTGTGAAACTGCTCCACGATCGCGGGCGGGTCTGTTGGTTGTGCGGTGTTTCCGGCAGGATGCCGTTGTCGGATGAAATAGTATTCCTCGCGTTGCGTTGGCGGTATAGCTCACTGGCCGCGTTATGCAGCCGCAAAAGCCATGGCACAGAATACCGCCATAGTGACGACGGTCAGTACCGAGCATACGCCGGATGCCAGCCGGAGTTCTTCCTCGTTTCTTCCAAGACCCGGTGCCAGAAAACTGGAGGGCAGAGCGAAGTAAAGAAGTACTGCCCAGCGTGTGTAAGCATCCACTGATGGCGCAAGAAAGAGCGATACCTGAACAATCAGGCATGCGGCTGCGGAAAGAGCGGCATGGATGCCGGCAAGTACGAATATCCTTCTGCTGTTATTTCTGTTCAGCGAGAGATTGTAGCCGATTGAAAACAGCATGGCCGCACTGACCGGCTGGGACATGAATGATGTGGTTTCCCGTATCAGCTTACCCAGCCCGATGGCGTCCAGTCTGTCCATGATTCCGGTTAGCCCCAGAACAAAGCCGAGGACGCTCATGATGAGCAGGGGAGAGATGAAAACCTTCAGCAGAGCTTTTGCTCCGGTTTTTTTCTCCGTGTCGGCAGAAAGTATGCTCAGCACAGGGATGGATACGAATGCCTGCGTCATATCGAGAATGCCCATGCGATATGTCTGATCCGCGCCGAAAAGCAGCATGAACAGCGGGATACCAAGCATGCCTGTCTCGTGGGCGGAAAACAGCATTGGCAGATTGTGTCCGCCCTGTCGGGCACGAAGTCGGAATCCGATGATGCTGCACACCAGAAGGATTGGAATGAGCAATGCCATGGAAATCAGCGCTTCCGATTCAAGCTGTGCTTCGAGGCAGGAATTGAACAGTACGCAGGGAATGCAGAATTTCAGCACAAACTGCTGAAGTCCTCTGTTCTGCTCTGGGGTCACGGCGTCTGTTTTTCTTGCAAGAAAGCCTATGGTCAGACAGACCACGAGCGGAGCAATGACGCTCAGTGTGCTGAATATGCGGCTCATGTGTATGCCTCCGTTCGTTTTTTTCGTGCTGTAGTTTGCTGAAAAACTCGGGATACTGCAGAGACAGCATATCTCCTGTGGGATGCTTTGTCAAGGGCTTTTCAGTAGTCTTCGCTGCTGCAGGAAGATTGTAGGTTTGTCAATGATGCGTTACACTGATTGTAAAAAAGAGTGCAAGTATTCTTTCGGAGATGTGGTTTTCAGGTTCTAATGGTCGCAAGGCTGTGTTGGCTCAATCTGTGTTACCCGCACCATCGTCCGAAAATGGCTTGGTTTAGCCGCCTTTGAATGTTTTCTTTTGCTGTTTTATGAGGCTTTGGAGAGGTCAAAATCAGGCTCGAATCGGTGTTTTTCTACCAAATCTTTACCTATTTTTTCTGCATCGGATACGATAAAACCGAGCCCTGTACCAATTGGTGAGGAGTTCGGTTTTGTTGTTTCCCTAAATAATCATATAGCAAAAAGAGTTTGCAGGAATGAGCAACAAGATAGAAAGCGCTGTATTGCATTTATCAAAATACTGGGGTATGACACCGACAGCCAATCCTATACACTGTCTTTTGACTATTTTGCACTAATATATGAGCGGCGAACAGTATATTATCTCCAAATCAGACTTTACAGACAAGTTGACAGATGTAAAGTGTTATGTTATGCTATATGCGTAATCAATAGAAGTTCGAGAGATAAAGGAAAGTCGCAAATGAAAAAACAGATCGAACAACTGAAGGCGGCGAAGAACGCGATCGTTCTCGCACATTATTACGCTCCCGATGAGGTGCAGGAAATCGCTGACTATGTCGGTGACTCGTTTTATCTTGCAAAGGTGGCAAAGCAGAGCACAGCGGATATCCTTGTGTTCTGCGGTGTATCCTTTATGGGGGAGAGTGCCAAAATCCTCAACCCCGATAAAGCGGTGCTTATGCCCGATCCTGCTGCTGATTGTCCTATGGCTCACATGGTCGCGCCCGGGCGCATTGAAGAGATGCGTGCAAAGTACGATGATCTTGCCGTTGTCTGCTACATTAACTCCACAGCGGAGCTGAAATGCCAGAGCGATGTGTGTGTTACGTCCTCCAATGCCGTGAAAATAGTAAAGTCACTTCCGAACAAGAACATATTCTTCGTTCCGGACCGCAATCTCGGCAGATATGTCGCAGAGCAGGTTCCGGAAAAAAACATCATTCTCAATGACGGCTGCTGTCCTATCCACGCTGCTGTCACGGCAGAACAGATAGCAGCGGAAAAGAAGCTTCATCCAAATGCGCCGGTTCTGTCTCACCCCGAATGCGAGGCGGAAATAATTGCCCTGTCCGACTTCATTGGTAGCACTGCTGAGATCATCGAGTACGCAAAAAGCAGTGCCGCTTCGGAATTTATCGTATGCACAGAGGACGGAGTGAAATACAAGCTGCTTACAGACAGTCCGGATAAGCGTTTTTATTTCCCGAATCCCCATCCATGCTGCGCGGACATGAAGCTGAATACCCTTGAGAGCGTTCTTTCTGTTCTGGAAAAAGAAGACCGTACCGTAGAAATCAGTGAGGATATCCGCCGCAAGGCACTTATCCCACTTGACAGAATGCTGGAGCTTGCGAAATAATATATGAAAACTGATGTTTTGATTGTCGGCTGTGGTGTTGCTGGCCTTTACTGCGCACTGAATCTGCCGGATGAAAAGAAAATAACCATTGTGACCAAAAGTGAAGCGCCCAGCAGCAACTCTTACCTTGCACAGGGCGGTATCTGTGTTCTGCGCGACGAAGGGGATTACAATTCCTTCTATGAAGACACCATGCGTGCCGGACACTATGAGAACACCCCTGAGTCGGTTGATATCATGATCCGTGACTCCAGAGGAGTTATCGAAGATCTTGTTTCCTTTGGAGTGCGCTTCAAGAAAAACGGCGAGGAGTTTGACTATACCCGTGAAGGCGCTCATTCAAGGCCTCGCATCCTGTTTCACAAGGACGAAACGGGAAAAGAGATCACTTCACACTTGCTTGATACAGTAAGGCAGAGAGATAACATCACGCTGATCGAAAACTTCACTATGGTGGATCTTATCTGCCGTAAAAATACCTGCTACGGCATTATCGGACATAATGCTGATGGCGAATATGTGAGCATTAAAGCCGATTACACCGTGCTTGCAACCGGAGGTATAGGCGGATTGTTTGCCCATTCCACCAACCAGCGTCACCTGACGGGTGACGCTCTGGCACTGGCGCTGAAATATGATATCAAATTGCGCCACATTGATTACATCCAGATTCACCCCACCACTCTTTACACAAAAAAGGGTGGGCGTGCATTCCTGATTTCCGAATCGGTACGCGGTGAAGGTGCCGTTCTGCTCAATTCCAAAGGAGAGCGGTTCGTCAACGAGCTGCTGCCAAGGGATGTGGTGGCAAACGCAATATTCGAGGAAATGAAAAAGGAAGGCACAGAGCACGTGTGGCTGTCCATGGCTCCCATACCGGAGGAAGAAATTCGCGGTCATTTCCCGAATATTTATCAGCACTGTCTTGAGGAAGGCTACGATGTGACAAAGGAGCCGATCCCGGTCGTTCCGTCACAGCACTACTTTATGGGCGGCATTGATGTCAACAGACACAGCAGGACTTCCATGGAGCGTCTGTACGCCGCAGGCGAAACGGCCTGCAACGGTGTTCACGGCAAAAACCGGCTGGCGAGCAATTCTCTGCTGGAAAGTCTTGTTTTTGCAAGACGCGCGGCAAATCACATCACGGAAAATTACACAGCTGCAAGTCTGCCTGACCTGATACATATTGATCCGTCCGACTACGATGGATATCAGGAGAATTACAAAGAATCGGTTCTTGCCGCAATCGAAAAGGAGAAGCAAAGCCATGAATAGCATTACGATGAAACTGAACGCAGACGATCTGATTCTGCTGGCGCTCAAAGAGGACATTACCAGTGAGGATATTTCTACCAACTCGGTCATGCCGCATTATCAGCTCGGCGAAGTGGAGCTGATATGCAAGGAAGACGGTGTGATCGCCGGTCTTGATGTGTTCAGAAGAGTATTTGAACTGCTTGACGAGAAAACCGAGGTATCCTTTACCTGCGTAGACGGCGATAGGGTCGCCAAGGGGCAGAAACTGGGCGTCATCCGCGGCGATATCCGCGTTCTTCTCTCCGGCGAGCGCACCGCTCTCAACTTTCTGCAGCGCATGAGCGGTATTGCTACTTATACCCGTGCCATTGCCGATCTGCTGCAGGGCAGCAAGACAAAGCTCCTCGACACCCGCAAGACCACTCCCGGTATGCGCATTTTTGAAAAATACGCCGTTAAGGTGGGCGGCGGATACAACCACCGATACAACCTCAGCGACGGTATCCTCCTCAAGGACAACCACATCGGCGCAGCCGGAGGTGTAGGCGCGGCTGTCCGTATGGCAAAGGAATACGCTCCTTTTGTGCGCAAGATCGAAATCGAAGTTGAGAATCTCGATATGGTAAGAGAGGCTCTGGAAGCCGGCGCCGATATCATCATGCTTGACAATATGAGCGTTGAGGATATGCGAGAAGCTGTACGGCTCACCGCAGGCAAGGCGGAAACCGAATGCAGCGGCAATGTAACAAAGGAAAATGTTGCAAAGCTTGTGGATATTGGTGTTGACTACATATCCAGCGGTGCGCTGACCCACTCTTCGCCTATTCTGGATCTTTCGCTGAAAAATCTCCACGCGATCTGATCTGCGGCTTCAGTTCATAGAAAGGGGTGAAAACATGAAAGCAGACGAAAGAAGAAAAGAAATCGCCAATTACCTGATGTCAGAGCAAAAGCCGGTATCCGGTGGTGCGCTTTCCGAAAAATTCGGAGTATCGAGACAAATCATAGTGCAGGATATTTCGGTGCTTAAGGCAGCGGGCTTTGATATTTTGTCTACTCACAGCGGTTATATAATTCAAAACGCCCCTCTTGCAGAACGGGTATTCAAAATCCGACACACAACCGAACAGACCGAAGACGAACTCAACCTGATAGTCGATCTGGGCGGTACGGTCGTGGATGTGTTTGTGTGGCACAAGGTGTACGGCAGAGTTGTCGCCGGCCTCAATATTTTTTCGCGACTTCATGTAAAGCAGTTCATCGAAGGCGTTCGAAGCCGCAAATCAACCGAGCTGAGGAACATTACCGGCGGATATCACTATCATACCATTCGTGCCGATTCGGAGGAAGTTCTTGACCGGATCGAAAAAGCGCTTGAGGAACGCAATTATATCGTTCCGGAGATCTGATACCGATTCCCAATACAAAACCCGCAGTTTTGAGGAGCAATCCTGAAAACTGCGGGCTTTTTCTGTATATCACACAACAGAAAAACGCCGTCGGCGAAAGATATCTGTTAAATGACTAACTCTTGATATTTCCTTTTTTGATATTATCCTGAAGAATGCGGTCGGTTACTTCATACAGCTCTTCAGAACCCAATCTGGTCTTTTGGTGTCTTCTATATACTTGGTCTGCAGCTACATTATGCTCGCGCCAGTCATAGCCGTCGTTGCTGTTGTTGAGCATGAGCGGCTGGACGTTATCCATTGCGTGGGCGAATCTGGACTCCGGTGTTTCGTATGCCTCGAACTCATCAAAGAGAGCAATCAGTTCCTTCGCCTGATCTTCCGGCAGGATAGAGAATATCCGCTGCTTGGCGGCATCTTCTCTATCCTTTTGTGTTTGCTGTCCTTCTGTGTCGTATGCATATGTATCTCCTGCGTCGATCTCGACAATATCGTGAATAAGACACATCAGCATAACTTTTGTGATATCGATATCTTCGTTTGCGTACTCACGGAGAAGGTACGCCATGACCGCCATGTGCCATGAATGTTCGGAGTCGTTTTCTCTTCTGCCGTTGCCGGATAAGTGCGTCTGTCTGAGAATATTCTTTACCTTATCAATTTCCAGAGAAAACGCCAGCTGCTTTTCCATACGCTCGTTCATCAGAACACCTCACTGTTATTTTCTTATCAATAATATATCACAAGTAAGTTTCACTTGCAATGAAAGGAAAGATGAACCACGCATCAGTTCGGCACCAATTGATATTTCCCTCTTCTGTTCCTTTCCGCACATCGAGTGCCACACTATAGCAGCCACGCATATTATGTAACACACAACGGTCTTTCAAAACCGGAAAGGAGCAAAAAAGGAATAGACAAAATTCTTTTAGAAACAATGGCAATGACAACAATAATCGTTGTTGTGAGAATAACAGCAATTATAATCAGCAGCAAGACCATTGCGATGGAAACGGCTCTTGTTGCTCCTGCTGTGCTGTTGGTCCTCCGGGTCCGCAAGGTCCCGCTGGTCCTACCGGTGAAACCGGCTCTGCCGGTCCTCAGGGAATACGTGGTCCTGCCGGTCCTCAGGGTCCCATCGGCGAAACCGGTCCTGCCGGCCCTCAGGGACCCACTGGTGAAACCGGTCCCGCCGGTCCTCAGGGGCCCATCGGTGAAACCGGTCCTGCCGGTCCTCAGGGTCCCGTCGGCGAAACCGGTCCTGCCGGTCCTCAGGGACCCATCGGTGAAGCCGGCCCTGCCGGCCCTCAGGGACCCACTGGCGAAACCGGTCCCGCCGGTCCTCAGGGACCCATCGGTGAAACCGGCCCTGTCGGTCCTCAGGGTCCCATCGGCGAAGCCGGTCCTGCCGGTCCTCAGGGTCCTGTCGGTGAAACCGGTCCTCAGGGTCCCGCTGGTGGAGTTCTCGGCTTCGCTGACTTTTATGCATTGATGCCGCCTGATAATGCGGCAACAGTAGCGCCCGGCACAGATGTGAGTTTCCCGAATGATGGTCCTACCAGTGGCACGGAGATTGTAAGAACCGGTCCTGATTCGTTTAACTTGACACAGATCGGAACCTACCAGGTACTGTTTGAGGTGAGCGTAGACGAAGCGGGTCAGTTAGTATTGACATTAAATGGCGAGGACCTTGACTATACCGTAGTTGGCAGAGCCACAGGTGCCTCACAAATAGTAGGCATGGCTATTGTAACAACTACTGTTACGAACTCTATTTTAACCGTTAGAAACCCTGCGGGCAATGCTGCCGCATTAACTATCACTCCGCTTGC
>JAZUPE010000078.1:0-24919 GCA_045605025.1 Acutalibacteraceae bacterium
GAGCGTTCATCGACTCGGTGACCTGAATGTACTTCTTTTCGTCGGTTTTTGAGGCTATGAAATCGACCTCTTTGCTGTCAATCTTGCCGATGGCAACATCATAGCCGCGGCGGAGCAGCTCAAAATATACGATATTCTCAAGGATATGACCGCTGTCGCCCTCGCGGTAGCCAAGCAGATAGTTTCGCAGACCCATATCGACGATGTAATATTTTCCGAGAGTCTTGAGATACTCCCTGCCTTTGATGTCAAAGCGCGTGATCTCATAGAATATAAACGATTCTTTCAGCGCTTCGATATACGCCTGAATGGTGTGGACAGCCGGTTTTGCCTTGCGCTTGCCCTCGTCCAGAAGCCCCTCGCTGACAAGAGTGTTGCCGATGGAGGTAGCCGAGGTACTGTTGCCTATGTTGTCAGCAAGGAACATCATCAGCTTGCGCAGGAGCAACGGATCGGTGATGGTTCGCTGACCTTTGCGCTTTTCTCTTTCCAGAATGTCACGCACGACCACGGCAGAATAAACGCCGTCAAGGGCGGCGGTCACCTTGTCTGTCTCAAGCCCTACATCGGCCAGCATAGGCATTCCGCCGAACTTTGCAAAGGCTTCGTACAGCTCCTTTGTCTCGTACATCTCGCCCTCGGCATCGGTGATACGCTTGCGGAGCTGTCCCGTGGGGGATTTCCGCTCGGTCACCGTGTAACCGTGGAAGTCCAGAAACTCGCTGAACGACAGCGGCAGGACTTTTATTTCCACATACCTGCCGGAGAGATAGGTGGAAAGCTCCGATGAGAGCAGATGGGCATTGGAACCGGTGATGTAAATATCGCAGTCGATGTCCACCCGGAAAGAGTTGACAGCATTCTCCCAGCCGGACAGTCTCTGCACCTCATCGAAGAAGAGATACATTCGCTTGTTCTTGACCGCTCGCTCGGTAACATAGTCGTAGAACTCACGCACGGTCATATCGGAGAACTGCATGGATTCAAAATTGATCTCGATTATCTGCGCCTCGGCTATTCCGCTTTCACGCAGGTGATTTGCCATCAGCTTCATCAGGCTTGATTTGCCGCAGCGGCGAATGCCTGTGATGACCTTTATCATTTCCGTATCCTGAAAGGCTTTGAGCTGTTCCAGATACAGGTCTCGTTTTTTCAGATTGCTATTGAGCATGGGCGTTCCCACCTTTCTGATTCAAGGATAGCACACTTTGGGCGAATAATCAAGTTTATTACATCTATGTAACAAACTTATTTGTTTTAGATTTTTGTTACATGTATGTATTTTGCCCGATTATCTTCGCTTCATACTCCACTCTCTGTATATGCCCCATGACTATGCGGTTATTACGGTCAGAATCGGCGTTCGGGGGGAGATATGTGAATTATTGACTTAAGATATTATGCCGTGTAAAATTAGTTAAGGAACAGACAAACTTGAATTAGACGAACGGTTACGAAAGAAAGTAATGAGAATATGAATATTATCAATGTCGGCAATATCATAATGAACACGTATGTGTATCATTGTCCCAGTGGATATGTTATGGTTGATACAGGGTATGAACATAGCCTCAAAGCTGTTGAAGCCAAATTAAACAGAAAAGGCATAAAACTATCTGACATCAAATACGTTTTCTTGACCCATGCACACGATGACCATGCAGGTTTCTTAAACGAATTGCTCGGCAAGAATACAGATTTGAAGGTCATTATGAGCGATAAATCTATGCCTACTCTAAAAAGAGGACAGAACTCTTTTGAAGGCGGTTGTAGTACAGTGCTTGCATGGTTTTTTTGCAAACTGATGGGGCTGGTCGGCAAAGCAGAGCATCGCTTTCCTGCGATTGATGATAACTACAACGGTAGATTTGTAGAAATCACAGAAACCAACAAGGAAGAGTTAGAAAAAAATCTGCAAGGCAAGATTTTATTTACCCCTGGCCATACTGCGGATTCCATTTCCCTCAAGGTGGATAATGTAATTTTCTGTGGCGATGCCGCAATGAATGACTTCCCAAGTGTCAAGCGGTTAATTATCTGGATAGAGGACACCGCAGATTTTGAGAAATCATGGGACGCGCTGCTTGCGGATGATGCTGATACCATTTATCCTGCACATGGCAACCCGTTCCCCAAATGCGACCTTGCAAAGTACAAGCATCATATTTCAAAAATCCATCTACATAAATTGCAGTAAAGAAACAGACAACTCTGAAGTTGCAGAGGCTGTGCATTTTAAGTCTACCGCCAGAAAGGAATTAACGATATGAAAAGATTTCTCATAAAGTACAATCTTGAAATACTAACTACACTAATGCTTACCTTTATTACAATGGTAGCAATTTTTAATACTACACCATCAATTCCTCAAAAAATGCTCGTGGCGTATGCGTTTCTTTTCACACTGCATGAGTGGGAAGAAAACAGATTCCCCGGTGGATTTGTAAAAATTATGGAAGGAATGATTGGTAAGAAATTCAGCGAAGAAGCCAAAGAGCTGTCTCACATTCCAGTCATCATTTTGCTTCTGCTCATTCATATCATTCCGTATCTTTTTGACTCCGTGGTTTTTTTGACTTTGATTCCTGTTTTTCTTGGCATCTTTGAAGGCTTGGTACATACCGTGGGCGTCAAACTGTCCAAAGCGAAAAAATTCTACACTCCGGGAATGATTACGGCTTATATGATGTTAGCTGTATCTGTTTTCAATATTTACTATTTAACAGCAAACAAAATGATAACAGGAAAAGACTGTTTGTTTGGTGTTGCTTGTATGTTCATGAGTTTTGCTATTATGCAAAACAGAGTGCTTGCGATAAACGGTATTTCTTATAAAGATATGCTCAATATAATAAAGGCAAAGAAGTAAATTCCAACGTATAAAACCGTTAGATGAATCCCAATTTATCCGCCCGACAGAAACAGCCGTCTCCATCACGGAGGCGGCTGTGTTTTTCTCCCCGAACGAGAATTTCTCTCTATTGCGGCGCTGCTGTTCACCGAACGCTCTATGTCGTAAACGAAGCTATGTAGCTTACTTCAATTTCATGCCCCATGGCTATGCGGTTATTACGCTCAGAATCGGCGTTCGGGGAAGATATGTGAATTATTGACTTAAGCTGTCAGGACGTGTAATATAGTTAAGGAACAGACAAACAAATTTGAATTTGTGGAGGACTATATTATGACAAAAGAAGACTTATTTGCACCAATACGTGAGAAATACAATGAATTAAAAATAGCATTAGAAGGAACGGATATTGATAGAATACGAAAGCTTACTTTAGAAGTTCATTCAATGGTTCATCTGGCAGAGATTTCTGAAAAGAATGAAAAAACGATTGCAGATTATGTTTTTGATTATATGTTAAATGGTAATCAGAATACATTAGTTCCGAGAGAAGATTATGACGTAGATTTGCATTATGCTGGGACGAAAACGGTTCCTATGTGCTGGCAATTTTGGCATACATACAGAATTGAAGATTTGGTAAGTAATATTTTGATGGCAAACCAAGAACAAATATTTAATGAAGATTGGCAAAGAAAAATAGGTTCATCGATTACAGATACAGGAAACGCTTTGGAACTCGATGAAGCTATAGCATTTGGAAAAGAACTTAATATTGAGGCACTTCGTGAGTACATGATTGCGGTTGGGAAGAATACAAGAGAGATATTAAAGAGTCTTACATTAGAACAAATCAAATCAATGGTTCCAGAAGAATGGGTAATGAGAATATTAGAAGAAGGTGGAGTAACAACCGATTTTCGTTCAGTTTGGTTATTGGTTTTTTGGGGAAGATTGACTAGGGGTGGAATGATTTTAACTCCACTGACAAATCATCATATGATGCACTTACCACCATGTTTAAATAACTTGCCTATTTTAGACGAATAAACTTTTGGTATATAGCGACAAATTTCAGTTTGTCGGAGCGACAATTCCCAATTCATCTGCCTGACAGAAACAGCCGTCTCCATCACGGAGGCGGCTGTGCAGTTTTTCTGCCTGAACGAGCATTTTCTCTATTGCGGCGCTGCTGTTCACCGAACGCTCTATGTCGTGAACGAAGCTATGTAGCTTACTTCGATTTCATGCCCCAGGGCAGTGCGGTCTGCACGGGTATATTTCGCACTTCGTACGGGACACACATTATTGACCATCTGGCCGCCGATGGAACCGGCCTCACGGCTGGTGAGGTGACCATTGTAGCCGTCCTTCAGATTAACGCCCACTTCGTTGGCTGCTTCCATCTTGAAGCGGTTGAGAGCTTCACGGGCTTCGGGAACGAGACTCTGCTTGTTGTTAGACATGATTATTTCTCCTTTGATTATAATATCAGGTGTTGTTTCTCAATTCGGCAGACGATATGCGGGGAATAAATATTATCACCGCTTTGTCCGCGGCGTTTTCCGCCCGGCTGCTTCTTTGCGTCTGCACGATTATTTTGCGACATCTTGTCTGTGTTATGATTGGAATTGTGTGGATTTTTCAGCCGATGTATCAGCAGCTTATTACGCCCGGCATATTTTGTTAATAAAATCACCTATTGACAAATCTGTACTAACAGGTTAGTACGGCGCTGTACTAATCGATTAGAACACGGCCTGTGTCCTCTGTTTTCCGGCGGGGGATTCGAGCCGACCGGAAAGGAATGCGTTTTTCATGAGCACACCCAAAATATTCGAAAGCGAATATCGCCTCTGTCTTATTCTGTGGGAACATGAGCCCATCAGTTCAAGAGAACTGTCCGAGCTGTGCAAGGAAAAAACTGGGGCAGCCCAAAACCACCACCTACACCGTAATCAAACGTCTTTCGGAAAGAGGAGTTGTCAAGAACGAAAATACCATCGTCAGCTCTCTGGTTTCCAAGGAGGAAGCCCAGGTTTCTGAGCTTGACGAACTGCTGGATAGCAAATTCGAAGGCTCTGTACCTGCTTTTCTTGCTGCGTTTACCCGTCGCCAGAATCTTTCGGACAAGCAGCTGGAGGAGATCCGGCGCATAATCGAAGGTTAGAAAGGAGCATGCGGTATGTCTGAGACATTATCTTCGGTCATGGGCATGAGTATCGCAGGCGGAACGGCAATTCTGCTGGTGCTGCTGATACGTCTGCTGTTCCGTCCCGACGGATATGCTGCGCCATGTGGCTGCTTGCCGGGCTGCGCCTGTTGCTGCCTTTTTCTCTCACCGATGTACTTGGCCTTCATCTGCCGAGCATGAACTTAACCGGTAGAGCAAACGCAGTTTACCAGATGATAATCCCCGATATCGATATCACTTCGGCACAGATAGCAAATAACTGTGCCGCTCTTTCGCCTGCAGCGGAGTCAGTCGCTCCGGCAGCAGAGGTATCGACCGCTCCTCCTTCGGTTTTCTTTGGGCGGACACTGTCTGTTCTTTGGGTGGCAGGAGCTGCTGCGGTTGCCCTCTGCGTCGCGGCAGGATATGTGAAACTGCGGCTCAGACTGCGTACAGCCGTGCGTATGGACACAGACATTTATCAGAGCAAACACATTCCCACTCCCTTTGTTCTGGGGCTTGTGCATCCGCGCATCTACATCCCTTACTCCGTTGCCGACGGCGACATCCCCTTTGTTCTGGAGCACGAAAAAAATCATATAAAACGAAATGACCACATCACCAAGGCAGCGGCTCTGGCTGTGCACTGATTCAATCCGCTGGTCTGGGCTGCGTATGTGTTCTTCTGCCGCGACGTGGAGACTGCCTGTGACGAAAAGGTCATCGCTCACATGGATCTCACCGATCGCAGGCTTTATTCCGCCGCGCTGCTTGCATGCAGCACGGGCGGCCGAATGCTGTTCTGCCCGGTGGCATTTGGTGAGGTGGGTGTCAAAGAAAGGATAAAACATATCATGAAGTATACAAAACCCGCTTTTTTGAGAAATCTGCCTTCCGTCGTGCTGTGCATCGGTCTGATGGTGTGCGTTTTTGCTCTGCCCGTCGGCTGTGCCGAAGCCACCGCCTCAGGCGGTCCCGCAGTATACGAGCCTGTGGACACCGGAGCTGCCGACTACGAAGGCACTGACCGCATTGTAAACGAAGACGGCTCGGTAACCATGCTCTTCATGCCGGAGTCAGACTTCAGTTCTGACAGCATCCAGACGTTCCGCTATGCAGGCGAAGGCTCCACTGTTACCGCCGAGCCGACCGACGGTTTCATCACCACTTCCAACGAGGACGGCAGAATCATTTACCTCTCTCCGGACGACTTTCCCGCAGATACCGAAATGACATCCGGAGCCTACCTCACCTCTACCGATGAGGAAGGCTATATCAACTATACGGATCTGGGACCCTCCGTCTCCGCAGATGCCGGTGCCGATATTGTCTGGATTCCGCGTGAAATCAACTTTGATGACAATGACGGTAAGAGCGATTCCGTCATCATCTTTACCGTCAGCAACGGCGACACCACAGTGGATACCGTCACTATCACCATCTCCACGGACGAATACGCAGTCACTCCTGATGGCATAACTGCGCTCAACATCTTTGTTGACGACGAGCACACTCTGAGCGTGGACGGCCGCGACATCAACCGCACCATTATCATAGAAGAAGCGGGTTGAATGCCTGTTTTTCAAACCTTTCCCTTTCTCATAAGTTAATTGCATCATCACTTTATTATGATGTGATAACATTATATTATTTTGTTTTATAATGAGAAATGTATGCAGCCGGAGCGGTCATCGCCCCGGCTGCATACATTATGAGTATGAAATAACCATCTTGTATATTGTGATTTTGTGTTTTTGCTTTCATAGTGCAAAACTGCGACAACTATCAACTTTTTGTCGATTGACTCACGCAAGTTTTCCAACCAGCACAAAACCCTCTTTGCCGTTGCCAGCACATAAGGTAACAATACGATCGTTCTCCGAAACGGAAACATTGCTATGGAATGCGGAATGCTCACCCAGCCACGAAAGATACCGCATGAACTCCGCGCTGTCTGCAAATTCGGTTTTGATTACTCCAGTGACGTCGCCTGTTTCTGTTCCTGCATACAGCAGGACAGTGTAAGTGCGATCAGGAGTACATATCGTCATGGATGGAAGCAGCTCGTAATAGTCATGTCGAGCGTATTTGAAAATCGAATCGAGCAGTGAACTGCCGTAGATAACCGTATTTTTTTCGGAAAAATCGGCGTTCTGAGCCGGGTCAACGTACAGGCAGCCAAGTCGGTTGCGCTCGCCGGAAAACAGGTGTTCGCGGTAGAATTTGTTATCCTCGCCCTGCACGATTGGGTAATCGATACCTGTCCCCTCGGAGATGATCCATGCACAGATGTCCGGATTCTTCCCGCTGAGCAGCTCGAAATCTACAGAGTCAGATGCGGTGTGCGCCTCTGCAGACAGTGCCTGATATTTCTTCCGAGCGATGTCAGGCTGATTTCTGTCCATAACCACCATAACAATCGCACCGACGATGAGCAGGGCAAGCGCCGCAAATGCTATTGCATACATGATGAACTTCCGTCTGCTTTTTTCGTCTGCAGGGATAGTCAGAAAATTCTTCAAAAAACCACCTCATGTTTGCAAAGCAGGGAGAGGAACGCATCCTCTCCCTGCTGCTGAAAGATATGGTTTAGCTCCAGAACTGCCCGGTTTCATCCTCATGCCGGAGTTTCTTCATGCAGATTACGCACAGGAGCATCGCCAGCATTGCGATCTGCATCACAACGAGAGCAGCAGTCTCGGTGGTTACGCGGTCGCCGGTGTTGGGACCGGCAGTATCTCCGGCAACCTTGCTGTTCTTCTCATTGATGAATGATGCCTTGGAGCCATCCTCGGCAATGGTGCCTGCCGCACCGGTGGATGTCATCTTGTAGCCCATGGTATCAGTCTCGGTAACCTTGTAAGCTGCACCTGCGGGCAGGCCGTAGATGACAGCGGTTTCTCCGTGAGCCAGCTGGATGGTATCGCCGGACTTGACGATGGTTGTGGCCGCTCTTGAGCCTGCAGCAACGCTGATGCTCATGCCGCCCAGCGTACCGGTGGTATTGACAGGAACGGTCTCGCCTGCACCGAAGACGCGCAGCTCATAGCCTCCCTTGGCATCAAATTCAACCTTGAACGAGAATTTCAGAGTGCGGTCAGCCATATCGCCGGTAACCTTGTTGGTAATGGTCAGATTGCCGACCGGAGGCAGCTCGAACTTGTTGGTAAACTCTGCCAGGGAAGCGGTGGAGGAAATAACTCCCTCAATCTTTCCACTTGACGGAGCGGTAACAAAGTTCTCCACCTTATCCTGCTCGACGGTAAACTTCACACCCACGAGAATGCCCGAGATGGTGATACTCTCACCGGCCTTGAGGGTGATCTTATCTCCCGACCTGATGGTTCCGGCTACGGAACCGGTGTAGGCATAGGATACGACGCTGTCAAAAGTCACGGTGTAGGTGAACTCTGCGTCAGCAGAAGCATCCTCACCGGAAACCTTGTTGGCGACCGTCAGGGTGCCGTAGGCAAATGTGCCGGTGGCGGTGATGTCGATGTCGATGTTGCCGTCGGCATCGGTCACAGGCGCGCTGTATGCTGTTGTGTAGTTTTCAACCGACTGTACCTGAACAGTGTACTCAAGCGCAGCCTCACCCGGAGCAGCAAACCTGTCAGCGCCGGTAAAGGCATACTCGGTTCTGCCGCTTTCGAGGGTGATGCTGTCAACGACGTTTCCGTCCAGTACAAGGTCGATTATGATCCCGGGGATATCAAGCTCTGCCGGAACATTTTCCCACGCAACCGTGCCGCTGACGGTAATGTCGTTGGCTATCCACTTACCAAAAACTTCGATATCTTCGGTAATGACGGTGCCATCCGCAAATTTCGCAGTGCAATCCGCATTGGTGTACCAGCCGTCGAAAAGGTATCCGTCAGTTTCGTCGGGTTTTTCGGCAGTGTAAAGAGTACCGTAATCAACGGTATTGGCAGCGGGCACAGTCACTCCGTCGGGAGCTTCGCCCACAAACGCATAGCTTACCGTGTGCTTGTTTGCATCCCAAAGAGCGTTGATGGTCACATCTTCGGCGGGGATGGTGGCGGGAATTTCCTTGTCCCAGCCCTTGAAGGAATAACCGGTCTTTTCCGGATCGGCAGGCGCGATGACGGCTGTGCCGTAGTCCTGAGTGACGGGGTCAATGGCAGTGCCGCCGTCGGTATCAAAGGTGATGGTGTACTGATTGATCTCCCACTGTGCGGTAATGGTCACATCTTCAGCAGGGATGGTGGCGGGAATTTCCTTGTCCCAGCCCTTGAAGCTGTAGCCGGTCTTTTCCGGATCGGCGGGTGCGGTGACGGCTGTTCCGTACTTCTGCGTGACGGGGGCAATATCGGTACCGCCGTCGGTGTCAAAGGTGATGGTGTACACATTTGCGGTCCACTTGCCGTAGAGAGTGGCGTTCTCCAGAAGGACGGTGCCGTTGACAAAACTGCTGATAAGTCCGGCATCGGTGTACCAGCCGTCAAAGGTGTGTCCGATTACGGCAGAAACGGATCCCGCTGTGTATTTGGAGCCGGCGAGGATTCTGCCGCTGCCGGGCAGTGCTGCGGCACCGGGAATATCGCCGTCCCATGTGTAATCCACATTGACATAGGGTACAAGACCTGCGTCGAGGTTTTCCATGACAAAGGTCTGTTTGCCGAGATTGTCAGTTGCGGGAATCTCGATTCCGGAGATCTCTGCTTTCTTTCCGTTAAGAACAGCATCGCTGTCAAGGCTGTCAACGCCTGCGTCCTTTTCCGAAAGAGCAGAGACATCAAGATCGGGAGCGAAGCTGACTGAGTATTCACCGACAGGAACCCTGGCGAAGGTGTATTCGCCGTTCGCATTGGTGATTGCAGTGTAGTTTCTGTCGCCGGCAAGGGTGACAGAAACACCGGACAGACCGGCTTCGTTTTCGTCCTGCAGACCGTTGCCGTTGGCATCGATCCAGATTCGTCCGGAGACCTCGCCAAACGCAATCTGCAGGGCAAGCTTGTCAGAGGAATACCAGCCGGCAAAGTGGTTGCCGTTGATGTTGGTAATATCCTCATAATAAATGGAGGAGAAGATGTTTACCGCACGGTTGTCAACGTTTTCGACAGCCTTGAGGGGCAGAACAAAGTGCTGGGCAACGTCGGAGGGCTCCATGCCCTTGACCGCGATGCGCACGCAGTTGGTGGAATCGGAATAGCTGCTGCTCCATGCGGTGGAACTGTTCTTCAAGGCGTTACCCACGGTTCCGTAGGAATCACCCGCGCTGAAGGCAGAGGTATTGACCGTGCCGTAGCTGATGGTAAACACACTCGTGTCGGGGTTGCTGACCGCGCCGGAGAGCACCATGTCGTAGGCAAAGGAAGAAAGTGCGTTTCCGTCTTTGTCAATACCGCTGTTTGCCTGTCCCCACTGCTGACCCTTCTTGGGAACGGGGATATAGACATAGGTCATTTTTGCTTCTTCTTCGCTTGTCCTGACACCGGAGCCGTTGAGAATACTGTCTCTTACATTGTATACCTCGTCGGGCTGGATCTGGATATAGCTGGAAGAACCGTCCCATGTGGTGTAGATGCCGCTTCCGGATGCCGTTTCGACAGCTGCAGAAACGCTGACATCGGAACGGGCAGATATAATGTAATATCCGGGAGAGTATCCGGAGCTGGGAGCTACGATGCTCTTGTCGGTGTCGGTAAGACCATCGCCGTCCACATCAAATTCATCGGCTATCTCATTGCGCTGGTTGCGGCGTGTGCGGCTTGCCATGTCCTCATCTGTAACATAAACCGCGTTCTCAGTGTAATGTACCGTCTGTGAATCGTTATACGCGCTGGAGGTTGCAACCGAATAGGTCAGCTTCATTATACGGATGTTGCCCGAAAGATCGCACGCGCCTACGCAGGCGGCATAACGATCCTCAAAGGAGGTGAGGTTTTTAAGACCTGTTGTGTCGATCTTGTATACCTTTGCGAACTTGCCGTCGCCGTTGTGGTCAACCGTTTCAATGTGGTCAAGAGCGAGGGTTACCACACCGGGATATTCTGAAAGAAGCTCAACGCCCAGACCGTTGGTGAGCTTCACATTACTGATGCCCTCGCCCGTTTCATCACGGATATAGATGACGGGATAGGGGTGGAAGCCTACGATATACTCTTTGTCCGTCATTGTGCTCCAATAAGATTTTATGGTGGTGGTAAAAGTAAGTGTATCGCCGGCCTCGGCTCTGATTACATCTTCGTTTGCGGTACCGAGATAGTTCAGCAGATTGGTGCTGTAGCGGGTTGTGAGTTTTACCTTGCCGGTGTCGTGGAGTATTTCTTCGCCTTCTTCCACCTTATCATAGGCACGGGCAGTTGAGTATACAGTGGAGGTATCCTCATGGAAAGCTTCCTTGACTACACCGATAATGGGAGCGTAGACCGAACCGAGACCTCCGACAGACGCTTCACCGGCAGGTATGCCGTAGTGGAAGTCGTCGGAAGTGTCGGCAGGTGTCCCGTTGTCATCGACATAATCGAGTTCATACTTTATTGCGGAAAGATAGGTGTCTTTGTCAAGACCCAGATCTGTATTCCGCACCAGTGTGTGATAGGAATATTCTGAACCGTTTGTGAAGTAGACAGGAAGGGAGATGTTCTTCTGCTGCCATTCATCGCTTCCCTCCACCTTGAACCAGACGGTGGTTGGCTTTTTTTGGTAGGGTGTTATCAGAGTTACACCCGCCACGCCGATTTTTTCCGTATCAAACTCCAGCTCGATGATTTTGGGCGATGTGGGGTCGGTGCCGGCGTTGCGCATGCTCCATGAGGTGAGACGATAGATGGCATCGGGAGCATCCTCGTCATAGGGAACCGGGGAATGACTCGAATTAACATCGGAAATCTCTGTTTTCTCGTCGCGGACATCGGGGTCAACCACTGTAATGGTGGCAGTTCCCACAACGCCGGACGGAACAGTTTGTTCTTCGGTGTCGCCGTATACCTTCCAGCGGAAGTCGGTGGTGACGATCATGACTTTCTGACCGATCATGCTGTCCGGGAAGCTCCAGTAATGGGTGGAGGAGAAATACATACTGTAAATCTCCTCGGCGCGGAAGGTGTAGTTGGTGGTGCCGTCGTCAAGTACTTCGGGCTCTCCCATCATCTGCCACTTTTTGTTCGGCGAGCCTTCCCCTGTATCATCTCTGTCAACGCCCATATAGATCACTTCGCTGGGAGCGTTGATGGTAAACTGCATGTATTCATACAGACGGTAACGGTCTTCCAACGCTGCAGAGGTCAGGTAGGAACCGGCGCGCAGGCCGTTGCGCACACTCGTCTGTACGCCTGCCTTGGTGCGAACGCTTAATTTGCTGCGCAGTATCGTGTTGCTGTTGAACTGCTGAGGGAGAAGGGTGGTCAGAGAGGCGCTGTCGGCAACCTCTGCGCCGTCCTGCGTACAGGACACCTCGGCGGTGATGGCATCGGAAATGGAGGGGAAGTTGGTCCAGAAGGACTTCTCGACAACGATGTCAACAGTGACGGAGGTAACACCATCCTTGAATTCATAGATGTAGGCTCCGTTGCCCAGCGGCTTGATGAAAGTGGTTTCGTCCTGTAATGAGCTTACCGAATCAAGGGTGGTTTTGGGAATGGTGTTCTCGCCGTTGACCAGCCACACAAGACCGGGCTTAAGGTGAATCTTCAGCTTGAGATTGCTTGCGTTTTCAGGGAAGCCGGCGATGATTCTGACATTGATCTGCTCGCTGGCGTGGTTTGCGTCATGGCTGATGGTGGCAGATTCAGATGAACCGAACGGAATGTTCTCGTGCCCCTGCTCTGCGGAGCCGACATCCCACACGCCGGTGACAGACAGATCGGTGCTGCCGGCGAGAAGAATCGCGTCATCCATGCCTGCGTCAACGGGAACAAGGTCATCTTCGTCGTCCTTTTCTTCAGCAGGACGGCAGGCCTCAGAGTGCGCGTGCTCCGCCTTTCCGCAGACAGATGCATAGCATTCCTGCGCGTGGGCATGCTGCCCCAGCAGGACATTTCCGCCCTCTTCAAGCGGGCATATCTGTTCGGAAGCATAGCACCCGTCGGTGTGCTCCGCATCAGCGTCACATTCGCAGATGAGCTGACGGGTGAAGCAGTCCGCGCCGTGAGCGTGGGCGCCGTACTGATCGCCCTCCGCAAGAGTGCAGGTGAGTTCATAGCACCCGTCGGTGTGGGAGTGTTCCTCAAGACCGCACTCAAATCCGGCGGCGCTGACCGAAGTCCACACCATCGGCACCATGCTGCATATCATCAGGAACGCAAGCGCTGTTGCAAGTATACGTTTGCGTGAATTTTTGAAAATCCTGTCCATCAACCGTTCCATGATTACGTCGCCCTTTCCTTTTTCGCTTCTCTCAAACTCTTTTTCTTTTTTGGGTTATCGTTCCGTTTTTTTCTGTACTTTTTCTCTCATAAAGAAATGTACACGTTTTCATCCTGAGATTTGACTAATTATGAAAACATCGTGACAATTTCGTAAAAAATCGCATTATAACCACGTTTATTTTAGCACAAACAAGCTTAAATATCAAGATTTTACCATTATTTTTACAGATAATCAGAGAAACTCTATCAATTTATCGCACGCTGTTCATACCATTTCTTGTTCTAAAAAGAAACCCGACGTCTGTCGCTGCCCGCATTGTTCAAAGACGCAGAAAGATGTCCTCTCCCCTGCTCTCCGCCTTGACCTCCTCTGCCGGACGGGATATAATAAACACACAATACCACCGGAGGTGACGCACATGATCGACCTTGCCGACATCGGAAAATACAGCGAAAACAACCGCCTTGAGGCCAAAAAAGCGGTGGGTGGTCTGCCCGAAAGCATCTGGGAGACCTATTCCGCCTTTGCCAACACCTTCGGTGGAATTATTCTGCTGGGTGTAATGGAGCAGGATGATAAATCCTTCGCCTGCGTGGAGCTGCCCGATCCGGAGTATCTTGTGGAGGAGTTCATGCGTCTGGTCAATGACCGGTCGGTGGTCAGCGACAACATTCTGCGTGACGGTGACGTGCGGGTGGAGGACTGCGGCGGTCACTGCATCGTGGTCATCGAAGTGCCCCGTGCCGCCCGTGAGGTGCGTCCGGTGTACATCGGCACCGACCCTGTCGCGGGTTCATATTACCGCAGCGGAGACGGTGATTATCGCTTCGCTCCGGCGCAGGTTCATTACATGATGGAGCGCAAGGAACGTCTTGCCGCTAACCACCGCACATAGCACATGATGAAAAATATGACAAAACGCAGCGGCAAGCCGGGATGTCCCGTCGCCGCTGCGTTTTCTTTTTTTCTGCAACTCAATTCACAGTCCGGAATCCCGTTATCGCTGTAACATCCTCCGACCGCATATTGCAAGCCTCCGGTACGGCAATCACGCCTTTATACAGCTGTTGACAATCTCATCGGACAGCACGCCTTTGCCGCCGAAGATATACGCCGTATCAGGGACAATGCCGCTGACAAATTCACTGCCTGCAGACAGTCCTGTCCCGGCATCCACCAGCACCACGGGAGCCTTGAGCTTCGCCGCAAGCACACCGCCGGCAAGGGCATCGGGGAAGTTCTTTCCGGTGGCAAGGCAAACCGCCTTGCCGGAGAACAGGCTGCTGTATTTTTCGCTGACACTGACAGCGGTCTCATAACGGTTTGCACCGCCGCAGCGGGTTGTACTCAGACCGCATTCGGCAATGCTTATCGCGGTATCTCTGCCCACAACGCCCTCGCCGCCCAGAATCACCGCTTTGTAAACGCCGAGCGAAGCTGCGCATTCGGCAGTGTTTTTTCCGATGCTGCCCTTGGCGGGGGCATAAAGAATCGGAGCACCGGTCATTGCAGCTACGGAACTGACAGCAAGAGCATCAGGGAAATTGGCTCCGCTGACAAAGAAAACGGTGTCCGAACGGACCGCGCCGATGGACTCCATATACGCGGCGATGTTTTCGGCAGTCTCGTAGCGATTGGAGCCGCTGATTCTCTTTATGGACAGTCCCTTGTCTCTGAGCTGCTTTTCCACATCGGCACTGACCGATGAGTTACCGCCCAGGATATAGGCGTTTCTTGCACCCAACCTCTCGATCTCCTTTGCGGTACTGCTGTCAATGGAGCTGCCGTTGACCAGCAGAATGGGTGCATCCAGAGCATACGCCAGAGGCACTCCGGCAAGAGCGTCGGCGAAGCCCGCAGAACTGGCGATCACTACCGATTTCGCACTGTCCCAGCCCTCGGCGGAAATGAGCGCTGCAGTGGCAAATCTGTTTTTGCCGCCCAGCCGGACACTCTCGGTATCCGCTGTTCCGGATCCTGCGGAACCGGGTGCCTTTGTAGTTGTTGTAGTTGTCGGTATGGTGGTTGTAGTGGTTGTTATTATGGTTGCGGCAGTCGTTGTGGCGGTAGTGGTAGTGGTGGTTGTGGTAGTTGTTGTGGTGGTGGTTGTGGTAGTTGTGGTCGTGCCGGGATTCAGATAGGCGTTTCTGTCAAGGGTGTTGCCCTTGTAGTGAAGCACGAAGAAGTTGTTGGCATACTGGGATTCATAGCGTCCCAGGTCGAAGCCTCTGTCCCAGTCGATGACGCACTTCATATCCCAGTTGCAGTCGGAAATGATAGCGTAATCCTCGTTCTGAGTAAAGCCGGTGATGACCACGGTATGCCAGCCACCGAAACGGATAAGGTCGCCGATGCACAGACCGTCGAGGGTGTATCTCTTCTCCCACTTGGAGGAGGTGTAAGTAGAAACTCCAAAAAGATCCTGACCTATCTTGCGTGCCCAGCCATCGCACTGACCGTTGCACCACTTGGTGTTAGGATGGCGACCGCCGCCGGTGTGGCAGGGAGTATCGGTCCAGCTGTCAGGTCTTGCTTTGTTGAAGCCGCTGGTGTTTTCCTCGAAACCGACGTGGTTCCAGTACTTTCCGTCGGGGAACTTGACACGCAGTTCATTAAGCTTGTTGAGGATGCTGCTGTGGTCAAGGCCCGCGGGCGGGGAATACTCAGAAGGCTTTTTCAGATACTGAGTCGAAACCCAGCCGGTGTCGCCGCCATGGGTAACGTTTGCCCATTCACCGTAATCTCCGCAGAGGGTTACCTCGGTGCCGAGGGACAGCCTGCGGATAACAGAGCAGTTGGTGTTGGGTTCTGTGCGGAAATTCACATTGCTGCCGGTGACTATGAGCTTGTCGCCGATCTTCGGTGCTTCGCTTCCGGCACTGACCGCAAAGGCAGGGATGCATCCCAGCAGCACGGTCAGGCAAAGCAGCACCGCAATTATCTTTCTCATAATGATTATCCTCCTTGTTGTCGCTGTTGCGTGCCGGGAAATCAATCCTCGAGGCACATCAGGAACACTGCGCAGGTCCTCTTCCAGTCCAGCTTGGACTCGAAGTATTTGTTGACCGCAGGGTTGTATTTGCTGCCCACCAGCTCCACACAGATGCCCGGTTTGCCGTATTCCTTGCGGAACCAGTTCTCCAGACCGCCGCTGATTTCCTTCAGTGTGGACTGGTCGGTGAGCGTAAAGTTGCACCGACTGAACAGCCTGCGAGCCAGCTTGTTGGATGCATCGGTGGCTCCGGTGACCTTATCCTGATAATAAATCAGATGGCCCTTGCAGTGCATATCCAGCAGCCATTCAAACTCGTGCTGTGCGCACAGATCAACGATCGCCTGTGTCTCCGGCTCGGAACCAGCAGATGCACCCGCGTAGGATCGCCCGTCCGGCGCAGTGGTATTAACTCCCTCATGTCCCCACTCGAAGGGGAAATTGCGGTTGAGATTGACACCGTTGGCCGTGTTTTTGAATTCAGCCAGTTCCTCTTCGGTCAGGGGCTGATCGGTATACTCCGGCTGTTCCAGCCCCATGATAATATCAAGACCGTCCGGATTGAGCAGCGGTACAAAATAGATTGTGAACCTGCTCAGCAGTTTTTTGACGTTGTATTCTTCGTTATAACGCTTGCCTTCTGTTGCCGCCTGTGCATATTCCTCTATGCAGCGCATGGTATAGGTCACGGTGATGTTCTCTCGGGAATGCATTCCTGCCACCACCAGCACCTTACGCTCGCCGGTACCCAGTTTAAGCAGGGTGATATCTCTGCCCTGCACACTGGAGCCTATGCTCTCCACCGCGATCAGTTCGGGATAACTGGCGGCAAGCGCCGCGATGTTGTCCCGCACCCGCTGGGAGTTGTACGGCGTGGTGTAGTCTACGATCTTTGCCGTGACCTTGCACTTTGCGGACTTGCCGTTGTAGCTTGTGCAGGTCACCGTTGCCGATCCACGCTTGAGAACGTGGACATATCCGTTTTCGTCCACCTGCACCACTTCGGGGTCGGAGGAGGTGTAGAAGAACTGACGGCAGTTTCCCGTGCTGTCCGCTGCATCGATGTTAACCGGCAGACCGTTGTACGCGGTCAGACTTTTTGGTACCTTCACATCTCCCGCCTCTTTGCCTACGGTCATGGGCAGAGTGCAGCTCACGCCGTTGAATGCGGTTATGGAAACATTCGCGCTGCCCTCTCCGGCAGCGGTCATCAGGCCGTTTTCATCCACGGTGATTACCGACTGATTATCCGACGCGTAGCTGATTTCCGAACTGTATTCACCCTCAGGGAGCTGATAGCTCAGCTGACGGGTCTCGCCGCTGCACATTGCGCCCGCATCGGTCGAGGAGATCACCGTGGGTGCCGCCAGAACCGTGACGCGGAAGGCGGTATCATTGAAACCGCGGGCGGTCACAACGACATCGGTCTGACCGGGCTGCAGCGCGATCACCCGTCCGGCTGCATCAACTTCGACAACATCGCTGTCGGAAACGATGAACGCCGGCTGCTCAGTGCTCTGCACTCCGGTCTGAACATACATGACAAAGGTTTCGCCCGTTCCCAGCGTCAGTTCGTCTGCACCCAGCACCATTTCGTCAACATTATGCACACTGACGGCGCAATGCGCAGAGAGGCCGGAAGCAGGATCCGTGAGCGTAACGGTAGCCGAGCCGGAAGCCCTTGCGGCAACGACACCCTGTCCGTCCACCTCTGCCACCGCTGGATCACTGCTGCTCCACTCCAGAGCAGGCTCTCCCGAACCGAACACAACCAGCTGATGCCCGATGGTCATGTCTTCGCCTACAAACATGCTAAGCTGCGAACGGTCTATCTTTACCGACGCGACGTAATAAAGATCCGTAAAGAACCATATATACGCGCCTAAGCCTGCCGCCAGAAGCAGCAGAACCATAATAACCGGCGCCACTCTGCTTCTGCCTTTCGGTGTGTCCTGCCTGCCGCGGCGCTGAGGTTCTTCGTAATCCCGGCGATCCGTATCGGGACGGCGCTGCCGCACGGGCATGTCCTGCCGGCGGCTTCTGCGGTCTTCGTACACCAGCTCGCGCCTCTGAATATCAAAATCGCGGTATCTGTCGTGATTGCGCTGTCGGTCATAGCCGATATCGTTGCGGGCCTGCGGCACATATCTTGTTCTGCGCCCAGCATCGGAACCTCTGCTGTCCCTCCTTCCCGCTTCCGGATCCATCCTGTCCAGATAACGTTCCCATTCCTCCTGATGACGGGAACCGGCGTGCAGATGACCGCCGGAGAAAGAGAGGTCGTCAAAATCGCTCAGATCATCGAGATCGTTCAGATCGTCAAAGTCGTTCAGATCGTCAAAGTCATCAAGACCACCAAGGTCGTCATCCAGATCGTCCTCCAGCGCAAAAAACGACTCATTATATCTCTGGTTGAATCCGGGCATATGTCATCCTCCTGAGAGAGTTCTTGTGAATTATTGAATTGCAGACAGATCCTTTTCCAGCGTGAGCATGACAAAATCATCGCCGGAAAAATCACCCGCTGGCTTCAGTTGCAACGGATGTGTAAAGCCGCTGCGATAGAACAGCCGCATTGTGTCCCGCTCGTCCAGTCCGATCCGGGCACGCATGGAAGCGTAGCCGGTGCGGGCAAAATATACACTCAGCGCCGCCAGCGTACGGGTTCCGTTGCCCATGCCGCGGGCAGGCGGCGCAATATAAAGATACAGCAGCTCCACAAAGCTTCTGCCGGGAAAATCCCGGTAAACCACCGCGTAGCCAACCGTGACCGTTCCCACTGAAAGGGCAAGATGTTCCAGATTTTCCGGCCTGCGCGAGTCGATCTGACCGCCCTGTCCGGGCAGAAGTCCACGGCGACGGTAATCGCCGCCTCTGTCTTCAAAATTGCCGGATTCGGCGCATGCCGCCTGATAGATATCCTCCAGCTCGGAGGAGAATCCACCCTCTATGGGCGTGAGCACCAGCTCACCGTCACTGCTGATAATCATCGCAATCCACCTCGTATCGTTATATTCCCCATCCGGATATTTACCACGGATTGAGTCCGTTTTCAACGCAGTATTCCCAGTTCTTCGTGTGTTCGGAAAGGGTGACCGCGTAGTATACCTTCTTGTTGATGTCGGTGTAGAAGAAAAACGCATCCTGTTCATGGTCGGGATTGATGGATCCCTTGATGGCGTCAAGGCTGGGACAGCATATCGGCCCCTTGGGCAGACCCTTGACATTGAAGGTGTTATAGTCGCTGACAAAACCCTCGGGCAGGGTGTCCACGTTGAACACATAGGGATAATACTTGGTGGCACCCGACTGGAAGAAGCCGCCGGTGGCCGAGCCGTTGACCGTGCCGCCCGGATGCTTGATGCGGTTCCAGAATACCGCCGCCACGCCGTTCATCTCAGCGGGCACATTGATCTCCCTCTCCACAATGGAGGCCATGATAATGATGTCGTCAAGGTCGGTCTCCACGTTGTAGAACTCACCGGTGGTCAGCGCAGCCTGACGCAGCTCGGAGGTAATCTTAACGTCGAAATTATTGAGGAAGCGACGGATGACCGAGTCGGGGGATTCTCCAACATAGAAATCGTAGGTGTCCGGGAAAAGATATCCCTCAAGGCGGTAATCGCGGTCGGCAAGCTTCTCGGCAGAGGGCAGGAAATCATATTCCGCGGAGAAGTCCACTGTGTTCATGGTGTCGTAGAAATCGGAGGCGGAACAAACGCCGTTCTCCTCCAGCCGCTGACCGTACTGACGGATGTTGTTGCCCTCGGGGAAGGTCACGCGCACCGTTGCAGGACCCTGATCTTCCTCCACCACAGGAGCTTCCGTCACAGGCGGTTCCTCCGGACGGGACGAACATCCGCCGCAGGATACGCAGGAGATGTAGAACACGGCGATGACCGCCACCACCGCGCACAGCAGCACGAGAAGTTTCAGTCCGTTATCGGTTCCGCCGCCCTGCTGACGGGCATACTGAGGCGCACGGCCGCTGCCGCGGTACGCATTCATATTCTGACGATTCTGAGGGGCGCGGTAATACTGGCCGTCGTTCTGGCGGCCGCGGTTGTTGCTGGAATTATTCATCTGAGCTCCCTTATCCGGCGCGCCGCAGCACGCCTGTAATTCTGGTTAATCATAGCTATTATACAATTTTCGCCCGGTTACGCCACCCGCCGCCGGTCTGAATAACCGGCGTCGGTTGTGCGGTATCCTGTGTTTGTCTGTTGAAATGACCGGAAACCCGTGCTATAATATGTATTGTAAAGAATTACAATCAGGAGGACTGTATATGTCTATAATCGCACCGTCTCTGCTGGCGGCTGATTTTCTCAATATCGGCGGTGAGGCAAAGCGCTTTGCCGACTGCGGAGCGCAGACCCTTCATCTGGATATCATGGACGGACAGTTTGTCCCCAACATGACTTTCGGCTGGAATCTGGTCAGCGATATCCGTCCGCTGCTTCCCGGTGTCACCTTTGATGTGCACCTGATGGTCAGGAATCCGCTGGTCATGATCGACCACTTCTGTGACGCCGGCGCGGATATGATTACCATCCACGCCGAGAGCGACAGCGATATCAGCGAGTGTCTTGACGCCATCGAGCGCAGGGGTGTGCGCGCCGGTATTTCCATCAAACCGGGTACTCCCGTGGAAACCATCTACCGCTGGCTGCCCTGGGTCAGCCTTGTGCTGGTGATGACCGTGGAGCCGGGCTTCGGCGGACAGGTGCTCATGCAGAGCTGTGTGGACAAGATTCCCCTGCTGCGCGCCGAGGCGGAGCGTCAGGGCCGGCAGAGTCTGCTTATCTCCGTCGACGGCGGTGTCAACGAGGCCAACTGCGCCGATGTCGCGGCAGCCGGAGCCAACATTCTTGTAGCCGGCAGCGCCGTTTTCGGTCAGCAGGATATGACCGCAGCCTTCCGCCGCCTTTCGGAAAAGGTGGCTCCCTTCAACAACTGAGCCTTTACTGACTCTCGGGCGTACAGTATTCGTCAAGAATACGCCGCTGCCACGGACGGGCAGGAGCCTTTCCCCGCAGCAGCCAGCCTTCTTCGCGGCGCTGGACGATCCCCTCGGGCAGCACTCCGGCAATGTACGCCGAAATGATGTCATCGCTTGACTCAAATACATATTCTCTTGCGGTCACAGGTGAGATAAGCAGCGTGCAGCCGCCCTCTCCGGCAGGCGCGCAGTCCACCTGTATCTGCTCTCCTTCACTGCGCAGACCCATGCGCGTGACCATGGATACCAGATCGCGAAGCAGCGCTCTGGTCGGACGGTCGGTCAGGTTCATGTCCCCGAAGGACACCCCGTAGCCGTCCAGCTCGTCGGCGTCCATGGTAACCAGCACCCTGCCGGAACTTTCTCCGGTAAGGTATTCAATAATCATTCTTTTTGCCCCCGTTTCGTGACCCGATCATGTTTCGGGAAAAATGGCGCCGGCGCGGCAGTGAAGCCGCTCGCCGGTGCCATTACAATAACCCCTCACAATCCTTTCATTCAAGAGGTATCTTATGCCACTGAAGCTAAATCCTGCCGACGGCGTGCGTTTTGCCCAGTTCAAGGAGCAATCCTTTTCCCGCCCGCTGTTCCGGCTGCGCTCCCCCGAAACGGTGACCGTTCCGCTCTTTGCCTTCGGTGCCGGCTCCATGCTGCCCATTCCCCGGGTGGGTGAAAGCGTGTCCAAAAATTCCATGCTGGCGCGCACCCGCAACAGCCAGAGCTGGGTGGTCTGTCCGGTATCGGGCAAGCTGCTGCGCATCGAACGGCGGGATCATCCCATGATGGGCAGCGTGCTGTGCGCGGTCATCGCCGTGCGGGACAGTCTGCCGGCACTTGACGTCAAGGGACACAACCCCCATTCCATGACCCCCATGGGCATCGTGCAGGCGGCGCGCATGGCGTGCATCATCGACGAGGTGGACGGTCTGCCCCTCTACTACAAGCTGATGAAGGGCATGAAGGAGGACGCACAGCTGATCGTTGCCGACGCGCTGGACGACACTCCCTATATTTCCAGCGCGCTCAAGACCGTATCCGAGTTCGGCGACGAGGCGCTGGACGGCGTAGGCATGGCGCTCAAGGCGCTGGACGGCGGCAAGGCGCTGCTGGCGGTGTACGACTGCGGCGAGATCCGTCTTGACACGGTTGTGGGCAACTTCGGCTTCACTGATGTCTGTCTGGTGGGCGGAGGCTATCCCGCCTGGTCCCGATTTGAGGAGGAACGTCTGCGCGGACGCAAGGTGCTGCGCATCGGCGTGCAGGCACTGCGCGCTCTTTCTCTGGCGGTGCGTGACGGTCTGCCCCAAACCGAAACGGTCATTACCGTCTGCGGTGACTGCGTGGAGACCGCCGCCAATATCGTTGTGCCCACCGGAGTAACAGTGGAATACATTCTGCGCGAGGCCGGTCTGCGTCGTGTGCCTGAGTATATCATTCTCGGCGACACCATGCGCGGCGTAACCTGCAGCAGCACCGACATTCCCGTCATGCCCGGCATACGCGGAATCTGCGCCATGTCCTCTCTTGATCTGCCTGAGAAGGCGCAGAACTGCATCTCCTGCGGACGGTGCGTGGAGGTCTGTCCCCGTCAGATATTCGTCTCGGAAATCGTCCGGCTGTACGAACGGGGCACCAGAAAACAGGCCATCCGTCAGGGCATCTCCCGCTGTGACGGCTGCGGCGCCTGCAGCGCGGTGTGTCCCTCGGGCATCGAAATCTCCGCCATAATGGACGAACTGGCTGAAATGGAATATGCCGAGCGGAAACAGCAGAGCGAACAAAGCTGATAGTCTGCAGAATTTTACCATATGCTGCAGAGCATTATTAACAATGTGTTAAATATTCCCGCAGCACGTTATGTTATAATGAAAACTTGCCACAGATCCCCGCAGCGGGATATCTGCAATATATTCGGAGGATTATTCTTTTGAGCAACGACAACCGTTTCAGCGCGGACGCGGGACGAAATGAGCCCGCCGAACAGCGCAATGATATAATCGCCGGACGCAACGCCGTGCTTGAGGCACTGCGCAGCGACCGTGCCATCGACAGCATTATGATCGCCAAGGGTGAGCGTCAGGGCAGCCTGCGCGTCATCGTGGAGCTGGCCCGTGAGCGGGGAATTCCCGTGCGCGAGGTCTCTCCGGTCAAGCTGGATTCCATCTGCCCCGGCGGACGCCATCAGGGCGTGTGCGCCGGCACCGCCGCCCACGAATACGCCGAGCTTTCCGACCTGTTCGCTCTTGCCGAACAGCGCGGCGAGCCGCCCTTTATCATTCTCGCCGACGGAATGTCCGACCCCCACAATCTGGGAGCCATCCTGCGCACCGCCGAGGCGGTCGGTGCTCACGGCGTGGTTATCCCCAGACGCAGAGCAGCCGGTCTTACATGGACGGTGGGCAAGGCTTCCGCAGGCGCGCTGGAATACGTTCCCGTCGCCCGCGTCGCCAATCTCGCTTCATGCATTGACGACCTGAAGAAGAAGGGCATGTGGGTGTGCGCTGCCGACATGGACGGCGACAGCTGGTGCGGTGCCGACATGACCGGACCGCTGGCAGTGGTCATCGGCGGTGAGGACGGCGGCGTAAGCCGTCTGGTGCGCGAAAAGTGCGATTTCATTGTCTCCCTGCCCATGTACGGCAGGATCAACTCCCTCAACGCATCCTGCGCCTGTGCGGTGGTACTTTACGAAGCCGCCCGCCAGCGCAACGCCATAGTCGCCCGCAATCCCAAGCAGGGCTGATTTTTACATTAGTTCACACAATACTTTATTCGTCCATTCAAGGAGGTGACCGTATGGGCAAGTATTCGATATATTCCTTTGACAACCCCTATCTTGAGGAGGGAGACGAAAACAAATACACCGCCACGGTCATCATGGACGAGGCGCGGGAACGCTGGCGCACCGGCAACTGGCGCGCCAAGCGCGAATCCTTTCACATCAGCCGCAGTGAACTGACCGAGGAGCAGAAGTCCGGCGAGGAAGCCAAGGCGCCCTCTGCCGCACGCTTCCGCCTGAATGTGAACAGAGACCTGATGGGCGACGCCATCTCCCTCAAGAAGCTGGCTGAGCTGAGCTATTCGCCCAACTACCGTCCTCAGGGCAATCTTGATGAGCATCTGGTCACACCCATGAGCACCATGCAGCGCTACGACGTGCTGGCAGGTGATCTGGAAAGCCCGCCGGAGGACCTTTCTTTCCTGACCGATGCCGACAAGCGTCTGAGCCGTGAGCTGGAGCGCAGCGGCGGCAAGCGGGACGGTACCCTGCGCCGGGACACCCGCCGGCTGGAAAAATCCCTTGCCGAACGGCGCGCTGCCCTGATCGACATGCTCCCCGACGCGGACACCGCCGAGGCAAGACAGGTCATCCGGGAAAGCCAGCGCCGCAAAGAACGCATGGACGCCGAAATTGGCCGCGTTCCCAAGGACAAGGAACAGGAAAAGAAAGAAAAAAAGAAAAAGAGAAGCAATATTATTAAATTATACCGATTACTTGATTAAATTGTTAAAAGAATGTGTTGTAGTAGATTTGCCAAATGATATAGTATCTGATTAAGTCGGATC
>JAZUPE010000079.1:0-10127 GCA_045605025.1 Acutalibacteraceae bacterium
TAGTTGTACTCAACTACATGAAGTGAGGTAACAGTTATGAACAAAGCTGTAATTCTCACTCAGGCTATGATAATTGACGGTCATACTGTGCGTATGTCTTTTGCACCTGACAACAATGATGAAGTGTTGCAGGAGATAAAAGACATACTGCTTGGAACTCTCGAAAACCCGCATAATCTTCAGCTTTTTTCTGAAGGAGGGGTGGCAGATGAGCGTACTGTGTAGTATAATCGGAGTAGATGTCTGTACCTTGAAAACAGAATATCGCTATTCACTCCCACTCGCATCGTTTCCTTTCGGAAATGAAGAAAGGAAATGGTGCACATGAATAACAAAAAACGAGTTTACTGCCTGTACCGAGTTTCAACCAAAGGACAGGTGGAGAATAACGATATCCCTATGCAAAAGCAGGTATGCCACGAGTTTGCCGAGCGTATGGGATGGGAAATCGTAAAAGAATTCGCCGAGAAAGGCGTGTCCGGATTCAAGGTTTCCGCAAGTGACCGTGATGCGATAATAGAAATCAAGGCGGCAGCAGAACGCCACGAATTTGACATTCTGCTGGTTTTTATGTATGACCGAATCGGACGAAAGCTGAATGAAACGCCGTTCATCGTCCAATGGTTTGTTGAGCAGGGAATAGAGGTGTGGAGCACCGTTGAGGGGCAGCAGAAATTTGAAAACGATGCTGACGAACTCATCAATATTCTACGGTTCTGGCAGGCTTCCGGTGAGAGTAAAAAGACCTCCATACGCACAAAGACCCGTCTGAGTCAGATTGTGCAGGAGGGCAAGTTTCGTGGTGGTAAGTGTCCCTATGGCTACAAGCTGGTCAAGAACGGTCGGAAGAACCGCCGCAATGACGAGGTTTACGACATCGAGGTTGATGAAATTGAAGCCGAAGTAGTAAGGCTCATATTCAGAAAATACGTCAACGAGGGCTACGGAACTCAACGGCTGGCAAAATATCTGACCGAGCAAGGCATCTCTACGCGCGAGGGTAAGAGCTTTACCAACACCACCTTGAATCATATGCTCAAGAATATCATATATACCGGAGTTCTCAAAAGCGGAGACACGCTCTCAGAAATATTCCCAAATTTGCAGATAATCACTCCGGAGATGTTCAGTCGTGCGGCGCAGATCATGTCTGACCGCACGCAGCATAAGACTGGCACTCCACTTAGCACCAAAGGCGACGCATTGCTGACCGGTCTGCTTTTCTGCGCCCATTGTGGCACAAGGATGATTCTTTCATCCAGTGGCGGCAGGGGAAGAGAACCACGGTTGCGATACCAGTGTCATCACCGCATTCGTCATCCCGATGAGTGCGGCAATCAGGCCACATTCACAGTACATATTCTTGACGGTCTTGTTGAGAAGGCGGTACTCACAATGTTCGAGAACATGAAGCAGGTTTCAGCATCCAAGGTCATCAACGACCGATATGCCAGAGAAACAAAGCAGGCTAAAGCGAAGGTAGAAAAGCTTGTCGCACAGGTTGCAGAAGCGCAGAGTGAGGTAGAGACCTACAAAGCCGAGGTTGGCAAATGTCTGCGTGGTACAAGCAAATGGGACGCAGATTTGCTCCGCGAATTGCTTGACGAGGCGCAGGTCAAGTTGTCAGAAAGACAAAGCCAGTTAGACGAGGCACAGATTGCACTCGAAGACTGTACCGCCAGGATGTCACAAATCAAGCTGCAGCACAAAGAACTTGTAAGCTGGTCGAAAATCTTCGCCCAGAGTTCGACAGGAGCAAAGAAGATGATTCTCTCCAAACTTATCGAGAGAATCGAGGTCGGACGGGATTACGAGCTGAATATCTGCTTCCGAATCAGCTACGCCCAGTTCTGCGGGGCGGTTGAGGATGATAATTTGTCTGCTGAAACCGCTGTTTAATAATAGTATCACAATAACGGATGGTGCGAACGGTTCGCAGGTTGATAGGCTGCATCCGAAAAGAGAATCACAAAAAGAGAAGCACCGCATAATCGGCATGATTATGCGGTACTTTGGTGGAGACGAGGAGGATCGAACTCCCGACCTTACGGATGCGAACCGTACGCTCTCCCAGCTGAGCTACGCCCCCAGATATATTTAATTAAGTTTCAACTAAACAACGACGCTCAAGAAAGGAAACGAAATGGGCGAAAACCGAACCATTTGCGCTCCCAGCTGAGCTACGCCCCCGGATATATTAAATTAAGTTTCAATAAAATAACGATGCTCAAGAAAGGAAACGGAATGGGCGAAAACCGAACTATTTGCGCTCCCAGCTGAGCTACGCCCCCAGATATATTCAATTTAGTTTCAATTAAACGACGATACTCAAGAAAGGAAACGAAATGGGCGAAAACCGAATAATTTGCGCTCCCAGCTGAGCTACGCCCCCGGATATGCATTTTTTATTAAGCCCATAAATTATACCACTAACAAGCGCGCTTTGCAAGATCTTTTTGGAGTAAAGACGCAGATCTGTTGGAATTCCGATCGATAATCCGGATTGAAACGGAAGCAAAAGTGTGGTACAATATACTGAAAAGGTTGTTACCAAGGAGGACTTCGTGCTTTGCCTGCACGGAGAGATGACCGTATGATAAAAAAGCTGAACAAGGCTGTTCTTGCCGCGTCCCTGCCTATGGGAGGCTTCATCGGCTGGACACTTGCCATTATGTGTATCTGTCAGCAGAATCTGCGTTACTATCATGATGAGAGTCTGCTGCGATCAGTCAACACAACGTTCCTCACCGCGGGAACTGTTACCGGAGCTCTGCTGGTGGTGGTTCTGCTGCTCATCGACTTTGACGGTCTGCTTGGGGATCGGCTGCTGCGCTGGCTGCCCGGACTGCTTATGGCAGAAGCGGGTGTAGCCGTGGCACTGGCCAACGTAGGCACCATGACTGCCTTTGCCGCGATAGCCGGTGTGGCGGCTTCGTTGGGTGCAATGGCGGTGTTCACGCATCTGCTGCGCATCAAAGTCGGGCAGCGCATGACCGCAATCGGTCTGGGGCTGGTCATTGGCGGCGTGGTCCGACTGGTGGTGGCTGCCACTACGCTGCACGCCAGCCGAACAGGTCTGGTTGTAGCGGCGTCACTGGTGGGCGTACTCGCTGCACTGACCGTTCACTCCCGTTCCGCATCCGATGATCACAGCGGAATTCTGGTTGCTCTTGCGGAGGCTTCTCCCCGCACGATAATCAGCAAGGTGCCGCTGGTATATGTGATTCTGCCGGTGCTTGCCGGTGCTTTCTGGTTGGCTCACAGTCATATTCAGAGCTTTGCGGAAGCAAAACTTCCCGCAGGCTACGAAGGGTATGACATTTCTGCCTATGCAGGATTCATAATTGCCGCGCTGATCGCTGCGCTTTTCGTCAGACTGTCCCGTTTGGCGCTGTTGTTCGCTGTGGGTACTGGCTTTGCCGCTGCCGCGGGTATGCTTGCATCCCTGCCGTACCTGACCGACACCGAGGCGGGCGTTTTCGCTATGATGAGCTTCGGTTCTCTTGCCTGCACAAGAGCATGCATCTACCTGTTTATTATTGTCTTTTCCCTCGACCGTCCTCATCCGCTGTTCTATGCCATGTTCGGGTACGTTGTTTCCAACCTCGCTGAACTGGCTGGCGTGTGGCTGGATGGACGCATCAGCAGCTGGCCGCTGAAACGGTATGTCTTTATTCTCATTCTGCTCATGCCGCTGGGCGGCGCGCTGCTGCACATCGGCATGCACAAATACGGCTTCTCTCAGGAAAAACTGGATCACCGCAAGATGGTAAGCAATCTGCTTAGAAAGCGCGGTGCCAAACTGGAACTTACCGAACGGGAGCAGTACATGCTGGAATCCATTGTTCTGGAGGGAAACGGAGTGGAGGAGCTTGCTGGACACATGCTTTTCTCCCACAATACCGTAAAGGTACTGCTCCGGCCTGTTTTCCGGAAGCTGGATGTGCCCGGACCGGAGGAACTGCGTGAGCTGTTCAGCAGGGCAGCGGACAGTGAAATGGAATTCCGCGCCCGTGTTCATGCAGCGGAGGATGAAAAACGTATTGCCGACCGTCTGAAAGCGCGCCAGGAAAAGCGTGAACAGCGGGAGATGGAGCGTCGCGAGCGTGAGCGCCAGGATCAGGAAGAACTGGAACGCAAGCTGCTGGAAATGCAGACCATGAATCAGCTTCTTGGCAGCGATGAAACCGGGACGTTTGCCGACGGTGAAGAAGCCGCTTCGCAGGATGCCGACGTTGCTGATCTGGTGGACGAAAGTACCTGTGAGCCCGCTGCTGCGGACGGTCAGGAAACAGAAAACGATTCCGAGGAAGGCGAAGAAACCACCGGTGACGCCGGGGATGGTTCTGTAGAAACCGCCGGATCCGGCGATGGCGACGGCGATACAAAAGATCAAGACGTCGGAGAAACGGAAGATAACGCATCCGGTGATGCGCATACCGATCCTGAGGCAGCGGAAGAATCCGAAAAAACGGAACAGTCCACTCAGCCTGAACAGGATGAAAACACTCCGGATGCCTGTGATGCCGGAGATATAGCCGAAAAAAACGAAGAAAAGAAAACGGCTGTCCGCAAACATCACCGTAAAGACAAAAAATAAACCGCTGCAAATCTTTTTGCCGTGAAAGGGGGCTTGCGCATATATATGAATAGATATTCATTTGTTGGACGAAGCAGATGCACTGCGCTGCTGCTGGTCATAACAATGCTGCTGGCCTTGTGCGGCTTTGGTGGAACCGTCGCATTCGCACAGGTTCCGCTGGATCAGTCTGCAGATATCACGCCTTCGGACGTGCAAACGGGAAGCCCCGGTGAGTTTGAGCGCGTGGTCTCCGTTCCGGTCAACGTTCAGATACCTGACTTCTATCAGCAGGTTGTTAATGTATCCGGGATGTATATTTTTACCATGCCCGACGGTACAATATACAAACGCATATACGGCGCTCTTGACGATGTCTATGCATGGTATGAGCCTGTGGGGCCGGACAATATTGTCTACAGTGGTTCGCTGCCTGTCGATACGGCGGAGGACGCCAGAATTTACTATAACGCCCTGAGCCGCGCCGAGCTGGACGCAATGGAAAGACAGGATTATGCGGGAATTCTCCCTCCCGAGGACGGAGTAACCGTGGTGGATGAAGTGCAGGGCGTAACTCTTTCCGACCTGACTTATTATTTTGTAGGCGGCGCGGTGGCGCTGTGCCTGCTTATCACTGTCGGAGCTTTGATTGTCCGCTCCCGACGCAATGCGGAACAATGGTACGGCTGACACAGGACACAGTATAATTATTCATTTAACATGCAAGGTTATGCACATTGACGGTTGCAAATCCCGATAGACGGGTGTATAATACCATCAACAAAGAAAATAACGCGTCCCACCGGCGCTTTTCAGCCGCGGCGCGATATAACGAAGGAGAATTATCATGGCTGAGATCAAAAAAGTCGTGCTGGCTTATTCCGGCGGACTGGACACTTCCATCATCATTCCCTGGCTGAAGGAAAACTACGATAACTGCGAAGTCATTGCTGTTTCCGGAGACGTTGGACAGGGCACCGAGCTGGACGGCCTTGAGGAAAAGGCTCTCAAGACCGGCGCTTCCAAGCTGTACATAGAGGATCTGAACGACGAGTTCGTTTCCGATTTTGTTTTCCCCACCCTCAAGGCAGGCGCTGTCTATGAAGGAAAGTATCTGCTGGGCACCAGTTTTGCACGTCCTGTCATCGCCAAGCGTATCGTTGAAATCGCTCTGGCTGAGGGCGCCGATGCCATCTGCCACGGCTGCACCGGCAAGGGCAACGATCAGGTCCGTTTTGAGCTGACCATTAAGCACTTCGCTCCCGGCATGAAGATCATCGCTCCCTGGCGTATCTGGGACATCAAGAGCCGTGACGAGGAGATCGACTACGCCGAGGCTCACGATATCCCCCTCAAGATAAACCGCGAGACCAACTACTCCAAGGACAAGAACGTCTGGCATCTCTCCCACGAGGGTCTGGATCTGGAAGATCCGTGGAACGAGCCCATGTATGATAAGATCCTTGAACTGGGCGTCTCTCCCGAGCAGGCTCCCGACAAGGCCACCTATATCACTCTTTCCTTTGAAAAGGGTATTCCTGTCGCTCTGGATGGTGTCAAGTACGGTCCTGCCGAGATGGTTCGCAAGCTCAACGAGCTGGGCGGTGCCAACGGCATTGGTATTGCCGATATCGTCGAGAACCGTCTGGTCGGCATGAAGTCCCGCGGCGTTTACGAGACTCCGGGTGGAACCATTCTCTATCACGCACATCAGAAGCTGGAAGAGATCTGCCTTGATAAGGAAACCTTCCACTACAAGCAGGGTGTCGGCATCAAGTATGCCGAGCTGGTCTACAACGGACAGTGGTACACACCTCTGCGTGAGGCTCTCGATGCTTTTGTCGATTCCACCCAGCAGACCGTTACCGGTGACGTTCGCCTGAAGCTGTACAAGGGCAACATCATTGATGCCGGCGTGCGTTCTCCTTTCTCCCTCTATGATGAGGAAGTTGCCACCTTCGATGCTGACGAGGTCTACAACCAGAAGGACTCCGAAGGATTCATCAACCTGTTTGGTCTGCCCATCAAGGTCAAGGCCATCAAGGAAGGCAAATAATCGTTACTCCCACATAACCAAATACTATTGCGCGATCATGCGCCACCCTGAAGCCGCCGCTTTATTGCGACGGCTTTGCGGCGTATTATCGGACTGCGGAAACGAGGATAAACATGAAACTTTGGCAGGGCAGATTCCACAAGCAGCTGGACGAGGCAGCCGATGCCTACAATTCTTCCATTACCTTTGACAAGAGAATGTACCGTCAGGACATCACCGGCAGCATGGCCCACGCTGCCATGCTGGGCGCTCAGGGCATCATTTCCAGAGAGGATTCGGAAAAGATCATCGACGGTCTGTCAGGAATTCTTGCGGAAATCGAATCGGGCGAGCTGGAGATTGATCTCTCTGCCGAAGATATCCACACCTTTATCGAAGGTGAGCTGACTGCTCGCATCGGTGATGCGGGCAAGCGTCTGCATACAGCACGCAGCCGCAACGATCAGGTGGCGCTGGACATCCGCCTGTATCTGCGCGAATCCTGCCGCAATATCGCCGGCAAGCTGGGCAGGCTGATTGTAGTGCTGAGCGGAATGGCGAAAAAGTACGCCGATGCCGTCATGCCCGGATATACCCATCTGCAGCGCGCTCAGCCCATCACCTTCGGCCACTGGCTCAACGCCTATGGCTGCATGCTGTGGCGTGACGTGCGCCGTATTGAAGATGCCGTCGACCGCATGAACATTTCCCCTCTCGGCTGCGGAGCCCTGGCGGGTACAACCTATCCCATCGACCGCCACATGACCGCCGCGCAGCTGGAGATGGAGGGCTGCTGCCACAATTCGCTGGACGGCGTTTCCGACCGCGATTTCTGCATCGAACTGGCTTCTGCTCTTTCGCTGGTGATGGTGCATCTGTCCCGCTTCTCCGAGGAGATCATTCTCTACACCTCCTGGGAGTTCAAATTCATTGAGCTGTCCGATGCTTTCTCCACCGGCTCGTCCATCATGCCCCAGAAGAAGAATCCCGACATCGCTGAGCTGACACGCGGCAAATCCGGCCGTGTCATCGGTGATCTGGTCACTCTGCTGACCGTTATGAAGGGTCTGCCTCTTGCCTACAACAAGGACATGCAGGAGGACAAGGAAGCCATCTTTGACGCGGTGGATACCGTCACCATGTGCCTCGATGCCTTTACTCCCATGATCGAGACCATGACCCCGCTCACAGACAACATGCGCAAGGCTGCCGCCGGCGGATTCATCAACGCCACCGACTGCGCCGACTATCTCACCGGAGTGAAAGGTCTGCCTTTCCGCGACGCGTACAAGATTACCGGCGAGCTGGTTGCACGCTGCATCGAGCTGGGTGTCACGCTCGAGACTCTGCCTCTCGATGAGTACAAGGCTCTGTGCGACCAGTTTGACGAAGGCGTATACGCCGCAATTGACCTTGACCGCTGCGTTGCTGAACGCAAGAGCTACGGCGGCCCCGCTCCTCAGAATGTCATCGAAACAGCCGACAGCCTTTATCAGGCCGCATCGGCATATGTAAAAAATGTAGAGTAATGTAATTGAGTGAAATCTGCTGAAACGGATTAGCTGTATTTGCATATATTTTCTCGATATTTCTTTGCTTTGCACAATTCTGTCAATTGCGAAGAAATTATCACCGGAGGTCCCATGGATAGATTCAGAATCGGCATACTTGGCGCGGACAGTCCTCAGGGACAGCAGCTGATGAAGTTGCTGCTCAACCATCCCATTGCCGAACTTGTGGCAGTCAGCACCACTGCGGCAAGCGCCGCTCTCACCGGCAGTCCGGTGGGCAGCTGCTGCCCGTCGCTTCTTGAACGCTGCTCTCTCAGCTTTGTGTCGGACGGGCAGGTCATGAGTGACGCCGATGTGGTGTTCAATGCCGACATTGCCGCCGACAGTCAAGAACTGGCGGCAGGCTGTATCAAGAATAAATGCGTGTTTCTCGATATGGCACATGCCTTTCGCATTGCCGATGAGGAGGAATACCACCAGTGGTTCGGTACAGGGTTTTCCTATCCCGGACTGCACGATGCGGCGGTATACGGTCTGCCGGAGCTGATGCGTGATTACATGTCAGGCAAGGTGCTTGCAAGCATTCCCGGCGGAGCAGCCACTGCAGTGCTGCTGGCGCTGACACCGCTGCTGATCGAGCAGCTCATCGAACCGGAGGGCATCAGTGTTGTGCCCATGCTTCCCGCGGGAGGCAGCGGGGCGGGTCTGTGTGCCGCTGCGCCGGCGCCTTTTACCGAAATCCCGGAAATGGAGCAGATGCTCAGCGAAGCTGCGGGGCGCACTGTGCGCATAAACGCTTCGCCCTGCTATACAAACGACCGGAGGGGTCTGCTGGTGGTCTGCACTGCGAAAGCCGCGCTTTCGGCGAGCGCCCGTACCGTGCGCACCGCGCTGAACACCTATTATTCCGGCGAACGGTTTGTGCGCATACTTCCTCCCGGTTCCCTCGGAGCATCCGTTGCTGCTGTTGAAGGATCCAACATCTGTGAGATTTCCTGTCGCTTCGATGAGCGGACCGGTATCGTGACGGTGTGTGCCGCGCTGGACAGCCTTATGAAAGGTTCTGCCGGTCAGGCGGTGCAGTGCATGAACCGCATTCTGTCCATGCCCGAGGAAATCGGCGTGGATGGACTACCCATTTAATTGATTATTAACATATTCACAGTTGAAACTTCACGCCGACGATTTATAATTTAAGCAGATAGATTTTTGCTATCCGGAGGTGTATCCATGTCCGAAAAGAAACACCGCGACGGGGATAATACTGCCATTTCCGCAAGCACGCTGGATATCGATGATTTCGAGCCTTTGTCCGACGGACAAAGTCGGAGGCCAAGCGGTCTTAGGAAGACAATTTCATAAATCAACTCCTTGGCTCACAGAACGACATGGCTACGATCCGACTTAGCCCTGAACTTCCAAACTTTTTAAATACACAGCATACCTCGTAATAGCCGGGAAAGCGCCTGGCCACTATTCGCCGCCGGAGCATCCCAGAGTATATTAAATCAACTTATTGTACCGCAAAAGCGCTGAAAATGCAAGAAATTCTTTACAAAAAAGCCCCCGAAATAACCTTTCGGGGGCTTTAGAGCATCTGTCAACGGGAAGCCTCACGCATGGCTACCCCGGTTATGTAATACTTGTTGATCAGCGCTTCCAGATCTTCCTCGTCGCAGCTGTAGTGGTTGGTAGAAGTGCAAATGTTTTTTTCGCTGAAGGTCTGGCCGTAGCCGGCGGAGGAATAGAGCCGATAGCTGCCGTCCACAAAATTGATGCGCACTACCAGCTTGCCGTAGGAAAAGCTGGGGTCTACCGAGGCGGGGACGATCAGCAGCGTTCTGGAAAATTTCAGTTTGGAAAAATCGTACAAAAAAGCTTCCAGATCTCGATAGGGCAGGTCGTAGGCCGGCTCATAGCGGATGTGAAAATTGCGGGATTCTACCGTTTCTTCCTTGCGAAGGTCGTAAAACTGCACAGAGTCTACATCCGTTTCCGGGAT
>JAZUPE010000080.1:0-17629 GCA_045605025.1 Acutalibacteraceae bacterium
TGCCATGAGCTATCACCTTCCCCTGCCAAAGTTTACGCTGGGGGGAGCCACCACCCGTGCCGGACAGCTTTCGGCGCCCCTGCGTGACCGCTTCGGAATGCTGATGCGTCTGGAGCTGTACACCACCGAAGAACTGAGGGACATTGTCACCCGTTCGGCTTCCATCCTGGGCATTGACATTGACAATGTCGGCGCGCTGGAGCTGGCGTCCCGTTCCCGCGGTACTCCCCGTATCGCCAACCGTCTGCTCAAGCGCACACGTGACTTTGCAGAGGTGGAGGGCAGCGGCATTATTGATGAGCGAATTGCCCGCATGGCTCTGGATCGTCTGGAGATCGACGAACTGGGACTGGACAAGATCGACCGTCTGCTGCTGTCCAGCATTATCCGCTTCTACAACGGCGGTCCTGTCGGTCTGGATACCATCGCCGCCGCAATCGGCGAAGAGGCGGTGACCATTGAGGATGTGTATGAACCGTATCTGATGCAGATAGGATTTATCACCCGTACTCCCAGAGGACGGTGCGTTACCCGTTTGGCATACGAGCATCTTGATATGGAATCGCCTTCGGATGTCCAGCCGGGGCAGTCCACTATTTTCTGATGAACCATACCGGCGGCAGAAGCCGGAAGAATAAATCTACAGCAAGGAGGATACATATATGATCTGCAAATTCTGCGGAAACGAGAATCATGATGAGATGCAGTACTGCGCCATTTGCGGCAAGGAACTGCAGAATACCCTGCTGAACAGTCTGGTCGGAATCAATCCCGACGGATCCTTCAATAACGGAAACTACAACGCCACCCTCGGCGGAGTGCCTCAGAAGGGTTTTGAGGATACCGGCGGCGGTGCGGCAAGTGGACCACGTCAGTCGGAAACCGACAAGTATTATGAAGAACGCGGAAGTTCCGTTGGAACCATCATTGCCACAATCATTGCGGTTCTTGCACTGCTTGGTGTGGCGGCATACTTCATGATCTTTGCAAACAACGCTCCTCTGGCACATCTGCGCCAGTATCTGCCTTTCTGATAAAGCTTACTGCCATTCGCGGGGAAAGGCTCCATTATTATTCTTAATTCAAGGACGGTGACCGGACCCTATGAGGCTGGCAGACAGATGGAAAGACTATGAGCTGCTCGACGCGTCATCCGGAGAGCGGCTGGAACGATGGGGAGATGTTATCCTCATCCGTCCCGATCCGCAGATTATCTGGAAAACGCCGAAAAAGCATCCCATGTGGAATAAGGCGGACGCGCGATATGTCCGCTCACAGACCGGCGGCGGGCACTGGGACGTACGCCGCAAGCTTCCTGATTCCTGGCAGATCGGCTATGATGACCTGCGCTTCAACATAAAGCCTATGGGATTCAAGCACACCGGCCTGTTCCCTGAACAGGCGGTCAACTGGGACTGGATGCGCGAAAAAATCGCCAATGCCGGTCGTGAGATACGTGTACTGAATCTGTTTGCCTACACCGGCGGAGCAACGGCGGCATGCCTTTCCGCCGGAGCCTATGTCTGTCACGTGGACGCTTCCAAAGGCATGACTCAGTGGGCGAAGGAAAACGCCGCTTCCTCCGGTCTTGCTGATGTGCCTCAGCGGTGGATAGTGGACGACTGCGGCAAATTCACCGCGCGTGAACGCCGCCGCAATTCATTGTACGATGCCATTATCATGGATCCTCCCAGCTACGGACGAGGACCCAACGGCGAAGTGTGGCATCTGGAGGAACAGATTTATGATCTTGTGGGCAGTGTGGCGGAGGTTCTGACCGATAACCCGCTATTCTTTCTTATAAACAGCTACACCACAGGACTGTCCCCCTCGGTCATGAAATACATACTGACCGCTCAGCTCGGCAGCCGCTGGAAGGACGCGGTCATAGAGGCCGACGAGATCGGTCTGCCGGTTAGCGGCGCTTCACTTGACGGACGCGAACAGGTTCTGCCCTGTGGAGCCACAGCCATTTTCAGCCGCGGCTGATTCCGCGGATTATCTTCAAAGGAGAACACAGCGCGCAATGAAAAAAAACAAAGCTCGCCGCAGCCGCAGAAGAAAAGAAAAAATCGAATTCCCTGTGATAGTAGTGATGTTCTTGCTGCTTGTGCTGATTCCGCTCATCTGTTTCTGGCTGGGAACGAAGCATGTTGAGAAAACCGTTCCCGATTATGCGACGGGATATGTGGTGGAGTCGGCATATAACGATGATATTGACTGAAAATATGTACTGACATCAAAAGCACACAAGGAAATAATATGAAATTCTGTGTCCTTATGGGAAGTCCGAGGCTGAACGGGAACACCGCTGAACTTTGCTCCCGTTTTATGGACAGACTGCATGAGCTTGGCGCAGAGACGGAGTACGTCTGCCTTTCTCAGCTTGACATCAGACCTTGTCTTGGCTGCTACGCCTGTCAGAATGTAAGTGGAGCTTACGGTTGTGCGCAGCAGGATGATATGCATCTTGTGGTGGAAGCCATCCAAGCCTGCGACTGCCTCGTGCTGGCGACCCCTATTTTCTCCTGGTACTGCACTGCACAGATGAAAGCCGTGCTGGACAGACATTACGGACTCAACAAATACTACGGTGAGGCGCAGGGATCGCTGTGGGCAGGTAAGCACGTTGCCGTCATTGCCACCCACGGTTACAAAGCAGATTACGCAATCTCACCCTTTGTCACAGGAGTTCAGAGACTGTGTGAGCATTCAGCACTGGTATTCGACGGTGTTTATTCGGTGCAGGATACCGACGATCTGGCCTCCTTTCAGACGGAAGAAGCGATCGCTGGAGCGCGTGCCTTCGCCGACCGTCTGGTGGAAGCGCTGAGCAAAGCGGATTAACGTCCTGTGTCTGTGTGAAAACAACCCTACAATCAAACAAAACAGCACTCCCTGTGCTGCCGGTTCGCGGCGCATCATGGAGTGCTGTTTTTAGCGCAAAAATATAAAAGCCCTCCGGTTCCGGACCCGAGCCGGCACGACCAACGACGCGCCGGCTTACGAACATGGGAAAGGGAGGTATATGATGAAAAGGAAACTGGCATCGAATAATCATTGTTGCTTGGATGAATCCAATACCAGTGCAGAAAGCAAATTGAAAATCAATCCTTGCGGATGGTCTTGACCATCTTGGCGACCTGCGCGATCTCGCCGATAATGGTGAATCGGGCGACACGGTTCTTTTCGTCAAAATCAAAAATGAATCGCAGGGAGGGATCGGCAAAGCCGTTATACTGATCGGTCAGTTTCTGAACCAACGGAGCAACCGCTTCTGCGCTTTCGGCAGGATAGTCGACTACCGAACACACGCTTACCGAACTGCGGCTATGCGGTTTAAGGAAGGCTTCCACCTCGGAGGCTGCTGCACGGCTGATATCCCTGCGGGATCCGGCTTCAGTGAATATGGCAGTGATGTTTTCTTCAGTGAAGCGCCACTGAGCGCCCACCTTTCTTCCGGTCAGACGACCATCGGCAAGATAATTGCGAATGGTGCGGCTGGTCAGTCCGGTCATCTGCGCTACATCTTCAACGGTGTACAGCTTTTCCATAAGTCTTCCTCCTGTTTCGTGTAGGTTCATTATATTTCATTATTTTTCATTTGTCAATATTTTCCTGCAGATTTTTGTCATATTTTTCTTTAAAATTACAGGCTGTAAAGCAGATATCCTTAACGGCTTTTGCGCAGTTCCGCAATGATTAAGAATCTATGAAATTTCGCACCACTGCTTGAAAAATCCGCATTAATGGGATATTATTAGTTTGTATTGGTGTCTGCAGACAACTGCGGAGCAAATGCTACCCATTTTACCGTAAAGGAGGTTCGATACGGTATGCCAGGATACAACAGAAACCGCAGCTTCCAGTTTGAACCGGGAGATGATCGCCCTCTCAGAGAAATCCGTGCCGAGCGCAGCAATGCTGCCCGTGCCGGTGATGATGTTTTCTTTGATGACGATTTTGATGATGTACGTTCGCAGCCGGCGAACCATGCCCGTCGTCCTCAGCCAAGGCGCAATCCCCGTGACGACGAGCAGTTTGATAACTACCGTCCCGGAACGATGCTGGGACAGGCTGAGGAGGAAGAACGGCGCAGGCAGGAGCAGGCAAAGGCTCAGCCGGCACGCCGTCGCTCTGCCCGTGTTGACGAAAACTATGAAGCCAGTTTCGATGATGATTTCGACGACGATATTATCCCGAGACGCAAGGCGGCACCGCCGTCCATAGAGAATTACCGTCCGCCCAGACGCGGATACAGCCGTGCAAACAATTTCGGCGAGGACTATGACGAGGAACAGTTCCGCAATGAGTTTGGTGGAATCAAAGGTCTGGGTGTCCGTCAGCGCCAGCTCAGTGAGCAGGAGCAGATTGAACGCCGTCGTCGTGAACGTCGTGAACGTGAGCTGATAGAAAGTGACGGCTACCGCGGCGGACGTGAAATGATGGTTGACAGTGTCTACGACGGCAGCGTGGGTGTTCCAAAGCTGTTTGCCGATTACTTCCGTGATGACTACGAGCCGCAGAGACGCGTCATAGTAACCGGCGGCAGAACTTCCTATGTGCGCCGCCGTGCCAACAAGGCGATTGTTTCCGTTGTAGCAGCGGTTATGGTTTTTGCGGTAATAATCGGAGCTTTTGTGTTCATCAGCGCAAACCGTGTTTCCACTCCTCTCAATGTTTCCACTGCTCTGAGCAGCATGGACGCAAACACGTCTCTGATGCTCATTAAGCACACCGTTGACGGTACTCTTTCCACGAAGAGTCTTGCTGTTACATACACAGGCACAGCCGGACAGAACGGAACCGGACTGTTCCGTCTTTCCGACTGCGGCTTTGAGTATACCGAGAATGAGGACGGTACCGTCGAATATATTGAGGTCAAGGATGCGGAAGGCAAAGCAACCAACCATACCTACCGCACCATAGGTTCCATACGCTTTGACGAAACAGCGGTCATCAACTTCCTTAACGACCTCGTCGGCGAAGATGGCGAGCCTATGCGCGAACCTACCCATGAGGTCAAGCTGCTGCTGGATCCGGAAACGTGGGAATACAGCGCGGAACTGGTTGTCACTGCCGGAGCCGATGGATATGGTATCGACTACAATAATTTCATTGACCGCACCATGGAGGCCATCAACACCGGTGTCTATGATCCCATCGAGACCGAACTGCAGGTCACCAAAACCTCGGAGATTGATGTAGAGACCATACACAAGCAGGTTTATAAAGAGCCGGTGGATGCTTTCTCGGTGACCGACGGTCTGGGTCAGACCACCTACACTGAGCACGTCATCGGAATGGACTTCAGCACTTCCGAACTGCAGCAGATCATCAACGGCAGTAACGAGGACAAGTGGACTATGGATCTAAAGATATCCGTGCCCACACTGACCATTCAGGAACTGCGAAAGAACGAATGTCCCGACCTGCTGGCTACCTACTACACCGAGTTCAACGCAAATAACGTAGGTCGTACCAGCAACATCAAGAAGTGCTGCGAGTACATCAACAATTTCTACGCGGAGAATCCCATGCAGCCGGGAGATGAGTTCTCCTTCAACGGTGTTGTCGGTCAGCGTACCGCTGAGCGAGGATTCTCCAAGGCTACCGTTTACTCCTCCGAAGGTACCGATGAGGACTTTGGCGGCGGCATTTGCCAGGTATCGTCCACTCTGTACTACACCACAATACTTGCCAACCTTGAGACGGTGGAGCGCAGAAACCACATGTTTACAGTAGGTTACATGTTCAACAAGGATCATACCCAGCAGACCTTCCACAACGATGCCACCGTAAACTGGGGCTCCATCGACTATAAGTTCAGAAACAACAAGCAGTACCCCATCCGGATTGAGCTTATCGTTTCCGGCAGCACCCTCACCTGCAACATCTGGGGAACATGGGACGGCTTTACCGCCGATCTGCTGCCCGACGAACAGGATTACATCGGCTACAAGACCATCTATCACAAGAAGAAGGATGGCAAGTCCAATCAGACCGGTCAGCCCGGCAGAATCATCGACTCCTACCGCAAGGTTTACTACAACGGTGAGCCCTATTATGAGAAGAATATCTTTGAGCACACCAGCAACTACCTGCCTCTCATGGAGGTCAAGTACGTTTCTTCTCCCCCCGCCGGCAGAGAGTTCGATGTAGAGTATTAAACATCACAAAAGCCGCAGAACAGCGAAAAAACTGTTCTGCGGCTTTTTAGTGAGACATAAAAATATCAGATGCCGCCAATCGTTCGGACCGGCGGCGTTCTGCGTCAAAGGGGATTATTGATATGCGAAGCCGGATTATTCCGCGCCGGATACCAGATCCAGCTTTCTCCAGCCGCCCTTTTTCCATCGGGTAACAAATATTATTCCACGCAGGAATTCGTCACAGGCCATAGCGATCCATACGCCAACCAGACCCAGTCCGCACACCACGCCAAGAATATAGCTCAGCAGCACGGCGATGACCCATGAGGATGTGATAGTGGTAATGACAGGGAAATTGACATCACCGGCGGTCTGCAGAGCTTTAATGACCACAAGGCTTGTGGAACGTCCGATTTCAAGAATGATCTCCAGCAGCATGATCTTCTTGCACAGAGCGAGGATATCGTCGCGCAGCAGCAGAGCTTCAGGGTCACCGCTATTGCCCATAAACAAGCCGATAACCGGCTTGCTGAATATCCAAAGCAGTGTGGATATGGTGACAGTGGTGCACACGGCGGTGGTCAGAGAACGCATGACGCGGCGATTGGCATCGTCATGTCGCTTGTTGCCCAGCATATAGCCGGTGACCACCATGGTGGCTTCGCCAATTGCAAAGGAAAGCATATAGGAGAAGGTAACCACCGACTGTACGTAGATCTTTGAATTGACCGCAACCAGTCCCATGGTGTTTATCATAATCATAATGACCAGCTGGGAGACGTTGTAAGAGATGCTTTCGCCTGCGGAGGGGCCGCCGATCTTGATCATATATTTTAAGTCGGCAAAGGGGAAAGGTCTGAGCAGCTTCCAATTGAATTTGCCCAGCTTGACCCGGAAAATAATACTCAGAAGGATTGCGCCTGTCGCACGGGAAATCGCGGTTGCAAGAGCAGCGCCGCTCACGCCCAGTTCGGGGAACGGGCCGATGCCGTAAATAAGCACCCAGTTGCCCAGAATGTTGATCACATTGACAAGGGCGGTGACCATCAGCGGCCAGGTCATCATGGAGTTGCTCTTGAGGAAAGAGGTGTACGCCATAACCAGCGCCTGAAAGATAACCGTACCGCCGGTTATGCGCAGGTATTTCACCGCACCCTCAAGCACCGCGCCCTCCTGCACCTGCATGAAGTGAAAAATGGGTCGGCCAAGGAAAATACATATCAGCCCGATAAAGACCGACACAATCACATTGCACAGTATGGCGAGGATGTAGATGACCTGCTCCTTGCGGCTGTCGCCTGCGCCCTTGAACTGGCTGATGAGGATTACCGAGGCGAGGTTCAGCACGGAAAAGAACATCATCAGTATGCTGGAGATCTGATTTGCGTTGCCGATGGAAGCGACGGCGGTCTGGGAGTAGTTTCCCACCATCATCTGGTCGATGGTGTTCACTGCCATGTTCATCAGGTATGACAGGAATATTGGAAGTGTCAGCCGGATCATATATCCTTTGCGGCTCAGTATCTGTTGAGCGTTCATATCGCGCCCTCCTTTGCAATATATTGTCCAAACGGGGCGATTATAGCATTGTACGGCGGATTATTCAATACATGCCGCGATATTGCGGCAGAGAATATGTACAGAAAAGCAGAGGACGTTTAGGTGATAATCACCACCGTGCGAGACGGACTGCCCACTCCTTGTCACTGTGCTTGCCATGGAACCCGGATCATGATAAAATGTAAGCGGAAGATACCAATATACGGTGCGTTTCCGGTGAAGGGTATCAGCGAACTGACTGTCCCCAAAGATCTCTCTGCATGAGGAAGCAGGGCGCTGAATAACATCGAACCTGTTCCTGGGCTGCGCCGCTACCGGTACGGTGTTTATTAATCGTTGTTTCACGAAAGGATATTACATATGGTAATTGCGATATTTGGCGAAAGCTGTACAGGTAAATCTACGCTGGCAGATGGTCTTGCCGTTCAGATCAAAGCGAAAGTATACACGGGAAAGGATTATCTGCGTCTTGCCAGAAGCGAAAGCGAGGCTGAGAGAGCGTTCAGGGAAATGATGTGTGATGCCCTGACGGGGGAGCATATCATTTACGTCATCTCCGAGCGGCAGCATATGGAGTTGCTGCCACACGGAGCTGTGAGGGTGTTGGTAACTGCTCCGCTGCAAACGATAAAGGAACGCTTCGCGGCACGCATGGGCGGCAATCTGCCCGGACCGGTGGAACAGATGCTGGAAAGAAAACACGGCTGCTTTGAGGCTGAATCCTTTGATCTGCGCTGTAACAGCGTTCAGGATGATGTTAACGTCACGTGCGAAAAAATAAAGGAACTGCTGTAAAATAACTGCAGCCCCGTGTGTCCGAAAACGCACAGGGCTGCTTTTTCGTTATTGTGTTTTGAGTTGAGATTATCGAATATTCTCCAGGAGACCTGCGAAGCAGTCATCGGTGACAAGCTTTGCGGGTTTGCCCTTGCGGTCTGTGTAGGTGATGGTGATCTTCTTGCCTTTGAGCGTTAGCTTTGCGTTGCGCAGTTCAGTGACCTCAATCTTTTTGTAGTCGGCTTTGTTGGGCATTTCAATGCCGGCTTCATCGCAGGAGATGGCCAGATTGACCATGTCGGGGTTGGCGGCTGCTTTGATGGAAAGCTCGTTGTGTACAGGGTCAAACAGAGTGCCGAAGGAGGCAAAGCCCTGCCTGGGCGAGAATTCCAGATGGTAAAGCTTGCCGTCGCGCTGGGCGAAGGAGCAGAACCAAGCGTCGGCTCTGCGATGGAGGGAGCACCGGAGAATCAGGTAGACCACAGCGGCGATTGCGAGCAGTCCGATGGTTACTGCGATCATATGGGACTGTTCCGGAGTGAATACCTTGTTGATCAGATAATCAACTCCGATTATTGCCAGCAGGCAAAGAGCCTTGAAAAGATCAAGTGTCCAGTAGTGGATACAGGTCTTTTTGCTGCGGGCGTATTCAGTGTTGTATGGGAAAAGCTTGAGCTCGGTGGAAGATACGGTTTGATTATCCATGAGTGCGTCTCCTTTTGTCTGATGGATATCGATATTAGCGTTTAATAATTTCGGCGTTTACAGGTCAGTCCTCTAATACGGAGAGGAATATTGCGTTAAGTTCGTCCCAATTGGGATAGGGAGTCCCGGGCATTTCCTCGATTAGCAGCCTGATCTCGTCTATACTCTGGTCGAGGTAATTGTTGATGGCATCGACTTTCGGGATTTCTCTGACCTCGGGAGAATTCATTTTGAGGTCGAGCAGCCGCTCTACCTCAGGTCTGAGGCTGCTCTCAAGCTGACTGTCCATCAGCTCGGAAAAGAGCATGGGCGGAGGGGAGCTGTTCTCCAGAATCCACCGGCAGGCAAGCACAGGTCTGAGTACGTAGAAATACTTCTTGGCTCTGACCGTGTCCCCGCGCAGATATTCCCGATAGTTCTTGGAAGCCATGCTCAGATAGTGGTGCAGACTGTGCTTTGAGCAGAAGTATCTGCCTGCCACGACTCGGAGCATCTGCCCGAAATCGGTGTCCATATAAACGATGGGAGAGGAGATCCATTCAAAAAGAGTCGGGTTCGACCGATGCAGCAGGTGCAGCGTCTTGTCAAGATCCCAGCCGTTGATGTCCAGCAGATCGTCTATGGGCAGTTCGATAACGTCGCGGTGGCGATCAAGACGCAGGTATTCATTTTTGGGACGCACATAAATAAAGCGCACGTCGTAGTCACTGTCGGGGGAGGCAAATCCCCATGCTCTGCTGCCCGATTCCACGGCAAGCAGGATACGCACGTTGTGCTGCCGTTCTGTTTCGCAGAGCTTTTTCTGGATGAATTAGTTCATTTTATCACTCATTCTGCGGATTTACAGCATGCTCTTGACGCTGTCGTAAATCATCTCGGCAACATCGGGGCGGTTCATGGTGTACAGATGAATTCCGGAAACTCCCTGAGAGATAAGATCGATAATCTGGCTGATGGCGTAGCCGATACCTGCCTTGAACAGTCCGTCAGGATCGTTTTCATATCGGGAGATAATACGGGAGAACTTGCGGGGCATGCTTGCGCCGAAGCCGATGATCATGCGCTCGATCTGGCTCTTGCTCATCAGAGGCATGATGCCGGCCTCGATGGGGACGTTGATGTCGGCTGCCTCGCACAGCTCAAGAAAGCTGTAAAAATCGTCATTGTCAAGGAAAAGCTGGGAGTTGAGATGGGTCACTCCCGCGTCGATCTTATACTTGAGGTTGCGTACGTCACGGGCACGGCTGGGAGCCTCGGGGTGCCCCTCAGGATAGCAGGCGCCCACGCAGTTGAAAGAACTGTTGTCGCGTATGAACGCGGCAAGGTCGCTGGCGTAGGAAAAATCGTGGCAGACCTCCATGTCCGGACGGCGGTCACCGCGCAGGGCAAGAATGTTCTCTATGCCGTTCTGCTCAAGGACTTCCAGCTGAGCCTTTACCTGTTCACGGGTATTGTACAGGCAGGTCAGATGAGGCAGCGGCTCAATGCCGTAGCGGGTCTTAATGTCGGCGGCGATGCGACCGGTCAGCTCGTTGGTTGCCGAACCACCGGCGCTGTAGGTTACGCTGATGTAGTCCGGTCTGATGGCGGCTATGCGGTCAAGGGAGTTGTAGAGCGTTTCGATGCCGTCAGTACGCTTGGGCGGAAATATCTCCACGGAGAATACTGTTTTCTTCTGTTCAAACAAAGTGCTTATGTTCATGGGGGACCTCTCTTATTATGCAATGAGTTGCCAATCAACTTATATAATAACAGATTCCGCACCAAAAAGATAGACTTTTATTCTTTAGTCTGGTAAAATTGTGAGCAATTGATTCCGGAAAGAAATGAGGCTGCCGCTATGAAGCTGGTTTTTCCAAATATGGAATATAAGGAACAGGCGATTGAGTATATACGTGAGTTCCGGGAATGCGGAAGCGAGGTCAACGGCAGCGGAGGGCTGGATCGGTTTCTGGCGCAGTCGCAGACATATGAGCAGTGGCTGGACAAGGTAATGCGCGACATCGACGTTGCCAATGTGCCCGAGCCCAGAGTGCCTGCCCTGACCTACTTCTATGTACGCGAGGAGGATGACCGTATCGTGGGAATGGTCAACATCCGCCTTGCGCTGAACGATTACCTCAGGGCCGAATGTGGCCACATCGGCTACAGCACTCGTCCTTCTGAACGGGGTAAAGGCTACGCCACCGCGCTGCTGAGCGAAGCGCTTCGTGTTTGTGCGCGAGTGGGCATTACCGATGTCATTATGACCTGCGACAAAGACAACCCTGCCTCGGCAAAGGTCATCACCAACAACGGCGGCGTGCTGGATGCCGAGTTCTTCAGCGAGCATTACGGCGGCGTGATACAGCGGTATATCATCGCGAACGGATGACCGCCGGACGGCTATGAAAAAGTCGCGTGATTTCAAATTGAACCGTTCCTCTGTGCAGGATATAATATGACCATAACAAAAACACAGGAGGACGGTTCCATGAACAACATCGAAAACGCCGACAGCCGCTATGATATCAGGCAGCTGTCGCTCATCACCGGGCTTACCGACCGTACCCTGCGCAATTACATCAACTCAGGCGTGCTGCGCGGCGAAAAGATCGATGGCGCGTGGAGATTCACCGAGGAGCAGATTCAGGGCTTTGTCTCCGATCCTGCCGTTCTCCCGAGCATTCGCGCAAAGAAAAATGCAGCGGTGTTCGACTTTCTCAAAGATACGAAAAAACAGAAAAACCGTTGCTGCATCATCCTCGACATTCCCGAGGGTGACGGAAAAGCCGCCTCGCGCTTCTTCTGCAATGCCATATGCAACGGTGGTTATTCCGACATCAGCTTTTCTTTTGAAAGCGTAAAGTGTGTGCCTAGGATCATCGTCACCGGCAATACACAGGAAGTGCTGGAGCTGGTCAACCGCTATCACGATCTCTCCTGAAAACTCTGCAAAAGAACAAAGCCGCCCCGAAGCTTGCGTTCTTCGGGGCGGCGCTGTGTTTATCTGGTGTTTCTGCTTACTTATCCAGACTCCAGATGTCTCTGGCGTAGTCCTTGATGGAACGGTCGGCGGCAAAGATGCCGGCGTTGGCGATGTTCAGCAGGCTGCTGCGGTTCCAGCGGTCACGGTCGTTGTAGAACTCGGTGCACTCGCGCTGGGCGCGGCAGTAATCGTTGAAGTCGGCAAGAACCATGTAACGGTCGGTGGTCAGCAGGTTCTGGGCGATGTCGGAGAAGGACGTGCCCTTGAAGCCGGTCTTCAGACCGTCGATGGCGCGGCGCAGGGTGTCGTTGCTGTTGTAGAAGTCGATGGGGTGATATCCTCTTGCGCGCAGCTCGTTGGCCTGCTCGGTGAGCATACCGAAGATGACGATGTTCTCGTCGCCCACAGCGCGGTGGATCTCAACGTTTGCGCCGTCCTCGGTGCCCAGAGTGATGGCGCCGTTGAGCATGAACTTCATGTTGCCGGTACCGGAAGCCTCGGTTCCGGCGAGGGAGATCTGCTCGCTGATCTCGCTGGCGGGCATGAGCATCTCGGCTACGGTCACGCGGTAGTTCTCAAGATAGACCACCTTGAGCTTGTCGCTGACTCTGGGATCGTTGTTGATAACGTCTGCCATGTAGCAGATGAACTTGATGATCTGCTTGGCGAGGAAGTAGCCGGAAGCGGCCTTTGCGCCGAAGATGTAGGTCTTCGGGGTGTAGGGAGCGTTGGGGTTGTCCAGCAGCCACTGATACTCGGAGAGAATATGCAGGGCGTTTAGGTGCTGGCGCTTATACTCGTGCAGGCGCTTGACCTGTACGTCGAAGATGGAGTTTGGATCAACGGTAATACCATTGTGTCTCTGAATGTAGGCGGCCAGATCCTGCTTGTTGGCAAGCTTGATAGCTTCCAGACGCTCCAGAACAGACTTGTCGTCAGCGTAGGCGGTCAGTCTGGAAAGCTGGCTGGCGTCGCGGACATAGCCGTTGCCGATGAGATCGGTGACCAGTTCTGCCAGACGGGGATTGGCCTGATTGAGCCAGCGACGGTGTGCGATGCCGTTGGTGACATTCTTGAACTTGCCGGGCATGACGGTGTAGAAGTCATTGAAAACGCTTTCCTTAATGATCTCACTGTGCAGTTCGGAAACGCCGTTGACACTGTGGCAGGAGGCAACACACAGGTTAGCCATCTTGACATAGCCGTCCTTAATGATACTCATACGTCCGACTTTTTCGTAATCGTAGCCGGTCAGCTCGGTCATGCGGTCGCAGAAACGTCTGTTGATTTCGCAGACGATCTGATAGATACGGGGCAGACGGGTGCGGAACAGATCTTCGCCCCAGCACTCCAGAGCCTCAGCCATAACGGTGTGGTTGGTGTATGCCATGCACTTGGTGACAGTATCCCATGCCTCGTCCCAGCCGAAGCCGCACTCGTCCATCAGTACGCGCATCAGTTCGGGAATTGCAAGAGTGGGATGTGTATCATTGATGTGAATGGCAACCACGTCGGCAAAGTTACTCATGGTGCGGTAGTTGCGCAGATGACGCTTGATGATGTCCTGAATGGAGGAGGACACCAGGAAATACTGCTGGGAAAGACGCAGGGTCTTACCTACCTGATGGTTGTCACTGGGGTAGAGGACCTTGGTCATGATCTCGGCCATGGCGTTTTCTTCCATGGCACGCATGTAATCGCCTTTGTTGAAGTCGTCCATGCTGAAACCGTCGGACTCGGCAGCCCACAGACGCAGCACGCTTACAGCCTTGCCGCCGGGACCTGCACACATCATGTCATAAGGCACAGCGCGGACGGTGGAGTAATCGCGATGCTCAACGTAGTGATAATCGCCGTCCCAACGCTCATCGATGGTGCCGCCAAAACGGATCTCCAGAGCGTCCTCACGGTGGGGAATGAGCCAGCTCTCACCGCCGGGAAGCCAGAAGTCGGGCAGCTCGGTCTGCCAGCCGTCAACGATCTTCTGGTTGAAGATGCCCAGCTCATAGCGCAGGGAATAACCCATACCCAGATAGTCGTTTGCGGCAAAGCCGTCAAGGAAGCAGGCTGCGAGACGGCCAAGACCGCCGTTGCCAAGACCTGCGTCCGGCTCCATGTTATAGATGCGGTCAATAGTGGTGTGATACTTGGGCAGAACAGCGGTGACCACTTTTTCCAGCCCCAGATTGTAAAGATTGTTGCGAAGGGAACGTCCCATCAGGAATTCCATGCAGAGATAGTAGATGCGCTTGCCTTCCTTCTTGGTGACATCGCGGGAAAATTTGCTGCAGGACTGCTGCATGATATCACGCACGCCCAGAGCGAGGGCTTTGTATATATGCTCCTCGTCGGCTTCCTCGGGAGAAAGACCGAAATTGCTCAGCAGCTTTTCGTCGATCATTTCCTTGATCTGTTTCTGAGTATAAGCCATAATAAATCTATCCTCCAGTGAAGATGGGGAGCGTTAACGATTCCTGTTCGTGCGCTCCGGCATCAGTGATGTACGTCAATGGGCATTATAACACAATATTTTCGTTTTTTCAACCGTAATAACGCATAATAAGCGTTTGCGGATAAATCGCATAACTATCGCAATATTCTAATTAATTTACCGGTTTGAAGATAATTTCATTACATCCTTGATGGGGTTAAATAATTGTGCAATATAACTAACCGAGTACAATGAGACCGGAATCCATTTCTGTCAGGTCGATGGCAGAATCGCTGGTGATGTACAGCATGTCCTCGATGCGCACGCCGAACCGTCCCTCAAGATAGATACCCGGCTCAACGGTTACCACACAGCCTTCGCACATGTTTTCCTTGCTGATGAATGAAAGAGTGGGGGCCTCGTGGATCTCTGCGCCTACGCCGTGTCCGAGACCGTGACCGAAGCATTCACCGTAACCGGCATCGGTGATGATATCGCGGGCGATTCTGTCAGCTTCGGGGCAGCTCAGTCCGCCGCCGGTAATATAGTTGATGGCAGCCTTCTGTGCAGAGAGTACAGTGTTGTAGACCTTTATCTGCTCGTCGCTGACGCTGCCGAGAGCCACAGTGCGGGTCATGTCGGAATGATATCCGTTTACCACTGAGCCGATGTCAAAGGTAATGAAATCGCCGGGCTTCACGCGGTAACCGGAGGGGACTGCGTGGGGCATGGAACCGTTGGGTCCGGCTGCGACGATCAGATCGAATGCCACGCGCTCAGCGCCGCTGCGGCGCATGTCGAATTCCAGCTCCAGAGCAATTTCACGCTCGGAAACGCCTTCTTTTATCATGCCGAAAATTCGGTTGAGCGAACGCTCGGTCAGTCGCTGAGCAGCTCTTATCTGCTCCAACTCAAAAGTGGTTTTTGAAAGGCGCATGGCGCGGACAATATCGTCCAGATGAGCGGAACGAAGAATGGTCACCGGCTCAAATGCCTTGGCGAAGCGGTCGGCTTCGGCAAGAGTAACGCTACCTGTCTCAATGAGCAGGGACCTTGCGCCCATGCCATCGCACAGACCGCGCATGATCTCGCCGAACTTGCCGCGGGTGTAACAAACGGCATCGCACACGCCTTCCAGAGCAGCGGAAGCGGCCTCGATGTAACGCGCGTCGGTGACAAACGCGCGTCCGCCGCGGGTGACCAGCAGATATCCGGTGTCGGCGTTGTAGCCGGAAAGATAGAATCTGCACACCTGCGAGGTAACCAGAGCGCCGTCGGTGTTTTCCGGTAGCTGCGCCACAAGACGGTCAAGGCGGTCAATGTACTGTTGTTTGCTGTTCATATCAATGCTCCTTCAGTAGAGGTTGTCATAATGAGTATCAAGTCATCAGGAAAGATGAGAGAAATAAAGCTCCTTCATCTCAAGCGCGTCGTCGGTCTGAGTGCCGTCCGACTCGCATATTACCGTAGGAGTCATCCCTCTGCGGGCAAGCTCCTCCATCAGCGGGGCGGGATCGGGACCGTACTGCTCGTCGCCAAAGGTCAGATGCCGGACCTCGCCTCCTTTTGAATATTCAATTTTGGAGAAATGAATGTGCATCAGTTTTGCCCGCGCATCGCCGATAGACGCGAAGATTTCGTCCAGTGTCCCGGTGTAAGACATCTCACCGTGCATGCGGCTGTTCAGATGACCGAAATCCACACAGGGAATCATTCCTTCCGGCTCGATGGCGCAGAATCCAAGCACCTCGCCCAGATCGCCAAGCTGATTTATCTTGCCCATTACCTCGGGGCATATTATTGTGTCCAGTCCCTCGGCGCGGACTGCTTTTACCGCGCGTTCAAGGGTGTGCGAAGCCAGTTCGGCGGCTTCGGCGCGGCTTAGTTTGCCCAATCCTCCGGGGTGCACTACGATGCGCGTGGCTCCCATCCAGTTTGCGGCGCGGGCGCTGTCGAGGATGTATTTAATTGAATTATCCCGCTTTTCTTCCTCGGCGGAGGCGAGAGAAATATAGTAGGGCGCGTGGAGAGAAAGCTCGATTCCAAGCTCCTTTGCCTTTGCGCCGATAAGTTCGGCTTTTGCCTGACCGATATTCACACCTCTGCCGCACTGATATTCAAATGCTGTTACGTTTCGCGATGCCAGATATTCAAGCAGCTTTTCGGTGGATTTAACGCCCGCCGCGGCTGCCGCAAGGCAGGTGCCCGCAGGGCCGAAGATGGCGGTGGTTCTTGTGTTCATGGATATTCTCCTTACTGTCAGAGATTAAATCATTATACTATATTATATCCGGAAAAACAAGATGCTGGGCACAGAGCGGCGGAGGCTGCGTCTTCGCGGGTTTGCAATTGAAATTCTGCTGAGCCTGTGGTATATTGATATAACGGTTATAAAAAGGGGTTGAAACTCTTGTCTTACAAGGTGTTCATATCGTTTAAGAATCTGGACGCAAAGGGGAACCCCACGCGTGACAGCGTTATTGCCGCGCAGCTGTACCGCGAGCTGAAGGCTCGTGGCATCGCGAGGTCTTTTTCAGTAACGAGGAGGTGCAGCGCAAAGCCCGCCCCGCCGGAAGAACCCTGTCCGGCGGGGCTTTCTGGCGGCTTTTCCGTCATCGGCGGCCTTTGGCTTCTGCCCGCCTGCGGAAGTTCCGCCGGAGAAGCCGCATTTCCGAAAACAAAATAAGCAAACACATAAGCACAGGAGCAGCCCGACGCAAAACCGCGCATCGGACTGCTCCTGTGCTTTCTGTATTCGGGTCAAAAGCGGGACGGAGGAAAAAATCTCGCTCACCAGCGCGGGGGATGGAAAGGAAAGAGTTATTCTTCCTCATTACACCCAAAAATGCCGAAACCGCAAGCCCGCCAAGGCTTGCGGTTTCGTGTACTGCTGTGATATATTATTGAATAACGTTCTATGGAGGTTGCGAAATGATTACGGCTTTGGACGCAATCCGATTGGCAAAAGAGATCGGTGGAAAAAACGGACTGAACTGTATAGCGGAGCTTGATGAGACTGCTGCTGTAGAATCGGGG
>JAZUPE010000081.1:0-6396 GCA_045605025.1 Acutalibacteraceae bacterium
AGACGACGATTCCGATGAGGACGACGATTCCGATGAGGACGACGATTCCGACGAGGACGATGATTCCGACGAGGACGATGATTCCGACGAGGACGATGATTCCGACGAAGACGACGATTCCGACGGGGACGATGATTCCGACGAAGACGACGACTCCGACGAAGACGATGCAATCGTCATAGGCGGAGAGGCCGAAGAGCCTGAGGCTGTGGAGGAAACTCCCGCCGAACCTGTTGTTGAGGAAAAGAAACCCCAGCCCAAAAAGGAACAGAAAAAGGCTCAGAAGAGCAAGGAGCCTTCGCTTCCTGTTCCGGTCATCGGTCCCCGCGACCTTGATAAGGTCCGTGCAGCCAAGGCCGATGCAAAGAAGCGCCTTGCCGACGCAAGCCTTAATTCCGATGACGAGGATTTCCAGAAGCACCTGCTGGTTTCCGCTTCGCCCCATCTCCACTGCGGAGAAACCACAAAGATTGTCATGCAGGACGTTGTCATCGCCCTGCTGCCCGCTCTTTTTGTTGCCTTTATCTATTACGGATGGCGCGCCCTGATGCTCACCGCCGTGTGTGTGCTGAGCTGTGTGCTGTCTGAATATGTCAGCCGCCGCGTGATGAAGCGCCGCCAGACCATATCCGACTTCTCGGCAGTGGTTACCGGCATTCTGCTTGCCTTCTGCCTGCCTGCCGAGCTTAATCCCCTGTTTGCCGTGTTCGGCGGCATCGTTGCCATCGTGGTGGTCAAGCAGATGTTCGGCGGCATCGGCAGCAACTTCGCCAATCCCGCCGCCACTGCCCGCATCGTGCTGATGCTCAGCTTCCCGGCGGCAATGACCACTTTCAGTCAGCCCTTCAGCTGGATGGGCAGCAATCTCGATACCGTTTCCTCCGCAACCCCGCTGGTCGATCCGGAAAGCTATTCCGCCATCGACCTGCTGTTGGGCGTTCACGGCGGATCCATGGGCGAGACCTGCGCCATCGCTCTGCTGCTGGGCGGTGCCTATCTGATGCTCCGTAAGATCATCAGCTGGCACATTCCAGTCGCGTTCATCGGCACCGCTGCCCTGCTGGCGCTGGTGTTCGGTATGAATCCCGTTGCGCAGATCTGCTCCGGCGGTCTGCTGCTGGGAGCTTTCTTCATGGCGACTGACTACGTCACCAGTCCCGTCAACAAGCGCGGACAGATCGTGTTCGGCATCGGCTGCGGTCTGCTGACCATGATTATCCGCCGTTTCGGCGCAATGGCCGAGGGTGTTTCCTTCGCCATTCTTCTCATGAACATTCTCACGCCGCACATTGAGCGGCTGACCACTCCCAGACCTTTCGGAGAGGAGGGCGAGCAGGCATGAGCAGAAAAAACACCGTCCCCGCAAAGAAACCGGCATCGAAAAAACAGCCGGTCAAGAACCAGCCGGTTCCCGAAAACAAACTGGATGTGATGGAGATCGTCAAGGTAGCCGGTGTTCTTACCGCCATCTGTGTCGTCATCTCCGCGCTGCTGGCAGGAGCAAATCTCCTGACTCAGGACCGCATTGCCCGCATCGCGCTGGAAAATGAATTTGCCGCCTGCGAGACCGTATTTCCTTCCGATGGTCGTGAGATTGAATTCACTTCTTTTGGAGAAATCGCCTCCGGCAGCGACGTGACCGGCTATCTCGCCACCGAAAACGGCAAGCCTGAGGGCTGCGTCATTATCACAGCCGCTAAAGGCTACGGCGGCGACGTTCAGGTTATGGTCGGCTTTGACATGAACAGAACCGTCACCGGCGTTTCTGTCCTTTCCCACTCCGAAACTCCCGGTCTGGGTGCCAACGCGGCCAATCCTGCGTTCCTTGACCAGTTCACCGGATCTGCCGACGCGGGCAGTCTGGCTGTGGCCAAGGACGGCGGCAGCGTTGATGCCGTCACCGCGGCAACTATCAGTTCACGCGCGGTCACCGGCGCTGTCAACATGGCCGCGGAGCAGTTTGACCAGCTCAAGGCAGCTGGCCGGCTTTGTCTGCCCGGCACCGCGGAAGCTCCCGCTGTCAGCCGGAGTGATGTCTCCGGAAGCGATGTTTCCGGCACCGACGCAAATAATCAGCAAGGAGGTGCGCAGTAATGAGCGAGAACATGGAAAAAGCCTGTGAACGCGCTGAAAAGAAATCAGGCGGCTCGGTGGTTCTCAACGCCTTCAAAAACGGTATTCTCACCGAAAATCCGGTGCTCCGTCTGGTGCTGGGCACCTGCCCCACTCTGGCGGTCACCACCTCCGCAAGCAATGCCATCGGTATGGGCGTTGCCGCCACGCTGGTGCTTATCTGCTCCAACATGGCCATCTCCGCGCTGCGCAAGGTCATTCCTGATAAGGTGCGCATTCCCGCCTACATCACCATCATCGCCGGATTTGTTACCATTGTCCAGATGCTGGTCAAGGCCTTTGCTCCCGCCATCGACAAATCTCTGGGCATCTTCCTGCCTTTGATTGTTGTCAACTGCATCATCCTCGGCCGTGCCGAGATGTTCGCCAGCAAAAACAACGTTGCCCTGTCCGCTCTGGACGGTCTTACCATGGGTATCGGCTTTACCGCCGCTCTGCTTGCCATGGGTACCATCCGTGAGGTTCTGGGTGCCGGATCCTTCTTCGGTTATGAATTCACCTTCATTACCCAGAGCTCCGTTCTGGCCCCCATCATTATTTTCCTGCTTCCTCCGGGCGGGTTCTTCGTGTTCGGCATACTCATCGCAGCGGTGAACAAGCTGACCGGCAAAAAGCCTGTCGTTGAGGAATTCGGCTGCGAACATTGTCCCGCCGCCGCCACCTGTTCCATGAAGAAGGGAGGTCAGGAGGATGCTTAAGTCTTTCATCATGGCAGCCGTGTCTGCCGCTAATGTTTCCGGATCCGACGCTGTTTCCGCCGCGGATATGATTTCCCGCGCCGACGTCGCGGTTTCCGCTTCTGATGTGGCTGCTGCCGGCAGCAGCGGGCCCTCCTTCGGGCTTATTCTGCTTGGCATTGTTGTGGCAGGAATTCTGACCGAAAACTACGTTCTGGCTCAGTTCCTCGGCTGCTGTCCGTTCCTTGGCGTTTCCAAGAAGCTGGACACCGCCGTGGGCATGAGCGTTGCCGTTACTTTCGTAATGCTTCTGGCCACCATCGTTACATTCCCGATTTACGCGCTGCTTGATCTGGTGGGGCTGGGATATCTGCAGACGCTGGTGTTCATTCTGGTCATAGCGGCTCTGGTGCAGCTGGTTGAAATCGTACTCAAAAAGCATATTCCCGCTCTGCACAAGTCTCTGGGTGTATATCTGCCCCTGATCACCACCAACTGCGCCGTTCTGGGTGTTACCCTCAACGTGGTGGAGTCCTATTTCGGAACCACCGGTTACGAGAGCTTCGGCAAGGGCTATCTTGCCGCCATCATCGCCGCGCTGGGTGCCGGTCTGGGCTTCCTTGTGGCAATGGTGCTGTTTGCCGGTGTGCGCGGTCGTCTGGAGCAGAGTGACATTCCCGAGAGCATGAAGGGTCTGCCCATCACTCTGGTTGCCGCGTCCATCGTTGCCCTGTCTTTCATGGGCTTCTCCGGCATCGTTCAGGGACTGGGTCTTGCCTGATCCCGTCCGCGCAATCAACTGAATCAAGATTAAGGAGATCTGTAAAATGTCAGCTATTTTGATCCCCATTCTCATCGTTGCGGGCGTGGGTCTGATCGCGGGTGTCGGTCTTGCCGTCGCCTCGGCGCTGATGGCCGTTCCCGTAAACGAAAAAGAGCAGGCTGTTATGGAAGTTCTGCCCGGTGCCAACTGCGGTGCCTGCGGATTCTCCGGCTGCTCCGGCTACGCCGCCGCGCTGGCTGCCGGTGAGGCGGAAAACGGCCTGTGTGCCCCCGGCGGGGCAAAGGTCTCTCAGGAGATCGCGGGCGTTCTGGGCATAGCCGCCGCCGACGTTGAGCGCAAGGTCGCTGTTGTCCACTGCCTCGGCACCTACGACAACACCTCCGATAAGCTGGAGTATCAGGGAGTTAATTCCTGTGCCGCCGCCATGCAGCTTTACGGCGGACTTGCCAGCTGCGCTTTCGGCTGCATCGGTCTGGGTGACTGTGCCTCCGTTTGCGAATACGGAGCCATCTCCACCTGCAACGGTGTTGCTTCGGTCAACCGCAATCTGTGCGTTGGCTGCTCCAAGTGTGTCAGAACCTGCCCCAAGGGCATCATCAGCCTTGAAAAGCTCGGCACCGCCGCCGTGTTCTGCTCCAGCCGCGTCAAGGGCGGTGAGACACGCAAGGTGTGCAAGGCCGGCTGCATCGGCTGCATGAAATGCACCAAGGTGTGCGAAACCGGTGCAATCACTGTTACCGACTTCTGCGCCAGCATCGATTCCTCAAAGTGTACAGGCTGCGGCAAGTGCACCGAGGTCTGTCCGGCAAAGATCGTCAAGCTTCGCTGAGCGTAAGGAGTAAAATGAACAGAAGAAAGAATATACTGCTTGTATTATCGGTACTGATAATCACGTTTGTCTGTCTGGCCATGGCCGGCTGCGGCGATGACCGGGACTCCCTGCAGCGCATTCTCGCTGAAGACGAGATCGTGTTCGGCATTGAGCCGGACAAGCTCCCGCTGTCCTACGACACTGAAGGCGATCCGGTGGGGCTGTCGGTGGACGTTGCAAAGGAACTGGCCTATCGCCTTGACGTGGAGGCGCGCTTTGTGTTCGTCTCCGCTTCCGATGCCCGGCAGTCGCTGGACGACGGAACCATCGACCTGTTCATCAACCTGCCCTCTCCGGGACAGAAAGAAACAGCCACCATGCAGACGGTGGACACCGGTGTCGACTATCGTCAGATACTGGTGGTGACCTCCGATTCGGATGTTTCCCGTATGTTTGATCTGGATGGAGGTACGCTGGCGGTCATTTCCGGTTCGGACGCCGCCGCTGCGCTGGACGAGGCAGAGGTATTCAAGGCTGATCTTGACGGCATAATCTGGTGCGACATGGCCAGCGAACAGTTCGATGCCATCAACAGCGGACGCGCCGACGCAATGCTGATTGATGAACCTGTATACCTTTATATTATGAACGGCGTGGACAGCGACTACGTGGTGCTGGATGATGTCATTTCCCGCACCCGGCTGATAATCGCCATGCGTCAGCGGGATGTATTGCTGGCGCAGCGCATAGAATCGCTCTTTGGCGATATGCGCAGTGACGGAACATTTGAGCGTATACGCTCCGTTTGGATAGGATAGAGAAATAAAGAGTATTATTCGCAGCATATATTGCACGCTGTATTACAATTGCTGCCGCACACACGGAAGATCAACGGGTTTTCCGTGTGTGCCATTCGGAAAAATGGGTGAAAATGATATTATGAGGATGATTAGTTAAATGAGTCTGACCCTGTTTGATTCTCGCGATCTGAAATATAAAAATCCCTTTGGCGCGGTTGCCGAAGGGTCAAACGTGCATCTGCGCATTTGTCTGCCGAGAGATATCGGCTGTTCCGGAGCAAAGGTGCTGGTTCACGATGAACTCAGCGGCACAGACCATGTCAGTGATATGTTCTGGTGCGGTATGGAGGGTGAGCACGCCGAGTGGTGGGAAACCGATGTTACCTTTGAAACCGCGTCACTGTATTTCTACTATTTTATTCTTTCCACACGGACAGGAGAGCGTTTCCTGAGCCGCGCGTGGGGAGGAAAAGGTGAGATCACCACAAGCCCCGTTTCGTGGCAGATCACAGTATACGAAAAGGATTTCCAGACCCCCGACTGGCTGGACGGCGGAGTGATGTATCAGATTTTTCCTGATTCCTTCTGCCGCAGCGGTCAGCGGTATCCCGGAATACCGGGCGACCGCAGGATGAACGCGTGGGGATCTCCTCCTCACTGGAAGCCCGACGAGGACGGAACCTTCCGCAACAACCGCTTCTTCGGCGGCGATCTGGAGGGCATCACCTCCCGCCTGGATTATCTTGTGTCCCTTGGCGTGACCTGTCTGTACCTCAACCCGATCTTTGAGTCGGCGGACAATCACCGCTACAGCACAGCCGATTACACACGCATCGACCCGCTGCTGGGCACTTCCGAGGATTTCAACCGCCTGTGCTCCGAGGCAAAGGAGCGTGGAATTCGCGTGATTCTGGACGGTGTCTTTTCACACACCGGCAGCGACAGTGTCTATTTCAACCGTGAGCGGCGCTACTCATCCGAGGGTGCTCACAATTCGCAGAATTCCCCCTACTCGTCGTGGTACAGCTTCCAGCAGTGGCCGGACAAATACAGCTCGTGGTGGGGCTTCGAGACCCTGCCCGAACTCAACGAAAACGCGCCTGCAGTGCTCAGCTTCCTGACCGGAGGCGGAGGCATTGTCCAGCGTTGGCTGGGCGAGGGGGCCTGCGGATGGCGGCTGGATGTGGCCGA
>JAZUPE010000082.1:0-73111 GCA_045605025.1 Acutalibacteraceae bacterium
ATTGCTCTTATTTCCGGCAGAATCTTTTGAATATGTGTGTATCTTCTCTTTGACATGATAATACCCCCTGATGTAGTACTTCTATTTTCCTACATCAGGGGGCTATTTGTCTATTGTCCGTTTTTACTGGACCTGTTCAAAGGAAACGGGCGGGGCTGAGTGTTAGCGGGATTTACTCGGCAAGTTCGATGCTGAGGTTGTCGATGTAGATGTATCCAACTTCGGAGGCCTCGAAGTAGATGGAGTAAACAGACTGGTCAGCGGGGACTTCATAGGTACCCTCAACGAATACCCACTCGCCGGAGCTGGTGTCGATGGTCTCGAGGTTGGGCCATACGCCGTCGATTTCACCGGACAGTCTCATCTCGGGGCACTCGCTTCTGACTGCGAAGGAGTACTTGATAGTGTGACCGATAAAGTTGGTAACATCGATGGAATAACCGTCATAGGCTTCACTGCCGATGCTGCGCAGGCACTGGCTGCCCTCGTAGGGGTTATCGGTTACAAGATCCTGAGTGCTGCCGAAGCGGGGACGACCGACAAAAGTGGTGCCCTCATAATCTTCGAAGATGGGCTCGGTGTTGGTGCCGGGAACAACGTAATCCTCGGGAGGAGCGAGCTCGGTGCCCTTGGCAGCGCAGACAACGCCGTCATAAGCGGGCTTCTTGGAAAGATCGCCGTTGAAGAGCAGGGGGCTCTTTTCGGACTTCCAGGAGATGTTGTCGCACAGACCCCAGATGGTCACGTTGGCGATGGGCAGACCGTTCTTGTCGGCCTCCATGAGAGCCTTGAAGAAGTTCTGGAAGTAGACGCCCTGATCGTAGAGAGCGTTGGGGGAACCGGACATTTCAATATCCAGCTCGGTGATGCTGATCTCAACGCCCAGCTCGTCGTGATAGGTCTGAGCGGCCTTGACGAACTGCTCGATGCTGGTGGCGGTGCTGATGTGGCCCTGCATGCCGACACCGTCGATGTTGCCGGCCTCGGCAACGGGACGCAGCTCCTTGATGATACCCTTCATCTTGCCGGGAACGGAAGCACTGTAGTCATTGTAGTAGAGCTTGACGCCTTCGCCGGCATACTTGCGGGCGTATTCAAAGGCGTACTGGATCCAGTCGTTGCCCACGGTTCTGGACCACATGGCGTCGCCACGCAGGCAGTTGTTGGCGTCGGCGATGGCTTCGTTGACGATATCCCATGCATAGAACAGGTCGCTGTAGTTTTCGTTGCACCAGGTCATGACGGCCTTGATGTAGTTTTCCATGCGCTCGAGCATGACTTCGCGGCTGGCAAGGGGCTTGCTTACGTTGTAGCCCTCGTGGAACAGCCACTGGGGAGTCTGCTGATGCCAGAGAAGAACGTGGCCGCGCACCTTTATGTTGTGCTCTCTGCAGTAATCAAGGGTGCCCTTGATGACGGTGGTGTTGATGACGGGGTTAGGCTCGCCGGCCTTGAGGGCCTTCTGGGAATCATACTGATTGAGCAGGCCTTCAGGCTTGCACTCGTTTTCAAAAGTGATGGAGTTGAAGAGCTGAGTGGTCAGCTGGATGTAATCCTGATTGGTGTTGGTAATGAAGGTTGCGGGGATGGCGCAGCCGATGGAGAAATAATCCTCATAGAGCTTTGCAAGAGACTCGTAGTCGGAGAAGTTGGCGTATTCGATGGTGCCGTCACCGGTGGGGGCGACATATTCGCCAACGGCGCTGACCTTGACATTGTCGATGACCAGATCGGCAACGTCGTTGCTCTCGACGTACACAAAGACGTTCAGTGCCTCTTCGGGGATGGCGATCTGACCGGAGAGGGAGGTGTAGCTGCTGCCGGCGCCCACGCCGGTGGTGATCCACTGGTAGCTGGTGGTGCCTGCCAGGTCATACTGCAGGGAGAGGTTGACGGTGGGGCTGGTAGCCTTGACGCTGGCGGAAACGGAGATGGTGTTGCCGCGGAACTCTTCGACGGCGAAGTTCACGCCGTTCCAGTTCTGGTTGCGTCCCTTGACCGACAGAGCCTTGCTGCCGTTGTCGTCGATGACCTCGAGCACGAGACCTTCGCCGCGGGCGATGCCGCAGTGAGCTTCGCCTTCAAAGTCCTCGCTCAGGAAGGGAACGTTGTTTTCGTCGTACTGGATGCCGGTGTAGACCTCCGGAGTGGCGGGCTCGGTGTCGGTCACGCTGACAACAGGCTCGTCAGCAACAGGTTCCTTGCCGCAGCCGACAAGGGATGTTCCAATGCAGCAGACTGCCATCAGAATGGCAGCAGCGCGGCAAAGGAGGGAGTGGTTGCTCTTTTTCTTCATATTCTTTCCTCCTGTTCACGCCGAAACAAATTGTTAATAATTTCAGCATGATATTTCAAGTTATTTTATCACATGTGATTTTTCAAATCAACACAACTTTTTTCAGTATTGGTAAAATAAAACTGCAAAATGTATGGGTGTGTTACTCAAAGAAAAGCGAAAAACTGCAATCTGTTATACGAATCGAAAAAACTTCTTGCCTTGCCGGTGTTTATTGTCTATAATTATATATAGAAATAGTGATTATGGAGGCTTATACACATGCAAGAATTCTTTTCCGCCAAGAAGAATCTGGTAATTGCCGGAGTCATCGTTCTTATCGCCGCTGCTTTCATCGCATACTTCCTCGGAGTGTTCGGCCTCGGCTGCTCTGCGTGTAATGTATCCGCTGCCGCCTGCAATCCTCTGAGCTGTGTTGTTGACGGCTGCATGGGCTGCACCAACTGCGTAGGCTGCATGCTGGGCTGCGACTGATTCAAATTCTATTGAACGGCAGAGCCCTGTCCGGTTCGCACAGGCGACCGGACAGGGCTCTGATAATATTCACAGCCGCACTGCGGCTCTGATGTTTGTGAGGTGATTCTGTGAAAAGATCGCAGATAAATATGGAGATAAAGCGTCTTGAAACTCTTGCTTCCGCACATGGTTTTGAACTCCCGCCGTTCTGTAGCTGGACGCCGGAGGAATGGGAAAGCAAGGGGTGTGAATACGACGAAATTCGCGACTGCATGCTGGGCTGGGATGTGACCGACTATGGTCAGGGTGATTTTGACCGCATCGGCTTTACCCTTATCACCATCCGTAATGGCAACGCAAAGCTTCCGCAGTATAAAAAGCCCTACGCCGAAAAACTGCTCATGCTCAAAGAGGGGCAATATTCTCCTATGCATTTCCACTGGAACAAGATGGAGGACATTATCAATCGAGGCGGCGGTACCGCTCTGATAAGGGTATACAATTCGCTGCCCGATGAGGGCTTCGCGGACACCGATGTGACTGTCATTATGGACGGACGCAGCTTTGCCGTGCCTGCCGGCACGCAGGTCGAGCTGAAGCCCGGAGAGAGTATTACTATCTATCAGTATCTTTACCACGACTTCGAGGTCAAGCCGGGAACGGGTGACATTCTGCTGGGCGAAGTGTCCATGTGCAATGATGATGCCTGCGATAACCGCTTCAATCCGCCGATGGGCAGATTCCCTGCCATTGACGAGGATGAGCCGCCATACCGATTGCTGTGCACCGAATATCCCACCGCAAAGTGACAACGGAGGTCAGTTCCATGAATAATGCTGTTTATGATATCGCGGCACTTGGTGAGCTGCTTATTGATTTCACTCCCTGCGGTCTTTCAGAATCGGGGATGAAGATGATCGAGATGAATCCCGGAGGCGCTGTTGCAAACGTACTGTGTGCCGCGTCCCGTCTTGGATTGCGCACAGGATTTATCGGCAAGGTGGGCTATGATGCCCATGGAAGATATCTGCGCTCAAAACTATGCGAATACGGTGTTGAACCCGCAGGGTTGGCCTTTACCGGTGAAGCGCACACTACTCTGGCGTTTGTGGATATTGCGGATAACGGCGAACGCAGCTTCTCCTTCTTCCGCGATCCTGGCGCGGACACACTCCTCAGAACGGACGAGCTTCCGGATGATGTGCTGAGAAATACACGTGTGTTTCACGTCGGTTCGCTTTCGCTGACTGCAGAGCCTTCCCGTTCGACAACGCTGGAAGCCATACACCGCGCAAAAGCCGCCGGTGCGATGATTACCTACGATCCCAACTATCGCGAACTGCTGTGGAAGAGTGCTGACGAGGCTCAGGAACAGATGCGTTCCCTGCTGCCCTTTGTTGATATGATAAAGCTTTCCGACAACGAGACCGTTCTGGTCACCGGAAAGGAGTCGCCTCGTGAGGCTCTTGAGGTGCTGATGAAAATGGGAATAAAGTGTGCGGTGGTCACCGCAGGTGCGCTGGGCGCATTCGTAGGCGTTGACGGAGAAATCGCTTTTGCGGAAAGCCTCCGCAGAGATGCCGTTGACACCACCGGAGCCGGCGACGCGTTCTGGGGCGGATTCCTTACCGCATTTATCAAAGACGGCGCTGATGTCAGTAATCTAACTCTTTATAGAGCAGCGAAATATACTCACTATGGCTGCGCGGTTGCAGCCTGCTGCGTAATGAAGCGCGGTGCGATGCCTGCCATGCCCGATGAGGCACAGGTGTCTGCGGCGCTTGGAGAATAAAACCGGCGTGTTGATGCCGACGTAAAGGATACCTTGGTAATGAACAAACACGAGCTGCTGAAAAAATATTACGGACACGGTGAATTCCGCAGCGGACAGTCTGAGCTTATCGATGCCGTTATAAGCGGAAGAGACGCGCTGGGAATCATGCCGACCGGCGCGGGCAAATCGATATGCTATCAGATTCCCGCGCTGATGATGGACGGCATCGCGCTGGTCATTTCACCACTGATATCACTGATGAAGGATCAGGTGGCGGCTCTTGTGCACTCCGGCGTGCGCGCGGCTTATCTCAACAGCTCACTTTCCATACGGCAGCAGGAGGAGGTTCTGGATCGGGCGTCAAGGGGAGAATACAAGATTATCTATGTGGCTCCGGAACGCCTTGAAGTGGAGAGTTTTCTTGATTTCGCGGCGAAAGCCAAACTGTCACTGATCGCTGTGGACGAGGCGCACTGTGTTTCCCAGTGGGGGCAGGATTTCCGTCCGCATTATCTCAAAATTGCTGATTTCTGCGCCAGACTGCCTCGGCGTCCGGTGGTTTGCGCCTTTACAGCAACAGCGACCGGTGAGGTACGGCGGGATATTCGCAAGCTGCTTGCACTTAATAATCCCTATGAGACGGTTACCGGTTTTGACCGCCCGAACCTGCATTTCGATGTGATAACCGCCGGCGCTGACAAGTATAATTATCTTCTGCGTGCCGTTGCGCGCAATCGTGGACGCTCGGGAATAATCTATTGTGCCACCCGCAAACAGGTGGAAGATGTGTGCGAAAAGCTTTGTGCGGAGGGGTTTGCCGCGACACGTTATCACGCGGGGCTTGACCAGCAGGAACGTCACGCCAATCAGGAGGATTTTATCTACGAGCGACGGGACATTATGGTCGCCACCAACGCTTTCGGCATGGGTATAGATAAATCAAATGTGTCTTATGTTGTTCACTACAGTATGCCGCGAAGCATTGAGGCTTATTATCAGGAAGCGGGGCGTGCAGGACGTGATGGTGAACCTGCGGAATGCATCCTGCTCTACAGCGCGCAGGACGTGCGCACAAATCTTTTTCTCATTGACCAGAACGACAACGATGCGCTGGATCCGGTGATGCTGGAAAAGGTCAAGGCGCGTGACCGTGACAGGCTGCAGGATATGATCCGCTACTGCACACAGACAGGGTGCCTGCGCGCGTTCATATTGCGCTATTTCGGAGAAAAGACCGATGATGACTGCGGTAACTGCGGACGGTGCAACAGCGACTACGCTCTTACCGACATCACCGTGGAAGCGCAGAAAATAGTATCCTGCGTGTGGCGTATGAACCAGCTGACCAACGGTATCGATTTCGGCAGAGCCATCATCAGCGAGGTTCTGCACGGAAACAATACCAAACGCATCAGAGAACTGGGGTTCGATAAACTTAGTACCCACGGCATTATGGCGGATACACGGCTGCCGCGTATCCAGATGATGATCGACTATCTTATAGAATGCGGATACCTGCGCGATTCTGATGTGCTTCACCGCACTGTCGGACTGAGTGAACGCTCAACTGAGATAGTGCGGGATAAAGTGCAGGTATTAATGCGTCTGCCGGTTATCAGGGAGAAAAAAGCGCCGTCGGCGGTTTCGCCCATGGACGAGCATGGCAAGCAGATGCTTGGCGCGCTGCGTGATGTGCGCAGTCAGATCGCCGCCCGTGAACATACTCCCGCTTACATTATTTTCTCCAACGCCTCCCTGCAGGATATGTGCAGGAGAAAGCCGGCAACCAGAGAGGAATTCCTTGAGGTATCCGGTGTGGGAGAGAAGAAAGCGGAAAAATACTGGGACGACTTTGCTCCGGTAATCGCAAGATATGTCAAAGATTCAGGAGAAAGTAAATGAGTGAATTTGCTATGAAGCTGCCCGGATATATTGTGACCGCGCTTAATTGTCTTGAAGCGGCCGGTCATACGGGATGGCTGGTGGGCGGCTGTGTGCGTGACGAGGTCATGAGGATTCCGCCTCATGACTATGACATCACAACTTCCTCCACTCCCGAGGAGACGATCGCCGCCTTTGAAGGGTTTCATATCATTGAGACCGGACTGAAACACGGTACGGTCACTGTTATGATCGAGCACCAGCCTGTGGAGATAACCACTTTCCGCGTGGAGAGCGAATACCTTGACAATCGCCATCCCTCCGGTGTATCCTTTACACGCCGTGTAGAGGACGATCTGATGCGGCGGGATTTCACAATGAACGCAATGGCTTACAGACCGGATTACGGTCTGCTGGATATTTACGGAGGCCGGCAGGATATTGCCGACGGAGTGATACGCTGTGTGGGTGATGCCGGACAGCGTTTTGACGAGGACGGGCTGCGCATTATGCGCGCGCTGCGGTTTGCTTCCCGTCTGGGGTTCCGGCTTGATGAAGGTACACACGCCGCCGTACTCAGCCGTGCTCATCTTTTGAAAAACATTTCCGCCGAGCGCGTATACAGCGAACTGTGCGGGATTCTGTCCGGAGAATATGCCGGAGAGATCATATTGAGGTATACGCCGGTGCTTGCGGTGGTCATTCCCGAACTGGGTGAAATCATCGGCTTTGAACAACACAGCAAATACCACTGCTATGATGTGCTTGAGCACACCTGCAGAGCCATTGACCGTTCCGAAAGGAACCTGACGGTACGTCTTGCCTTGCTGCTTCACGATATCGCAAAGCCGCGTGTCTGTGAGCGGGGAGAGGACGGCTACGATCACTACATCGGTCACCCTGAACTCGGGGCGCAGATGGCTGACGGTATTCTACGCCGGCTACGGGCTGACAACCGCACCCGTGAGACGGTTGTGCGCCTGATAGAGCTGCATGACTGTGCCGTTGTTCCCGACACGCGCAGGGCGAAGCGAATGCTGCAAAAGCTGACGTATGAGGAAGCCATGCTGCTGATGGAAGTAAAGACTGCTGACCGGCTGGCTCACGCGGAGCCTTATTGCGATACCAGTCAGATAAGTGTAATGAAAGAGCTACTCACTGAACTTGATCGGCAGTCACTTTGTCTGACGGTGGGGGATATGGCTCTTGGCGGCGGTGATCTTATTGCCATGGGAATGAAGCCGGGCAAGGCTATGGGACGGCTGCTGAATGATCTGCTGGAGATGGTAGTCAACGACAGTCTGCCGAATGAAAAAGACGCGCTTGCGGATCAGGCGCGTCTGATGATGGAAGAATTTACAGAGGAGTAAATGCATGAAGAATCTGACCGATATAAGTCAGGTGCGCGCCGCGCTGGAAAAGAACGGCATTCGCCTGTCCAAGGGCATGGGACAGAATTTCCTTATCAATCCGTCAGTATGTCCGCGCATGGCGGAAATGTGCGGAGCGGACGACACCACCGGTGTGCTTGAGATAGGACCAGGCATCGGCGTGCTTACTGTTGAACTGGCAAAGCTGGCGCGTAAGGTTGTTGCCGTTGAGCTGGACACCCGTCTGGAGGGACTGCTCGCTGAAAACCTCGCGCCTTATCCAAACGCAGAAGTGGTGTGGGGAGACGTGATGGAACTTGACGTGTCCGCGCTGCTGAAGGAGAAATTCGCGGATTGCGAGCGCATTGTTGTGTGCGCCAATCTGCCGTACTATATCACATCACCGATTATCATGATGCTGCTTGAATGCCGTCTGCCCATCGAGAGCATCACTGTCATGGTGCAGAAGGAAGCTGCTGACCGTATGTGTGCTAAAGTAGGCAGCAGAGCTTCCGGCGCGGTTACCGTGGCAGTGTGGCATTATTCCGAGCCCGAGATTCTGTTCAAGGTTTCTGCCGGCAGTTTTCTGCCGCCTCCAAAGGTTGATTCTGCTGTTATGCGTCTGAAAGTGCGTGAGCAGCCGGAGTACGACGTGGGAGATGAGGAGCGTTTCCGCGCCCTTGTGAAAGCCGGTTTTTCCCAGAGACGCAAGACGCTGGTTAATTCCGTCTGCTCCGATCGCCGCTTTGGAAAGGAAGCCGTGTGTGCTGCGCTGGAAGCCATGGGGCTTGAGCAGAACGCACGCATCGAGCAGCTGACCATGGAACAGCTGGCAGAGCTGTCGCGGCGGCTTGGTTGATACAGAAGATAAAAAGCACTTCCGCGGTCATGAACGACTGCGGAAGTGCTTTTGTATGATTGTGGGATTGATCAGCTTTCTGCCATCATTTCGCTCATGAGGCGTGCGAACTCAACGGGATCCTCAAGGGGCATTCCCTCGATGAGCAGCGCCTGACCGTAGAGCAGACGGGCGCAGGTGCTGAGTTTGTCCGTGCTGCCGGCCTCGTGCAGGGCGCACAGTTTTTCGAAGACGGGGTGTGATGTGTTGATCTCCAGCACACGGCTGGCTTTGATGGTTTCACCAGCGTTTGGTACTGCGTTGAGTACCTTTTCCATCTCAAGGGAGATCGCGCCCTCGGTGGAAAGACACACGGGATGGCTCTTGAGACGGTGAGAGGCAACTACTTTGGTTACCTTGCCGTCCAGCGCGGCGCAGAGACTATCCAGCATATCCTTGTTCTGTTCCTGGGCTTCTGCGGCCTCTTTCTTTTCTGCCTCGACCTCCTCAATGCCCAGATCGTCGGCAGAGACCGAACGGAATTCTTTTTCCTCCCAGCTACCGATGGAACGCAGGACGAATTCGTCGATGTCGTCGGTGAGGTAGATAATTTCATACCCCAGATCAATCAAACGCTCACACTGGGGCAGAGCAGCAATGCGCTCGGCGGAATCGCCGCTGGCAAAGTAGATGTATTTCTGGTTTTCGCGCATGCGGCCGCAATATTCGCCCAGAGTGGTCATGTCGTCGCCTGCGGAAGAGCGATAAAGCAGCAGATCGCCCAGCAGGTCCTTTTTCTGACCGAAGCTGGAGTAGATGGCGTACTTCATCTGCAGACCGAAGTTGCGGAAGAATCCGGTGTACTTCTCACGGTCGCCGGTGAGCATGGATTTAAGTTCGTTCCTGATCTTCTTTTCGATCTGAGCGGCGATGAGACGAAGCTGGCGGTCGTGCTGCAGCAGCTCACGGGAAATGTTAAGGGAAAGGTCCTGAGAATCGACAAGACCACGGACAAAGCTGAAACAGTCGGGCAGAAGATCTGCACAGCAATCGGTGATGAGTACACCGCTGGCGTACAGCTTCAGGCCTTTCTCGTATTCCTTGGAGTAGTAGTTGAAGGGAGTCTGTGAGGGAATGAACAGCAGAGCATTGAATGTGGCAGAGCCTTCGGTGTTCATGCGGATGACACGCAGAGGATCCTTGAAATCGCCGAACTTGTCGCGGTAGAATCGTGCATAATCCTCGTCGGAAACCTCACTTTTGCTGCGCTTCCATATGGGGATCATGCTGTTGATGGTCTCGTTCTCAACGTAATCCTCATATTCACCGTCGCTGCACTCGATGGGACGGTTTTTCGTCATGTCCATGCGAATGGGATAGCGGATATAGTCAGAATACTTGCGAATAAGCTGACTGAGCTGATACTGGTCAAGGAAGCGGTTGTAATCTTCATCTTCGCAGGAGGGTTTGATATGCAGGGTGATGACTGTGCCGTGCCCGTCCATCTGGCAGGGCTGGATTGTGTAGCCGTCCACACCGTCGGATTCCCAGACGTTCGCGGTTTCGGCACCGTAAGCTCTGGATACAACGGTGATGTGGTCGCTGACCATGAACGCGGAATAGAAACCCACGCCGAACTGACCGATGACGTCGATATCTTCGTTCTCCTCGCCCTCGGTTTCGCCGCGGAAACCAAGGGTGCCGCTCTTGGCGATGGTGCCCAGATTAGTCTCCAGTTCCTCTGCGGTCATGCCGATGCCGTTGTCTGATATGGTCAGAGTGCGGGCATCTTCGTCAAAGGCGATATCAATGGCAAAATCATCACGGGAAAGACCGGAGATGCCGTCCTTGAGAGAACGGTAGTAGAGTTTGTCGATGGCATCGCTGGCGTTGGAGATGAGCTCACGCAGGAAAATCTCCTTGTGGGTGTAGATGGAGTTTATCATAAGCTCCAGCAGGCGTTTTGATTCCGCCTTGAAAGCTTTCTTTCTCATAACAGTCTCCTTTTCAACATTTGTGCTTTAAAAATCTGCGTATCAGAATTTCACCTTGAAAGTGTTGCTGCACAGAGGACAGCGCACGGTATGTTCTCCCTTGATCTTCTTGAGACGGACAGTCTTTTTGCAGCCGGGGCATTTTTTGAAGCTGTGGGTCTTGCGCTCACGGAACTTGCGCTTCTGCAGGTTGAACCAGCCGGTGACCTTGTTCTTTATGGTCAGATAGCGGGTGTTTTCAATCTGACGGGCAACGATGTTTTTGGAGAGCACACGGAACATCATAAAGACGAACAGCGCGAGGGAGAGAGCGGATATTATTGTAACCGCTATGCCGGTGCCCTCAAAGAATCCAAGAATCAGATTGACAATGGTCAGCGCGAACCAGACGATCATCAGAAATTTGTAGAGCTGATCCACGCCGTAGCGTCCGTAAAAGAATGATGCAAGTTTATCGCGGAATTTCATAAATTTGGCCTCCATTATTGAGAATGATTCAACTGTATCAGCAGAACGGGCGGTAATAATATCCACCACCTGCCGGTGTGCTGTAGCCAGGACCGCAGCAGCAATTGGATAGACACTGGATCGCCATGCACCACAGACAGGGGTTGCGGGCACACATGGAATATATGCCTCCGAACTGAGAGGTGCTGCGCTGACGGTAGAACTGTCCGCCGCTTTCCAGTTTGCTGAGCAGATCGGTATAGTCGGGGTTGTCGGGCTCCATGTTGACGGCTATGCGCGCGTGGTTAAGGGCTGTGATGCTGTTGCCGGTCGCGGAGTTTGCCATTGCACTGTAATAGTACCATTTTGCTGTTTTGTTCTGAATACCGTTGAGTATGAGCAGTGCCTCACGGTACCTGCCGGAATGAATGAGCGTCGCGGCAGTGCGCAGCGGATCGGTCTGCTGTGAGCCGCCGCTGTAATAGCCGCCGTAGCCTCCGCCGGGGAATCCGCCGAATCCTCCAAACCCGCCGAATCCACCGAATGGGTCACCGTAACCGCCGCCGGAATAGCCGTAGCCTCCGGAGGAACTCTGTCCGCCTGAAGAACTGTCATAGCTGTCAGCGGTGCCGTTCTTGATGCTGTCATAGGCGGCGTTGATTTCACTCATTTTTCTGGCGGCTTCATCGTTGCCGGGGTTAAGGTCGGGATGGTATTTTTTTGCAAGTTTGCGGTAAGCTTCGGAAATTTCCTTTTCGGTTGCTGTCCTTGAAACGCCAAGCACGCTGTAGGGATCTTTCATTGTTCGGACAGCACCTCCTTTTTGTTCTTTTTGTTGTTATGCGCACGGAACGCTGACCACATTCCGGAATAGAGTATGTTTTCCATTATGTCCCGGTCAGTTATAACCGGAAGACGGTCAAAGGCGGCAGTGCATTCTGCCGCAAGCATGGTCAGTGTTGGCTCAAAATCACTGCGCGTCATGGTTGTCAGCGGATTGTAGCGCATGTGCCTGAGGTCGGAGTCGAAATCCTCACAGGCATCCATGATGTAGATGAACCGTCCCAGCGCGCGTCCGAACCGGCGCAGATTGTCCGCGTTTTCATCTTCCTGCATGACAAAAAGCTCTCCCATGATTCCACCGAAGGCTTCCGCCGGAATGTCCGGGTTGAGTTCGCCGGAGCGTTCTGCATGAGCAAGCGCTGCCAGTCCGTTAAGGATTGCCTGCGACTGACGGGGGTATTTTTTCTCTGTCGATTGCGCGGCTTTTCTGAACATTTTTGCCTCGGCGAGAGAAATAACGCTGCGGTCATCGTTCCAGTTGTCCATGAGGTTGTGATAGACCAGCAGAACGTTAATGTCAGCTGCGTACATTGAGCAGTCACTGACAAGATAATCGTGACGTTTAACCGGATGGACGGCGCATCGCTCGGAACCGTTTTCTTCTGCACATCCGTACACCGAGGACAGAAGCATCACCAGAAATGTCATGTCATAGTTGAGCGTGAAACGGCTGAGAGAACCGTGACTGAGTGACAGCGCACGGCACAGTCCGCAGTACCACGCCCTGTATCGGCTGCGCTGCTGTTCGTTCATGGCGTCAGCATTGGCGGTGATATATCCGAACAATAGCGCACGACCTTTCTCAGAATTAATTCAGTACTACCATAAATATCCACCGTGAGTGTGATGGACAGTTGATGGAGCAGAGGTGCTTGTGTGTTCATGCCCTAAATATTAATATTATCACCACATATCGGAAAAAGCAACCTGAAATATACTGCCGAACAACTATATAAAGGTTAATAATCTTTTAATATTGCCATATATACTTGAAGAAATCGGCAACGAAGCTTATAATAATTTCGTTTCAATATATATTTGCTTTCGGGCAAACGGAGGTATCCATTATGTTCAGAAAAACTCTGGCTATGCTTCTTGCTGTTGTCACCGCGGCAGGAATCCTTTTGACCGGCTGCTCCGCTTCGGACACGCCTCAGGTGGTTGTTGATTCGGTCGGCATGATTACCGGCACAGGCTACTCCGGCCTGAACAGCCGTTATTCCGGAATGATCGTTTCCGGCAGCACTCAGAAGATCGAAAAAGACAAGGACAAGAAGATCCTTGAGCTGAATGTTGCTGTGGGCGACAGTGTCAGAGCGGGAGAGGTTCTTTTCTCCTATGACGTGCAGGCAGTTGAACTTGCGCTCAAGCGCCTTGAACTGGAATGTGAGCAGCTTGAAAACAGCCTTAAGCTTCTCAAGGAGAATATCAAATCCTGCAAGAAGAAGGTGGATTCCTCCAAGGGTTCCACCAAACTGGAATATGAAGTTCAGCTGCAGAGTTATGAGATAGAGCAGAAAGAGAAAAACTTCGAGCTGTCAACAAAGCAGTCCGAAATGACAAGAACCGAGGAGATGCTTGAAAACGCAGATGTTGTTTCCAAGGTATCCGGAATTGTTCAGTCCATCAACGACAACGCCGGCGAAACTGACGAGAGCGGTGAGATTATTCCTTACATCACTATCATCGAGACCGGCGCTTATCGTGTCAAGTGTACCGCCAGCGAGCTGGATGTCAATTCCATCCGCGAGGGCAGCCGCGTGATTATCCGTTCACGTGTTGATGACAGCCTCTGGACCGGAAGCATCGAGTATATCGAATGGGATAATCCTGAGAAGCAGCAGAACGAGTTCTATAATCCCGATTCGGAAAACACAGCCAGCAGGTATCCTTTCTATGTTACTTTGGACAGCACGGACGGCCTGCTGCTGGGACAGCATGTCTATGTTGAACCTGATTCCGGTCAGGCTGCCGGACTGATGCTGCCTGAATACTATATCTCCGACGTTGAAGGCGACGCGTGGGTATGGGCTGCAAACAAGCGGGACTGCATAGAGAAGCGTTCTGTTGAACTGGGTGAGTATGACGCGGATCTTTGCTGCTATGAGGTTCTCTCAGGCCTGACTCCCGAGGATTATATTGCGTTCCCCGACACCAACGTGACTATCGGCGCTCCTGTGATACGCAGTGACGAAATGGAAAATGTCGGTGAGGACTTCGGAGAAATTGGGGAAGGCTTCGAGGGAGAGATTATCGAAGACACCTTGGAAGAAGACGCATACAGCGATTATTCTGATCTTGAAGATGAGCTCGGTGAAGTTGATTACGCCGACGAAATTCTGATGAGCGACGGCGAGGTGATACTGGGATGATCCTGGAACTCAGCGGAATAAATAAGAATTATCTGCGTGGCAAAGAACCGGTTCCGGTGCTGCACGATGTTGATCTTTCGGTTGAAAAGGGAGATTACATTGCCATCATGGGCCCATCCGGCTCCGGCAAGACTACGCTGATGAATATCATCGGTTATCTTGATGTGCCTACTTCCGGTAGCTACAAGCTTGCGGGCGAGGATTATACAGCAGGCAGCGACGACAAGCTTGCCGAGGTGCGCAACAAATATATCGGATTTGTGTTCCAGAGCTTTTATCTCCTGCCCAAGCTGGACGCTCTTGACAACGTGGCTCTGCCGCTCATGTATGCCGATGTGCCGGTCAAAGAGCGCCGCAGACGTGCAAAAGAAGCGTTGGAGCGGGTGGGACTTGGCGATCGCCTGCATTTCTATCCGAATCAGCTTTCGGGCGGTCAGTGCCAGCGCGTTGCCATAGCCCGTGCCATTGTGGGTAATCCGGAGCTTCTGCTGGCTGACGAACCCACCGGAGCGCTTGACTCTGCTTCCGGCAGACAGGTCATGGAGTTGTTCAGAGAACTCAACCAGAGCGGTGTCACTATCGTGATCATCACTCATGAGCAGTCGGTTGCCGACTGTGCCAACCGCATCTATCGTATTCTGGACGGACGGATTGTGTCCGAGGAACAGGGAAGCGGCGGTTTGCTGCTTGATGCTGTTTGCGGATCTGAGCCGGTTCCCGCCCTTGAAGCCCCTGCGGACATTGAACCGATTCCCGATCTTGAGCCGGTACCGGATAATTCTGAACCGGAAGCTGAGACGGAGTCGGTATATCAGCCTGAGATTATCAGTGAACTCGATGCAGTTTCGGCTCTCGAGCCTGTTTCTGAGTCTGAACTTGAACTTATGCTTGTTCCGTTAGAAGGATCGGGTGAGGACTACATGTCCGGGATCGCCAGCATTGGTGATGATTTTGACGATTCTCTCGGTGATGTAAAAGCTGAATTCGATGAAGCGGATGGATCCTGTCTGGAAGACGAGGACTTCGAATTGTCCGACACTATTGCGGAGGAGGCTGACGGAAATGAATAATCGCGTATTCAAAAGTATCGCTGCGCTGCTGTTGTGCGGATGTGTGCTTGCTGGTGCGCTCGGACTTTCCGGCTGCGGAAGTGAGGTCAAAACCTATGCGGTTTCGGACATTGCCTATGTAGATGAATGGCTTAACAATTCTGAAAGCTACGGCGAAGTCTCTACTCATAATATGCAGACTGTTTTCGCTTCCTACACAATGGATGTGCAGGAGATTTATGTAAGAGAAGGTCAGCGGGTGAAGAAAGGCGACAAGCTTCTTTCATACGACACCTCTCTTACCCAGATCGAACTGGAAAAGAAAGAACTCGAGGTCATGGAGCTTGAACTTGCTCTGCGTCAGGCGGAGCAGGAACTCAGGACTATCAACACATATAAGCCGATGGTCGTTACAACTATTTACCCCTCTCACTCGGATGTTACTGGCGTTCTGGTTTCCGGGTGGAAGATAATTGACGGCGCGGGAAAGAAGAATGATCCTTATATCATTGTTGCGGAGGATGGCGTGATTCCCTGTTCTGCTGAACTGTATGAGAGTGTATGTCCCGCCGGTACCGACCGCGCGTGGGTTGTGTTTCAGGAACGTAACGAGAACATGACCAACGGCATCATTATCGAACACTGGGGGATCTGCTACAGAAATTCCGCGTCGGGAATGTCAATGCAGTTCTTTGACGGCTCTAAATTCAGTGTCAATAAACCCACTGAGCCTTATGAGGAGATAGAGTACAACAGCGGACTTACTGCTGCTGAGATCAGCCGCATGCGTGCCTCCGCAAAGGAAAAGATCAAGGAAGCTGACCTTGATTATCGCGTTGCGGACCTCGAGTACAAGCAGATGGTTCTGGAGGAGGACAGCGGCATAATTACTGCGCAGCTTGACGGTGTGGTTGAGTTTGTCACTGTTGACGTTGAGCATGCTGCTGAGAATTCCGAGCCGCTGCTGAAAATCTCCAATAACGGAAGCTATGTGGTTCAGGGTACGCTCAGCGAACTCGAACTGGACACTGTGACTGTCGGCCAGATGGTCAAGGTTATGTCATGGGAGAGATACGAGGAATACGAGGCAGAGATTGCTTCTGTTTCTACTGTACCAGCAGCTCAGAATGGTTGGACCAGCGGTAACAGCAACGTTTCCTATTATCCGTTCACTGTGCACATCGACGGCAGTGCAAATCTCATGGAAAATGAGTTCGTATCCATTACCTATAATTCAAAGGGTGATGTCCCGGAGGGGTTCTATATTGAACGTGCCTTTGTGCTTCCGGAAAGCGGCAGAAGCTATGTCTTTGTGCAGAACGAAGAAGGAAAGCTGGAAAAACGTCAGGTTTCCACCGGAGAATATCTCTGGGGCAATTATGTGCGCATAGCCGGCGGACTGACAATGGACGATCGCATTGCTTTCCCTTATGACAAGAATGCAAAGGATGGCGCAACAGCCGTTGAAGCCGGCATCGAAGAGCTTTACGCTTATTAACAGGGAGGGGAGAAAGTATGTTTGAAAATTTACGTTTTGCCTTTGACAGCGTAAGAGGACATAAGCTCCGCTCTCTGCTGACCATGCTGGGCATAATCATCGGCATCGCTTCCATCATTACCATCGTATCCACCATCAAGGGCACCAACGAGCAGATCAAGGAAAATCTGATCGGCGCGGGAACCAACTGTGTTGTCGTGCGGCTCAACGAAAATGATTACCCCTTTGACACTGCCTATCAGCCTAATCCCGACGGCGTCAATATCATCACTGAGGAACACCGTCTGGCGATCGAGGATCTGCGCGGAGTTGAAGAAGCTACCGTCTTCAATATGAGAGAATGGTGTGAAGGCGTTTTCTACAAGAACACGGCCTTTAACGGAAAGATCATCGGAGCGGATAGCCATTACATGAGTGTTTATTCCAATGTGGTGGTCAGAGGTCGCGGGTTTGTAGATAAAGACTTCACCGAAACCAGACGGGTTGTCATTGTTGACTCTCAGGTGGTGGACAATATCTTCGGCAAAGAGAATCCCATCGGAAAGACTCTTGAGATCGCGAAAGAACCCTTCACCATTATCGGCGTTGTCGCTCGTTCCAGCGAGTTTACTCCGGTAATCAACTCAATCAATGATTATTATATGTATACAGATACCTCCGGCGGTTCCATCTACGTGCCTGACAGGGTCTGGGGACTGATCTACAAGTTTGACGAGCCTCAGTGCGTTGCCGTTCGTGCTGCCAGCACAGACGCAATGACTACCGCGGGGCAGAAGACGGCTGAGTACCTCAACGGCAATGTAATCGCGAATGTGGGCGAGCGTCAGCTTTCTTACAAGAGCGAGGACCTGCTGGAGCAGGCGCAGCAGCTGCAGAGCATGAGCAGCTCCACCAACCGTCAGCTTGTGTGGATTGCCAGCATTTCGCTGCTGGTTGGCGGTATCGGCGTTATGAACATAATGCTGGTGTCGGTTACCGAGCGTACCAGCGAGATCGGACTGAAGAAAGCGATCGGTGCCAAGAAAAAGCGCATTCTGATGCAGTTCCTTACCGAGGCGGCTGTCCTTACCTGCATCGGTGGTTTTGCTGGCGTGCTGGTAGGTGTGATCATGGCGCTGCTGATTTCTCAGATACTCAGCGTGCCGGTGTCCATCAGCGTTTCGTACAGTCTTATTGCTGTTGTATTCTCCATCATTATCGGTGTGGCGTTCGGATTGTTTCCTGCCATCAAGGCGGCGAATCTCAATCCTATTGAGGCGCTGCGCAGAGAATAACTCAAGTAATTGCATAAGAAAAGCGCTTCCCTTTCCGCAGAGGATCGGGAAGCGCTTTTTTGCGTTTGATTTGTCAGATCTTGAAAATTCCAAGTGCGTCAAGCACGGAGGAAACAAGGATAAGGACGATGCATAAGGGGGCTGCATACTTGATCATGAAGGAGAACAGCCACTTGCGGCGGAACTTGCCGGTCAGTTCAACCTCCTCGGCAATAGCCTTAGGCTTGATGACATATCCGATGAAGATACAGGTGAGCAGCGCCACGATGGGCATAAGGATGCTGTTGGAGAAGAAGTCGAACATATCAAGAATGCTCATGCCGGCGACAGTGATGAAGTCCCACACGCCGAAACCGAGGGAGGAGGGCAGGCCGAGCACGATGCTGACGAACAGAACGAACAGGCAGGTGACTTTTCTGCCCCAGCCGAACTTGTCACGGAAGATGGAAACAACGGTTTCCATCAGAGAAATGGAAGATGTGAGGGCGGCAAGAAGTACCAGCAGGAAGAAAAGAGTGCCGATGATTGCTCCGCCGATGCCGTTGATGCTGTCGAAAACCTTGGGCAGGGTGATGAACATGAGAGAGGGGCCTTTGCCCAGAGCGCTCTCATCACCGCCGGAGAAGGAGAACACAGCGGGGATAATCATCAGACCGGCGAGGAAAGCGATGCCTGTGTCGAAAATCTCGATCTGGCTGACCGAGGATTCGATGCTGACGTCCTTTTTCATATAGGAGCCGTAGGTAATCATGATGCCCATAGCCAGCGACATGGAGTAGAAAAGCTGCCCCATAGCGGCAAGTACAGTGGTTACCGAGAATTTTGAAAAGTCGGGAGTGATGTAGTAGAGAACGCCCTCCATCGCGCCGGGCATGAACATGACGTAGATGCTGATGCCGATGGTGAGAAGAACGAGCACAGGCATGAGGAACTTGCTTACCTTTTCGATGCCCTTTTCAACACCCAGAAGAACGACCAGAGCGGTCAGACCGACGAACAGCAGGAACCATCCGATGGGCTCAAAGGGGCTGGCGATGAAGTCGGTGAAGTAGTTGTCCTGCGCGGCAGCGTTGATTTCGCCGGTAGCAAAGGCGAAGAGGTACTTGGAGACCCAGCCGCCGATGACCGAGTAGTAGGGGAGAATGATTATGGGCACACAGGAAGCCATGACTCCGATAAACCTGCTTTTTTTGTTTAGCTCACCGAAGGCTTCGATGGCGCTCTTGCCGGTCTTTCTGCCCAGAGCTATCTCGGCGCACATGAGCGCGAAGCCGAAGGTCACAGCGAGAATGAGATAAACCAGCAGGAAAATACCGCCGCCGTATTTTGCGGCGAGGTAGGGGAAACGCCAAATGTTGCCTAATCCTACCGCTGAGCCTGCCGCGGCAAGAACAAATCCGATCTTGCCGGTAAATGAACTTCTTTTCTTTTCGGTTGTCATATCTGCTTACTCCTTGAAATACTCTTTTGCCGGAAATAATGCCGGCTTGTTAACTTTGTCACTGATTTATTATCGTAATCAAAAGAAGAAAAAGTGTCAAGGTGTTTTTCGCTTTTTTACTTATTTATTATATATAGTATCCGCGTATATATTCTTTTTCCGGGTAATGTGGCGTAGTTCGGGTAAGCTGTCTGATGATGTTGTGCCTCGGATCGGGGGAGAAACAGCTTGGAGTGAAGAAAAAATGAGCTGAAGTCGGATTTTTGTTAACAATAAGTATTGACAAATCGCAAAAGTTAACATAAGATAGTATACGAAAACAACAGATGTTTCGCGGAATGAATATTATGCATTCACGCCTCTTTTCGCGAAACTTTTATCATTTCCAAAAGATTACAGAGAGTAATATCCTGCTGTTTTCGCGTAGTTATGCGACATTTCTCGTTGCAATTCTCATACATGCACGTGCACGGCACATATTCTGCTTCTGTCCGGAACGAGCACAATATCTTGTGAATCAGCTCCTACTGGTTCTGTTATGTCAATCTGAACAGCAGCAGCTCAAGTTACATAATTATCCTGTTGAAAGGCGCTCACGCATCTGAGTTGGCAAATATAATGATTATGAGAAAAACCGGCATAATCGGCATCGGCAATATGGCCGGCGCGATTCTTTCCGGAATAATCGATTCCGGCATTCAATCCCCATCCAGCCTTGTGCTGTACGACGTTTTCCCTGAAAAGCTTCAGCGATTTACTGATCTTGGCTGTAATGCCGCCGCTTCCGAGCGTGATCTCGTCGGGCAGTGTGACACCATTATCCTCGCAATCAAGCCTCAGGGGTTCCGTGAGCTGCTGGAAAAAATCGGTGATCTGCTTGATGAAAGCAAGCTGATAATCTCCATCGCCGCCGGTATCGGCATTGACTTCATTAATAATGCCGTCGGAAAGGTTCTGCCTGTTATCCGCGTGCTGCCTAATACTCCGATGCTGCTTGGAATGGGAGTTTCTGCGATTACTTATCGTGCCCCGGCAACGGAGGAGCAGTATAATTACGCATGCTCTATCTTCCGTTCCTGCGGCAGCGTGTACTATGTTGATGAGGACAAGTTCAACGAAATAATCTGTGTTCACAGTTCCTCGCCGGCCTATGTCTTCCTTTTTGCCAAGGCGATGACCGACAGCGCTGTTGCTCAGGGGATTGACAGGAAGCAGGCGCTTTCCATGATCGCCGGCACTTTCTCCGGTGCCGCGAAGATGATTGAAAATTCCGGACTTTCCTGCGAGGAGCTTATACAGATGGTTGCCAGCAAAGGCGGAACCACCGAAGCGTCTCTGCATTCTTTTGAGGCTGACGGTTTTGAACAGATTGTTGACCGCGCTATGCAGGCCTGCACCAGTCGTGCCCGTGAACTGGGTGGCAACTGATTTCCGGTTCTAATATGCGTATGAGTTTCATAAGCATTTCCCATAACACATTGTGGAGTGACTTATGGAACGTAGTGCTGAAATTTATCACAACGATCGCCTGCGGCTGTTTCATTTTCTGCCTGTTTTTCTTGCCGCGTTATGCTTTGTGGGAGCAGTTACTGGAACTATAGTGTTCGCACGTGCCTACACTGATGTCGATGTGGAGGCGTTTATCGATTCGCAGCGCAGTCTGCCGGTCGATTTTGCCGGTTATTTTATCTATGGATTGCTCGAGGAGCTTCCGTTTTTCGCCTTTCTTCTTTTTTCGGCAATGCTTGTTCCGGGCTGGATTATCGCGCCGGCGGCACTGCTTATCGGCGGTCTGAAGCTGGGTACTTCGATTTGCTGTCTTTATTCCGGATGCGGCCTGTGGGGCGTGCTTTACGCACTGCCTGTTATTGCCGCTCCGGCCTTGTGCGTGTTGATTTCACTCGCGATTCTATGTCACGGATCCATGCTTCTTTCGATGTGGCTGTTCCGGTCGGTGTTTCATCCAGCCGGCAGCAGCGGTGTCGTCTGCAGGCTGATTATAAAGATACCTCTGTGTGCGGCAATAAATCTGGCTGCAGCCGCTTTTGCTGCATGGATGAGGACAATAATGTACAGTTTTATCAGTTAGGAGTAGTACGATGTTAGATTTTATCGAACAGTTCCAGAACTACCTTGTCGGTACTAAAGGTGTTTCTCAGAATACGCTGGAATCATATATGCGCGATGTAAATCAATATGTCAGCTTTGTCAGAAGCAGTGAAGAACTCTGTCTGGATTGCGATGATACTGAAAAATCGGTTGCAGGAATAAATGCTTTTCTGGATCATTTACGCAGTATGAATAAGTCTTCGGCGACTGTAACCCGTATGCTGGCATCGGTTCGCTCGTATTATCAATTTCTGATGCAGGCTGGTGTTATTGACAGCAATCCAGCTAAGCAGATCAAGCTTGAGCGCACCAAAAAGAAGATTCCAGAAATATTAACTGATATAGAAATACTCAATCTGCTTGCCATGCCTAATCTGCAGGACGCTAAAGGCGTTCGTGACAAAGCAATGCTTGAGCTGCTTTACGCCACCGGAATACGCGTTTCTGAATTGATCAATCTTAATCTGGGCGATATTAACTGCGTCAGAGATTTCCGCGGTGAAGTTGTCTGCAAGAATGCCAAGGGGCAGGAAAGAGTAGTTCCGATTCATAAATCTGCTGTCAATGCGCTGATTGAATACAGAGATAATGTCCGCCCGAAGCTGGTATCGGCTGAAAGCGGCGATGCGCTGTTTGTTAATTTGAACGGCGCGAGACTGTCTCGCCAGGGCTTCTGGAAGATCGTAAAAACTTATGCTGAAGATGCTAAAATCGAAAAAGAGATAACCCCGCACACTCTGCGTCATTCATTTGCTCTGCATTTGTATCAGAACGGCGCTTCTCTGCACGATCTGCAGCAGATGCTGGGTCATGCTGACATATCCTCAACACAGATGTACGCAAATATGTCGAGAAAAACCGGCTGCAATGATGTGTATGATCGCTGTCACCCCCTTGCAGCCCGCTCAAAATAGTGCTATAATACAAACGGATACATAAAAGTGAGCCGCCTTCTGCGCGGTTATATGGTTTTTGAAGGTAGTAAAAGGATTGATATATAGCCCATTAGTACATCCCGGAAAAACGCATCGAGGCCGGCTTTGGTCGGTTTCGATGCGTTTTACTATGCTAAAGCGCAAACTGTTGTGCAAAAGGCTAATCTTTGGCTTTCCTATAATCTAAATATTGTGTTAATGTAGCTTGTGTGGTATAATACATAGACTAAAATGGCTGTAAATGGAGGTAGCGTCGGATGAGCTCCGGAGCGTCCAGAAAAAAGACTGCCGAATACGGCAACGAAAGTATATCGTCACTTAAAGGCGCGGATCGCGTCAGAAAACGCCCGGGTGTTATTTTCGGCTCGGACGGCATAGAAGGCTGCCAGCATTCGGTGTTTGAGATTCTCTCCAATGCCATCGACGAAGCGCGTCAGGGCTACGGTCAGAAGATCGTCCTAACCCGTTACGAGGACGGTTCTATCGAGATCGAGGACTTCGGCCGCGGTATTCCCGTTGACTATAATCCCAACGAGGAGCGATACAACTGGGAACTGGTGTTCTGCGAGCTGTACGCCGGCGGCAAATACAAGACCGACAGCGGCGAGAATTATGAATATTCTCTGGGACTTAACGGTCTTGGTCTGTGCGCAACTCAGTACGCATCGGAATACATGGATGCCGACATCCGCCGCGACGGATTCCGCTACACCCTGCATTTTGAAAAGGGAGAAAACGTGGGTGGTCTCAAAAAGGAAGAATACACAAAGAGAGACACAGGCTCGCGCATCCGCTGGAAGCCGGATCTGGATGTATTTACCGACGTGAACATTCCCATTGAATACTACCTTGATACCGTCAGGCGTCAGGCTATCGTCAACGCCGGGATAAAGTTCATCATCAACGACCGCATCAACGGCGAGAAGTACGAATTCTGCTACAATGAGGGTATCGCCGACCATGTGCGTGAAACAGTGGGGGAGAACTCACTTGCCCCTGTACGTGTGTGGCAGTGCGAGCGCCGCGGCCGTGACCGTGAGGATAAGCCGGAGTACAACGTAAAAATCAATGTCGCGGTGACGTTTTCAAATTCGGTTACCATGACGGAGTATTACCATAACTCCAGCTACCTTGAGCACGGCGGAGCGCCGGAAAAAGCCGTGCGCAGCGCCTTTGTGAGCATGATCGACCAGCGGCTCAAACAGACCGGCAAATACGCCAAGAACGAAAGCGCCATCAAGTATCAGGACGTTGAGGATTGTCTGGTCATTGTAATATCCTCATTCTCCAACATCACCAGTTACGAAAACCAGACCAAGAAATCCATCACGAATAAATTCATTCAGGAGGCCATGACGGAGTTCTTTCGTCAGCAGCTTGAGATCTGGTTCATCGAAAACCCCATTGAGGCGGATAAGATCTGCGGGCAGGTGCTTATCAACAAGCAGAGCCGCGAGCATTCTGAAAAGCAGCGCGTGACCATCCGCACCAAGCTGACCGCCAACATGGATATGACTTCCCGTGTGGCGAAGTTTGTTGACTGCCGTTCCAAGGACGTTAACGAACGCGAGCTGTTCATCGTGGAGGGTGACTCGGCTGCAGGTTCCTGCAAGAGCGCGCGTGACCCGAATTTCCAGGGAATCATGCCCGTGCGCGGCAAGATTCTCAACTGCCTCAAGGCGGACTACAACAAAATCTTTGCCAGCGAGATCATCACCGACCTCATCAAGGTGCTGGGCTGCGGTGTTGATGTCAAGGCAAGCAAGAATCTTGCTTCCTTTGACATCAACAATCTGCGCTGGAGCAAGGTCATTATCTGCACCGATGCCGACGTGGACGGATTCCAGATCAGAACTCTGATCCTGACCATGTTCTACCGTCTTATGCCGAAGCTCATCGAAGAGGGCAAGGTGTTTATTGCTGAATCACCCCTCTATGAGATTACCACGAAGAAAGAAACCTACTTTGCGTATAACGAGCAGGAAAAGGCCGAGATTCTCGAAATGATCGGGGACGAAAAGTTCACCATCCAGCGTTCCAAAGGTCTGGGTGAGAACAACCCCGACATGATGAGCTTTACCACAATGGCACCTGCTACACGCAGATTAATCAAGGTCATGCCCGCCGACGCGGAGCAGACATGGCAGATTTTCGACGTGCTGCTGGGAGATAACCTCAGCGGTCGTAAGGAGTTTATCTCTGCCAACGGTGAGCAGTATATCGAACTTGCCGATGTTCAGTAACAGGAGGCACACACCATGCGTCATAACCATCTGATCACACCGGACGGTACGTCCGATCTTCTTTTCTCCGAATGCGTAATGCGCCGTGCCGTGGAAAAGGCTGTGTGCAAGCTCTTTGCCCGTTCGGGGTACAGCGAGGTGCGCACACCGGTTCTCGAGTTCTACGATGTATTCGACCTTGAATCGGAGCCTATCCCTCAGGAACGCATGTACAAGCTGACCGACAATAAAGGTCGTCTGCTGGTCATGCGCCCGGATAACACCATGCCTATTGCTCGTATGGTGTCCACCAAGCTGCGCGGAGCGCGGCTGCCCCTGCGTCTTTACTACAACCAGCCCTTCTTCCGCATCAACGACAGCCTGCGCGGCGGTGCCGACCAGATCGGTCAGGTGGGTGTGGAACTGATCGGCGCAGGCGGAATGCGTGCCGACCTTGAGATTCTGACCCTTGCGGTGAGCGCGCTTGCCGAGTGTACCCAAAGCTACCGTCTGGAGATCGGTCACGCGGGCATCTTCAAGGCACTGGTTGCCAGTCTGCCTGTTGACGAGCGACACCGTGAGCACATCCGCCGTGATATCGAATCAAAGAACTATGCGGCTCTTTCCGCTGATCTTGATCGCATGGAGCAGACCGAAGCGGTGAAGGCTCTGCGTCAGCTGCCCCGTTTGTTCGGAGGTATTCAAGTGCTGGATAAGGCACGTGAGTTTATCTCCGATCCCGAAGTCGGCGCACATCTCGACTTCCTTGGAGTGGTATACAATGCCCTTTCTGAAATGGGCTACGGCGACAAGCTGATCATCGACCTTGGTCTGGTGCATCAGAACGACTACTACACCGGTCTTGTATTCTCGGCTTACGCAGAGGGCTCCGGTGCCAAGATACTCAGCGGCGGCCGCTACGACAATCTGCTTTCCAGCTTTGGCATGGACAGCAGTGCCTGCGGTTTTGCTATCAACATTGACGACCTTGTCAAGACCCTCAACCCCTCTGAATACAGCGTCACGGCTGCGCCCGAGCGTCTGGTGGTTGCCGAGGGCGGCAAGGAGATCGATGCCCTGCGCTACATGGCTCAGCTGCAGGAGCAGAAGATTGCCGCTGAATTCTGTCTGCTGGAGGACGTGGGCGACGCGATGGCTTATGCCCGTGACCGAGGCATCAAGCACGTTGACATCGTCACCGACGGCATTGAAACTGTTGATTCACCGGAGGATAAGCAATGAGACCTATAAGAATAGCTTTGACCAAAGGTCGTCTTGAAAAGCAGAGTATTGAGCTTTTTGAGCGTGCGGGCATCGACTGCACCGAGGTTCACAACAAAGGCAGACGGCTGATCCTTCCCCTGGGCAACGGTATGGAAGCGGTTCTCGCCAAGGCCGCCGACGTTATTACTTACGTTGAAAACGGCGTGTGTGACATCGGCATTACCGGCAAGGATACCATCATGGAACTGGGTACCAGCATTTTTGAGATCCTCGACCTCGGCTTCGGCAGATGCAAATTTGCTGTTGCAACCGCCGGCGGTAAGGATATTTTCTCTGAGCTGGGTACAAAGACCATTGCCACCAAATACCCCAACGTCACCAGACGTTTCTTTGAAAAGCAGACCATGGACGTAAACGTCATCAAGATCGAGGGTTCGGTGGAACTGGCTCCGCTGCTGGATCTTGCTGATGCCATTGTTGATATCGTTGAGACCGGTACCACACTCAAGGAAAATGGTCTGCAGGTTATCCGCGACGTTGCACCCATATCCGCAAGAATGATATGCAACATCGCAAGCCTCAAACTCCGTCAGCAGGAGATTGAGGGATTCACTCAGGCGCTGGAAAACGCGCTTGCACAACAGTAATCAGGAGTTGATCCGACTATGGTAAATATAATCAGAGCCGACGACAAGGCCGAGTATGAGCTCATAAAGCGACTCAAGGAGCGCGGTGTCAGCGACAGCCGCAAGGTGGGGGACATCGTCACCGCTATTCTTGAAAACGTACGCAACGAGGGTGACGAGGCTGTGCAGCGCTACACTGCCGCCTTTGACTGCCCCAACGCGGAATATTATGAGGTTCCCCGTGAGGTTATCGAAAAAGCACTGAGCGAGTGTGAACCGGAATTTGTGTCCTCTCTTACCAAGGCTGCGGAGAATATCCGTGCCTATCACGAAAAGCAGAAGCAGAACAGCTGGATGGAGACCAAGGAAAACGGCATCATGATGGGTCAGCGCGTGCGCGGAATGACCCGCGTGGGCGTTTATGTCCCCGGAGGCACCGCTCCGCTGTTCTCCTCGGTCCTGATGAACGCCATCCCTGCTCGTGTGGCAGGCGTTAAGGAGATCATCATGCTCACGCCGCCCATGAAGAACGGCAAGCCCAATCAGTATATCCTTGCCGCGGCTGCCGTTGCCGGAGTGGACAGAGTGTTTCTTGCAGGCGGTGCGCAGGCCATTGCCGCCCTTGCTTACGGCACACAGCAGATTCCTCAGGTTGACAAGATCGTCGGCCCCGGCAACGTGTACGTCGCCACAGCCAAGCGCATGGTTTTCGGTACGGTTGATATCGATATGATCGCCGGACCCAGCGAGATCATGATCGTTGCGGACGAAACTGCCGATCCAGCTTTCCTCGCTGCCGACATGATGAGTCAGGCTGAGCACGATGTGCTGGCTTCTTCCGTGCTGCTGACCACCAGTGAGCAGCTTGCCAAGGATACCGACGTGCAGCTGTACGCCCAGTCCCGTGAGCTTGACCGCCGCGACTTTATCGCAAAATCCCTTGAGGATTACGGTGCAGTCATTCTGGTGGATACCATTGATCAGGCTATTGATCTTGCCAATGAACTGGCTCCCGAGCACCTTGAGCTGTGCATCGAAAATCCTGTGTCCTACATCGGACGTGTGGATAACGCAGGCTCCGTGTTCCTTGGCAATTATTCCCCCGAGCCTCTGGGCGATTACTTTGCCGGACCCAACCACGTTCTGCCCACCAACGGCACTGCGCGATTCTCGTCGCCCCTGTCGGTTGACAGCTTCGTCAAGAAGTCCAGCTTCCTTTATTATCCTCAGGCTGAGCTTGCAAAGATCAAGGATGATGTCATCCGCCTTGCCGACGCCGAGAGCCTGACAGCCCACGCAAATTCCGTCGCGGTTCGCTTCAAGTAAACCGCAATATATAAAGGAGAGCGGCACACCGCCGCGCACGACCATGAGCTATATCCTGTGTGACAAGATACGCAATCTCAAGCCATACGAGCCGGGAACGGGTGATTATGCCATCCGTCTGGACGCCAACGAATCCTTTGTGCGTGTGTCCGACGAAACGATGAACGGAATTCTTCGCCGCATCAGCGAAGATGCCCTTAACCGCTATCCCGACCCGAATGCATCGGAAGCCTGCGGGCTGTTTGCAGATTATTACGGTATCGGCGCGGAGTTTGTAACCGCGGGAAACGGCTCGGACGAGCTGCTGTCCATAATTACGCAGGCGTTCCTCATGCGCGGGGAGACAATGACCGTTATGAGCGACGATTTCTCCATGTACGGTTTCTACGGCTCCATCGCCGAGGTCAACGTGGACGTGGTGAGTAACCGCGAGGACAGCTCCATTGACGTGGATGCCCTCATCGAGCGCGTCAACAGCACCGGCTCCCGTCTGCTGCTGTTCTCCAATCCCTGCAACCCCACCGGTCTGGGCATCAGCGCCGAAGAAGCCCTGCGCATTGTCGACAGCTGTCCTGACTGCCTTGTGGTTGTAGACGAAGCCTACATGGACTTCTGGAACCAGCCGCTTATCAAAGTCGCTCCCGAACGGGAGAACATGATCGTGCTCAAGACCTGCTCCAAGGCTCTGCGCCTTGCGGGCATCCGCTGCGGCTTTGCCGTGGCGGGCAGAGTGATCACCGACGCGCTCCACGCCGTCAAGTCACCCTACAACGTCAGCCGCCTGACCCAGATTTTCGCCGCGGAGATTTTCGAACACCCCGAGGAGCTGGATGATGCCATCCGCGTCATTCTCGAGCAGCGCGACCGTCTTGGCAGCGAGCTGCGCCGTCTGGAGGGCAGGGGAGTGTTTACCATGAGCGACACGGCCACCAACTTCTTCATGCTGCGCATGGATGCCGGCAAGGCTGCGGAGATATTTGCTCAGCTCAAGGAGCGCGGCATTCTCATCCGTCATTTCGTCGGCGGAAAGCTGCGCATCACCGTGGGCAGCGAAGAAGAAAACTCTCAGCTTATCAAAGCTCTTGAACAGATCATATAAGAGGAAGTGAAACACATGAGAACCGGAAAGACTATCCGTGCTACACGTGAGACCGATATCGAGGTCAGCGTGAATCTCGACGGCGGTGCTGCTGATATCAGCACAGGCATCGGATTTTTTGATCATATGCTCACCGCGCTGTCGGTGCATTCGGGCATCGGCATGACCGTGCGCTGCAAGGGTGACCTTGAGGTAGACGGTCACCACACCGTGGAGGATGTGGGCATCTGCATCGGCATGGCGCTGCGCGAGGCGCTGGGGGACAGAAAGGGCATTGCGCGCTACGGTAGCTTCTTTATCCCCATGGACGAGGCACTTGCCTTTGCGTCGCTGGATATTTCCGGGCGTCCCTTCCTTGTCTATAACGCCCAGCTCTCTCAGGAACGCTGCGGCGAGTTTGACTCCTGTCTGGGACTGGAGTTCTTCCGCGCTCTTGCTGTCAACGCGGGAATCACCCTGCACATTCGTCTTGAGTACGGTGCCAATGCGCATCATGAACTTGAGGCCATCTTCAAAGCGGTGGCTCATGCCCTCAAGGCAGCCTGCAAGATTGAATACGAAGACACCCTTTCCACAAAGGGCGTACTCTGATAACACAGCGGAGGAGTATAAACGTGATTATTTTTCCTGCAATTGATATAAAAGACGGTCGCCCCGTCCGACTGGTTAAGGGCGATTATTCCACAGCCTCTCAGGTAGCGGATAGTGTCGTTTCCGCAGCAAAGGGATTTGAAGCAGCCGGCGCTCAGTGGCTGCACATGGTTGATCTAGACGGCGCGAAGGCCGGTAGCACCATAAACCGCGACATCATCATCGAGACCGCCAACACCGTTTCCATGAAGGTGGAGGTGGGCGGCGGTATCCGTGACATAGATACCATACGTAGCTATCTCGACAACGGGGTAGAGAGGGTCATTCTCGGCTCTGCAGCGCTGAAAAAGCCTGAACTCGTCCGTGAAGCTGTTAAGCTTTACGGTGACAGAATAGCCGTCGGAATTGATGCCCGGGACGGAAAAGTTGCCACAGAAGGCTGGCTGGACACCTCAAGTGTCGATTATCTCGATTTTGCCCGTATGATGGAAGAAATTGGTGTAAAGACAATTATCTTTACAGATATTTCCAAAGACGGAACCCTGCAGGGACCAAATCTCCAGCAGCTTGAAGCCATCAACAACGCTGTTTCCTGCGATATCATCGCCAGCGGCGGCATTAGCTGCGCCGGTGATATCGAACATCTGCGTGATCTGTTCATGTATGGTGCCATCTGCGGCAAGTCCCTTTATTCCGGCAGCCTTGATTTGGGTGATGCCATAACCATCGGTAACAACGCGCCGGTTCTGTCCAGGTTTTTTGCTAAGGCTGAGCTTATTCCTGCTATCGTTCGCTCGGCAGATGACGGCGAAGTGCTTATGCTTGCCTATATGAACGAAGAGTCTTTCGGGCTGACCCTCAAAACCGGTTACACATGGTTCTACAGCCGCTCCCGTCAGGAACTGTGGAACAAGGGTGCGACCTCCGGTCATCTGCAGAAGGTGACAGATATCCGCTATGACTGTGATGCCGATACACTGCTGGTTACTGTTGAGCAGACCGGCGCTGCCTGCCACACCGGTAGCCGCAGCTGCTTCTTCGGCAGAGTGAAGAATTATGCCGGTGAACAGAAGTAAGGCATAAAACGAAAGGAGTTTTTGCTGTGAACGAACACGAAATTCTGGTTCTTAACGTAGCAACCGAGCTGGAAGCCGACGCAGCCATCGCTGCTCTCGGCGATGCCGGCATCGCCGCGTATAAAAAGACCGTTCCCAACGACGGACTGCTTGCTATGCCCGGCGCTTTCGGTCTTGCTGAAAACGGCATCAATATTGTCACAATGAAAGAAGACGGTCCCAGAGCTGCCGCTGTACTGGTCGGTCTTGGTTACGATCCCCTTGTGGAGCCTGCTGATCCGGACGAGGAAGAATCTCAGCCGGAAGCAAAACCCTTGACCGTGGAAGAGCAGAAGGCTGCTCTTGCAAAGGAATACGCCGAACTTCACCCCGTCAAGCGCATACTGATGATCGCGCTCATTCTGCTGTTTGTCTGCGGGATAATCTGGATGACTGATTTTATCATCGACACAATAAAGACACTTCTGTAAAAACGCTTCAACGGCTTCCGTGCCATGTGCTTCGGAAGCCGTTGTTTTGTATATCTGTCAGGAGGCGTTGCGCATGCCGATGCGCAGCTTGTCGGAAATCATGGCGATAAACTCGGAGTTTGTGGGCTTGCCGCGGGAGTTGTGGATGGTATAACCGAAGTACGAGTTGAGCACCTCGACGTCTCCGCGATCCCAGGCAACCTCGATGGCGTGACGGATGGCGCGCTCAACACGGGAAGATGTGGTGTCAAAGTGTTTGGCGACGGCAGGGTAGAGCTGCTTGGTCACGGCATTGATGATATCAGGATTCTGCACAGCGGTCATTATGGCATAGCGCAGATAGTGGTAGCCTTTGATGTGCGCGGGAACTCCGATCTGGTGAATAATGTCGGTGATTGTAACCTCGAGATTGCTCTGGCTGATGCTGCGCACCTTGCTGCGGCTGGCAGAGGGACGGTTCTGTACCCGAGCGAGTTCGTGCAGCTTGAGAGCCAGTTTTCCGTAGTCAAAGGGCCGTGTCATGTAGCAGTCCGCGCCTGCTTCCAGTACTTCTTCTTCGAGCTTCGGGCTCTGGAAACCGGACATTACAATTATTCCGGGACGATCTTCCATTCCCAGACGGTCAAGAGCCTGAAGCACTCCGATGCCGTCCAGTCCGGGCATGAATACGTCGATGATTGCTACCTCCGGCTGGCTGCAGGCGATTTCCTCCAGCACCCGCAGTCCGTCCCGTGCGCACGGTATCAGCTCTACACCGAGTTCAGATAGTGCCCGAGTGCATTCGCCGAATAATTCATTTGATTCGTCAGATATCAGAGTTTTGATGATTCGTTCCATTTATTTACCCCCGTTTTTTGATGGTGAAATTATTTTACCATGCGTTTATTGCTTTGGCAATAGGTTTGGTGAAAATATTACACAATATCTTGTTGTGGAGATTGACGTAATACAGCATATTGTGCGGTTATGCGGCACCTTCTGTCGAATTATGATTGATATCGGCGAATTTAAGCATATTTTCTGCAAAGATCCCGTAGCCCATAGCGGGGTCGTTGACAAAAACGTGGGTCAGAGCGGCCACAAAAGCTCCGTCCTGAAGAATCGGACTGCCGCTCATGCCCTGTACAATACCGCCCGCTGCATCGAGCAGTTCCTGATCGGTCACTCTCACAATAATATTTCGGGTGGGTGCGCTGACATCGTAATTGATCTGCTCTATCACAGCGTCAAAAAATCGTGGGGTATTTTCACCAGGCAGTGTGGTCAGTATCTGGGCATGCCCCTCACGCAGTTCCTGCTTCATGGCGACCCGTGCAGTTATCATTCCATGTGTGTCTGCAAGATACTGCCCGTATACTCCGGATTCGCAGTTAACGGACACCGCTCCCAGCTTTTCACTGCCAAGACTGCCGATAAGCTCACCGGGCAGTCCCTTGGAGCCGGGCTTTACACCGGTCAGTTCAGCACTCATAAGATCGCCGCCGTAAATCTGCACCAGCGCGCCGGTGTCCGCGTCGCATATAGCGTGACCGAGACCTCCGAAAGCGAAAGTGTCTGTGGTCACAAAGCTGAGCATACCCAGACCGGACGAGGTTTCCTTTATCCATATACCGCCGCGCCATGCGTTTTCGTCGTTTGAGTAGACCGGCTGCAGGGTAAGCGTTAGTGTCCGGATAGCTGAGCCTTCTTCTCTTTGTATATACAGATCAACAGGAGTTCCGCAAGAGGCTTCGATTGTTTCCAGCATCTGACGCGCAGACTGCTGGCGCTGCCCGTTTATGGCCTTGATGACATCCCCGGGAATCAAACCGCACTGCTGCCCAGGGGATATATATCCTTTCGCGGTGCTGACCGGACTAAGTCCGGCTACAACCAGACCGTCTGAATAGAGCATGATGCCTACCGGCTGGCCGCTGAGTTCAACATATTCCGGACTGATTCTGGTCACCTCGATGCTTTTGATTGGCAGTACGCCGTGGAGCATGGCGGTCACGGTGTAGCTGCTGTCCACGGTGACCGAAGCGTTGGTTGTTTCTTCGTCGGGAGCCACCAGATTTATATGTGGTCTGGAGGCGATGCTTACCTGCCTTGCACCCGTGACGTTTATGCTGTCCGGCAGGGCAGAGGCCTCATAGCCGATGATTGCCGTCCCGGTGGCGAAAAGCGTAACTACGCAAGTCATAATAATGATTTTTATGCTTTTTATGATTTTGTTCACTTCCTTTCTGCCGCAGATATAATTTGCTCAAACCATCTGTTGATATAATGACAAATTCATTTTGATGAGCGAAATACTGGATATTATTCTGCGGCGGCTTTCATTCGCACAATATTCTTTACTTTTTCTTACTGTAGTGCTAAAATATAATTAAATTCAAAATATGTATCCGGAGGCTATTATGGCGATTCTTGAAGATATCGGTGCCAGCCTGCTCAAGGGCCGTGCCCGTCCGCTTATGGAACAGATTAATACCGCGCTCAGCGATGGTATCAGCGCAAGTGATATATTAAACGAAGGCATGCTGCCTTCCATGTCGAAGCTGGGCGAGCTTTTCAAAAACAATCAGGTTTTTGTGCCTGAGGTCATGCGCAGCGCGCAGGCATTCAATCAGGCTCTTGCCACCCTTAAGCCGCTTATGCTCAACGATGCAGTGCAGACCAGAGGCACAGCCGTTATTGGCACTGTATCCGGAGACAAGCACGATATCGGCAAAAATCTTGTGGCGATCATGCTGCAGGGTGCCGGTCTTAATGTGATTGATCTGGGCAGCGAGGTGACTGCAGAGCAGTTCTGTGACGCGGTAGTGGAACATGACGCGAAGATCGTCGCCATGTCCGCACTGCTGACCACCACCATGCCGTATCAGGGCGAGGTCATCAGAATGCTCGAAGAGCGCGGTCTGCGTTCCAGGGTTAAGGTTATGGTGGGCGGCGCTCCTGTTACTGAAGAATTCGCAAAGTCAATCGGCGCCGACGCGTACAGTCCCGACGCGGGTTCCGCTGCTTCAAAGGCTGTGGAACTTCTGGGATAAGCTTATTAATGAAAAAACCGCAGCGTGTGACATCGGGTCATCGCGCTGCGTTTTTTGCTGATTAATTGCTGAATTTACGGCGTACCTGAGCGATCTGCTGTTCCTGAGCCTGATCTGAAGTGTACCAACCCTTGCTGCTCATCTGCTGGTAGATGTCCTTCTGCATAGACAGGCAGTCATTGAGCGCGGTAGAGAAGGCGCTGTTCACGTTCTGCGTGCCCGACTCGATGGTGCCATGCAGATAAAGGTCGCACACGCCTTTGGTTGTGTGGAGAATGGACTCCATGATAGTACGGTCTTCCATGATTTCCTCCTAAACGAGCTGATAGAAGCGGTTGAAAATGGTCTGATGGTGGTCAATAAGCCGCTGTACGTGCTGGCGCAGTGCGGGATCCTGAAGCTGCTGGGCGGCTTCACGGCACTGGGTAAGCATAAACTGCTCGTGACCGAGGGCATCTTCGATATATGCCAGTTCCTTGGGACTCATAAAAAATCACCTCCGGCGATAGTGTTCGCACCGGAGGTGAAATTATTAATGGTATTCGATTATTCCTGTTCGGGGTCATAGAAGCCTTCAAGATCGCCGTAATCTTCGTCGTAATCAAAGGCATCATCACTTTCGCTGTCGTCATTCTCGCGCAGATAGGGCAGACGGCAGCATACTTCCATGACCTGTCCGCTCGACCAGAGCTGGGGATGGATGCGTACGGTGTAGCCGCAGCCCGGCTCACAGGGCCAGTCCACCGGTTCTGCCTTGGGCAGTCCGTAACGGGAAAGAAGTGCGGAAATAACGCCGCCGTGGGTCATGATTACGCACTGTGTAGTGCCGGTTTTGATAAGGCCGTTGACTATCTGCTCAAATGTGGAGCAGACACGCTGAGCGAAATGCTCACCGGATTCGCCATCAGGAGGGGAGACCGAAGGTCCGCCGGACATCCACTCAATAAAGCTGGGGGCTTTTTCCAGCTCCTTTGCCGTCATTCCCTCAAAGAGGCCGAAATCGCACTCTCTCAGTCCCTCGATGGGCAGCTGGCTGGCTTCGGGATAGATAATGCTCAGAGTTTCGGTGCAGCGTTTCATGGGGCTGGTGATAAATGCCGCCGCGCCGGGGTAGTCGTACTGCTCACAGAGTTTTTTTATTCCGTCGATTCCCTGCTGAGAAAGGGAAAGATCGGTGCTTCCTATGTACTGACCGTGGATATTCCCGTCAGTAATGCCGTGGCGGATAAGGTGAATTTGGTAAGATTTCATAAATATCCTCTCAATCGACAAATTGTAGCATAATTTCTTGAAATAACAATCGGTTTATGATATACTAATTCATGTTCGCGGTAAAAATTGCCGCTTATTTTATTCTCTAAGGAGGGTACAGCTCGTGCATGACAGCTTTCCGCGCATTATAACACTTTTGCGCACCGAGCGCAAGCTTACACAGAAAGAAGCTGCGAAAGAACTTGGTATTTCTCAGGCACTGCTGTCCCATTATGAACGGGGAATCAGAGAGTGCGGACTGGATTTTCTCTGCCGCACAGCAGATTTTTACGGCGTTTCCTGCGATTATCTGCTTGGTCGCTCTGCCGACCGCAACGGTGCCCAGCTGACGGTGGAGGATATTCCCGATCCCGACACCAACAACGCCGATAAGCGTTCCAAAGGCTCCATGGTACCTATTCTCAACAAGAAGCTGATCGCCAATTCTCTGAATATTCTCTTCGATCTGCTGCAGAAGGCCGACTGCAAGGCACTTACCGTTGAGGCTTCTGCTTATCTGATGATCGCGGTGTATAAGGTTTTCCGCATCGTCTATCTTGGCAATCCGAAGAATCCCCGCTCCTTCTTTGCGGCTCAGGAGTATCTGGCACGCGGTATTTCCACCGCCGCCCTTGAGGTCTCCGAATCCCGCCTTGAGTGCATCGCTGCCGGACGCAGTATTGACGGTCAGAAGGGTCTTGCAAATGTTGACGCTTTGGAGCTCAACGACGAAACGCTCACCAGCCGTTATCCCATGTTCTCGGCTTCGCTGCTTAATCTCATGCGCACCGCAGAGGGAAGAATGGGACTTACAAACAATAAAGATAAATAATCATCTGCTTTTACGAAAGCGGCTTTCTCGGCCAGAGCCATCGCGGTTCTTGCTGAGAAAGCCGCTTTCTGTCATACCTGCGCCATACCTGCGCATAGGATTGCCTTGTCCGATAATATAAAGGAGGCAGAGTCTATGCTGTCGATACTGGAAATAATCAGACCGGAGAAAACTACACTGCTGCGCCGTTTCTGGAACAGCATAACCATGCCGCAGGTCAGGGCGGTTATGCGTCCGGCGGGAAACACGCATTATCTCAACATAATCTGCGAGCTGCGGCGGGATAAGATTGACTGGCGGATAATCAGGTCGTATTCTCTGGATTGCTCGGAGCGAATGCTGATGCCGGTCGGCATCGAACCGCCACCTGACAGCGGGATAAGAAGATTTGTGCCCTATGCTTTCCGCCGCAGAATGCTGGAAGCCCTGGCTCAGGATATTCTTGTGTGCTGCAGAAAGCGTCCGGAACTGCGCAGGGTGGCGGTGTACGGTCAGGACAGCGAGGTGACGGCTCTGTTGCCGTCACTGACAGCGCTTTGCGGTGAGGTGCGTGTGATTACCAGACGCGCGCACGCTGTGGCTGACACAGTGGAAGCACTGCGGGAAAAGACCGGTGCTTCCATCGGTGTGACGGGTGAATTCGACGCATCCGGTTTCGATATGCTGATTGCGCCTTCTGGAGGCGCGGGAGTATTCCGGATTGACGGCGACGTACTTGTGCTGTCACCTGACCGTCCGTCAATGCCTGCAGCGCTGTGGATAAAGTCAGCGGTGCCTTCTCTGCCGCAGACGCTTGAGGGGATATATTCAGACACCTACGACCTTACTGAATTTGTCGGCGCATTCTATGAAGCGGGCGAAATGCGGGAACTTGCCCGGATTTCGCCCGCTGCGGGGATATGTGAATGCGGAGAGATATCTCCGGAAGACGCGGCGCTGCTTATCGGTCGTTGAGCTGCCCGTTGAGCTGCCTGAGTTCTTCGGCGGGCAGCTTGAGCTCCTTGCGGTCGTAGGTCAGCAGACCGTTGACTTCGTCCTCAACGTCGGAGACCTGAGTATAGACCGTGGCGCACAGTCCCTTTGCCTTTGCGGGGATTATCTGCTGTTCGTAGAGTTCGCGGTAAAGCCTGAGAAGTTCCTCCGGACCGGAGGATTTCTTGTAGCCGAAGTCGCGTGAATTGAAGGCGTGGCCCTCGATAAGGCAGTTATAGCCGCCGAATTCCGAAAGCACAACGGCTCGTCCAAGCTTATCGCGTTTGAACTTATATGGCTTGAAATAAACGTGCAGGCTTCTGATGTCGCCGATAAACTGGTCGTGCCAGCCACTGGCGTGGTCGATGGTCCGGGTGGTGTCTTTTGCAAGAATACGGCGGACGGCTTCCTTTGCGTCAAATTGACCCCAGCCCTCGTTGAACGGCACCCACATGGCAACCGATACGCTGTTATACAGAGCGTCGATGAGTTCGTCAAGCTCGCGGTAATACTGCTCACGACCGGCGGCGTCTTTGCGACAAAAGGCGGCGTAGCGGCTGTCTTTTTTGTGTCTGCCCGTGACCAGCGGAACGGAAATGGTAGTGAATTTGTACTGCTCTCCGCCGTTAATCATATCCTGCCAGACCAGCATACCCAGAAGGTCGCAGTGGTAATACCACCTCAGCGGCTCCAGCTTTATGTGTTTACGCAGCATATTAAAGCCGCAGTTTTTCATTGTTTCTATGTCGTAGATCATGGCTTCGTCGCTCGGGGGAGTGAGGATACCGTCGGGATAATAGCCCTGATCGAGCAGACCGTTGTGAAAATAGGGTCTGCCGTTGAGGAACAGACGTCTGATGCCATATTCATCTGCTTCCACGGAGAATTTGCGCATGCCGAAATAGCTGCTGACCTTGTCGTCGCCGATCTCCGCTTCGAACTTGTACAGACGGGGGTTCTCCGGTGACCATGCCTCGAAATCCGGCATGGGAATACGCTGGGGGATATTGCTGTGGATAGCGTAGCACCTGCCGTTTTCGAGAGTGATATATCCGTCCTCGTTGGTCTCGGATACGACAAGGATATCGACCGCAGACAGATCAAACTGCGGTGTTATGCGCAGGGACTTGATATACGTCTGCGGAACACTCTCCAGCCATACGGTCTGCCAGATGCCGCTCTGCGGTGTGTACCAGATGCCGCCGCGTTTGGTTTTCTGCTTGCCGCGGGAATGCCAGGAAGTATCCGACAGATCCTGCACCTTTACGGTGATGATGTTTTCTCCGGCAAGCTGATCGGTGATGTCAACGCTGAAAGGAGTGTAGCCGCCCACATGACAGCACACCTCAGTGCCGTTGACATATACCCACGCGGTCTGATCCACCGCGCCGAAGTGTAGCAGCACCCTGCCCTTATTGAAACCTTCCGGCAGGGTGAGAGTGCGCTCATACCACAACCACTGGTCGGGTCTGAGAGAGCGGTTAACGCCGCTCAGTTCGCTTTCGGGAGAGAAAGGCACGAGAATGGTACCCTCAAAAGCCGCGGGCTTTGCGTCATTATCCGTGATAGCGTAGTTCCACTCGCCGTTCAGGTTGAGATAGCTGTCTCTGACCATCTGGGGACGGGGGTATTCTGGGAGTATGTTATTTATGTCGAGCTGTTCGCCCCATATTGTTTTCATAAAAGCCTACTCCTTACTTCCCTGAAGGAACGGGATTCTGGATTTGACATACTCAAGACCGAGTGCCTTGAGCAGCGGCAGCAGAAGTTTGCGGGTTTCCGCGTCAACGTTCTTCAGCTCACGCAGCGCGTTGATCTCGCCGGTCTTTATCTTGTCCAGCACCTGATCAAATGTGATGGCTCCTGAACGGCTGATAATGTCAAAGAGGACATTGACCACAATCTCGCGCTGTTTGTTGGTGAGTCCTGCAAACCAGTTGTCAGCAATCTCATCAAAAATCATTGCGCTTTTGGAAAGTGACGGGGCATAGGAAAGATGGTTGCCGCTGTCAAAGACCCATGTCATGGGATTGTGCTGGTCAAATCCGGAGGCGGTGCTGTAAACTACCTTGTATTCTCCTGCGTGGCTGAGCAGCGTTCCGATCATGGACGATTCGGGAACGATGGTATGTACTCTGTCACGGATATTCAGCATCGCTCTGCCGGAAACAAGGTCATCCTTGAAGCCGGGACCGTCAAGGTTATAGACAGCGCGGATGCGGGACTGAATATCCCTGCCGCAGAACATGGCAGCGTAGACGGCAAGATTGCCGCCCTTGGAGTGACCGCAGATGTACAGATTGCGTCGGCTGAGAATGGTGCCGGCGCGCCGCAGATACTCAGCAGCTTCGGTCTGGGAGGGGACAGGTGTCATGTATGCCATGTTGAAATTCTCGCGCCATCCGACAATAGTGTTGTCAGTACCGCGGTAGGCTATAACCGCGGTGCTGCTGTCGAGCAGAAAAGTGATTGCGGAGAACTGCTGGTCGATATTCTCATCGGTCAGTTCCTCAAAGAATCTGACTCGCACCTTGCCGAATCGTGGGCTTGCCGCGGCCAGGGTAAGCAGTCTGATTGTTCCCTCAGGCTCCCGTACGGAGCGGGCTATCTGTTCGATTACCTCCGGGCGGGCAAGCTTTGAGAGTGGCACGGACAGAGTAAATCTGCGCAGCGGACGCACAAAGTCGCCCATGTGCAGATAAGCGAGCTGGGTAAAAAGCAGACTGTCCTCCTCGCAGAAGGGCTTTACGCCGAAGGTCGCGGTCTCGCTTTCGAGATAATCAAAAAGATACCGGATTTTGTCTTCGGTCACATTTACTGTCTGATTTTCAAGAATAGCGCTGTTCATTATGTATCTCCTTTAGAGAAAATCATATTTTCATTATATTCACATTACTAATCAGTGTCAATCACCGCTGACTCCGGATACAGACGCATATAACAGCAGCAGGCGAACGCCGCGCAACGGGCATCCGCCTGCATGAAAGCAGTGTTCGATTACTGATCGGCGCTGAAGCCGTCATTGAGCATCTTTACCATGATGCGGGCAACGTTGGGATCAAACTGGGTACCGGCACAGCGGTTCAGTTCGTTGATTGCCTCGGCCTTACTCAGACCGCGTCGGTAGGAACGGGGACTGGTCATAGCATCGTAGGCATCGGCAACACCTATGATTCGCCCGATAAGGGGGATGCTTTCGCCGCGAAGACCCTCGTTGTATCCCGAGCCGTCATAATGCTCGTGGTGATACTTGGCACCTTCGGTGATGCCGGGGACGGAGGGGATCTGTGAAAGGATCATGCGTCCGAATTCGGTGTGCTGCTTCATCAAAGCGTATTCGTCGGGCATAAGGCGTCCGACACGCTTGAGAATATCGTCGGGAATGCCGATCTTGCCAATGTCATGCAGCAGTGCGATAATATATATCTTGTCAAGATTGGTAAGATCCATACGTCGGGCAATCTCCACCGAGTACTTTGCCACTCGCACAGAATGTCCTTTGCTGAAGGGGTCTTTCTCGTCTATGGTGTTGACTATGGCGGTCAAGCAATCAATGGCAACCGCCTGATTCTGTTCGTTCTGCTTTTTTGCCTTTCCCGCCTTTGCGGCAAAGACGATGACAAGTATCAGCAGGATGAGCAAAAGCAGCGCGGAAGCAGTAATGACTGCAGTGAGCGGGTTTAATCCCATGATGGTTTCAGGCATAAATTATCCTCCAGTAATCTGCCGCGGTACCAGGCGGCTGTATTTTTGTTCCACACAATCACAATCTACCTATTTTTTCATATTATAGCACAATATTTTGGATATTCAATACTATATTCAGCTGTTTGCCCACAATTTTCATAACAGAAAAGAGCATCCGGAGCAGTGAAACTCCGGATGCTCTGAATTTATTGATTTGTCAGACTGATCAGCAGATGCCCTGAGCCATCATGGCGTCAGCGACCTTCTTGAAGCCTGCGATGTTGGCGCCGGCAGTGAGGTCATCACCCAGACCGTACTGCTTGGCAGCAGCGACAGAATTCTGGAAGATGTTCTTCATGATCATCTGGAGCTTGGCATCAACTTCCTCAGAGGTCCAGCTGTAGCGCATGGAGTTCTGGGACATCTCAAGGCCGGAAACAGCAACGCCGCCGGCGTTGACAGCCTTGGAGGGAGCGACGATGACGCCGTTCTTCTTGAGGTAGGACATGGCCTCGTTGGTGGTGGGCATGTTGGAAACCTCAACATAGTACTTGATGCCGTTGGCAACGATCTGCTCGGCCTCTGCCATGCCGACCTCGTTCTGAGTGGCGCAGGGCATGATGATGTCGACCTTCTCGCCCCAGGGCTTCTTGCCTGCGAAGAAGGGTACGCCGAACTTGTCGGCATAATCCTGAACGCGGTTGCGGCAGGAATCACGCATCTCGAGCATGTAGTTGATCTTTTCGGGAGTGGAAACGCCGTCAGCGTCGTAGATGTAGCCGTCGGGACCGGAGATGGTAACGACCTTGCCGCCCAGCTCGGTGATCTTGGTGACAGCGCCCCATGCAACGTTGCCGAAACCGGAAATTGCAAAGGTCTTGCCCTTGATGGAATCGCCGAAGTGCTCGAGCATTTCAACGGTATAATAAGTAGCGCCGAAACCGGTAGCTTCGGGACGGATCAGAGAGCCGCCGTAGGGGATGCCCTTACCGGTGAGAACGCCGGTGAATTCGTTCTGCAGTCTCTTGTACTGACCAAAGAGGTAACCGATCTCGCGGGCGCCAACGCCGATATCACCGGCAGGAACGTCGGTGTCGGGACCGATGTGCTTGGCCAGCTCGGTCATGAAGCTCTGGCAGAAAGCCATGACTTCACGGTCAGACTTGCCCTTGGGGTCGAAGTCGGAGCCGCCCTTGCCGCCGCCCATGGGCAGGGTGGTCAGGGAGTTTTTGAAAGTCTGCTCGAAACCGAGGAACTTGATGATGCTGAGGTTTACTGAAGGATGGAAACGCAGACCGCCCTTGTACGGACCGATGGCGCTGTTGAACTGAACTCTGTAGCCTCTGTTAACCTGAACGTTGCCGTTGTCGTCGACCCAGGGAACTCTGAACATGATCTGTCTTTCAGGTTCAACGATTCTTTCGAGAAGACCAGCCTTCTCATACTTGTCATCAGCCTCGAAAATGGGTCTGAGGGAATCGAGAACTTCTGTGGCAGCCTGGATGAATTCCGGCTCATTGGCGTTCTTTGCTTTGAGTTCTTCAAGAACTCGATCAACGTACTTTGACATGATATTTCCTCCTGTAGAGTAAGAATAGCCATTTAAACGAGCTGTCTGACAGCTCACCGAAGTTAATAATACACGCCGAAAAGGCACTTTTCAAGTGTAAATTGATAAATTTCGAAAGATGTGATAAAATCAACAAAAAACAGGAATAATACCCTGTTCCGGTGCAATTTTTCGAAAGGATTTTTGCAAAACATCGCTCGATTGTAAAGGGGATTTGTGGATATCGTCAATTGTTTTCCGGGGTAATCGTTTTCGGTTGACTTTTGGCTGTGTATGAAATAAAATTGATAAATCAATATTTATTCATAATATTGCCAATATATTCGCATACGGAGGATAATATGTCAAGGCTTACTAAAGACGAAATTTTCAAGGCGGTGCGCGAAAATAATGTGCGCTTTATCCGCCTGCAGTTCACCGATATCTTCGGTGCACTCAAAAACGTCACAATAACCACCAGTCAGCTGGAGCGCGCTCTTGACAACCAATGTATGTTTGACGGTTCTTCCATCGAGGGTTTTGCCCGAATCGAGGAATCGGATATGTACCTGCGTCCTGATCTGGACACCTTTGTGCTGTTCCCATGGACCAGTGATGTGGGTGTCACCGCCCGTCTGATCTGCGACGTTTATCTGCCCGACGGCACTCCCTTTATGGGCGATCCGCGCAACTGCCTCAAGAAGGTGCTCAGGGAGGCCGAGGTACAGGGCTGCGCTTTCAACGTCGGTCCAGAGATGGAGTTCTTCCTTTTTGACACTGACGAGCACGGATATCCCACCACCAACAGTTTTGACCGCGCCGGATATTTTGATCTGGGTCCCGTGGACCGCGGCGAGATCTGCCGACGTGACATCTGCCTTGCCCTTGAAGCAATGGGCTTTGAGATTGAAGCTTCCCATCACGAATGCGCTCCCGCGCAGCATGAGATCGACTTCAAATACAGTGACGCGCTCCACGCTGCCGACAACATCATGACCTTCAAGCTGGCGGTGCAGACCATCGCCCAGCAGCATGGACTGTGCGCGACCTTCATGCCCAAGCCCAAGTTCGGCATGTGCGGCAGCGGTATGCACATCAATATGTCACTTGTGCAAGAGGGTAAGAACGCATTCTATGACGAGTCGGGTGTACTGGAGCTTTCCGGCAGCGCGTATAATTTCATCGCCGGCCTCATGAAGCACATTCCGGCAATGACCGCCATCACCAATCCGCTGGTCAACTCCTACAAGCGTCTGGTGCCCGGCTATGAGGCCCCGGTTTACATCGCGTGGTCGGCTGCCAACCGCAGTCCTCTGATCCGTATTCCTGCGGCACGCGGAAAGGGAACACGCATCGAACTGCGCAATCCCGATCCCTCCAGCAATCCCTATCTTGCCTTTGCTGTGTGCCTTGCCGCCGGTCTTGACGGCATAAAAAACAATCTGACACCGCCTCACAGTGTTGACTCCAACATCTACGAACTTAACGATGAGGAGCGCGAGGCTCAGGGTATCGCCAGTCTGCCTGCAAACCTGCGCGAAGCAATCCATGAACTGCGCCATGACACCGTCATACGCTCGGCCATCGGAGAGCATATCTACAAGCGTTACTACGCTGCGAAGAAATCCGAATGGCAGCGCTACAATATGCGCGTATCCCAGTGGGAGATTGAGGAGTACCTCGGACGTTATTAATTTAAGGAAGCGATCATTATGATTCTTAATTTCACCAAGATGCACGGCATCGGCAATGACTATGTCTACATCGACGCCGTCAATCAGACCGTGGAGAACCGCGAGCAGCTTGCCATCAGCATGAGTGACCGCCACTTCGGTATCGGCGGCGACGGTATCATCCTCATCTGCCCGTCCGAGGTTGCCGATTTCCGCATGGAAATGTACAACGCCGACGGCTCTCAGGGAAAGATGTGCGGCAACGGCATCCGCTGCTTTTCCCGCTTTGTCTATGAGAAAGGTCTTACCGATAAAACCGAGATCGACGTTGAAACCCTCGCCGGCATCAAGCATGTGGTCATGACCGAGGAAAATGGAAAGATCACGAGTATCACCGTCAACATGGGCGCTCCCGTGTTTGAGTGCCCGAAGGTTCCTGTTCTTTTCGACGGTGAGGAGATGATCGGACAGCCGGTCACCATCGGAGGTATGAATTTCAAGGCTACTTGCGTATCCATGGGTAATCCCCACTGCGTTGTTTACGTTGATGACGTAGATAACTTCCCTCTGGAGGACATCGGTCCCCGCTTTGAGATCAACCCGCTGTTTCCGGACCGCGTCAACACCGAGTTCGTCCGCAAGCTGCCCGACGGCAGTCTGCAGATGAGAGTGTGGGAGAGAGGCTCTGCAGAAACATGGGCATGCGGCACTGGCGCCTGCGCCGTGCTGGCTTCCTCCGTGCGCAACGGTATCATCGACGGTCGTCAGGCAATCGTTCACCTGCGCGGCGGCGATCTTGACATTCGCTGGGACGAGGAGTCCGGTGATATCTTCATGACCGGCGGCGCTGATTTCGTGTTCGACGGTCAGATTGAGGTCTGACAGATTATTCTAATTTTTTATACGGAGGTGCGGCATATGGCAGCCTTGTCCAGTCCGCTTGTTATTCCAGAAAACTATTACTCCAAGCTCACCCTGCGTGAGACCGAGAGAGCTATAAAAGAAATCAAGGATTATTTCCAGGAGGCGCTTGCCGCACGTCTGAACCTGCAGCGCATTTCCGCGCCGCTGTTCGTCAGTCAGCACAGCGGTCTCAACGACGACCTCAACGGCGTGGAGCGTCCTGTCAGCTTTGATATGGCGGAGCACCCCGGTGATCAGTTCCAGATCGTCCATTCACTTGCAAAGTGGAAGCGTCAGGCTCTTGGTCACTACGGTTTTGAGCCGGGCGAGGGTCTTTACACCGACATGAACGCCATCCGCCGTGACGAGGACACCGACAACATCCACTCGGTGTACGTCGATCAGTGGGACTGGGAAAAGGTCATAACCGCCCGCGAGCGCTCCCTTGACTATCTCTATCAGACCGTGCGTTCAATCTATGCGGTCATCCGCACCACTGAGCTGCATTTTGCCACACGTTTCTCTTTTGACGTTCTGCATCTGCCTGAGGAGATTACCTTCGTCACCTCGCAGGAGCTGGAGGATATGTATCCCGACATGACTTCTTCCGAGCGTGAGGCGGCTTTTGTACGTGAAAAAAAGGCTATCTTTGTTTCGCAGATCGGCGGAAAGCTGCGTTCAGGCAACAAGCACGACGGACGCGCCCCCGACTATGACGACTGGCTGCTCAACGGAGATATCATCGTTTATAATCCTGTGCTGGATATAGCCTTTGAGCTTTCCTCCATGGGTATCCGCGTGGACGCGGCGGCAATGAAGCGTCAGCTTACCGAAAGCGGTTGCCTTAACCGCTCTCAGCTGCCTTTCCACAAGGCTGTTCTCAACGACCAGCTGCCCCTGACCATCGGCGGAGGCATTGGTCAGTCAAGACTGTGTATGTTCTTCCTGCGCAAGGCTCACATCGGCGAGGTTCAGGCATCCATCTGGCCGGACGGTGTGCGCGAAAAGTGCGAAAAGGCCGGTATCTCCCTGCTTTGATTCAGTTGGATTAGTAATTTTCCGTCCGCATAATGTATTACACGCCCGTGCCGGTCTGCAAAAGCTCCGTCGCGGGCGTTTTTGTCATAGCCATGCCCGTTGTGGCGTTTTGACTGCAACAGAGCCCCCTTGCATATGGTGATAAATTGGTGATATTGTACGTTGTAATTTGTCGGATGATGCTATATACTATATTTATAATTTGGAAAGAGAGATATATTGGAAGGAGTGTCCGTTATGCCCGCCGATCTGCACTGCCACACAAGGATTTCCGACGGTTCCACCGCTCTGGAAGACCTTATTCAGCTGGCCAAGCGCAGAAACATGCTCACCATTTCCGTCACCGACCACGACACCGTTGCTGGTGTTACCCGCGCAAAGGTTATCGGTGACCGTTACGGCGTGAACGTCATTCCCGGAGCCGAGTTCTCCTGCTACGATAAAAAGAATGACAAGAAGGTACATATTCTCGCGTATCTCTTTGACCATCCCGACCGTCTGGAGGGTCTGTGCAAACGCATCGGCGAGCTGCGTAAGAAGGCCTCTATGGCATGCCTGACAAAGGTAATGCGCTATTATCCCATCAATGCTGACATGGTTGCCCGTGTTGCGACCGGAAGTACCAACATCTTCAAGCAGCACATCATGCACACCCTGATGAACGCCGGCTACGCGACCACTGTCTACGGTGATCTTTACGACAAGCTCTTCGGCGGAGAAAAGCCCACCTGCCTCGTTACTCAGGTTTATCCTGATGTGTTCCAGGTGCTGGAACTACTCAAAAGTTCAGGCGCGGTGACTGTGCTGGCTCACCCTTCCGTCTACGGCAATATGGATATTATTCCCGAGCTTGCGGCTGCGGGACTTGACGGTATCGAAGTGTGGCATCCCCGCAACAACGAAACCGACAAGACCGAAATGCTCCGTCTGGCGGACAAGTACAATCTCATTACCACGGGCGGTTCGGATTTTCACGGTATGTATTCTGCCGTTCCTGTGTCTCTTGGTGCCTGTACTACTCCCGATGAGTGTCTTGCAGCACTTTATGCCCGCAAGGACAAGCGAAAGAAGAATCAATGACATTTCCTGAGCAGGAAGCGCTGACGGCGTTTTCTGCTCATTTTATTATTTTTTCATAAAAAGATATTTTAGTTGACAGCAATTAATGTATATTATATAATAATCACAAAAATGGGATAATCGGAGTATTAGTGCGTTTTTTGATTGTAACTATACTGGAGGATTCTATGCAGAGGTATTGTTTCAGGTTCCTGGCGGCGTTTGTTGTGCTGCTTAGTTTATATACGGCTTCGGCGTTTACCGTTTCTGCCGCTTCAGAAAAAAGCTTCGGACCGGAAATCGGTGAGTACATTCAGCTGGATTATGATCGTTCGGGGCTGCTCTCCAACGAGGCCAACGCAATTGTCAATACCGGCGACGGGTATATCTGGATAGGCAGCTACAGCGGTCTTGCCCGCTACGACAGCACAAGCATCGTGACTTACGGAGACGATGATGACAGCCTTATGAACGGTGTGAGTGTCCGATCGCTGTATGAGGACAGCAACGGACGTCTCTGGATCGGCTCAAATGAAAAGGGACTGTATTATTACGAGAACGGTGAATTCTTTTTTGTCAACACAGAGATAGCGTCCGCTTCCGGTTCCATAAGAGGTTTTGCCGAAACCGAATCCGGGCTGTATGTCGCTTCCACCGGCGGAATCATGCTTGTTACTCCGGAGATGGAAGTTCATCGCATCGGAATCGCGGATATCGGTGACAGCCATGTTGCCGGAATGCACCCGGACAACAGAGGATATCTCTGGGTTATTGATAACGACAGCATTGCGGTTCTTAACGGACGGGATGTAGTGTTCAGTACCGGCACAAGAGAGTATTCCGATAACGACTGCAACTGCATCACTCAGCTGTCTGACGGACGCATGCTCATCGGCACCGGCGGTTCCGAAGTGATAATCGTTGCTGTTTCCGGCAGTGATTATCAGATTGAAAGCATGATTCTTGATGATAAGCGCACAACCAACAAGCACACAGTTGACTGCCAGACTGTCAACTGTCTCCTCGAAGACAGCTACGGCCGCATCTGGGTGTGTTCCGATACCGGTCTGGGATATATCGATGGTAATGATTTCTATTCTGCCAGCGGTATCGATTTCGGTTCGCTGGAATGCGTTGAGATCGACTATGAGGGTAACATCTGGCTGGCATCCTCAAGACAGGGCGTTATGCAGCTTGTGCGCGGACGGTTCGACGACAAGAGTATGGCCACCGGTCTGCATGGTGTCATTGTCAACGCGACGCAGATTTATGACGGACTGCTTTTTGTGGCAACCGACGAGGGCGTGCAGGTTTTTGATCCTGTCTCATTTGCCCCTGTTGAACATCCGGTTTCCGTTCTGCTTGACGGAATACGTATCCGCGGTCTGTTTATGGACAGCAAGGGTTATCTCTGGATAACAACATACAAGGATTATGGCGTTGTGCGCTACAAAGACGGTGAATACGTCAGCATTTCTACTGAGGAAGGGCTGACCAGCAACAAAACCCGCGTGACCATGGAGCTGCCGAACGGAGATATCGCGGTTTCTACCGGCGGCGGCGTGAGCATAATCCGCGGCACCGAAGTGGTCAGAACCTACACCGAAGCAGATGGTCTTGACAATCCGGTCATTCTTTCCATGTGCATGGATAAACAAGGCAATATGTACTTCGGCAGCGACGGCAACGGCATTTACGTAGTCTCGCCGGAAGGCGTGATCTCCACCATTTCTGCTACCGACGGTCTTGGTTCCGGAGTCATTCTTAATCTCAGATACGATGATAAAATGGATGCCGTCTGGGTCGTTACGGGAAGCTTTCTTTCCTATATTGACAGCAGCGGGATTCACTGTCTTGACAGCTTCACGGCAGGCACGGGCAGCATCTTTGATATCCTGTTTATTGACGATGCCATGTGGATTCTGCGCAATACCAGCGTGATCATCACTGATCGCGAGCAGATTCTCTCCGGCGCGGCTTCCTCTGAATACACCATCTTAAACAGAAAGGATGGTCTTATCGACATTACCGCCAATTCGCGGCAGTGTCTTGACGAGGACGGCAACCTCTATCTTGCCTCCTCTGACGGCGTTTACACCATAAACACCTCCAATATCGGCATGAACGACATTTCACACAAAGCGATCATCAACAATGTTTTCGCGGACGGTGTTGCATATAATACTGTCAATGATACTGTTTTCATTCCTGCCGACACAAAACGTCTGACCATTGAGTTTACCGCTCTGAATTATTGCGCGGATTCGTGCATGGTTGAATATCAGCTTTCAGGCGCGGACGATCAGCCTGTGCTTGTCGAAGGAAACAAAGCGCACACCCGTGACTACACCAACCTCAGGGGCGGCAGCTATGTTTTCCACGTGTCGGTCATCAATGCCAACGGACTGCGATCGGAGCAGGTTATTGAATTGACCGTCAGGAAGGAACTGGCTTACTATGAACATATCAGCTTTATCATTTGCGCTATAATCCTTTCCGCCGCGCTTCTTGCCGGCCTGATATATTTCATTGTAAAGAAGCGTACGGAAAGTCTGCTTCTTAGCCAGAGACGATATCACAGTCTTACGGAAAGCGCACTGCACGTTGCCGCGCGAAGTATCGACGCAAAGGACAGCTACACGAACGGTCATTCGTCCCGTGTGGCGGTGCTCGCTCTTGAAATCGCGCGCAGACTCGGGTGGTCGCAGGAAGAGCTGGAAAATGTTTATTACACCGCTCTTGTTCATGATATTGGCAAAATCGGTGTACCCGACAGCCTGCTCACCAAGCCTTCGCGCCTTACCGATGAAGAATATCGCATCATTCAGACCCATACCACCACCGGTTACAACATTCTCAGGGAGTTTGAGGGTGTGCCGGACATCGCTCTTGGCGCGCGTTATCATCATGAGCGATACGATGGAACCGGCTACTGCGAGGGTCTCAGTGGTGAAGATATTCCCATGGTGGCACGTATCATCGCAGTTGCGGATGCGTATGACGCTATGACCAGCTCAAGAGTCTACAGATCCAGATTCTCGCAGGAAAAAGCCCGCGGTGAGATCGAACGCTGCAAAGGCACACAGTTCGATCCGCAGATCGCGGATATCCTGCTTCAGATGCTGGACGACAACTTTGATGCTTTTGAAGAAAACGAATAGTAAGATCCTGTTCACGACCGCCCGACATTCCTTAACGGTATGTCGGGCGGCTTTTTTATACACGCATGTTCTATTTATTGTGGACGTGCATATTCTTTACCGAGGGAGGGGAAGGACATGACAAAGGATTGTGCCGCAGCCTTTCGCGGTGCTGTAAAAGCGCTGGGAGAGGAAGCGCAGAAGCTGATCGGTGCGGTCAGTGAGCAGGAAATGGCACTATCCGCCGAGCTGCGGCTGCGTGTCGGCGCTCCTGCTGTCCTTTCCCTGCCTGACGGACTGAAGACCGTAGGGACAAGTCCGGTAACCCGAAGACAGATGGATAACATGGTGCTTTCGCTGTGCGGTCATTCAGTCTACTCTCATCAGCAGGAAATGGCTTCCGGATTCATTTCACTTCCCGGCGGGCACCGCGCCGGAGTGTGCGGCACTGCTGTTGTGAGCAGCGGCGAGGTCTGCGCGGTGCGTGATATCAGCAGTATCTGCCTGCGCATCGCCCGCGAGTATCACGGATGTGCCAGCGAACTGGCGGACAGGCTTTATGCCGGCGGACTGTGCTCGGCTGTGATAGCCGGTCAGCCGGCTTCCGGAAAGACCACGCTGCTTCGTGACGCTGCCTGCATTCTTGCGGACAGAGGACTGCGTGTTGCGGTCATAGATGAGCGCGGAGAACTATCCATTGAGGGAAGCGTGGTTTCATGCCTGTGCGATGTTCTCAGCGGATATCCGAAAGGAGCGGGGATAATGACCGCACTGCGCGGGCTTTCGCCGGACGTGATAGTCTGCGACGAGCTGGGTGGTGAATCAGATATTCATGCGGTTGAGGCGGGAATTAATTCGGGTGTGCATTTTCTTTGTTCTGTCCATGCGGGGTGCGCGCTTGAGTTGGCAAAAAGACCGCAGACTGCCGCTTTGCTTGCCACAGGCGGTTTCAGGCGTTTTGCGCTGCTTGCCGGCAGACACCAGCCCGGCAGGGTGACAGAGATTATTGAAGCGGAGGAAGTTTATGCGTTTGCTTGCGGCTGTAATGATAATTCTCTGTGCATGGCTCGCCGGACAGAGCGCGGCAGACAGGCTTGCGCGCAGATGCAGACTGCTTGAGCAGCTCTGCGGTTTTGCAGACAGGATGCAGGCGCAGATATCCTATGCTCTTGTTCCTCCGGCAAGAATCATACGTGATAGTGACGACGGCGAGGGTGGATTCTTTCGCTGCTGCATCGAACTGATGGATAAAGGGGCAGACGTAAACAGCGCGTGGTCATCTGCGGCAGAAAACTGCTCCGATGTGATCGTGCTGAAGCGTAATGAGCGGGCTGTGCTTGGTGAACTCGGGAAAAACCTTGGAATTTACGATGCTGAACTTCAGCTTATCATGCTTGAGCGATTCGGTAATGAACTGCACGAATGCCGCAAAGCCGCGCGTGAGGAATACAGAGAGCGATCGCGACTGCTGAACACTTGCTCGCTGCTTGCCGGCATCCTGCTCGCTATTTTAATAATATAGGAAAACGGAGAAAGAAAAATGGATGTTGATCTTATATTCCGCATAGCCGCCATCGGCATAATTGTGGCGGTGCTCAATCAGGTACTTATCCGCGCAGGGCGGGAGGAACAGGCTATGATGACAACCCTTGCGGGCATCATTGTGGTACTGATGATGCTTATCTATGAGATAAACGACCTGTTTCAGACGGTCAAAACCGTGTTCGGACTGTAAAAATGAATGTTATTTCATTTACCGGTGCCGCAGTTGTGATCTGTGTGCTGATTTTGCTTGTCAGGCAGCAGAAACCGGAGCTGGGACTTATCGTTGCCATTTGCTCGGGAGTTGTGCTGACAGCAGTGCTGCTTGACGCGCTTGCACCCGCGCTGGGTGAAATAAAAGCGGTCATCGATGACACCGGTGCCGGACAGTATCTATCCGTTGTGCTCAAGGGAACAGGGATCTGTCTTGTGACCGGAATGGCGGCTGATATATGCCGTGATGCGGGACAGCAGACGGTTGCCTCTCATGTGGAAACCGCCGGAAGGCTGGCGATGCTGCTGGCCGCGCTGCCGCTGCTGACAGCGGTGCTTTCCACCGCAACGGAGATTATCAAAGGTTAGGATGTGGATTTATGTTGAAAAATGTAGCGGCAGCCGCGCTGGTGGTGATGTCGTTGCTTGGTCTGCCGGCTCACAGCGATGAAATCATAAGTGAACAGTATGAATACAGCGGTGCTGCCGGACTTGAGGATCACCTGCCGGAGGACACGCAGCGTCTGCTTGAGGAATCCGGCATCGGTCTGATTGCTGACGGCAGCAGTGAAGTGGATCCGGCGGCGGCTTTTTCGGCTATAACCGGACTCGTTGCGGAACAGTCGAAGTCACCGCTGGTCTGCTGTCTGACCGCACTGGGACTATCGGTGCTGTGCGCTCTCGGAGGAACCGTTGCCGGACGCAGCGGATCGCTTGTTCGCTCCTACGAAACCGTCTCTGCCTGTGCAGCGGTACTCACCGTGTGCGTTCCCGTTGCGGGATTTATCGACAGCGCGGCGAGCGCGGCAGCGTCCATGTGCAGGTTTTCCTCGGTGCTGGTGCCGGTGCTTGCAGGCATCACATATGCCGGAGGGCACACAGCTTCTGCCGCGGCATACAGCGGAATGACTCTTGCGGTCATCGAGGTGATTACTTTGCTATGCGCTTCTGTGGTTGTACCCATACTGAGGATACTGCTTGGCATTGCCGCTGCCGGTTCGCTGGACACAGCCTTTGATCTGAGCAGAATCACCGGAGGACTGGAAAAAAGCGCAAAATGGCTTCTGGGCATCATGGGCGTTGTAATGTCCGGCGTTATGGGTGTGAGCAGTCTTTCTGCCTCCGCAGCGGACACCGCGGCTGCAAAAGGGGCACGATTTGTTATTTCCGGCGCGGTGCCGGTTGTAGGCGGTGCCATCAGCGATGCCATCGGTACCATCGCCAACTGCGTGAACGTCGTGCGCTCGTCGGTGGGAGTGTTTGGAATCATCGCGGGACTGTTTATTCTGCTGCCGTCAATCATTATGGCTGTGCTGTGGCTGGGCGGACTCAATTTTACCTCATGGGCGGCACAGGCGCTCGGCGCGGAACGTCCTGCCGCGGTAATGCGTTCTCTGGCTTCGGTGGTGTCGCTTACGCTGGGGCTGATAGTGTTCACGGCGGTGGTGCTGACCTGTTCGACCGCGCTGATAATCTCACTGAGGAACGGCTGACATGGACGCGCTGAGAGAATGGGCAGTGGCTCTGTGTGCCGCGGCAGTACTCTGCGCGGCGGCGGGAATCATTGCGCCCGAAGAAAAGAGCGGTAAAGGCTTGCGGATTATCCTTGCTTCGGTGATGCTGTGCGCGGTGGTTATTCCCCTCGGACGTATGACCGGCTGCGAATTTCGCTATGACAGTCATGACGCGGAATATGTCCCCGATAAACGACTGTGCGAAACAATCGAACAGCAGACTGCCGACGCGGTGAGCGGGAGGGTGGAGGAACTGATTTCCGGCTGTCTTGATGAACTTTCTGTCGAAGCGGAGGATATCGCGGTGGACATGGATATATCCGATGACGGCTGCATATCCATTGGACAGGTAACGATAACAGTCACCGAACCGTATGCAGCTGATGCCGTCAGCATTGCCGACGCGCTGTACTGCCGCCTTGGACTGAAAGCGGAAGTAATAACACCGGAGGAATATTAATGGATCTGAGTGCAATAAACACAGGGCTGTCACGGCTGCTGTCCGACGGCAGAAAACGCACAAATCTCATCATTCTGCTCGCCGCATCGGCGGTGCTGCTGATTCTGCTGTCCGGCTGTCCGGAAAGTGAAAACAAGCCAGCTAAGGTAGAAAGTGACGCTTCCCAGTACGCCGCGCAGCTTGAGCGGCGGCTGGAGGAAATAATCTCGTCGGTGGAGGGCGCAGGGCAGAGCAGGGTGATGGTCACGCTCCAGAACGGAGGGGAATACCTCTACGCAAGCGAGGATTCCATCAGCACCGACAACTCCGCCAGCACCGATTCCGGTGGCCGTCAGAGCAGCGGGGAAAGGGAGGAGCACCGCTCCAGCTTTATTATCATCGACACCGGGCAGGGGGAACAGGCGTTGGTGCGCACCGAGCTTATGCCGTCAGTGAGCGGCGTGGTTGTGGTGTGCCCCGGAGCGGACGATCCGCAGGTTGCTCAGAGAATCATGTCCGTTGTGACCACAGCCTTGGATATCAGTCCAAAGCGGGTCTGCATAACACAATCATCTCAATGAACATCAGGAGGAAAACGCAATGATAATCGGAAAAAGACATCTCGTACTGGCAGGTCTGCTCATAGCTCTTGGCGCGGCGGTCTACCTCAACTGGCAGTTTGCGCCCACAGAAACCATACTCGATACCTCGGCAGGCGAGCAGTCATCCTTTTCGGAGGATGGGTATATTACCGTGTCCACACAGACTGTTTCTGACAGCACCGCGTCGGCTGATATCGCGGACGAACAGGCTGTGGAGACCGCAGTGACAAAGAATCTATTTGATCAGACGAGAGAGGAGAGAGCAAGCACCCGTCAGGAAGCTCTCGATACCCTTGAGGAGATACTTGAAGACGCATCTCTCGACGACTCGCAGAAGGAACAGGCAGTCGGCACCGCGGCAAAGATTGCGGAAAATATGGACAAAGAGGCCGCCATCGAACTGCTTATCAAGGCCAAAGGCTACGAGAACTGTGTGGTAGTAATCAGCGACGCGCAGGTCAATGTGGTGCTTCCGGTCGGGGCAGAGGGACTTAAATCCTCCGACACCGCCATTATACGTGATGTCGTGCTCGGGCAGATCGATATTTCTCCCGCAGGTATCAAGATAATTGAAGCAAAGTAGTTGTTTATTTCGCGACTTGTGATATAATATACAGCATGGATGTATATTTCAGCGAACCGCGGACATAAACGCTGAATATTGGCTGCAAACAAACCCTCCGCATCCTGTATGCCGGGGGTTTGATTTTGTGCTGTCCGCGGAAAATTGGAGGATAATTTATGGCTAACAGACGTGAAGCAAGAGATCAGGCTTTCCAGATCCTGTTTGAAAAGACTTTTTCCGAATCCACTGTCGCCGAGATCATTGAAATGGCGGGGCTTTCCCGTGATATGATTCCTGACGATTATACTGTCGATACCGCAGAAAACGTCGCCGCCAAGTTCGAGGAGCTGGACGGAATCATCGCCCGCTACTCTCTGCGCCGCGCGCTGCCCCGCCTTGCCCGGGTGGTGCTGACCGTTCTGCGTCTGGCAGTGTATGAAATAATATACGAACCCACTGTTGATACTTCAGTTGCCATCAACGAAGCTGTCGAGCTTGCCAAGAAATATGCCGGCGAGGACGAAGCAGGCTTTGTCAACGGCGTGCTGGGTGCCTTTGTGCGCAGCGAGGAATTCGCCGCCCTGACCGCAGAGGGAGATGCCCAATGAGCATTGCCCTCGGACTGGATACCAGCAACTACACTACCTCTACTGCCCTGTACTGTTCGGAAAGCGGCGAGGTCACCCAGCAGAAAAAGCTCCTACCTGTGGCCAAGGGACAGCTGGGACTGCGCCAGAGCGACGCGGTTTTTCATCATGTCCAGCAGCTGCCGGAGATGATGACCGCACTGTTTGCCGGCTGCAATGAACAGCCGCAGGTCATCGGCGTTTCCACCCGTCCCCGCCCCGTTGATGGATCCTATATGCCCTGCTTCGAGGTGGGCAGAGGTGCTGCCGAGCAGCTCGCGGCGGTGCTTGGCGTTCCTGTGAAGCGCTACTCCCATCAGGAGGGACACATCGCCGCGGCAATGTATTCCTCCGGCTTCAGAGCGCAGCCCGGTGGGAAGTTCCTTGCCTATCATCTTTCCGGCGGAACTACCGAGGGTGTGCTGGTCACCCGTCATGACGACGGATTTGACGCCGAACTGCTGTGCGGCTCCCTGGATCTGAAAGCCGGTCAGCTCATCGACCGCGTTGCCGGCATGCTGGGGCTGCCGTTCCCCGGAGGAGCGCACCTTGAGAAAATTGCGCTGGAGTGCGACGAGACCATCCGCTGCAAGCCTACCATGAAGGGGCTTGACTGCTGTCTTTCGGGCGTGGAGAATATCTGCCAGCGGCTCAACGCTGAGGGGGAGAGCCCCGAATACATCGCACGTGTCTGTCTTGAACATATCATCTCCGCGGTCACAGCAATGACTCAGGGTATCTTTGGAAAAATCGGCGAGATGCCGGTGCTTTTCGCTGGAGGCGTTTCCTCAAATGTCATCATGCGTGCCGAGATGGAACGCCGCTTCGGTGCTTATTTTGCACAGCCGGCATTCTCCTGCGACAACGCTGCAGGCATTGCCATTCTTGCCTCGGGCGGTGAGTGTCTGTGAAAATCCTGACCGTCTCCGAGGTCAATGGATACACAAAATCGCTCCTTGACGAGGATATGCTCCTCTCGGACATCTTCGTTTCGGGAGAGATTTCCAACCTCAAGCGCCACACCTCGGGGCATATGTATTTCACCCTCAAGGACGCAAAGGGTCAGCTTTCCGCCGCCATGTTCAAGTGGCAGTGCCAGTATCTGCGCTTTGCACCTGCCAACGGCATGCGGGTGGTCGCCCACGGCAAGGTGACGCTCTACGAAGCGGGCGGACAGTACCAGATGGTTGTTTCCGCACTGCAGCCCGACGGTATCGGCGCGCTCTATGCCGCCTATGAACAGCTTAAGGAAAAGCTGGAAGCCGAGGGGCTGTTTGCACCGGAACGCAAACGTGCCCTGCCACTGATGCCTGTGCGTGTGGGCGTGGTCACCTCCAGAACAGGTGCCGCCGTGCAGGATATCTTGAACATCATCACCCGCCGCTGGCCGGTATGTGAGATAGTTCTTGCGCCGGTCATGGTGCAGGGCGAGGCCGCACCGGCGCAGATTGTCGATGCCGTGCGGCGCATGAACGCGCAGAACGCCTGCGACGTGATGATTGTGGGCAGAGGCGGAGGCTCCATCGAGGATCTCTGGGCGTTCAATGACGAGATGGTTGCACGTGCCGTTGCCGATTCCGCCGTACCGGTCATTTCCGCCGTGGGGCACGAAACGGATTTCACGCTGTGCGATTTTGCTGCCGATATGCGCGCGCCGACTCCCTCTGCGGCAGCAGAACTGGCTGTGCCTGATATCCGCGAAGTTCGCGGACTGATTGAAGATACCATCGGTCGTATGTCGGTGCTGATGGATATGCGGCTGCAGCGTCTGCGTGACCGGCTGAATAATGCGTCGTCGCGCCGCTGCTTTTCTTCACCCGCATATCTCTGCGAGGCCAAATCACAGCGGCTGGATATTGCAGTAAGCCGCCTTTCCGCTGCGATGAACACACTGACTGCTTCATCCCGTGAGCGACTTGCCGAAGTGTGCGGCAGACTTACCGCACTCAATCCGCTGGCGGTGCTTGCGCGTGGATATTCCGTGATCACCCGTGAGGGGCAGATAGTTTCGTCGAGAAATCAGCTGACCCGCGGAGACCGCATAAAGATACAGCTTTCCGACGGCTCCGCTGCCGCCGAAGTAATTAACGAGGACGATAATCAATGAAGAAGAAACTGAGCTTTGAGCAGTCACTTGAGCGTCTTGAGGAAATCGCCGCTCTGCTGGAGCAGGGCAACGCGCCTCTTGAGGAGGCGCTCAAGCTTTACGAAGAGGGTACGGCACTTGCTGCCGACTGCAGCTCCCGTCTGACTGCCGCGCAGATAAAAATCACCGAACTTTCGGCAGCACAGCCGGAGGGAGAGGAGGAGCAGTAATGGATAACGCCGCCCTAAAATCGGTCATGTCTGAATGGCAGGGGATAATCGAACGCAGGCTGGAGGAGCTTTCCCGTCCTTCGGCAAGTTCGCCCTATGCTCCCATATACGACACGGTGCGCTACTCGCTGCTCAACGCAGGCAAACGCATCCGTCCGATACTTACACTGGAATTCTGCCGCGCCGCGGGAGCCGATCCCATGACCGCTCTTGACTGCGCATGCGCGGTGGAGATGATCCACACATATTCGCTTATACATGACGACCTGCCCTGCATGGACGACGATGATTTCCGCCGCGGCAAGCCCTCCTGCCACAAGGTTTATGGCGAGGCTACTGCTCTGCTGGCGGGTGACGCGCTGCAGTCGATGTCCGCGCTGACCATCGCTTCCTGCGCCACCGCGCCCGCTGACCGTCTGCTGGCTGCATCGGCTGAGCTTGCCCGTCTGGACGGCCCCGAGGGAATGATCGGCGGTCAGCTTATTGACATGGATTCCGAGGGTAAATCCATCTCCGTCGACACTCTGCGCGCCATGGTTACAGGCAAAACCTGTGCTCTTATTGAGGCAGCCTGTGTCATCGGCTGCCTCATCGCCGGTGCCGACGACAAAACCATCGCCGCCGCCCGTGATTACGCTCTTAATCTGGGCCTTGCCTTCCAGATAATCGATGATATTCTGGACGTTGAGGGCGATCCGAAACTGTTGGGCAAGCCGGTGGCAAGCGACGCTGAGAACGAAAAATCCAACTACGTCTCCATCATGGGTCTTGACGGTGCCCGCCGCTTTGCAAGGCTGTACACAGACAACGCCGTTGCCGCGCTTGATTGGCTTGGCGGCAAGGCTGATTTCCTTACTTCTTTCGCTGCATACCTGCTTGGTCGTGTAAGCTGATTTTTCCGCAAAGGATGATTACTATTGGGTTTTGAGAATTTCCCAAACATAGATAAAGATCCGGAAAGCCTGCGATCGCTTTCCTACGAACAGGCAGACGCGCTGTGCGAGGATATCCGGCATCGACTCATTGATACTCTTTCACGCAACGGAGGACACCTTGCGCCCAATCTGGGTGTAGTGGAGCTGACAGTTGCTATGCATCGCGTATTCAACTCCCCGGTCGATCAGTTCGTTTTCGACGTGGGGCATCAGTGCTATACCCATAAACTGCTCACCGGTCGCGCCGATCGTTTTGATACCATCCGCACCGAAGGTGGTCTTGCAGGATTCCCCAAGCCCTCGGAGAGCGTTCATGACCCCATTGTAACCGGACATAGCAGCACCTCCATTTCCGTCGCCTGCGGACTTGCCCGCGCAAAGCGGCTTAAAGGCGAGGAGGGGACGGTCGTTGCTGTCATCGGTGACGGCGCTCTCACCGGCGGTCTTGCCTACGAGGGTCTCAACAACGCCGGACAGGCGCGGGACAACATCATTGTAATACTCAACGACAACCGTATGTCCATCTCCAAAAATGTAGGTGCCATGGCCCGTCATCTGGCGGTTATCCGCAGCAAGAATTCCTATGTAAAGGCAAAATCCGTTACAGCAAGAATCGTCGGGGGTATTCCTCTTGTGGGCAAACCGCTGCGCCGCGCCATGTACCGTTCAAAGTCCGCGCTGAAGAACGCGGTGTACAAGAACACCCTTTTTGACGCGCTCGGTTTTGCTTATCTCGGACCGGTGGACGGTCACAACATAAAACTGCTTGAGCAGGTGCTCACCCTTGCCAGGAATATAAAACGCCCCGCCCTTGTACACGTCTGTACCAGCAAGGGCAAGGGCTATTCCTATGCTGAACGCAATCCCGGCAAGTTCCACGGCATCGGAAAATTCGACATCGACACCGGCGAGCCCATTCACGGCAGCGCCAGTTATTCTTCGGTATTCGGTGACGCGCTGAGTGCTCTTGCCGACAAAGAAGATAGAATATACGCGGTCACCGCCGCGATGAAGTCCGGCACCGGTCTTGCCGGTTACGCCGCCGCTCACCACCAGCGGTTTCACGACTGCGGCATCGCAGAGGAACACGCTGTTTCATACTGCGCAGGTCTTGCTGCCAACGGCATGAAGCCGGTTTTCGCGGTGTACGCAAGCTTTCTGCAGCGGTGCTACGACCAGATTATCCACGACGTCGCGATTCAGGGGCTCAACGTGACCTTTGCCGTTGACCGCGCCGGCGTTGTGGGCGAGGACGGCGAAACTCACCACGGACTGTTTGACTGCGCCATGCTCAACACGGTACCGGGCATGACGGTTTACTCTCCCTGCTACTTCGACGAGCTGGAAGTTATTCTCGAACAGAGCGTAAATGAGCCTTCGCCCGCGGCTGTTCGTTATCCGCGCGGCTCTGAACCCGTAAAACCCGACGGGTTTACAGCGTCTTATGAGCCTTATTCGTTCTGCGGCAATCCTGAGGCTGAGGTTATTCTTGTCACTTACGGGCGCACCTTCGCCGCTGCCGCCGCTGCCGCCGAACGGCTCAGAGAGGACGGCACAGACGCGGCTGTTCTGAAACTGCTGAGAGTCAAACCAGTTGACGAAAGCTGCGTGAAGGCTGTAAGCGGCGCCAGATTGATATACTTCTTCGAGGAAGGAATACGACAGGGCGGTATCGCAGAGACCTTTGCCGCCATGCTGGACGACATCGACTACGCGGGCATTTACCGTCTGCGTGCGGTGGATAATTCGTTTGTTACCCACGCTTCGGTGTCCCGTTTGCTGGAAATGCTGGGTCTGGATGAAAACGGAATGTACAGTGCTGTCAGGGAGGTTCTGGACGCATAATGAGTGAAAAATTACGACTTGACGCGGCGGTTTTTGCCGCCGGTCTGGCTGAAAGCCGTGAAAAAGCCAAGGCGGCTGTTATGGCCGGACTGGTCTTTGTCAACGGTCAGCGTGAGGATAAACCAGGCACGCAGGTCAAGGATACCGATAAAATTGAAGTGCGCGGTCAGCAGCTGCGCTATGTCAGCCGCGGAGGTCTTAAGCTGGAAAAGGCAATGGAAGTCTTTCCCGTAACTCCTGACGGCTGTGTGTGCATGGACGTGGGTGCGTCCACCGGAGGCTTTACCGACTGCATGCTGCAGAACGGCGCCCGCAAGGTATACGCCATTGATGTAGGCTATGGTCAGCTGGCATGGAAACTGCGTACCGATGAGCGCGTGGTCAACCTCGAGCGCACCAATATCCGCCACGTCACCCGCGAACAGATTCCCGAGGGGATTGATTTCTGCAGCATCGATGTTTCTTTCATTTCGCTGACACTTGTGCTGCCTGTAGTTCATCAGCTGCTCCGCGAGGGCGGAAGGCTTGTGTGTCTCATCAAGCCCCAGTTTGAAGCGGGCAAGGAGAATGTGGGCAAAAAGGGCGTTGTGCGCGACACCGCGATTCATGCGGCAGTTATCGAAAAGATCACCCGTTTCCTGACTGATAACGGTTTTACGCTGTTAGGCGTTGATTATTCGCCGGTCAAAGGACCTGAGGGAAATATAGAATTTCTCGCCTGTGCCGAAAAAGGCATCGGCGAGTCGGTGCAGGTGGATGCCGCCGCTCTGGTAGCCCTTGCACACGCTGAACTGGGGTGACGGTAATTATGAAAGCGCTTATTCTGCCTAATTACGGAAAGGAAAACACCCACGACTGCGCCGAAGCAATCTGCGCTATCCTTGAGCAGTCGGGGTGTGAGGTGCTGACCCAGCCCCTTTGCTGGGACTGCTTTGATTCGGCTTCTGTTTCCGATAAATTCAACGCGCGCAGTATTGTTGCCGGCTGTGATGTGGTGATAGCCATCGGCGGTGACGGTACTATGATGCATGCTGCAAAGTTTGCCGCGGAGGCCGGCAAGCCCATTCTTGGAGTCAACACCGGCAGGCTGGGATTTATGGCTGGTCTTGAGTCCAGTGAACCGGAGCTGATATCCCGCCTTATGACAGGAGATTATTCCACCGAGCAGCGCATGCTTCTTGATGTGGAGGTTATCCGCGAAGGGCGGGCGGTGAGCGTAAGCCATGCCATCAACGACGCCGTGGTTTCCCGCGGTGCCCTTTCAAAGATCATTACCATCAAAGTGCACCACAACGGACGTCAGGCTATGGAACTGCGCGCAGACGGTCTGATTGTCAGCACACCCACAGGTTCCACAGCCTACGCGCTTTCTGCCGGCGGTCCGGTCATCGATCCTTACTTCAAGTGCATCGAGGTCACACCCGTCTGTCCTCATTCGCTGATGGACCGGACGATAATCTTTGACAGCGATTCCGAGCTGACCATCGAAGCCGACCGCCGCAGGGAAGAGTACATAACCCTGCCCGACGACCGCATAAACCTCGCGGTGGACGGAGAGCGCACCTGCGAGCTGATGCAGGGAGATACAATACGCATACGCCGCTCAGCACTTGCCGCTGAGTTTATAATCATCAAAAAGCAGAGCTTTGCCAATCTGCTTATGCAGAAGTTTATCAACTGACATGGCCGAAGCCGTCAGTTTTTTACGGAGGGAATAGTAAAATGAAAAGAAAACGACAGGGACGAATTCTCGAGCTTGTGCGTGACAACTGCATAGAAACACAGGATGAGCTGCTGGAGATGCTGAGCGCAGATGGTTTCAGTGTCACTCAGGCTACCGTTTCCCGTGACATCAAGGATCTCCATCTCATCAAGGTTTCCGGCAGTGACGGACGCTACAGATATACCGCTTCCAGAGCGGAGGCGGCGGACAAATCCTCAAAGTTTTACAGCCTTTTCGCCGACTCGGTGGAAGGTGTTGATGTGGGACAGAACATCGTTTGCGTCAAGTGCTTCTCCGGCATGGCACAGGCTGTGTGCGCCTCCATGGACTCTATCGGTCTTAACGGTGTTATCGGTACACTTGCCGGTGAGGATACCATCTTTGTTCTCTGCCGCAACGATCAGCTTGCCAACGCCCTGCGCAGCGAGCTTCTCAAACTTCTTTAAGAGAGGTCATTGCCCTTGCTTTCCAGGCTTTATATAGAAAACATAGCTGTGATAAAAAAGGCCGAGATCGATTACTCACTCGGTCTTAATATCATGTCCGGCGAGACCGGTGCAGGTAAATCAATACTTATCGACTCCATCATGGCGGTGATGGGTGAGCGCACCAGCCGGGAACTGATCCGCACCGGTGCTGATTCCGCCTACGTCAGCGCGGAATTCACCGATATCTGTCCGGCTGCCCTTGCAGCTCTTTCCGCACAGGGGATAGAGCCGGAGGACGGCGTGATCACTCTCTGCCGTGAACTCAAGGTGGACGGCCGCGGTACCTGCCGCGTCAACGGTCGCCCGGTAAGCGTTTCCGCGCTTAAAGCTGCCGGCCGTCAGCTGGTAAATATTCACGGTCAGCACGACACCCAGACTCTCATGGACCCTGCAAGCCATCTGCGTTATCTGGACGCGATGACCGGCGATAGCACTCTTGCCAACGAGTACAAAGTCGCCTATCGCGCTTTGCTTTCCGCTCAGAAGCAGCTGCGGGAACTGGAGATTGACGAGAGCGAGAAAGAGCGCCGCATCGATATGCTGCGCTATCAGATAAACGATATTCAGAGCGCGACAATCAAGCCGGGAGAGACCGACCGTCTTATCCGCCGGCGCGATCGCTGCCGGAATTTTGAAAAGATACGTTCGGCTCTTGAGCGCGCCGCGGCGGTACTCTCAGGCGATGAGGACACCATGGGCGCGGTGAGTATGCTGGATGACTGCAGGGAGGAGCTTTCCTCCGTTTCTGACGTTCACTCCGACTTTGAACTGCTGCACAAGCGCGTAAAGGACGCGTATTTCGAGATTGCTGACATATCCGAGGAACTTTCCGCACAGCTGGACTCCATGGAGTTTGATCCTGCCGAACTGGAGCAGATCGAAGACCGTCTGGAGATTCTTGGCCGAATCAGGAAAAAGTACGGCGGGGAAGAGGAAGCCCTTGCTTATGCAGAGGCGGCTCAGAAGGAACTGGACGGTCTTGTGCAGGCTGATGAGCGTCGCGCACAGATGCAGCAGGAAGTTCTCCGTCTGCACAAAGCCGCACAGGCAGCTGCCGGAAAACTGACCGCGCAGCGCAAAAAGACCGCCGATGATTTCAGCGCACGCATCAAGGAGGAGCTTTCTTTCCTCGATATGCCCGGAGTGGGTTTCAGCGTTGATTTTGCTGAAAAGCAGATGGCCGAGGACGGTGCCGACAGAGTGGAGTTCCTCATTTCCGCCAACCCCGGCGAACCGCCCAAGCCCATTGCCCGCATCGCTTCGGGCGGGGAGCTGAGCAGAATCATGCTTGCCATCAAGAACGTGCTTGCCGGCAGCGACGATATCGACACGCTGATCTTTGACGAGATCGATACCGGCGTCAGCGGACGCGCCGCCTACAAAATCGGAGTCAAGCTGCGGGAGGCGTCCCGTTCACGGCAGATTATCTGCATCACCCATCTTTCCCAGATTGCCGCCAACGCCGACACCCATCTGCTCATCGAAAAGCAGGTTGCCGACGGACGTACCTTCACTCAGGTGAATGTCCTCGACATAGACGGACGCGTCAGGGAGCTTGCCCGCATCAACGGCGGCGAGAACATCACAGCCTCTCAGCTTGCCACAGCCCGTGAACTGCTTGTTCAGGCGGGCGTGCTGACTCAGTAGCATATTTTCCCTCTCCCGCAAGTAAGTATGTTATGTATTTACGCTGCGGGAGGAATAATATGCTCATTAAAATACGCAAGGAATACCTTCTGGCGGTAGGGCTTGCCCTTGCTCTGCTGCTGTTTATCATTCTCACTCAGGGCGGCACCTCCGGGCTGACCTCCGGACAGGTCTCTGTTCCGTCTTCAGGTGACTTTGTCATCATACTTGACCCGGGTCACGGGGGCGTGGACGGCGGCGCGGTGGGCGTCAACGGCACGGTGGAAAAACGCATCAATCTGGAAATATCCCTGAAACTGCGTGATGTGTTTACCGCAGCCGGATACACGGTCATCATGACGCGGGATACAGACAAATCCATCCACGACAGTACAGCCGACACCATTCGCGAAATGAAGGTCAGTGACCTGCACAACCGTCTTGCCCTCACCGAAATGTACCCGAATTCCTTGCTCATCAGCATTCATCAGAATACGCTGGGCAACAGTTCGGTCACAGGAGCGCAGGTTTTCTTTTCGCCCAACAATCCTGCCAGCGAGCAGCTTGCTCAATGTCTGCAGGACAGCTTCAACGATGGAATTCAGCTTGCCGGCGACCGAGAGATCAAGAAAGCCGGCAAAAACCTATATCTTTTCTATAACGCGAAAAACACTGCGGTGCTGTCGGAGTGCGGCTTTCTCTCCAACAGTCAGGAGGAAGCCATGCTGTGCGACCCGGTCCATCAGGACAGAATAGTCCACTGCATCTACCGCGGCACGCTTGAATATCTTTCCGGATCGGAGGAAACGCCGTAAATGGCAAAAGCTAAAAGCGTCTACGCCTGCACAGAGTGCGGCTATGAGACCGGCAAATGGCTGGGACAGTGCCCCGGCTGCCGTGAATGGAACACAATGGAAGAAAAACTGGTGCTGCCCGAAGCGGCACCGTCCCGTTCGGTAAGCGCGGCAGGCACCGTTTCCCGTGCTGTGCGCCTCACCGAGATAAACACCGCCGACGATCCGCGCTACAACACCGGCATGACCGAGCTTGACCGCGTGCTGGGCGGAGGTCTGGTCAAGGGTTCTGTGGTGCTGCTGGGCGGTGACCCCGGCATCGGCAAATCCACCCTGCTTCTGCAGATCTGCGAGCATCTGGGACGTTCGCTGGATATTCTATATGTATCCGGCGAGGAATCGGTTCGCCAGCTCAAGCTGCGCGCCACCCGTCTGGGAGTGGACAGCGCGCGTCTGCTGGTGCTTTCGGAAACCGACTGCATGAGCGTGGTGGAATCCATCAACCAGCACAAGCCCGATCTGGTCATCATCGACTCCATTCAGACCATGAACATCCATGAGCTCAATTCAGCTCCGGGCAGCATGGTGCAGGTGCGCGAATGCACCAACCTGCTCACCCGCACCGCCAAGGGGCTGGAGATTCCCGTATTTCTCGTGGGTCACGTCACCAAGGACGGCAACATCGCAGGCCCCAAGACCCTTGAGCATATGGTGGACGCGGTGCTGTATTTCGAGGGCGACCGCAATCTTTCCTACCGTATACTCCGTGCCGTCAAAAACCGTTTCGGCTCCACCAACGAAATCGGCGTGTTCGAGATGGCGGGAGACGGGCTGCGCGAGGTGGAAAATCCCTCTCAGCTGCTGCTCTCCGGTCGTCCGCTCAATGTTCCCGGCACCTGTGTTGCATGCGTGATGGAGGGCACGCGCCCCATTCTTGCCGAGGTGCAGGGTCTGGTGATGCGCACGGCATACGGCACGCCCCGGCGCATGAGCACCGGATTTGACAACAACCGTGTGGCACTGCTGCTTGCGGTGCTGGAAAAACGCGCCGGATTTACTTTCTCCGGCGGCGATACATATGTAAATGTGGTAGGTGGTCTGCGCCTTGACGAGCCTGCCGCCGATCTGCCTGTGGCTCTTTCGCTGGTGAGCAGCCTGCGCGACCTGCCGGTCAACGAGGGCGTTGTGGCTTTCGGTGAGGTTGGTCTTGCCGGTGAGCTGCGCAGCGTCACCAACGCTGAGGGCAGAGTAAGGGAAGCTGCGCGGCTGGGTATGACAAAATGCATCCTGCCGAAGCAGTGTCTGCGTTCGCTCAACAAGGTTGCCGACCCGGGCATTCAGCTCATCGGCGTAAAAACTGTCAAAGAAGCCGTCGAGGCTCTCGGGGGATAAATCGCTCGTCTGCGGGCAGTCTTATTTCATCGGGATATTCAAGAAAATGCGGACAGATCCGCGAATCCTCACCGGTCACGGTTCCTGCCTGCTCAAGGCGGCAGCAGCCGTCAGACTGATAAACGCAGCCTTGCGTGCATGGAATGAACATAGCTCTCAGCCTCCTTTGCTGATGTGGTTATTTTGCCATGACGCAACAGGCATATTCACACCGAAAGGCGGTAAAGAATGTCATCAGCCTGTCTGCCCAATCTGCCGCGCGGCACGGCGAAAACTGTTATCTGCGGCAATCATGCAACAGTGCGTTACTCTCTCGAGCAGCGCGGGGCAGAGGTGCTGACTGCGGTCACCAGTCCGCTGCTGCCAGCTCCTGTTGCAGACCACGCCGATATGCTGTGCTGTCACGCCGCGGAAAACACAATAGTAACCGCCGATTCCGTGCTTGCGGAAAAGCTGACGGTTCGCGGTGTGTGCAGCGTTGTGCCGGACAAGCTGCCCGAAGGCCGCTATCCGGATGACACCACCCTCAACTGCCTTGTCATCGGCGGCTGCGCGTTCGGCAGAAAGGACAGCACCGCGCCTGAACTGCTGGAGTTATTTGCTCAGCAGGGAACGAGGTTTATAAATGTAAAACAGGGCTACAGCCGCTGTTCCGTCGCTGTGGTGGACGAACGTTCGCTCATTACCGCCGACCGCGGCATGTACTCTGCAATGACAGCCGCGGGATTTGATGTGCTGCTGATTTCGCCCGGTGGAATAATCCTTGAGGGCTACGACACCGGCTTCATCGGCGGCTGCTGCGGCAAACTGAGCGATGAGCGCATGCTTTTCTGCGGAAACCCGCGCAGACATTCCGACGGTGAGCGGATTATGGCGTTCCTCGCGCGGCGCGGAGTGCGCGCTGAATGTACACATGACGGTGATCTTGTGGATTTCGGCGGATTTATCAGCGTTTTGGAATGAGCAGCGGGGCAGATTCCTTGTGCATACTCACTAACAGCACACTCCGGAAGCAATTTCATTTGTTTGTATCGGAAAATGTCAGTACAACCTGTACTTTGCGATTGAAAATATCAACCGCCAGTTATAAAATAATAAAGATTAAGTCACGAAAGATAAGTGATCAAAATGTTTAAGATTGTTGAAAAGCGTGAACTGAATGAATCCATTGTGCTGATGCGTGTGGAGGCTCCTTACGTTGCGGCGAAGGCACTCCCCGGTCAGTTTATCATTTTCCGCGTTGACGAAACAGGGGAACGTGTTCCTCTGACCATCGCAGACGCAAACACCGCCGACGGCACCGTAACCATCATCTTCCAGAAGGTGGGCAAGTCTACCTACAAGCTGGCGGAGGTTCCCGAGGGCGGCTATATCTCCGACTTTGTCGGACCGCTGGGAAAAGCTTCCGAACTGGACGGCTATAAAAATGCTGCCGTAATCGGCGGCGGCGCCGGCTGCGCCATTGCCTATCCTCAGGCAAAGTATCTCTTTGGGCATGGCTGCCGCGTGGACATTATCGCCGGCTTCCGCAGCAAGGATATCGTTATCCTTGAGGACGAAATGAAAGCTGCCTGCACCAGCCTGACCGTTATGTCCGACGACGGGTCCAACGGCAACAAAGGCTTTGTCACTACCGCTCTTGAAGAAAAACTCAAGGCAGGCGCAGGCTATGATCTGGTCATCGCCATCGGTCCGCTGCCCATGATGAAAGCGGTCTGCAATCTTACCAGAGAATACGGCATCAAAACCATCGTCAGCATGAATCCCATCATGATCGACGGAACCGGTATGTGCGGCGGCTGCCGGGTTATCGTGGGCGGTGAGGTCAGGTTCGCCTGCGTTGACGGTCCCGACTTTGACGGACATCAGGTGGATTTTGACAGTGCCATGAAGCGCCTGTCTATCTATAAGGACATCGAAAAGAAGGATCTTGATAAGCATCTGTGCCGCCTGACGGGTGAGCGCCGTGAACACGCTCAGCCCTGCGATCCCGCGGCGGAAACCGCCTGCGGTGTGGAAGAAAGCACTGTCTGCGGATACGGGATCCCTGAAAAGAAGAATATGTCTCTCACGAAGAATCCCATGCCCGAGCAGGATCCGAAGATCCGCTCCCGCAATTTTGACGAGGTGGCACTGGGATACACCGAGGAACATGCTCTGGACGAAGCCAACCGCTGCCTTAACTGCAAAAACAAGCCCTGCATGGAGGGCTGCCCCGTCAACGTGCGTATCCCCGAATTTATTGAGAAGGTTGTCGCCCGTGACTACGACGCGGCCTATGAGATAATCACCTCCACCAACGCTCTGCCCGCCGTGTGCGGACGTGTGTGCCCGCAGGAAAAGCAGTGCGAATCAAAGTGTGTGCGCGGCATCAAGGGCGAGCCGGTAGCCATCGGCCGCCTTGAGCGCTTTGTGGCTGACTGGTACAGAAACAACCGTCAGGCAAAAGCTGAACAGCCTGCCTCAAACGGTAAGCGCGTTGCCATTGTCGGCAGCGGGCCTGCGGGTCTTACCTGTGCCGGCGATCTTATAAAGAAAGGCTTTGAGGTCACCGTTTATGAGGCACTCCACCTGCCCGGCGGCGTGCTGATGTACGGCATCCCGGAGTTCCGTTTGCCCAAGGCCATCGTTCAGGGTGAGATCGACAACCTGCGCAGGCTGGGCGTAAAGTTTGAGACCAACATGGTCATCGGCAAGGTTCTTTCCATCGACGAGCTGTTTGCTCAGGGCTATGACGCTGTGTTCGTGGGCTCGGGTGCAGGTCTGCCCGGGTTCATGGGTATCGAGGGCGAGGATCTGCTGGGCGTTTACGCCGCCAACGAATTCCTCACCAGAATCAATCTGATGAAAGCCTACAGAGACGATCACGACACCACAATCCGCGTGCCGAAGAACGTGGCTGTTGTGGGCGGCGGCAACGTCGCCATGGACGCTGCACGTTCCGCTCTGCGTCTGGGCGCGGAGAATGTATACATCGTCTATCGCCGCGGTGAGGAGGAAATGCCTGCCCGTATCGAGGAGATCCACCATGCCAAGGAGGAGGGAGTGGACTTCCGTCTGCTCACCGCTCCTGTGCGCGTTGTTGGTGACGACAAGGGCTGCGTCACCGGAATTGAGTGTGTGAAGATGGAGCTGGGCGAGCCGGACGCTTCCGGTCGCCGCCGTCCCGTTGCAGTGGAAGGCTCGGAGCATATCATCGACGTTGACTGCGTGGTCATCGCCGTGGGCAATGCTCCCAATCCTCTTATCCGCATGACCACTCCCGGCATTGAAGCCAACCGTAAGGGCTGTCTGGTCGTTCACGAGGATACTCTTGAGACTACCAGAGAGAACGTCTTTGCCGGCGGCGACGCTGTCACCGGCGCGGCCACCGTTATCCTCGCCATGGGCGCCGGCAAGACTGCCGCAAAATCCATCTGCGAGAAGCTGGGCGTTGAATGATCGCCCCACAATGAGATATCCCCGGGCGGCAGCTGCGTGGCTGTCGCCCGATGCTTGTAAATATAAAGAAGATAATTCAAGGAGTTGATATGATGGCGCGGAAGAAATCCGAATTTGAGCGCGCGGCGGGAATCCTGCTGCCGGTCAGCAGTCTGCCATCGAATTACGGAATCGGCACCATGGGCAGGTGCGCCTATGAGTTCGTCGATTTCCTCAAGGCTGCAGGTCAGCGCTACTGGCAGGTGCTGCCTGTCGGTCCCACCAGCTACGGCGATTCGCCCTACCAGAGCTTCTCGGCTTTTGCGGGCAATCCCTATTTCATCGACCTCGACACCCTGTGCGACGAAGGTCTGCTGAAAAAAAGCGAGCTGGACGCGGTGAAGTGGGGAGAGGACGAATCCTGCGTTGACTATGCGCAGCTGTATGCCGTGCGCTTTGACGTGCTGCGCAAGGCTTTCTCCCGCAGCAGGCATCAGACTGAACCTGCCTACATCGAGTTCTGCAGGGATAACGAGGACTGGCTGCCCGACTACTGCCTGTTCATGTCGGTGAAAAATTCCTTCGGCGGCGTGGAGTGGCAGAAGTGGGACGACGACATCCGTATGCGCCGCCCCGATACCCTTGCAAAATATCGCAAAGAGCTTGCCGCAGACATCGAATTCTGGAGTTTTGTCCAGTATAAATTCTTCTGCCAGTGGTCGGCTCTGCGCGATTACGCCCATGAAAACGGCATCCTCATCATCGGCGACATTCCCATCTACATTTCCATGGACAGCGCAGACGCATGGTCCAACACCGACCAGTTCTGGATGGACGAGGAGCGCCGTCCGGTGAAGGTTGCCGGAGTACCCCCCGATTATTTCTCCAAAACCGGTCAGCTGTGGGGCAATCCCCTCTATCGCTGGGACGTGATGGAGGCAAGCGACTTTGCCTGGTGGCGCAGGAGAATCTCTTTTGCGTCGCAGATATATGATGTGCTGCGCATCGACCACTTTATCGGCATCGTGCGCTATTATGCAATTGATGCCGGTGCCGAGAACGCCGTCAACGGCGAGTGGCTGCAGGGTCCGTCCATGAAGCTGCTCAAAGCCATCGACGAGGTCCGCGGTGCCACCAAGATCATCGCAGAGGATCTTGGCGAGGTCGTTCCCGAGGTGCGCCGGGTGCAGATAAAATCCGGATACCCCGGCATGAAGGTGCTGCAGTTTGCCTTTGACAGCGACGCGGACAATGTGTTCCTGCCCCATCATCACGGGGAGAATTTCATCGTCTACACCGGCACCCACGACAACGACACCACCATCGGTCTGGTGGACAACGCCCGTCCTGCCCTGCGCCGCTTTGCCCGTGAATATCTGGGCGTAAAGCGCAGTGCGCAGCTTCCCGAGGCCATAATCCGCGCGGCTATGGCCAGCGTGTGTCACACCGCCATTATCCCCATGCAGGACTGGCTGGAACTGGGCACCGAGGCACGCATCAACCGTCCGGCAACTCTCGGCGGCAACTGGGAGTGGCGAATGGGGCAGGGGCAGCTCACCGACGGTCTGTGCGATAAAATCAGAAAATACACTCTTACCTACGGGAGGTAAATATCTTGCTGAAGGATACTTTCAAGAAAAACGTATACGCCATTCTGCGCAATGAGTTTGCGCGTAATGATCTTAGATCCGCCACGGTCAACGAGCTTTATCACGCTGTGAGCCGTGCCGCGATTGCCGCTGCGTATGAAAGCGCACAGCCGGCAAAGGACGGCAAGCGCGCCTGCTATTTCTCTGCCGAATTCCTCATCGGCAGACTCATCTATGACAATCTCAACAACCTCGGACTGAATGACGCCGCCCGTGAACTGCTGGGCAGCGAGGGCATCGATTTTTCCGTCTTTGAGGAGATCGAGGACGCGGCTCTGGGCAACGGCGGACTTGGACGTCTGGCTGCCTGTTTCCTCGATTCTGCCGCCACTCACAGCATTCCGCTGGACGGCTACGGCATCCGCTATAAGTACGGCCTCTTCAAGCAGTTCATCGAGAATGGCTACCAGAAGGAGGAGGCTGACAACTGGCAGGACTTCGGCGATCCCTGGTCCTTCCGTCGGGACGAGGATGCAGTTATTGTTGAGTTCCATGGCAGCAAAGTAAGGGCTGTGCCTTATGACACCCCGGTTATCGGCTTTGGCGGCAAGTGCATCAACACCCTGCGCCTGTGGCAGGCCGAACCGGTGGACGAGTTCTGCTTTGACACCTTCAATCAGAATCACCGTCAGGAAGCCTTTGCCCAGAGAAACGCAGCAGAGCAAATATCTGCCGTTCTGTATCCCAACGACGGAACCTATGAGGGTCGTCAGCTTCGCCTCAAGCAGCAGTATTTCTTCTGCTCGGCATCTCTGCGCGACATCCTGAAAAAATATAAGGCAAAGCACGGCAGCGATTTTTCCAGACTGAGCGAGGAATATGCCATCCAGCTCAACGACACCCACCCGGTCTGCTCCATCCCCGAGCTTATCCGCATTCTGGTGGATGAGGAGGATCTTTCCTTCGACGAAGCATTTACAATCGCTCAGAAGACCTTTGCCTATACTAACCATACGGTCATGCCTGAGGCTCTTGAAAAGTGGGATGCCCGACTTATTTTTGACACCATCCCGCAGATATACGACTTTATCATTCTGATCGACCGCCGTCTGCGCGACGATCTGCGCAAGATTGG
>JAZUPE010000083.1:0-10296 GCA_045605025.1 Acutalibacteraceae bacterium
AGCGGTCTTAGGAAGACAATGTCATAAATCAACTCCTTGGCTCACAGAACGACATGGCTACGATCCGACTTCATCCGCGATCCGGAGCACGACATCATGTCCACTCTGCTGGCTCCCGATTTTCCCGGCGGCGGCGAGATACTCTACAACAAGGACGAACTGGCCAAGGTTTATGCCACCGGCCGGGGCAGCGTGCGTGTGCGCTCAAGATATACCTACGACAAGTCCGCCGGTTGTATTGACATTTATGAAATACCCTTCTCCACCACTGCCGAGCAGATCATAGAAAAGGTTATTGAGCTGGCCAAGCAGGGCAAGCTCAAGGAAATCAGTGACATCCGCGATGAGACCGGCAAGCAGGGTCTGCGCATCAGCATTGATATCAAACGCGGCACCGATCCGGACAAGCTCATGCAGAAACTGTTCCGCATGACCCCGCTGGAAGATAATTTCTCCTGCAACTTCAACGTGCTCATCGCCGGCAGACCGATGGTTCTGGGCGTGCGTGAGCTGCTGGATGAATGGACGGCATTCCGCGTGGAATGCGTGCGCCGCAGAGTGCATTTTGAGCTGACCAGACGCAGGGAGCGCCTGCATCTGCTGGAAGGTCTTGCCAAGATTCTTCTGGATATCGACAAGGCCATCGAAATCATCCGCCAGACCGAGGAGGAATCTGAGGTTGTACCCAACCTGATGATCGGCTTCGGCATCGACAAGATCCAGGCGGAGTACGTGGCGGAAATCAAGCTGCGTCACCTCAACCGTGAATACATCCTCAAGCGCACCGAGGACATCGAACGTCTCAGAAAAGAGATCGAGGAGCGCGAGGAGATTCTTGCTTCCAAGGCAAAGGTCAAGAGCATCATCATCTCCGAACTCAAGGAAGTGGCAAAGAAATACGGCCAGCCCCGCCGCAGCCAGATTATCTACAACGCCGAGGCCGCCGTGGTGGAGGAGGAAGACGATACCCCCGACTATCCCGTCCACCTTTTCTTCACAAAGGAAGGATACTTCAAGAAGATTACTCCCCAGTCCCTGCGCATGAGCTCGGAACACAAGCTCAAGGAGGGCGACTCCATCGCTCAGGCGGTGGAAGCCCGCAACAACTCCGAACTGCTTTTCTTTACCGACCGCCAGCAGGTCTACAAGACCCGCGCCGCCGAATTCGGCGACACCAAGGCCAGTGTGCTGGGTGACTTTGTTGCCGCAAAGCTGGGCATGGACGAAGGCGAATCGGCCGTATATATGGCGGTGCTCACCGGGTACACCGGATTTATGCTCTTTGCCTTTGAAAACGGCAAGCTGGCAAAGGTGGAGATGAGCGCCTACGCCACCAAGACCAACCGGCGCAAGCTGGTTGGCGCCTACAGCGACAAATCCCCCCTCGCCGCCGCTCTGCTTGTGGACGAGGACACCGAGGTCATGCTTACCTCATCCTCCGGCCGCAGGCTGCTGGTACACACCGGCGCGGTTGCAGCCAAGACCACCAAGAACACTCAGGGCGTGCAGGTGATGACCCAGCGCAAAAATCACCGGCTGCTGGATATGTGTCGTTTTGAGGAAGGCATGCTTGCCAATCCTCACCGCCACCGCGCCCGCAGTCTGCCGGCGGCAGGCGCAATGCCCGATGCCGGTGAGGCACCGGTACAGACTACTCTGCCCATGGAATGATCCTGCAGCACGCAGTCGCATTTTCTGAATCACGGCAGATCCTGCTGTACTGTATGTTCACCTATGATATCGTTCCGGCTCCGAGGCAGTGCGGACGAACAGGAGTCAGCTTATTATGCAGAAGAAAAACTATACGGCAAAATGGATAACGGCAGTGCTTTGCACGCTGCTGGCAATATCCCTGCTCCCCGGCTGCGGTACCTGTGCCGTACGGTCCGTGGATAACCCGAAGGTGGTAATTGTTGACTTCATCGAAGCCATGCAGGCAGAGCGTTTTGACCGCTCCGCCGCCGACACAGCCATGAGCTGTATCGGAAATTACTCCACCATGGGATTTGATAAATATACCGAGGTCAATGACAATCTTCTGGAAAAGACGGTGTTTGACCTGCTGAGGAACAGCTATAAGGTGGAATTTACCGACAGCAGCCTTGAACCTGTCCCCTCTCCATATCAGGGGCGGGACATGAGTATATCGGGTACTCAGGCATTTGTGAAACTCCGGTTCACCTCTCTGGATATGTCCCTGATGTCTGAACCTCTTTCCGATATCGTAACCGAAATCGGTGCAGATAGGATGTTTGAAGGCGAAACCTATGAAACTGAAGATGACGCTGCCGCACTGGTAGAAGAGGTTTTCACCGGGCAGTTTGTTTCGGATGGTGATGTTTCCGGCTACTGTGTGGAGCACGCTCTCACACTTGAGCTGGCATACGCCGAAGGTGGATGGAAGATAATGGTCAGCGACGAGTTCTACGACGCGCTTCTCGGCAGATAATTGTCGGCAGCTTGCGTCCGGTGAGGTTACACAATGCAGAACAATTACCCCAACGGTGAGCCGGTTTATAACGGCGATCCTCAGGAAATAAACAATGGTTTTCAGCAGGCGGACGGCACAGGTGCCTATCCGCCTCAGATGCCTGCCGGTCAGAATATGCCCGGCGGTGCTCCCGTTCCCGGATATACCGTCCGTGCTGTCCCTGTGCGCAGAGTTCCCGCAAGACACAGACCGGAGCTGACCAACGGATATATGTTCAGCTTTGGCAATCAGCAGGAAGATCAGCTGAATGAAATGAACGAGCGTCAGCAGCTGGAAATGCTGGCTCAACGCATCCGCATGAACATGCAGGCCGAACAGGCACAATCCGCACAGCAGACCGGACAGGCGCAGCAGATGCAGCAGGAACAGTATCAGCAATACCTGCAGTATCAACAGGCGCAGCAGCAATACCAGCAGGCACTCCAATATCAGCTGGCACAGCAGCACCAACAGCAGCTGGCAGCTCAGCAGGCCGCTGCACAGTCCTCCTCTGCCGCCAGACAGCAGGAGAACCTCCCTGCCCGTCCCCTTTCCAGAGCAAAGCTGCTGCGGGACAGCATCATGCTGGTCGGCATGCTTGCTATCTTTGCCTTCAGCTCGGTATTCATGCTCACCTCCGGAATCCGCCAGAGCAGCGTTCCAACCGAGCAGAAGAGCTTTTTTGAGGATCTGAACACAGAGATCCTTGCCTTCCAGAGCGATTCGGTCAGTTCGATTTTTGAAATACCCAAGGTGTATCTGCTCCCCTGGGGCGAGCAGCCCGCGCCTGTTCCCGATCCGGACGGCTTTGGCGAAACCACCGACGAAAACGGAACCAAAGTCCGGACATACAAGGACCCCACCATCTCGGTCAGCTACTGGACCGAACGGCACTACGATTCCACGGTGCATTTTGCCGAGATAAAGGTGGCTCATCCCACACAGCTGCGCACGGCGTACGCCGGCGGTGAGTTCGGTTCCTCGGTCAAGTATATGCCTCAGGAGATTGCCCGTCAGGTCAACGCGGTGATTGCCGTCAACGCCGATTACTGCGGCTACCGCACCGGCGGCATTATCGTGCGCCAGAACACCATCTTCCGTGATACTCCCCGTGGATGGGATATCCTGCTCATAGATTCCAACGGAGACTTCCATATCATGGAGGACAAGGATGTCTATCCCTCCGGAATAATGGAGGAATACGAAATAGTCAACACACTGGAATTCGGCCCGTCACTTATCGTGGACGGCGAAGTGAAGCTGCTCAATCTCAAGAGCGGCTGCGGTCCGACATGGAGCGAAAAGAATCCGTCCCCCCGCACCGCGGTAGGTCAGATTGACCGGCTCCATTACCTTTTCTGCTGCGTGGAGGGGCGTTCCGAGTCCAGCCGTGGCATGCTCACCTCCGAGCTTGCCCGTGTGATGCTCAAGAAGGGCTGCACTCAGGCGTACAATCTGGACGGTGGTCAGTCCACCACCATGGTGCTCAACGGCAAGGCAATGAACCGTCCGCTGTGGGGCAGTCAGCGTGTGGTTACCGATATCATCTACTGCGCCACCGCAATTCCGAACGAGGAGGGTGAAGCGGTCAATGAATAACAACAAGCTGCTGTATTTTGACGGAAATACCGAGATCTACTGGCACGGCGCGCTTATGGGCCTTGCTGTGCTCGCGGGCGGCATTATCTTCTGGATATTCGCGAGAAGAATACGGAAAGGCGCGGCCGCTCCTCTCAAGTATATTCTTCTTTTCGGCTTTCCCTTCGCCATTGCCCTTTCGAGGCTGGAATACTGCTGGTTCAGACAGGACGAATTCCGAGGCGGACTGCCCGATATTCTCAACGTAAGCCCCGGCGGCTTCGGACTGATCGGAGCCATGATCGCGATGTGCGCAGTCATCTTCGCGGTGGGCAGAAAAGACCGGCGTTTTTCAGCCGCGGAGCTTTTTGACGCTGCAGCGCCCGCTGCCGCCGCCGCAATATGCATAGGCCGCATCGCCAGCAGTTTCAGCGGCGAGGAACGGGGCTTTGAGCTGTACACCGATTTTTTCCGCCGGATTCTTTTTACCGTCTTTGACGCTGAGGAAAACAAGACCTTTGTTCTGGTATATCCCTACGAAGCCATCGCCGCCGCGGTGCTTTTTGTGGTAACGGTCTGCAGCTTCAACGCTATCTACCGCGACAGAAAATATCTGCCCGGCATGGCTGCCGTGCGCTTTCTGCTGGGCTTTACCCTGACTCAGATCCTGTTTGAAAGCTGGCGTTCCGATTCCCTGTTTCTGGTTTATCTGGGATTCGTACGCTTTAATCAGGCATTCTGCGCGCTGGTTCTTGCCGTCACGCTGGTTGTGCTGTGCGTGAAATACACAAAGAAATTCGGCTACCGGTCCGCTCAGATCGGCGCGTGGGCGGTTCTGCTGCTGGGCATTGTCCTCGCCTTTCTTTGCGAGTTCTTTATGACCGGCGGCAACCATCTGCAGAACTACTGTGGAATGATTGTCGGTCTTGCGGCGGTTTATATCACCGCGCGGATCATCATCGACAGAGTATTCAGAATCAATCTCCGGGCTGTCCGGCAGTGACGGAGTATACGAAAGGTCGCATTTTCCAATGGCAGAAACCAAAAACTGGCATCAGACCGAACAGATCAACGAGGACACCTGGCGCATCATTGAGGGCGAAATAATCAGCTGCTACCTGCTGCTGGGCAGTGAGCGCGCGCTGCTCATCGACACCGGCAACGGCATGGGCAGCATCGGTGATGTGGTTGCCGGAATAACCTGCCTGCCGGTGACCGTCGCGCTGACCCACCGTCACTGCGATCACGCCGGAGGCAGAGGCTGGTTCAGCAGTCCGGCGTATGTTCACGAGGCTGACATGTGCCTTACGTCGCGACTGTTTTCCACGAAATTTGCGTCGAGATACATTTCCGCAAAATGGACCACTGCCAGAGACTTCCCCCGTCAGCCATACAACGCGGGATACACCACCATGACAGACGGTTCGGTCTTTGATCTGGGCGGACGCACCGTCAGAGTGATGCACGCACCCGGTCATACCCGCGGTTCGGTGATATTTTTCGACGACCGGCACAGATTCATGTTCGTGGGCGACAACCTCAGCCACAACAATCTGTGGATGCACCTGCCCGGAGCGGTAAGCATTGAGGAATGGATTCCTACCGCGACGCAGATACTTAAGCTGAGCGAACAGTACACCATCTATTCGGGTCACGACGTTCAGCCCTTTGACCCGGAACTGGTGACGCTTCAGCTGGATTGCGCCCGTTCACTGGTGGAAAAATACAGAAAAAACGGTCTGCTTCCTTTCCGGAAAGCCCATAAAACAGAGGACGGAAAGATGCAGATTTCCTACAGTCCCCGCAACGTTCGCGCACGCAGATAAGCGATCGTTGGGAAAGAGAGAGATATGCGCATATTTCAACTGCGATTCAGCGCTAAAGACGGCCAGTTCACTCCACGCCTGCAGCAGCTTCTGGGTCAGTTCCGGCTGCAGCTGGTGCGCAACGGGCTGATACTCGAAGGCGCATGGCACAGCTATATGGAAAACGGCCAGCTGGTGTGGCATGTGGTGGCGCAGGACGACGACGCCATTGCCGAGGGCAACATGACCTATGACACCCGTCAAACTCTGAGAGAGCTGATTGAATGGTGCGACGGTCTGCCGCAGGTCATACCCATGCAGAACTGCGCCGAACTGCCTCACTGCTCATGCGAAAATCCGGGAACCTACGTACTGCAGTCGCCTGCCGAATGGGGAGGCACTCCGGTGCGCTGCCTTGACTGCGGCGGCAGTGTGCCGCTGTACCGGCTCATACGCGACCGGGAGCAGCGGGAGTTTGACGACCTTCTTCACTGGCGCAAGCTGCGCCGTGGATTTCTTGAGCAGCTGGGCGAAAAGCTCAACACAGGCTACGCCTACCGCATGCTCAACGACTGCCGTTCGGAACTGGCGCAGGAGGGGCGCCGTATGGCCGCCGCCATTCAGCGATGGACCGGCGTGGTCACGGTCTATCCCGTGTTCAGCCGCTTTGAGGAACCGCCCCGGCGCTGCCCGGGCTGCGGAAGCGACTGGCGCAATCCCTTCACCGGCGCGATCCCCTATAAGTTCTTCTGCCGGCAGTGCCGTCTGGTGCTGACCGACGAAGTGTGATTATACCTCAAAGGAGCAATCCCGATGGAATACAGGAACGATATTATAGCCGCTGTCATGCTGGAGCTGGAAGCCGCCGTTGGAGCGGGCGATTTCGAAGACACAGCCGAAGTGATGGTGGACAGAATGAAGAGTTCTTCCGATCCTTCCATGTTTCTTGAGCCGGTGATCCTCTTTATCGAGGAACATCCCGAAGCGGAACTGGGAGAGCCCGGAGCACTGGTGCATTTCGCCGAGAGCTATTACCGGAACGGCTACGAGGAACTGCTTGTTCAATCGGTGCAGCGCCGCCCCACCGGTCACTCTCTGTGGATGCTCAACCGGCTGATCAATGACCTGAATAACCCCAATCGCGACAGCTATATCGATCTGATGCGCACTGCCGCGAAGCGCAGCGAGCTGAACGATGAGGCCAGAGCCGACGCGGCGATGTATCTTGAATACATTAACATCATTAACAGCAAGCTGAACAATGATTGAGCAATTTCTCTTTCAAGGAGCAAAAATATGACAGACAGCATCATCACCGCCACCGATGTGGTGTTCCGATATGAAGAAGACAGTGCCGCTGCCCTGCAGGGTATCGGTCTTGAGATAAAGCGGGGTGAGTTTGTGGCCCTGCTGGGTCACAACGGCTCGGGCAAGTCTACCTTTGCCCGCCATCTCAACGCCATTCTGCTGCCCTCCGGCGGCAGTGTTCTGGTGGACGGTATCGACACCGCCGACGAGGAAACCCTGCTGCAGCTGCGCAGCACCGTAGGGCTGGTGTTCCAGAATCCCGACAACCAGATGGTTGCCGCCATCGTGGAGGAGGACGTCGCCTTCGGCCCTGAGAATCTCGGTATTAAGAACCCCGAGCTGCGCCAGCGTGTGGATGATGCCCTCAAGGCGGTGGGAATGTATGATTACCGCCGCCACGCGCCGCACAAGCTGTCCGGCGGACAGAAGCAGCGTGTTGCCATTGCCGGCATTCTCGCCATGCAGCCCAAGTGCCTTGTGCTGGACGAACCCACCGCCATGCTCGACCCCGGCGGACGCACCGAGGTCATGACCGCCGTGCGCGAGCTGTGCGACAGGCAGGGCGTTACCATCGTGCTAATCACCCACTACATGGAGGAGGCCGCAATGGCCGACCGGGTGGTGGTCATGCACAAGGGACAGATACTCACTCAGGGTAAGCCGGCAGAGGTCTTTGCTCAGATCGACCTGCTGCGCTCCCACGGACTTGATGTTCCCCAGCCGGTTGAACTGGCTTCGCTGCTGCGGGCAAAGGGCTTTGACATTCCGGAAGGAGTGCTTACTCCCGAGCAGTGCGCCGACGCTATCGCGGCACTTATCGGGCAGAAATAACCGCCAGTAGTGCGAAATGACAAATTAACGCGCATAATAACCGTGTGCTTATTGAATTTTCCCACTTCCATTTTGACACGGAACGTGAGATAATGATATAATCCCAAAATTATCGAATTACGCCGAAAGGATGAGATATATGCAAATGGATCTGACCAGCATTCCCGTCAGAGTAAAGGAACTGCGCGAGATTCTTGAGATCGAACCCAGGGAAATGGCTGACAAGCTGGGGGTTACCCTCATCAACTACCTTGCCTACGAATCGGGCGAGCAGGATATTCCCATCAGCACCCTTTACGAGATCGCAAACATCCTGGGCGTGGATTTCACCACCCTGCTCACCGGACGCACCCCTAAGATGAACACCTACACCGTCACCCGCAAGGATCAGGGTGCCAAGGTAGAGCGCTATCCCGGCTACGACTACACCAGCCTCTGCTACAACTTCAAGGGCAGAGAGATGGAACCCATGCTGGTGCATCTTTCCCCCGAGGAGGAGCGCCCCTCGCTGGTTTCTCACAGCGGACAGGAATTCAACTTCTGCGTGTCGGGCAAGATCTGCGTCACCATCGGCAGGAAGGATATCGTCCTTGAGGCCGGAGACTGCATCTACTTCGACCCGATGATTCCCCACGGACAGGCAGCTGTTGACGGCGAAGCGACATTCCTGACCGTCATCAAGGAATAACATATTACACCGAGTATACGGGAGCAAGACAATCATGGATCATATTATCAGCAAATACTGTCCTCGCATCGACTTTGAGTCCTACGAGGATTTCTGCAACGGATTTACCATCAACACCCCCGAGCAGTTCAACTTCGGCTACGACGTTGTTGACGAATGGGCCAGAGTGGAGCCGGACAAGCTGGCGCTGGTCTGGACCAACGACGAGGGTGACATGAAGCGCTACACCTTTGCCGACGTCAAGCGTCACAGCGACCAGGCGGCCAATTTCTTCCGCTCCTACGGTCTGGGCAAGGGCGACGTTGTCATGCTCATTCTGCGCCAGCGCCCCGAGGTATGGTTTGCCATGGTGGGTCTGCATAAGCTGGGCGCGGTGTGCATTCCGGCATCCTTCCAGCTCACCCCCCACGACATCGTCTACCGCTGCAACGCAGCATCGGTCAAGATGCTGGTGGTAGTGTCCGAGGACGGACTGCTGGATTATGTGCGTGAATCCGTCCCAAAATGCACCACACTGAAGAACGTATGCACCCTTGGCGAGCCTCACACCGACGAGGGCTTCATAGATTTCGGTGCCGAGCTGTACGCCCAGAGCGACGTTTTTGAGCGTCCTACCGGCGATCAGGCGGTGACCAACGACGACATGATGCTGCTGTATTTCTCCAGCGGCACCACAGGTATGCCCAAGATGGTCTGGCACGACTTTGCCTTCCCTCTTGGTCATATCGCCACCGCCAGATACTGGCAGTGCGTGCAGGAAAATAAAATCCACATGACTCAGACCGACTCCGGCTGGGCAAAATTCGCATGGGGCAAGATTTACGGTCAGTGGATCTGCGGTGCCGCCATCGGTGCTTATGACACCATGAAGTTTAAATCGCAAGATATGCTGGACGCCATCATGCGCATCCACCCCACCACCTTCTGCGCCCCGGCAACCATCTACCGTGTGCTCATCAAGGATGACCTGTCCGGTTATGACCTGAGCTTTATCGAGCATGCCTCCGTTGCCGGCGAGCCCCTCAATCCCGAGGTGTACAACCGCTTCCAGGAGCTGACCGGTCTTGAGCTGCGCGAGGGCTTCGGACAGACCGAAACCCCCGTTCTGTTCGCAAACTTCCCCTTCTTTGACGTGCGTCCCGGCTCCATGGGCAAGCCCAATCCCTACTTTGACATCCAGCTCATCGATGCTGACGGCAATCCCTGCGAGGACGGCTACGAGGGTGTTATCTGCATCTGCAACGTGGGCGACCACGGTCCCTCCGGTCTGTTCCGCGGATACTATCTGGATGAGGAAGTCACCCGCAAGGCCTGGCATGACGGACGCTACAGCACCGGCGATATGGCATGGCGCGATGCCGACGGCTACTATTGGTTCGTGGGCAGAAACGACGATGTCATCAAGTGCTCCGGCTACCGCATCGGCCCCTTCGAGGTGGAAAGCGCTCTGATGGAGCACCCCAGCGTTCTTGAGTGCGCGGTTACCGCCGCTCCTGACCCCGTCCGCGGACAGGTGGTCAAGGCTACCATCGTTCTGACCAAGGGCTACGAGCCTTCCGAGGAGCTGATCAGAGAGCTGCAGAATCACGTCAAGCACGCCACCGCTCCTTACAAAT
>JAZUPE010000084.1:0-71772 GCA_045605025.1 Acutalibacteraceae bacterium
AGCCGGTGAACGCCTCGTTGCCGATGGAGGTAACCTTTTCGGGAATGGCAATTGTCTCAAGCGACTTGCAGCCTGCAAAGACGCGGTCGCTTACAGAGGATATGCCGGAACCGATATCGGCTGCTCTGGGCGCTGTACAGCCTTCAAACGCACTGGCGCCGATGTTGGTAACGCTGTCGGGGATCTCGATCTCTTCCAGGGCGCTGCAGCCGTAGGACGCCTCAGCCTCGATGGTTGTCAGTCCGTTGTTGAAAGCAACCGAGCCGAGGTTTACGCACTCACTGAAGGCTCCTGCGCGCAGGATCTTCATGCTGCTGCCCAGAGAGATTCCGGTAAGCTTGCTGCATCCTGCAAAGGCACTTGCACCGATCTCGTTCAGGCTGTCGGGAAGCTCGATTGTGTCGAGATTTTCGCAGCCGGCAAATGCGCTGTCGCGGATCTTTGTCAGTCCCTCACTGAGCACGGCTTCCTTCAGGTTGGGCAGAGCGGTAAAGGCGTTCTTTCCAATGGAAGTTACGCCCTCTCCCACAACAACCTTCGTGATGGAAGCGTTGTGAGCAGCCCACGGAGTGCCGTCACCCGAAGCGAAGTCCTGCATATCTCCGGTGCCCTCGATGAAGAGCGTGCCATTTCCGTCATAGTAACAGGAGAGGCTTGCGCCGCAGTCAAGTTTGCCGAAGTGGATGGCAGCATCGGTGAGGCAATTGTTGCCGTCGGCGATGGGCAGCCGGTTCCATACGTTTTCCGCGCCGGTGAAGTATACATCGGTTATCGCGGCGCAGCCCGCAAAGGCATTCTCGGCGATGACGGTCAGCTTTTCGTTAAGATACACCTCGGTCAGAGATGTACATCCACTGAAGGTGTACTCACCGATATGATCCACGCCGCCGGGAATGGATACGGAAGTCAGTCCGGTGCTCATCTCGAACGCCGCGTCTTCAATCACAGTCACGCTGTCCGGCACGGCATATTCCGTAATCCTGCTGCGCGACGGGAATTTGATAAGTCTTGTAACGGTCTTGTCAAACAGCACGCCGTCTATATCGACATAAACATAGTTGTTCTCTGCAACGTCGATGCTTTCCAGAACCGCGCAGGCACCGAAAGTGTTCCTTCCGATGTAGCCGACGCTGGCGGGAATGATGACACCGGTCAGAGCCGCGCAATTATAGAACGCGCTGTCGCAGATTGTAACAACGCCCTCCGGAATCGTTACGCCGGTCAGGGAAAGACAGCTTGCGAAAGCGTTTTGTCCGATGCCGGTTACGCTTCCGGGAATGGAGATACCGGACAGACATCTGCAATCGAAAAATGCTTCGCTGCCGATATTCTTCACTCCGTATTCAATAGTGACACGGTTAAGGGAGATACATCCCTTAAAGGCGCCTTCGCTGATTTCCTCCACGCTGCCGGGAACGGCAACGTCAGTCAGAGAGACGCACTCACTGAACGCGTATTCACGCATGTCGGTAACGCTGCCGGGAATCGTGTATTCTCCGGACTTTGTCTGAGGCACATCGATGATTTCCGTCATCGCCTTGTTGAACAGTACGCCGTCGACAGCAGCGAAGGAATCGCTGCCTTCGGCTACGGTATATCCGGCAAACGCGCCGCATCGGTCAGTCGCGGATCCGTCAATTCGTGTCACGCTGGAGGGAACGGTAATACCGGTCAGGGCATCGCAATCGTAGAACGCGTTTCGACCGATGCCGGTCACGCCTTCCAGAATCACAACTTTCCTGATCAGTGCGCGGTCAGCATGCCACGGCGCAGGATTCAAAGCTTCGCCTGTTGATGCGTCATAATTGTAATCCGGCATATCACCGGTTCCGCTGATGGTCAGTATGCCGTCCTTGTCTATGATGTAGAAAACATCTTCACCGAGGGCATACTTCGCACAGTGGATATTCGCACCGGTGAGTTTCTCGTTGTTTGCGCCGATCGCGATATTGCTCCACTCGGTATCGGTGCCGGTGAAATACACATCGGTCAGGGAGGAGCAGTAATCAAACGCTCCTTTTCCAATGGTCTTTACGCTGACCGGGACAGTGACTCCGGTTATGCCGGAACAGGATTCGAACAGTCTGTCGGAAATTTCAGTCAGACCATCGGGAAGCGTAATTTCAGTCAGAGAATTACAGCCGATGAACGCTCCCTCTCCGATGCTGTCCACGCCGTCGGGAATGTCAATACCGGTCAGCGCTTTGCAGCCGACAAACGCAAAGGCACCGATATGCCTTACACTGTCCGGAATTGCAATGCCGGTCAGCGCTTTGCAACCGACAAACGCATCGTCACAGATATGCGTCACGCCGTCGGGAATGGTGTATTCTCCGCTCTTGCCCAGCGGACACACGATAAGCTGTGTCGCGTCCTTGTTGAACAGAACACCGTCAGCGCTGGAATAGCTGTTGCTTTCCTCCGCGACGTTTATCGCGGTCAGGGAGAAGCAATCCATAAACACATTATTGCCAATGCTGTTTACGCTGGCGGGAATGTCAACTTCAGTAAGTGCCGTGCAGCCAGCAAAAGTAGCATCTCCAATGGAAGGCACACCCTCCGGAATGACGATTGAGGTCAGCGAGAAGCATTCGCTGAACACACCTTGTTCAATGCTTACCACACTGTCGGGAATGTCGATCGTGCTCAGCTTCACGCAGCGGACAAACGCCCAATCACCAATGCTGGACACGCTGTCGGCGATCTCGACCGAGGTCACATTTTCAAGACCGGCAAACGCATACGAACCAATGCTGGTTATGCCGTCCAGAATGACCACTTTCCTGATTTGTGCACTGTTTGCATACCACGGCGCAGAGTTCTCTGCCCCATCAAAGTCCGGCATATCACCGGTTCCGCTGATGGTCAGAGTGCCGTCCGCGTCGATGGTGTAGAAAAGATTTTCACCGCAGACATACTTCGCGATGTGGATATTCGCGTTGGTGAGACAATCGTTGCCCTCACCGATCACGATCTGATTCCATTCGGCGTCTGTGCCCGTAAAGTATACGTCGGTCAGGGAAGTGCAGTCGAAGAAGGCACGGTCTTCGATGCTGGTCACACCGGCAGGAAGCGTAATTTCAGTCACAGAATTACAGCCGATGAACGCTCCCTCTCCGATGCTGTCCACGCCGTCGGGAATTGCAATAGCGGTCAGGGAGGAGCAGAAAGCAAACGCACTTTCCCCGATTTGTGTCACGCTGTCAGGCAGTGTGATTTCCGTCAGGGAGTCGCAGTCGAAGAACGCGTACGCACCTATCGTGATTACGCTGTCGGGAATAGTAACGCCGGTCAGGGAGTTGCAGCCGGAGAACGCGCCTTCACCAATTTGTGTCACGCTGTCGGGAATTGCGTATTCTCCGCTCTTGCCCCGCGGATACACGATAAGCTGTGTCGCATCCTTGTTGAACAGAACTCCGTCTATACTGGAATAGCTGGTGTTTGCTTCAGCAACATTTATCGCCGTCAGGGGACTACAAACAAACGCATCACTAGCAATATGCGTAACGCTTGCGGGAATATAAACGCTGGTAAGGGGGCAGTATATGAACGCCTCTCTGCCGATGGAGGTCACTCCGTCAGATATGGTGATGCCGGTCAGCAGCGCACAGTCTGCGAATGCGCAGTCTCCAATCTTGGTCACGCTGCCTGGAATGGTGATGCCGGTCAAACCGCTCCTTGCAAACGCACCTGCTCCGATTTCGGTCAGACCGTCGGGAATCACAACATCACTCAGTGATGTGCAGCCGCAGAACTGCTCTGCACTGATGGTCTGCACTCCATCGGGAATAACGATGGATGTCAGAGAACTGCAATCGTAGAACGCGCCTTCCCCGATTCTGGTCACTCCTTCGGGAATCTCGACTGAGGTCACGTTTTCGAGGCCGGCAAACGCACACGAACCGATGCCGGTTACGCCGTCCTCTATCACGATCTTTCTGATGGAGCCACTGCGGGATGCCCACGGTGCGGCATTTTCGTCCCGATCGAAGGTCGGCATATCACCGGTGCCGCTGATGGTAAGAGTGCCGTCCGCGTCGATGGTGTAGAAAAGATTCTCGCCGCAGACATACTTCGCGATGTTGATATTCGCGCCGGTGAGGGCTTCGTTGCCGGCACCGATCGCAATCTGATTCCATTCGGCATCCGTACCGGTGAAGTATACGTCGGTCAGGGAATCGCAGCCGGAGAAGGCATATCCCTCGATTTGTGTCACGCCTGCAGGAATAGTGACTGTGGCAAGTCCTTCACACTCACAGAATGTACCATAGACTATTTCCTTCAGACCTTCCGGAAGAACCAGCTCTGTCAGCGCATTGCATCGGTAGAAGGCATAACTGCCAATGGCATTTACGCTTGCCGGGAAAACAATGCCGGTAAGCAAACCGCAGTTATTGAACGCGTTATTGCTGATTTCTGTCACGCCGTCGGGAACGGTATACTCTCCGCCCCTTCCCTGCGGGAACATGACAAGCTGCGTTGCGTCATTGTTGAACAGTACTCCGTCTACACTGGAATAGCTGTTGTTTCCTTCGGCAACATTTATCGCGGCAAGAGACAGGCAGTCCAAAAATGCCCCGCTCTCAAATCTGGTTACGCCCGCGGGAATTGTGATGCTGGTCAGACCGCAATTATTGAACGCATTCATCCGGATTTCCGTTATGCTGTCCGGCAGATCAATCGACTTAAGCGAGCTGCATCCTTCGAAAGCAAACGCATCGATGCTTGTTACACTTTCAGGGACCACCACGTCGCTAAGCGAAGTACACCCGCTGAACGTTCCCAGAATGATGGCCTGCACTCCATCGGGAATAACGACAGATGTCAGCGAGCTGCAATTGCAGAACGCACTGTCCTCTATGCTGCTCACGCTGTCAGGGATGTCAATCGATGCAAGCTTTACACAGTTTGAAAACGCTCCCATATCAATGCTGGTCACGCCTTCAGGGATCTCGACTGAGGTCACGTTTTCCAGATTGAAAAACACATGCGAACCAATGTTGGTTACGCCTTCTTCTATTACGATATTTCTGATGGAATCGCTGCGGGAGGCCCATGGCACAGCAGACTCCGGCATATCGCCGGTGCCGCTGATGGTCAGCGTGCCGTCCACGTCGATGGTATAGAAGAAATCTTCGCCCCAGACATACTTCGCGATGTGGATATTCGCGTTGGTGAGAGCTTTGTTGCCATCACCGATCGCAATCTGATTCCATTCGGCATCTGTGCCGGTGAAGTATACGTCGGTCAGGGAGTGGCAGCCGGAGAAAGCAAGGTCTTCGATGCTGGTCACACCGGCAGGAATGGTGATCGCGGTAAGCGATCTGCAATTGTAGAACGCACACTCTCCGATGCTGACCAGACCGTCCGGTATATCCACGCCGGTCAGTCCTGTGCTGGCTAAAAATGCGTAATCACAGATTTCGGTAACGCCGGCGGGAACGGTGTAATCACCACTCTTCGCCTTGGGGAACATAACAAGCTGTGTTGCGTCCTTGTTGAACAGTACTCCGTCTATACTGGAATAGCTGTTGTTTGCTTCAGCAACATTTATAGCAAGAAGATCGAGACCACTTAATTCATCTACGCCAATGCTTATCACTCCCGCGGGAATTGTGATGCTGGTCAAGCCGGAATTAAGGAACGCATTCATCCGGATTTCCGTTATGCTGTCCGGCAGATCAATCGTTTTAAGCGAACGGCAGTCATCGAAAGCAAACGCATCGATGCTTGTTACACTGTCGGGAATCACGACATCACTCAGCGACCAACAAGTCTGGAACAGCTTTGCACTGATAATCTGCACTTTGTCAGGAATAATGACTGATGTCAGCGATAAGCAGGCCCCGAATGCACCTTGTTCAATGCTTGTCACACTGTCGGGAATATCTATCTCAGACAGATTCTCGCAGTGGCAAAATGCTTCTTCGCCAATACTGGTAACGCTGTCAGCGATTTCAACTGAAGAAACATTTACGACGTCATAAAACGCACGCGAACCGATGCGGGTTATGCCGTCTTCTATCACGATTTTTCTGACGTAAGCCCTGCGGGAGGCCCACGGCTCACAGTCCCACCAGTGCGAATAGCTGTCGAAGTCCGGAATATCGCCGGTGCCGCTGATGGTCAGAGTGCCGTCCGCATCGAAGGTGTAGATAAGATTATCGCCGCAAATATACTTCGCGATGTGGATATTCGCGTTAGTGAGACGATCGTTGCTCCCACCAATCACGATCTGATTCCATTCAGCATCCGTGCCGGTGAAGTATACGTCGGTCAGGGAAGTGCAACCGAAGAAGGCAAGGTCTTCGATGCTGGTCACACCGGCAGGAATGGTGATTGCGGCAAGTCCTGCACAATCACGGAATGTGCTGAAAGCAATTCCGGTCAATCTTTCCGGAAGTACTATTTCTGTCAGCGAAGTACAATTAGCGAATGCATTGCTGCCAATGGAGCTTACACTGTCGGGTAGTGTAATTTCCGTCAGGGAATCGCACCAGGCAAAAGAGCACTCACCTATCGTAATTACGCTGTCGGGGATGGTAACTCCGGTCAGCTTCCGGCATGGAAAGAAGGCCGATGGGCCGATTGTAGTCACGCCGTCGGGAATGGCATACTCTCCGCCCCTTCCCTGCGGGAACATGACAAGCTGTGTTGCGTCCTTGTTAAACAGTACTCCGTCCACACTGGAATAGCTGTTGTTTCCTTCGGCGGCATTTATCTCGGCAAGAGACAGGCAGTCCAAAAATACCTCTCTCTCAAAGCTGGTTACGCCCGCGGGAATTGTGATGCTGGTCAGACCGGAAGCAAAGAACGCATTCATCTGGATTTCCGTTATGCTGTCCGGCAGATCAATCGTTTTAAGCGAAAGGCAGCTTTCGAAAGCTTCCCGATCGATGCTTGTTACACTTTCAGGAACCACCACGTCGCTCAGCGAAATACACCCGCTGAACGTACCCATACTGATGGTCTGCACTCCATCGGGAATAACGACAGATGTCAGCGAGGTGCAATTGCAGAACGCACTGTCCTCTATGCTGCTCACACTGTCGGCGATTTCGACTGAGGTCACGTTACTAAGTTCGGCAAACGCACGCGAACCGATGCTGGTTATGCCGTCCAGAATGATCACTTTCCTGATTTGTGCACTGTTTGCATACCACGGCGCAGCTTTTTCGTCCCAGCCGAAGTCTGGCATGTCACCGGTTCCTCTGATGGTCAGAGTGCCATTGGCGTCGATGATGTAGGAGAGTCCGTCACCGACAGACTGCGCAAAGTGGAAGGTCGCGCCAAGGAGGTTTTCGTTGCCCTCCGCGGCGATGTCAATCGTGTTCCACTGTTCCTCGGTGCCGGTGAAGTACACGTCGGTCAGTTCGTCATTCCAGGCAAACGCGTATTCTCCGATACGCTCCACACCGGTGCTAATGGTTACTGATTTAATACGGTTGCTCTGGAACGCGTAGGTGTCAATTGTGGTTACACTCTCAGGAATGGTGACTTCGGTCAGATTGTTGCAGCCGAACACACCTTTACCGATAACGGACAATCCGTCAGGAATATCAATTCCGGAAAGCTCGCAGTCGTAGAATGCGTAATCGCCTATGGTTGTCACACTGTCGGGCAGAGTGACGTCGGTCAGCGATCTGCAATATGAAAACGCGCGCTCTCCGATGCTGACCAGACCGTCCGGCATAACAATGCCGGTCAGTCCTGTGCTGTAGAAAAATGCGTAATCACCGATTTCGGTAACGCCGGCGGGAACGGTGTAATCACCACTCTTCGCCTGGGGGAATCTGATAAGCTGTGCGGCATCGGCGTTGAACAGGACACCGTCAATGTCGCAATAGCTGCCGTTGCCCTCGGCGACATTGATAGCCTCCATCGAATCGCTCGCAAACGCGTCTTTACCGATAGTGGTCACGCTGGACGGAATGTTGACTACCGCCAGATTATCACATGCGGCAAAGGCTTCCTCGCCAATGCTGATTACGCCCTCCGGCACAGCTACTTCCTGCAGATTCCCGCACGCGCGGAAAGCGCCTTCTCCAATGGAGGTCACACTGTCAGGAATCACCACTCCGGACAGAGCTTTGCTTTCAAAAGCATAATCGGCAATAGAAGTCACGCCGTCGGGAACGATATATTCATCATATATCTGGTACACCACTTCGCAAAGCACTGTTCCATCCTTGCTGAACAGCACTCCGTCCGAAAGAGTATAGTGGTCGTTGCCCTTGGCAACAGTAACGTAACCCAGATTGCTGCACCCTCTGAATATGCGCGAACCGATGCTTGTAACGGTCGAGGGAATATTAATCTGGCTGAGCACAGAACAGTAACTGAACGCATTACTGTCAATAGTGGTTACGCCCTCGGGAAGACTGATTGATGCCAGTGATTCGCAGGCAAAGAACGCTTCACTGCCGATGCGTTTAACGCTTGACGGAATTTTCACATCAGTCAGTTTGATGAAGCCGGCAAACGCGCAGTCACCGATTGCGGTAACTCCGTCACAAATGATTACTTTGCTGATCGTGTCAGCTTTATCCTGCCACGGTGCGATATAGACCGGATAGGCAACGGTCCGGGCGTTGTCATAATCGCCTATGGCGCCTGTACCGCTGATGTACAGGGTTCCGTTTCCATTGATAATGTAGTAAACATCCGGAGCAAACTTCTGCGGGAAGTGAACGTCGGCGTATTCGAGTATGTCATTGTCTGCTCCGATCTCTATACGGTTCCACTCGTCCTCCGTGCCAATGAAATATATATCCTTGAGCGTGCGCAGACCATCTACGCCTTCTATCGGACCGGCAACATTGTTTCCGGCGAAGGAGCCGAACGCGCTGTCCTCAATGACGGTGACGGTGTTCGGAATTGTGATTTTCCCGAGAACGCTGCAGTTCACAAAGGCTTCCTTGCCGATGCTCGTTACGCCGGCAGGTATCTCAAGGCCTTCGAGCTCGTAGCAGCAATAGAACATTCTTTCGCCGATTCGCGTGATTCCTTCCGGAAGCACGATGCTTTTGAGACTGGCGCAGGAATCAAAGGCGAATTCGCCGATTTCCTTCACACTGTCAGAAATATGAATCGCTTCAATCTTTCTGGCCGCTCTGAATGCGCTGTCACCGATCCGCTCGACAAAATCGGGAACATAATATTTTTCGTTGTATCTGCCGGCCGGATAGGTTATCAGCTCTTTCCAGTCATCACTGAACAGTACACCATCCCTGCTGTCGTAAAAATAGTTTCTTGTGTCAACAAATATATCCGTCAATCTGCCGTTGTTAAGGAACGCAGTATCAGAAATATGTTTTACGCTTGCGGGAATATCGACAGAGCTGAAGTAATTGCAGCCGGAACGATCAAAGAACGCACGGTCACCAATAGTTGTGACACCATCGCTGATTATGAGCTGGTCTATTCTCTGACCGAACCAGGGAGCATACCGCTCCTCGTTCCAGTCGTACATGCTTCCCTGTCCGGAGATGGTAAGCACTCCGTCAACAAGGCTCCAGGTAAGGTTCTTACCGCACTCATAATCTGCCACGATATCATCAGCAAAGTGAATGGTGGCGCCGGTGAGGCATTCGTTGCCTTCAGCGATCTCAATCTTATTCCACTCCTCCCCGGTGCCGGTGAAATAAACATCGATCAGCCCTCCACAGCCGCTGAACGCCCACCCGTTGATGTTGGTCAGGGTGCCGGGAAGGGTGATCTCTGTCAGCGAAGAGCATGCAACAAACGCCATATTGTCAATGGTGGTTACGCCCTCGGGAAGAGAAACTTTTTCAAGCGTGTCGTTGTAAGCGAACGCACCTGACATAATGACTTCCACTCCGCCCGGAATAGCGTATTCCTGCAGCCTTGCCCAGTGTGTATGCAGTTCTGTCTTCTGCTTGTTGAACAGCGAGCCGGAAATGCTGGTATAGTATTCATTGTCCGGATCAACGATCAATGCAGTAAGCGAATCGCAATCTTCGAACGCATAAATCGCGATCTCTGCAACACTGGCAGAAACGAAAATCTCTGTAAGCTGCGAGCAGTTGCTAAAGGCACCGTAGTTTATTTCGTAAATCCCGTCGGGAACTGAATATTTGCCCGTCTTTTTTTCCGGGCACTTAATAAGGCTTGAATTATCGCTGTCTATCAGCACACCTTCAACACTGCTGTACTTTGCATTCTCTTCCGCAACATTTATCGCGGTAAGCGCCGCGCAATGATCGAATGCTTCAGACTCGATCGTGCTCACGCTGGCAGGAATATTGATTTCCGTCAGCGACCGGCAGCCCTCAAAAGCGCAGAAGCCGATACGGGTCACGCCGTCGGGAATGATAATTTCTGTGAGTTTGCCGCAATCCATGAAAGCACCGTCACCGATGCTGGTTACTCCTTCACGGATTACGACTTTTTTGATTTCATCAGCCCGTTCAAGCCAGGGCGCATCAACGTGAGAATCCCAGTTGAAATGACTGTAGTAATCTTCCATTTCTCCGTAACAACTGATGGTAAGCGTTCCGTCCTCGCTGATATCCCATGTAGATTTGACGCCATCATCCGGAGACGAGTTGTAGTGGACATTCGCACTGGCAAGACATTCGTTGCCGCCAGCGATGATGATGTTGTTCCATTCTTCCTCAGAACCGGCGTAAAGAACATCCTTGAGGGAATCGCAGAAGGCAAAAGCATCGCTGTCGATTTCGGTCACGCCTGCAGGAATGAACACTACACTCATTGAGTCGCAGCGGTAGAATGCATATCTGCCGATTTTGGTCACGCCTGCAGGAATGCTGACTCCGGTAAGCTCGCGGCAGCTGCAGAAGGCATAATCGGCAATCGCGGTCACGCTCTCGGGAATGGCGTATTTTCCTTCCTTATTGTAGAAACACTCATAGAGAGTGGTCATATCCTTGCTGAACAGCACATTGTCCACAACAGTAAAGCTGTTGTTTCCTACCAGAACAGAATAACCGTACATCGACCAGCAGCCGTTAAATACCTGCGCGCCGATGCTTGTAACGCTTGTGGGAATGTCTACACTCGTAAGCGAAGTACAGGAAACAAACGCGCCATCGCCAATGCTGGTCAATCCGTCAGGAAGCGGCACTGTGGTCAGCGAAGTGCAGGAAAAGAAAGCCTGCGCGCCGATTCTGGTAACGCCGACAGGGATCCAGATGCTTTCCAGTTCGAAGAATCCCGCGAACGCGCAGTCTCCGATACTGGTAATTCCTTCGTCGATAACGACAGTGACAACGTCATTGCTTAAAGCCTTCCACGGAGCGATACTCTCCGGATTCTCCGAAGTCAGCGGGTTTTCGTAGTTCGGCATATTGCCGGTTCCGCTGATGATAAGAACGCCGTATTCGTTGACAGTCCATGTCAGGTCGGTCGCGTCGCCGACGGTATGGTTGAAGCGGATGTCCGCTTCGGTGAGACATTGGTTATATTCGTCGATGACGATATTGTTCCAGTTTCCTTCGGAACCGGAATAGTATACCGTTTCAAGAGCCGTACAATCATCGAAGGCACCCTCGCCGACAGCAGTCACGCTGTCCGGAATGTAGACTCCGGTAAGATTATCGCACTCGTAAAACGCATACTCATCAACCGTTGTCACGCTTTCCGGAATCACATATTCGCCGGTTATCGTCTGCGGTACACGGATGATTACAGTGGCATTCCTGTCGAACAGAACGCCATCGCGGCTTGAATAGCTGTTGTTGCCCGCGGCCACTTCAATACCGGTAAGCGGTGTACAGCCCACGAACGCACCGCTGCCGATATGCGTAACGCTTGCAGGAATATATACGCTGGTAAGGGGGCAGAACAGGAACGCGTCGCTGCCGATGGAGGTCACACTGTCAGGCAGAGTAATACTGGACAGGCCGGCACCGTTGAACGCATCGTCTCCGATGGATTCCACGCTGCCGGGAATGACAATGCCGGTCAGGTGCTCACAGCCTCTGAACGCACTGTCGCCGATAGACGTCACGCTGTCCGGGATAGCAACATCACTCAGGGCAAAGCACGTTAAGAACGTGCATCTGGCAATAGAGGTCACGCCGTCAGGTATGGAAATGCTCTTCAGAGCATAGCAGCCAAAGAAAGCATATTCACCGATTTCCTCAACACTGTCGGGAATGGAAATTCCGGGCAGCGAGGTGCAGCCGGCGAACGCGCTGTCGCCGATGGAAGTCACACTGTCGGGAACAGTGACAAAAAGCAGCTCGGAAAGACCGGCGAACGCGTAGTCGCCGATCCGTGTCACGCCGTCACTTATGACGACTTTTCTGATGCCGGAATTATGCTCCGACCACGGAGCAACGTTCTCGCCGTAATAAGCCTCCTCGAAGTCAGGAATGTCACCGGTACCGCTGATGATCAGGGTGCCGTTCTCGTCCAGAGACCAGACAAGCTTATCTCCCAGCTCTCCGGAGCTGGCAACCACTCTGTGGCCGTAAGTAATGCTTTCGGCATTGTTAAGTTCCCACTGATCCTCAATGCCGTCGATATTTGCCCAGTCTTCTTCGCTGCCGGAGTACCTGACCTCCTTGATCGCGGCGCAGTCAGCAAACGCCCACTGGCCGATGGATGTCACGCTGTCGGGAATCACGACCGATTCAAGACCGGTACAGCCGCAGAAAGTTCCGTCACCGATGTCGGTCACGCCGCCCTTGAGCACAACGCTCTTAAGGCTGGTGCAGTCGGCAAACGCCCAGTGACCGATACTGTCAACGGTCAGCGGAACGACAATTTCAGTAATGCCGGCGCAGCGGACAAAGGCGCTTTCGCCGATTTTTCTGAGCCCGTCGGGCAGATTTACGCTGGTGATGGAGGTTCCCTCAAAGGCACCTTCATCGATGACCTCGAGACCCTTTCCAAAGGTCACCGAGGTAAGGGTTTCGCAATCCTGGAACACCCACTTGCCGATAGTAACAAGGCTGTCGGGGAATACAAGCGTCTTTACAGGATCTCCCTTGAAGGCGCAATCGCCAATGGTTTTCAGGCCCGCAGGCAGGTCAAGGCTGCTGATATTGCATTCCTCAAAGGCACCCTCGTCGATCAGCTCAAGATTCTGTCCGAAGGTCACCGACGTAAGAGTTCCGCAGCCTGCGAACGCCCACTTGCCGATAGTAACAAGGCTGTCTGGGAACACAAGGCTCTCCACAGGAACACCGCTGAAGGCACTTTCGTCGATCAGCTCAAGGCCGCTGCCAAAGGTTACGGAACCGAGAGCTTCGCAGCCTGCGAATGCCCACCTGCCGATGGTTTTAACACTGTCGGGAATATCGATCGACTCAATGCCGCCGCATCCGCTGAAAGCTCCTTCGCCAATGCCGGTTACGCCGTTCCCGATCTCAACGCTTTCAAGACCGGTACAGTCGGCAAACGCCCAGTTGCCGACGTTTTCAACCGTCTGCGGAATGACAAGTTCAGTAATGCCGGCGCAGCGGGCAAAGGCACTCTCGCCGATCACTCTGAGCCCGTCGGGCAGATTTATGCCGGTGATGGATGTTCCCTCAAAGGAGCCTTCTTCAATTACCTCAAGGTTTTTTCCAAAGGTCACCGAGGCAAGGGCTTCGCAATTCTGGAACGCCCACTTGTCAATTATCTTCACACTGTCGGGTATAGCAATGCTGACCAGCGCTTTACATCCGCTAAAAGCGCTGGACCCGATGGTTTCTATTCCGTTTTTGAAAGTTACAGATTCAATGTTCGGACACTCGAAAAAGGCGCCATCGTTCAGGGTCCTCATTCCGCTTCCGAAGGATACCGAGGTAAGCTGGCTGCAGCCGTTGAACGCCCAGCCGCCGATTTCAATCAGGCTGTCGGGGAATTCTACGGTTCTGATTCCCGTGCAGCTCATTGCGCCATCTTCTATGTATTCAAGACCGCTGCCCATATCAATTTCGGAAAGGGCTGCGCAGTTGTAGAAGGCACTCGTTCCGATGGTCTTCAGGCTGTCGGGCAGCTCGATGCTCTCAAGCGCAGCGCAGCCGGCAAAGGCTCTGTAACCGATCCAGTTCAGCCCTTCATTGAGCACGACCTCGGTCACGCCGGCAAGACCGTCAAAGGCTCTGTCGCCAATGTCGGTAACGCCCTCGCCAATAATAATCTTCGTGATCGAGGAACTGAATCCCGACCACGGAGTCTCTCCGGGTATTGAAAAACCGGGAATCGCTCCGCTGCCGCTGATTATCAGCGTGCCGCCGTCCACAGTCCATCTCACGTCGCCGACATCGCCAGAAGAAACGCTGTCGGACTGAGAATAATGGATATTCGCGCGGGCGAGAACCTCGTTGCCGCTGGCAAAGGAAATCTTGCTCCAATCCTCCGCGGTGCCGTCATAGAATACGTCTGTCAGCGCCTCACAATCATAGAACGCGTTGCTTCCGATGCCAACAACACCTGCAGGAATGTACACTTCGGTCAGCGAAGCGCAGCCGCAGAAGGTGCTGTCAGCGATACTGGTAATATCCTGAGGGAGGACGATATCGGTCAGCGAAACGCAGTAACTGAACGCACTGTCAGCAATAACGGTCACGCTTTCGGGAATGTCTATACCGGTCAGCGAATGGCAGCCGTAGAAAGCCAGACTGCCGATTTCTTCCACTCCATCCGGAATGCTTACGTCTGTGAGCGAATCACAGGATGTAAACAGATACTCGCCTATACTGGTAATGCCTGAGGGGATAGTGATGCTTCTGAGAGACTGACATCCGACGAACGCTGTATCACCTATCTCCGCAACGCTGTCCGGAAGGTTGATTTCCGTCAATGACCGGCACGCAGCAAACGCTCCGTTTTCGATCCGTTCAAGACCTTCGGGAAGAATAATGGCAGTCAGCAGGCTGCATCCACCGAAGGCCACCGGTTCGATACTGGTCACGCTGTCGGGAACGGTGTATTCACCGGCCTTTGTAATAAGGCAGTCCTCGAGCGCTGTGATGTCCTTGTTGAACAGCACACCGTCGATATAGGTATATCTGCTGTTGTTCTCGTCAAAATCAACGTCAGTCAGAGACGTACATTCCTCAAAGGGCTTGTCCCCGACGCTGGATACCGCAGCGGGAATGTTGATGTCGGTCAGCCGTTCACAGCCGAAGAACGAGCCACTGCCTATGCTGGTCACGGTGTCAGCAACAATCACTTCAGCCAGCTGCACGCAGCCGACAAACGCGTTGTCGCCGATGGATGTCACGCCGTCTTCAATGACCACCTTGGTGATGCTTTCCGCATGCACCAGCCACGGAGCGGTGAACACCACGTAATCATAATTCATCTGGTTCTCGTAGTCATCCATCGCGCCGGTGCCGCTGATGGTAAGGACACCGTCGTCCATTGACCATGTCAGTTTTCCGGCAATTCCGGAAGTAACAGAATCGTCGGGAGGAGTAATGTCGCCGGGAGAGGTGACATCACCGGGAGAGGTAACGTCGCCGGGAGAGGTGACGTCGCCGGACTGGGCAAAATGCACGGCAGCGCCGGTGAGAGCGTCATTTCCCTCGTTGACGGCAATGGCGTTCCACTCCTCTTCGGTGCCGGAATAATAGACGTTTTCCAGATCCTCGCAATACATGAAGGCATAGCTGCCGACTTCAGTAACGCTGGCAGGAATTGTAACCTCTGTCATGGCGCGGCAGCAGAAGAACGCATTCTCCCCGATAGCAGTCACGCCCTCGGGAATGATCACGCCGGACATCCGGTCGCAGTAATAGAACGCGCTGTCAGCAATCGAAGTCACGCCGGCGGGAATGGTGTATTCACCCTCCAGCGGTCTGGGATATCTGACGAGTTCCGTAGCGTCTTTGTTGAACAGCACTCCGTTAATTCCGGAATACGCGCTGTTTTCTTCGTCAACAACAAATCCGGAAATGCCGCTGCAGCCTTCAAACGCTGTCTTGTCAATGCTGATAACGCCGGCAGGAATGGTGATTCCCGTCAGCGAGGTGCATTCTGCGAACGCATAGCTGCCGATTTCGGTCACTCCGGCGGGAATTGTAATCTCGCTCAGTGCGTAGCAGCTGGCAAAGGTATTATCTCCGATACGGGTAATACTATCGGGCAAGTCAAGTTCTGTCAGCGAGCTGCAGTAATTGAACGCTCCGTTGCCGATTTCCGTCACGCCGTCAGGAATATTCAGTCCGGTCAGCGAATAGCAGCCGGAAAACGCGCTCTCGCCGATATATGTAAGGTTGTCGGGAAGTTCGATGCGTTCCAGCGCACCGCAGCAGTCAAATACATAATCCCATATTTTAGTCACGCCATCGGGTACAGTGAACTGCGTCAGACCGCTGCAGCCGCCGAAAGCAAAGCCCCAGATGTCGGTGACACTTTCGGGGAGAACCAGTTCAGTCAGAGCGCTGCAGCTGGAAAACGCGCTGGCACCTATGGACGTAACGCTGTCGGGGATTTCAATGCTGTCCAGCAGACTGCATTCGCTGAACGCAAAGTGTCCGATGCTGCTGACACCATCGGGAATGGAATATCCGCCTTCTCTCGCCATGGGATATCTCACAATTTCCGTAGTGTCTTTGCTGAACAGAACGCCGTCGACAGCGGTATATACGGTGTTTTCCTCAGCAACAGCAAATCCGGTAATGCCGCTGCAGTTGGTGAAGGCTCCGCCGTCAACGGCGGTAACCCCGGCTGAAACGGTCATTTCCGTCAGCGAGGAACAGCCATCAAAAGCAGCGGATTCAATCTGCTCCACGCTGTCAGACAAAACGATTTCCGTCAGCGAGCCGCAACCTACGAACGCGCCGAAGCCGATAACGGTTACGCCGTCGGCAACAGTATACTTTCCGCCCTTTGTAACAGGGCACTTGATGAGCTTTGTGCCGTCCTTGCTGAACAGCACGCCGTCAACGCTGGAATAATGCTGATTGGCTTCGGAGACGTTAATGCTGTCAACGCCTCCGAAGATGTTGTTTAAGATATTATTCTCGGCCTCAACGTCCGTTACGTCCGCGCCGATGAATATCTTATCAAATTCAGCCAAGTGGTCACTCCACGGCACTTCCGCGTAGTAAAGAATATCCGGAAATTCACCGCTGCCGCTGAAGGACAGAGTCCGGCTGTCGTCAATCAACCATGTCAGATCGCCGAATTCACCTGAAGCGACTGTTCCCGCGGATTGCGAAACCACGCTCTTGTTCCCGTCTTCCACGGCCGGCATAGCCACCGCAAGCATTGAGCCGTAAGAACTCCAGACAATGCAGAACGTCATTGCTGTCGCTATTATTTTCTTCCATCCGGAACGAGGACGGTCAGATTCATTGTAATTCCTCTGGAACATAATTGTTATCTCCTTCAGATGAATTGGTTATCTTTATCTCCGGCAGGCAACGGTCTTTCCGAAAACGTTTCATTATCCTCAGCGTATGTCCATCGGAAACACAGCCCGGCATTAACTGATATAAATTCCTTATATAATATCCTTATATAATATATATAGAACCAGCATAACGATATCACCATTTGCATAATTTGTCAATTGCCGCCAGCAAATAATTTGGAAATGTTTCCGAATCATTGACAGTATCAATTTTCACAGACCCCCTTCTCAAGTGTCATCACCGAAAAAGAGGGCGGGTGGCTGAGATTAGTGTTCCGGAGACAGAATTACAGTTTTCCTCTTGCTGTTGACTGGCTTATTTGATTATGACATAATATCATTAATCATGCGTCGGTGATCCGTGCCAATGCTTCTCCGGTCGTTGTACAGATGACCTGATCTGACAACATACAAAGCCAAACAGGCGGCATTTTTCTTCCAGGCCGATCTGCGCAGCAAATGCCTCTCTTTGATAGTTCTTTCTGCCGTGATAATCCGCCCGGACAGAGCCGGCATCGGGTGTTTTTCTGCCGCGATGAAGTCATTTCCGGATCAGTTGCCATAGGTTGTCTCCGGCGCGGACGACATCTTCCTGTTTTTCAGCCGTAACGGCCTGTCGACGATGCCGTAATTTAATTCTACTCTTATTTCTACTCTTATTTCAGATCTTTGGAGTGACACAATTATGCTTAAAATGAATTTATCTTCTCTCTCCGACACCCGCTGGACGGACGCTCAGGTGCGTCTGCCAGGCTATTCCGCATCAGACACTGCAGCCGCCGCTATTGCCCGCCCTCAATGGGTGCATTTCGGTGCCGGTAATATCTTTCGCGGTTTTATTGCCCGCATCGCACAGCGCCTACTGGAGGACAATCTGATCGACGGCGGCATCATCGCTGCCGACACCTTTGACTATGAGATCATAGAAAAGATATACCGCCCATATGACAATCTTACCATGATGGTGGATCTTTCCGCCGATGGATCCACCTCCTGCGAGATCATCGGCAGCGTAGCGCAGGCGCTGTGCGCAGGCTGTGATTATCCCGATGATCTTGACCGCCTGAAAGACAGTTTCGCCGCTCCCTCGCTGCAGCTGGTCAGCTTCACAATTACCGAAAAGGGCTATGCTCTGCGGGGAATGGACGGTCAATTTCTGCCTGTGGTGCTGGCTGATTTTGAAGGCGGCCCCGCCAATGCCCGGCATGCCATGAGCGTGGTGTGCGCCCTTGTGCATCACCGCTACAAAACCTGCGGTTCACCCGTCGCGCTTGCCAGCATGGACAACTGCAGCGAAAACGGCAAGGTGCTCATGGACAGCATCATGGAAATTGCCCGCCAGTGGCAGTCCAGAGGATTTGTGGACAATGGTTATATTGATTACCTCTCCGATCCGGCACGTTGTTCTTTCCCCTGGAGCATGATCGACAAGATCACGCCCCGTCCCGCACAGTCGGTAGAGAAGATTCTTGCCGAAAAGGGCATTGGTTTCATGTCGCCGGTTACCACCTCGCGCGGCACCTATATTGCTCCCTTTGTCAACGCCGAGATTCCTCAGTACCTGGTGCTGGAAGACAGCTTTCCCAATGGCCGTCCCCCGCTGGAAAAGGCCGGGGTATACATGACCGACCGCGAAACGGTCAACAAATCCGAACGCATGAAGGTAATGACCTGCCTCAACCCCTTGCATACCGCTCTGGCAGTCTTCGGCTGCCTGCTGAATTACAGAAGCATCGCTGACGAAATGAAGGACCTGCAGCTGCGTCGTCTGGCAGAACGCATCGGCAGGGAGGAGGGAATGCCCGTGGTGACAGACCCCGGTATTATCCGTCCGGAGGCTTTTCTCGACGAGGTGCTGACCCAACGTCTGCCTAATCCGTTTATCCCTGATATGCCGCAGCGTATCGCCACCGATACCAGCCAGAAAATTCCTGTGCGCTTCGGACAGACCATCCGCGCCTATATCGAAAGCGATTCTCTGGAGGTAACGTCACTTGAGTGTATCCCGCTTGCCATTGCCGGCTGGCTGCGCTATCTGCTCGCCGTTGATGACAACGGCTGTCCTATGGAGGTCAGCCCTGATCCTATGCTGATACAGCTTCAGGACCAGCTGGCTGAGGTTCGTTTTGGCTGTCCCGCCTCCTGTTCCAACCAGCTGGAGGGTATTCTGTCCAACAAAAACCTTTTCGCTGCTGACCTGTGCAAATGCGGACTTGCCCCGAAGATATATGACATGCTGGCTCAGATGCTGGAGGGCGAGGGCGCAGTGCGTAGGACTCTTGTGAAATATCTCGGCTGAAATTCACGCATTACGCTTGCCGGAGCCGCTCGTAAGCGTAACATGGCGCTTGCCTGCAACGCTATGCAGCACCATCTGTCCTGTCCCGATATCACTGCGACGGGACAGAAACGCGTGCTGCGCACCCCAGGACATTTTGTCTGATGAATAATTATTTCAGCGCCGTTCCGGCTCATTTGCACGCAAAAGTGTGCAGACGAACCGAAACGGCGCTGTCGGTTTTGAATGGTGCCTTTATTCTGTATGCCCGGCAAATATATAATGCGGTGCCGGTTTGATATGGCACCGCATCAGATTTTTTCGTATACTATGATTCAGCAGCCCTTAACCGGATCTGCGTTTCCATGCTCGGGGTTATTTCTATACCATCCATTGCATGACGGTCTTGTAAGGGTTTGAAAAGTCAGCGGTGAATGCGTTGTTCATGTCTTCAACCGTACGAACCGGAACAATGTCCCGAATGATACGGCGCAGGCGGCTCTGCATATCAGGCTTCTTTTCCATCAGATCACGCGTCTCCACAAAGTCTTCCACGGTAGATCGGCTTCTGCCTACAAGCGTAAGGCCGCGTTCAAGAACCATGCGTGTATTAATCGGTACCGGCCTCTCCGAAACCCCGAGAAGCATAATAGTTCCCTGGGGATTGATGATATCGATTATGGAGTTAATGATCTGGCCGGATCCCTGTCCTCCGACACACTCAAAAGCATGATCCACGCGGATGTTTGCAGGAAGTCTGTCGGAATAGTACACCTCATCGGCAAAGGAGAAAAGACTGAGCTTTTCGTCCACAACACCCATAATGTGAAGCCGCGCTTCCGGTATCAGCATCCGGATCAGCATAGCAGTGACATAACCCAGATTTCCGTCTCCGAACACAGCTATGTTGTTTCTGGACGAGTGTGCAGTGCATATAAAGGTTGTGACGGCGTGCATTGCGACGCTCACCAGTTCACAGATGGAGGCGATATCGTCATCAATGGTATCGTAGGGTACAACGCAGCCACGGGGCGCGGAAACATATTCCTGCATGAACCCGTCGCAGGAACTGGCGCAAAATCCGGACGAGAACGCATAATTGTCCCGTATAACTCCGGATGGCACAGAAGGACGGTTGGGCACCAGCAGCACTTTTTGCCCGGGTTTGTATATGCCTGCTGCGTCGTGTACAACCATACCTGCACATTCATGAATCAGTGCCATGGGCAGTTTTTTGCTGAGGGTCTCGGGAGAGCGCAATCCCTGATAATACCGCTGATCCGCGGCGCATATGGAAAGAAATTTCGGCCGCACGATAATCTCCGGTGTGTTGAGATCCATGGTGCAGAAATTAACCTGTATCTGTTTCGGGGCAACAAGCCTGAAAACCCTGTTAATCATGACTCAGTTCCTTTGCAATAATCGCTTCTGCAAGAAGCAGATCAAAGGGCGTGGATATCTTCATATTGTACGGGTCACCCTTGACCAGTCTGACTGTATGTCCCGCAAGGACGAATATTTTACAGGCATCGGTAAGCGTTTTCTTCTCCTCGTCACTCAAGGCGCTGAAATCACTTTCAAACATACTGATCCTGAACGCCTGCGGGGTCTGCCCGTTGAACAGATCGCTTCGAACCGGTATGCTGCTGATATTCATTCCGTCGGACGAGCGGATTATCGTATCGGTAGCGGGGATAACGGTATCCGTCGCCCCAAACTCCAGAGCTGCATCAATATTTTCATCGATAATCCTCGCAGAAACAAAGGGCCGCACCGCGTCGTGGGTGATAAGAATGCTTTCGGGGGAGGAATCGGTCTTTCTGATGTCGTCGACAATGTTTACGATGCTGCCGTTCCGGTCAGTTCCGCCTTCGATGATCGTTATGCGATCGCACTCACCGATCTCTTTGCGGAGAATGTCGTGCATGTATGAGATGTAATCCCTGACAACCGCCACGTAGATATGGTCAATGCGGCCGCACATAAGGAATTTTTCGATTGTGTGCATAATCACAGGCTTGCCGCCGATGGAAAGAAACTGCTTGGGCATGCTTGTAATGCCCATTCTGCTTCCAATGCCTCCGGCAAGTATTCCAGCGTAAATCATTGGGTAATCCTCCTGAATTAAAACCTTTACCTGTCACCAGGCTTTGCATTTATCCGTTATCGCTGTTCCAGATGTTCTGCTGGAAGCGGCTTCCCTGATAAACTCCGTCAAATTCCTGACGGGCAAGGGCATCGCAGATTTCCGCCAGTCTTGCGGAAACGCGGTAATTACCCCGGACAACGTAGCGATCGGAGAACACTTGCGCGCTGTCGTCAAGCCTGATCTTCCCTCTGTCAATCGCGTCGATGAGTTCTTCGGCGGTCCCGGCCTTGAAGAACGGAATGTCCTTGAAATAATCAATATAGAAGCCCCTTCCGGCATCGTAATCATCCCAGTCGAAGCAATACAGCGCGGTAGGCTTGCCGGCAACCGCTGATTCAAAGATGATGGCGGAATAATCGCTGACCACAAAATCGGCAAGTGCAATGAAATCAAGGCCCATGAACAGACATCCATCCTGTCTGTTGTCCGGAGATCCGGTAAAGATCCGCTCCTCTCCGCTGTGTGCCTTGATGATAAGATTGTATCTGCTATAGTCGACTGCCCGACGGACGCTGTCAAAGGCGGTTTCCATATACTCCTCACCGTATCCTTCTCCCCGTCTGAAGGTGGGAACATACACAATGTTCTGCTTTCCGTTGTTCAGCTGGGGATAGGCGGAAATTATCGCATTTCTCGAGGCAGATGTATACTTCTCCTCTGTGAGGTAATCTATGCGAGGGAGACCTATCGGGATCATACGGGAGTGATCCATGCCGAACGCTTCCGCAAAGGGAGCTATACATTCCGGACCGGAGCAAAGGGCGCAGTCATAATTTCTGTGCATGTTCATTGCCTTTGCCAGAGCCTCGTCCCTTCCCTGAGTCAGGCCGGTTGTGGAAAGGCCGAATCGCTTGAGGCAGCCCATCGCATGCCAGATCTGAATAACCTTCAGTGTTTTCTTGTGATTGAGAAGCGATACCGGAATGCAGTAGGTGTCCACAACCGCAACTCTGGCCGTGGCAAGATGCCTCATCTGACTGAGAATATGAAATGCATACCCGATTTTTCCGCTTAGGCTTTCGGGAATCATTTTGCACATCATAACGGTTTTATACCGTGGATAACTCTCGTTGAGTTCTTCTTCGAGCATTCTGAAATCTACCCCGGGTTCATTTCCCTGCCGACTGAGAAATACGATTTTATCCCTGGTGGGCAAAATCTTCATAATGGCGTAAATGCAGGCCAGCACGGCCTTACACACAGCCATAAGGAATACTTTCATTGTTCTGCCCTCATTTCGCAGATTAAAAACAATTGCTTAACTTAATAAATTTACACCATTTGCGTTTTGGTGTCAAATAAAACGTCATATGCAGAAGCAGCCTGGAGCAGCTTCGCATGACATCAATCAGGCTGCCGCAGATAAGCCTGATTGCCAGAATGAGCGTTATTTGTTTTTTCTGCCCCTGATCATACCTTTGAGCATCTGAATAAAATCCCTGAACTCTGCGGTTTTGCGAAAAACTATAAAAATCGCGGCATTGGCAACAGTCAGGCAGATTACTGCCTTGATCAGGAAAGATACAAGAATACCAATTCCCGGGATGGTGTCGACCAGACTGGCCAGCCAGAATGACAACGCTCCCGATCCTGCAACAATCGCCAGCTGCGTGAGGAACGTGCAGAAATATGTGGAAACCCGCTTCCCAAACACTCTTGAATAAAGAAGATAAGGGTCATACCACTGCATGGTGAAAAACTGGGCGAGTATGGTTGCCAGTTTAACCGCAAAGATTCCTCGCTCGGCATTCTGACCGTTTTCACCCCACAGCACTGCCAGCAGAACCGACAGACCCACGTTTATCAGCGCCATGAAAATAGGACGGTATCTGCCCTGCACAAATAAACCATTGGAATTGCGGAACGCAGTAAGCGGATGTGAAATAGTCCCAATATAGAAATTCATGGCAACCACAGCGGCTATCGGCACGCTGAGAACATATTTCGGGCTTCCCAGCCACAGATTGATGAACGGGTTCATCAGGACGAAAAACGCCACCGTACACAGACACCCTATCCAGAACGCCATAAACTGCATTACTTTAAACGTGCGGAACTGCTTGTCCTTGTCCGAAGTCGCCACCAGATTACCAATGCTGGGAGTAGCTGAATTATAGAACTGATTGACCAGCGCAGCCGTCCTGGTTGTAACCAGCGTGTAGTTGCCCATAAGGCCAACATATGCCGTGCCGAACATTGCGGAAATGATCACGCTGTCCACCGAGCGCATAATGGCGTTGCATATCTTATATATCATCAGCGACCGCACATCTTTGAAAATGCGCTTCTGTTCTTCCTTTGGAAGCTTTGCATCCTTGTATCTGTCAATCTCCGGATATCGCTTTGCTGCGACAACGGATACTACGTAATTCTGCGCTCTGGTGATGACAATGCCGGCAATAAGATAGGTTATAAAGCGCGGAGTAGGATCGAGAACATCTTTCAGCGCAATGAGTATAAACGCTTCAATGGCCACTCTCACAATGCTTCCGAAAATATTCACCACAGAGATGTACCGCCGCTCCTGATGGGCGGTAAGGAGCGTGGATTTGTATACCAGCAGATAGGATACCGCTGAATTGACAACATACAGCAGATATATCAGTGACAGATGGTCTTCGATCTCGGGCGGAATGTTCTTCACTATCAGGTCAAGAACCGGCAGGATCAAACATCCGGCTCCGAAAATCACCGCAGCAACAACCTGATATGCCCGTTTGTAGAAGTTCATCAGCTGCGCAATCTTTTCGTTGTCCTTGACCGCCACCGGTTTGTACATGGCGTAGGTTATCGCGCTGGAAACACCAAGTTCCGCAAGAGACAGAGCCGATAGTATGTCGGTAAACAGGCCCGATACACCCGTGTATTCCACTCCCAGCACCCGGATAAACAGCGAGCGCATTACAAAGCCGAGCAGGAACGTGATGAACTTCTCTCCAAACCCGGCAGCAGTATTGAGAAGTGTATTGGTTTTTCTGGACTTCTCAGCCACTTGAAGTGCCTCCAAATCAGAATAAATTCAGACTGCGAACAATGCTGTCCTGCAGAGTACCCTCGCCATTATATACCCATTCCATCCCCCGTGTCAAATTGCAGACAGCGTGCCGCCGGCATGATTTGCGGACATTTTATCAGTTGACGATTCGCACTGCCTGGAGTATAGTAATATAAGTTGTAATGTTATTGTATATGGCTTTGACAACCTCTCCCTGATGAACAAATAAGACTTCTGTACCGGATGGTGATATTATGAATGTAGCGCTCATTATAGCCGGCGGCATCGGAGCCCGCATGCAGATGAGCTCTCCGAAACAGTTTATGTCTGTTAACGGAAAGCCGGTAATCGCGTACACAATGGAAGCGTTCCAGCGCAACGACAGCATTGACGTTATTGCGGTAGTGTGTCTGGAGGGCTGGGAGGACATTCTGTGGTCCTATGCAAAGAAATATAATATCTCCAAGCTCAAATGGGTCACCAATGGCGGTGATTCCGGTTTCCATTCTCTGCGCAACGGCATGCTTCTCCTCAAAAAGCACTGCAGCCCCGATGATATCATTCTCATCCATGATGCTGTCAGACCTCTTGTGAGTGATGATATAATCAACGCCAACATCGCCGGTGTCAAACAGTACGGCACAGCCATCACCGTTGTTCCTGCCACCGAAGCGCTGCTTTATTCCGAGGATGGCGAGATCTCCGGCAAGGTGGTTGACCGCAGTCTCATCTGGAGAACACAGACGCCCCAGAGTCTGCGCTTGTCTCATTTTATAAAAGCACACGAGGAAGCGCTCGCAAGGGGCATCACTGATACCGTCGCAACCTGCACCCTGCTCATCGAGCTGGGCGAGGAAGTACACTTTGTTTTCGGTGAGGGCACCAATTTCAAGATCACCTGCAGGGAGGACCTCGGTCTTCTCAAGGCTTACATTGATGCCAAGAACCTGTAAGTCTGCCTTAGCTTCCAATTTCTATGCCAAAGGATTGAACAGGAATGCTTGATGTAAATAACCCCCTGTATCTGGACGATCTGTCAGCTGCCGCTGCGTATGCGGATTTTGATGACGTCTCTGTGCTGATCACCGGCGCAACGGGACTTGTCGGGTCGTTCCTTGTTGACGCTCTTGCCATGCGCAATAAGAATGCGGGCAAAAACGTAAAGATCTACGCCATGAGCCGCCGGCTGGAAAGACTGAAGACACGTTTTTCCTACTGTACAGACGCACACAACGTCCATCTGGCTGCTCAGGATGTCTGTCAGCCCCTGGACAAGAGTATCAGATACGACTATATCATCCACACCGCCAGCAACGCCGACCCGGGAACCTATGCCCGCTATCCGGTGGAAACGGTTCTTACCAACGTAACCGGAACCGCCAACATGCTGGATTACGCCAGAAGTGCCGGCGGAACCCGCGTGCTGTTCACTTCCACCATGGAGGTATACGGCTCCATCCCGGATTCGGACAGCTTTTCCGAGGAGCAGTACGGTCTGATTGATTTCAACCAGATCCGCTCCGGATATCCGGAAAGCAAGCGTACTGCTGAAATTCTCTGCCGCAGCTACGGGCAGGAATACGGAGTCGACACCGTCATCGCCCGTCTGGGATATATCTACGGCCCATCCATGACCGCTGATGACAACAAAGTCATCGCCCAGTTTATCAACAAGGCTCTCGCCAAAGAAAATATAGTGCTGAAAAGCAAAGGCGAACAGCTTCGATCCTACTGCTATATTGCCGATGCCGCTGCAGGAATTCTATGCGTACTCACCCGCGGCGCGGGCGGCAGTGCCTACAACATTGCCAACAGGAACTCCACAACGACCATCGCTCAGATGGCGCAGATGGCCGCCGACCAGACAAACAGCTGTGTTGTCTTTGATATTCCCGACGAAATGGAACGCCGTGGTTTTTCAAAGCCCCAGAACGCGGTTCTTGACGAGACTGCCCTGCGCGCCCTCGGCTGGACAGACCGCTACACTATGGAACAGGGCTTCGAGCGCACGGTACGCATCCTGAGCGAAAGCTGCTCCGGATAGGGCAGAGGCTGCCCGGACGGCGCTCTATTCACGTTCACCACTCAAAGGAGAAAAATCATCATGCACGAATTAATCACTGATGAATATACCGCGTTATCTGCACAGTATAAACAGCATATAAAAATTTACAAGCTGGTCAGACCTTACCGTAACCACTACATCGTGATGACCGATGAAAGTCCGGTTTTTGCCTCTGCAGCAAAGACCTTTTCTGCGGTAAAGCCCTCTGTGGGTAAATTCAAAGCGCAGTGCACCGAAGTTTCCATGGATTCGGTCGCGTCGTTCAAAGCTCCGGGCAAAAAGCAGGATACCTCGCTGTTTATGGCCTTTGCCGATTCTCTGGAGAAAAAATACGAAACCGCGGCTGCAGCCGACCGTTTCATCACAGCGCTGGACAAGTTCCTTTCCGGAATGAAGGCATACAAGGATTCCCGCTGCGCCGTATGCGTGACCGTACCTATGCCTCAGCGCCTTGAAGGCGGTGTTCTCAAGCTGGCCGAAAGAGAATATCTGGCATATCTTGCCGCAAACCGTGATAATCCTCACGCCGGTTTTGTGCAGAGGATTGTTGACCTCTGCCGCAACAGATGCCGCAACGACGATCTGAACATCGTGCTGTATTTCTTCGATAACATCATCGGTCCGGATTGTTCGTCCATATCCATGGACGGTCTTGATCCCGCCGGGATAGTCAGCGAGGCAATGAGCTCCGGAATGGTCTCTGTCAGCGACGAGGATTACAGCTCTTACTTCGGCTGCACATATATCCGCGACGTTTACGCCGCCGTGCTGTACGGCATGCCCAAGGTCAAAAAGGGTCATATATACAACGTCTCCACGCTGCACATTTCAAAGGCCGACATGAAGCTCGCCCTTGCAAAGGCTCACAGCGACCGGCTCGGGCTTTCCTGCAGCAGAAAATCAGGCCTCAGCCCGTCCCACACCGGTCTTGATCAGCTCAAATTCAACTCTCTTTTCTTCAGCTCCGGCGGATTTGAGGGAAATGTCGACACCGAGGAGTTCATGTATCGCCTGGGCTGCATCTGCATCGACAGGGAATACGACATGGGCCGCATGCTTGAGGTTTACAACGGCAAGCTGAGCAGAGTAAAAGCCGTTGAGTTCAGTATGCTCAAGAAGTTCGACGAAATCTGCCGCAAGCATAACATCCAGTATTTTGTCGCAGCCGGAACCCTTTTGGGCGCTGTGCGTCACCACGACGTCATCCCATGGGACGATGATTTTGATATCGGCATGCTTCGCGAGGACTACATAAAGCTCTGTAAGGTACTGGATTCCGAACTTCCGGAGGATTATATCTTCTCCCATCCCGGAAACGGCAGCAAGAGCGAATACTGGATCGATAAGATTCGTCTGCGCGAAACCTATTACACCACTCAGTATTTTGATAATTTCACCATTCCCAACGGTGTCTTTCTGGATATCTTCGTTTATGACAAGACCTCCGACAATAAGAAAAAGCAGTACCGGCACATTCTTTCCATCAACGCCATTGCGCTGATGATCAGCACCAAATGGACCGGCGCTCCACGCCCCGGCAGACATTACAAACTCTCCAGATTCATGCTTCCGTTCCTCAAACTGGTTCCGATGAAATTCCTCCATTGGCTGTTTGACCGGAACGCCGCCAAATACGGAAAGCTCAAGAACTGCAAATACGTGGTTGACACTGTCGGACTTAACATCGGCAAGGGTGCATTCCCGCTGGACTGTGTCAACGAGGTGATTTACACCGACTTCCTTGGTATGCAGGTGCCTATCCCCAAGAATTATGTGGGGTATCTGTCTCATTTCTACAGCAAGGACTATATGTCCCTGCCCCCGGTTTCATCCCGTGTTTCCGGTCACAGTTTCAGGCGGCTGGACTTTGGTGAATATCTTTATTCCGACGAATACACCGGTGTCATCCCGCGCATTGACATACGCGGTGAGCTATACGAAATTCCTACGGACAATAAATAAATACGATGTGATAATGCCGGGCAGTTTTTTTGCCTGGCATTGTTGCGTCTGCTGCCCTTTATATGTTTATGCAAGGAGAATGTATCGATGAAAACCACGCCGTCATTGACAGACAATCCGCTGTATCGTAAAGGAGAATATCAGGATGGCAACGGCAGGGATTATTTTTTTGACAATGCAAAGTTTATTCTTATTGTTCTGGTGGTAATAGCACACTTTATCGAGCCGCTGCAATCCTCTGCTGTGGAAGTAAAAATCCCATTGGCAAAGTATCTCTGGCGTGTAATCAACACCCTGCACATGCCGTGTATGCTGTTTATCTCCGGCTATTTTGCAAAGGGATACACAAAAAACAAAAGCGGACACCTGAATGTGCAGAGAGTGTTTACATATACGGTTCTCTATACGTTCGCCCAGACAGCAATGATTGCCTACGCAGTGCTGGTTGCGGAAACCCCATTTTCAGATGTAAGCTTTTTTGAACCGCAGACCGGATTGTGGTATCTGCAGGTTCTTCTGCTGTGGCATCTTGTTCTTCCTGTCATTGACAGGTTTGATCCGAAATACGCTATGGCAGGCGTTGTGATTATGGGTCTGCTGGTCGGTTATGATCACGGAGCCGGTACGTTTATGTCCATGTCCCGTGCCATATCTCACTTTCCGTTCTTTATGGCAGGCTACTACTTCAAGAAAGAGCATCTGGAAGTGTTCTACAGCCGCAAGTTCAAGCGTTATGCCCCTATCGCTCTTGCGGTTGTGCTGGCGGCGTTTTATTTTCTCCTTCCCTTCGGCATCGGTAAACTGCCCGGATCAAAGACCAACTACTGGAATCTGTCGTTCCTTGGTGAGACCTCTCCGCTCATCTGGTGGGGCGCAAGGCTTTTCAGCTACGTATCTTCGGTTTTACTCATCTTTGGCTTTCTCTGCTTTGTGCCGCGCTCGTGGACATTCTTTACCAGATTTGGCGCAAGAACTCTTCAGGTGTATATCATCCACCTGTTCCTGTTCCGCATGATTTGCGACTTTGAGCTGTGGGCACCGTTCAATTCCGTGGTCGGCTTGTTTGCTCTGATCGGGATCGCAATAATAACTGCGCTGATCCTTTCTCTGAAGATATTTTCCTGCCCGTTCACCTTGCTCCAATCCATAAATATCAAGGAACTCCTCAGAAAAGATAATAACTGACGACAGAACCGCATCATGGTTCTCCGTTTTGCGTATGCGTTCTGCTTTCGCCGGCAGCCGCCAGTGATTCATTATACGAAAAACCTCCGATTGCGGTGTTGATCCCGCCGCAATCGGAGGCCTTCTTTTCGCAGGCTAAGTTCAGCACCTCTGTGCTCTACTCAACCCACATATTATTAATGCTAATCTCACCCGTACCCTTGAATGCACTGGTCAGCTCACCGGCAATAACATAGAACGAACCTCTTTCCGGAATGTCGAGGGTACCGTTGGTCACTCCGGATACAGCAGGCACCGACAACCCGGATATGTCCGTGTTGACATTGTACTTCGCCTGCCACTTGCAATCCGATACAAGACCGGTATCTGTTGTGGTTGTGACCTGTGCCGTGCTCTGCAGCGCTACAAAAGCCACTCGCAGATTGTCCCTTTCGAGCACTTCTCCGCTTCCGAATCGGAACGATCCCGTGAACCTCAGCTTTGTATAGCCCTGCGAGCGGAGCAGTCTGGCATCCAGCAGAGCAGCACGATACCTGACGGCGCAGAAATTCTCCGGATCGGACATTTTTTTGCCGACGGTGTGCCTGCACCGGATTCCGTCCACAGAACTCTGACCATATTCTGCCGAACCGTAGCCCATGCCTGATGTAAGGTCCGTGAACGTAATGGATTGACCGAAGCAGAGCAAATCACGATCGGCCTTCCCCGTCAGCTCCACAGTCAATCCGTAATTGATTCCGTATCCGTTTCTCAGCAGATACAGCGCCGGCGTGCTCGACTGCGCACATATGACAGTGTCAGAACCGATGTGCTCAAACGGCGTATCCCACGCGTTGATAATGTCGCAGTGATATTCGTCCGTCCAGTCCTGAATCACAGGCGGAACTGCTGCGTGCCCGTCGGTTACATATTCAGATTTTACCGTCGTCTGCGCGTCATCCAGCCGCCATTCTACACGATGCTTTTCCGTCCATACATTTTCGCCGTTAAGGTATGCCGCTTTAATTTTCTGTCCGTTGCAGTACAGATTATGGACCTGCGCATCAGGTATCAGCAGTGACAATGTAAAGCACCCCGCTTTCGGGAGTTATGGCTGCGTACTGCGATTCGGTAAGCGGAATGACGGTCATGCCGTTGTTGCCCTTGTCGCCCTTGTCGCCCTTGTCTCCCTTGTCACCCTTAACAGTCGGGATTGACGCTACTTTATTTCCTTTGTAGTAAACATCTATCAATGCCATGGTCATACCTCCTGTCTGATGTTGTAACGCATCCTGCAGGACGGGTCGAGTGTGCGGATTATTTCGTTCGCGATCGCCGAGTGTCCATGGATATTCGGATGCAGACCGCTGCCGGGATATGCTTCGCCGTAGTCCTGCATCATCGTCGCCGTATTGTAACTACTGAGAGCAGAGGACGCAAGATCGATAACCTTGCACCCACAGAACGAAGCAATGTCCCGGATCGCATTGTTGTATTGATAAATTGTGATTCCTTCATCATTGATTTCCGGATAGCCGGTACCGCCAACGGTATTCCTGTGCTCAAATGCAGGCAGAGTACAGCACCATATCTCTGCATACGGATACTTCTGGCGGATGCGGTCAAGCATAACGGCATATGCCAGGCGGAAATCACTGTTGATCAACTCGATGACACCCGCGTTTGCCGATGCGTCAACCACGCCGTCGATCTCCACGAGCTGCGGAATGGTGTTAACTCCCGATGCCGATTCCGAACTGTACGTTCCGATTGGAACACCGTTTCTGAAATCATTTGTTCCCAGGTAGACAATAATTACGTCAGGAGACACTCCGAGAGCTTTTGCCCTGTCCAGACAGCCTGCCTGTGCGCAGATCTCCGGATCGGCATAACTTGCGTGTGTTGCGGTAACCCTTGAAGATGCCCAGCCATTTATAACGCCTCTTGCCATGCGCAGCGCGGAGCAGACTTTCTCCCAGTACATTCCCGCATACGAGGACACAGGGAGATTGCCTGTTCTTTCAGGGTAGTAATAATGCGCCTGTCCATTAGGAATCATGCCGATAAACGAGGATATGCTGTCCCCCAGCACGGCAAGCGTTTTTCCTTCATATACTGAGCTTTCTCCGTTGCAGTCCGATCCGGACAATCTGGACGGCAGATATGCGTCTACCCACACACCGTTTACTTTCGCTTTCATTAATTAGACCCCCATTCCGATTGCCAGCCACTTCACGCCGGTTGCAGTCACGCCCGGGCGGTTAAGCACTATTGAAAAACCCGCTGCTGACGCAGAATACGTCGAGACATGCACAGTAGCCGGCGAGCCGGTTTTGGCTCCGCCTGTTACGAACGGGGTTGTCGCAAATTCCACCGGAAAAGTCACTGCATACGTTGTGTTTACGTTGTTGTTCGCGGGTGTTACCACCACTTCGCCCGTCTGAATGAGTATTCTGCCCAGTCTCATTGTAAAGCCCGACTGATCGTTAGCTTCCATGACAATATCGTTGCTTATTGCCGATAGTGCAGGAAGAAGGCTGTCAGCGGTAATAAACTCCGAACTGGCCGCTTCATCGGGGTCAATCCACAGCACAGCATCCTCGGGCGGCAGTCCGCCAGAGCCGTCATACGCTCCGAAAAACAGGCCGGAGGATCCGTTGCCGCCCATTATGCTGCCGACCGGTTCCCATGTGTCCGGCGCAGTGGCGTAATAGACATTGAAATCATCGGTATTGATGTAGTAATCTCCGGCAGCCGAACCACTGACCGGAGTGTATCCCGCTGCTGTCACCGTCGTACCGTTGTACCACTGCGGGATCTTGTCCGCAGTGGCATCCGGGGTGATAACAAGCAGGGTGTCATCGGTGATCGCTTCCTCGTTCGTCACAACCGAGAACACGCCCGGGCCTTGCGGACCTGTGAGCGATTCCAGCCACTCGGTTTCGGAGCCCGTAAAGCCATGCTCAAGAGCAATTTCATACGCAGATTTGCCGGCAGTACCCGACGCGCTGCTGCAGTCGTCCAACGCTTTCTGCAATCCGGTGATTGCGGAAATCGGATGCTGGTCTGCTGCGTCACGGTTGACAAGGCTGCAGTGATCGGTCGTTCCGGCGCGGCTCTGAATCGCCACATCGACAACTGTGGCACGATTTTCACTTCTCTGCGGAATCTGCGCAAAAACAGTGTTCATCAAAGCACCTCCTTGCTAATGGAGGGATTCACACTGATAAACCCGCAATCGGTTCCGGAAATCTCTCCACCGATGAACTTCACCCGCACCTGCATTGGCTGCAGATTCGGTGCCAGACTGAACGTCTCCTGCTGAGTAAGCGGATATATCCAATAATCCGAAAAACTGATCTCTCCCGGATATTTTTTGATAATGCTTCCGATGGCGATTTCTACCGTCTCGACCGTATCCGGCGTGACCGCAGTCTCTCCGTTCGTGATGCAGACGGGAATGCTGTAAGCATCTCCTTGCATGATCCTTTCCATGTTGTTTCTCCTTGATATAATAAGAATACCTGAACCATCTGTACAGCTGCTTCTGTGGATATGGTAACAGAGCCGTCGGTTTTTTCACTGTCACAAACCACGCACTACTGTCTTCTTTCAGGTACTACTGTCAGGTTTGCTGACCGGATAAGCGTTGTCGACATTGAAACGGCAAAAACATACATCTGGCTTTTTTCTGCGGTTCCATCCGCAAGGGCAGCACAAGATGCCCCTGTAAATTCATCCTTCGGCAATCAACACGAAGAAACCTTGAAAACTATCAGCACCACCCGCCGAACGGGTAAACAGGCTTCAAATATGCATGTTGGTCGAAAATCATCATGCTGCTTTTACTCTTCAAGTGTCCAATTAAGCTCGATACACTGAGTTGCGGTGGTATTATTACCAGCATATGGATGTGTTTTGAACAACACTCTGCTGCAATGATTTCCACATTTTTATTTCACATAGACTTCGCAGTATTTTCCCTATATCTGCCCTTATCTTAACGTATATAGCTTGTCTGCGATATTTCGGTGCAAAAAATATATGGTATTTGCGTCTCCACTTGCTATGCGATAAACTCTTTACATCATCCTTTGGCAATCGCCTCCTATTGTTACTTGTGGTTGCCACACCACTTACATTGTATCATAAGAGGCTATTACACTTTTTCTTAAGTAATTCTTCACCCCCAGTTGAACCGGGGGATGGGTATCATGCCTATTCGGCGCCTAAAAATTCGAGTGTTCATAACGGACTTGAATAAATCATTGATACATCGGCATCGATACACATATTCTACACCGCACATATGCGCTACTCAATGGTTCCTTCGTAAAATGATTACATACTACGAGGAGACATGATTATGAGACACTTCATAGAACAATTTTATTATGGAAACATCGAACCGCAGGAACGAAGTACCCCGCAGCCACCGACCACACGCAAGCAGATGGATATTCTCGTCCTCAATGAAGAATTGCTGACTAAGGTGCTCACCAACAAAGAAAAGGAGCTGTTTCTTGCCTATGTCAACGCATGGCATGAGGTGAACTGCGAATCCAACCTTGACAGCTTCATCATGGGTTTTCGGCTTGGCGCACACTTCGCATTCGACACCTTCGCAGCAAGTGACTCACCGTTCGGCGAAATATAAGGAGGGACATACATGGCAAGAAAACGCAAAGTCATACTTGACGACTTCGAGTATCGCATCATAGTACGTCACCAAATCAGCATAAAATATAAAGAGCAGGCATACCACCTGCTCCAACACAACAATATACGAAGAAACCTGAGAAAACAAAAAATTCGAGTGTTCATAACTTAAATCCGTTATGAACACTCGAAATGGTTGCGGAGGCAGGATTTGAATTGGACAACGCCGTTCCAATGGCTTACCTTATGTGATAAAAATCGCATAGGTAAGCCATTTGTGTTTTTGGCGTTTTTCCATGTTTTCCATTGATTTCAGCATTTTCCAATCTGTAAAGGGTACTAATAAGGGTACATAGCGTATTTTTTGAGCAAAAAGTGAATGCAGGATGTCGATTTTTTGATCCTGGTTCCAATTCGTAAAGGGTATATCACCACCGAAAGGGTACGATTTTTCGTACCAGAAATGAATTAGGGCAGATCTGTATTTGTTCGATGGTTACGCACTTTTCAGCATGTAATACATACCCTTATCGATACCCTTATTCGTACCCTTGGTGTAAGGAAAATTTTTATCCTTAGAAAATACTTGTTTCGCATGAAAAAGGTCAGCTTTGTTCGTTTACCCTTTATTCTTCGGCGCTTCCATCAGCCAAAAATATATTCTTTCGTACTTGTGTATCAGACGATAATGCAGCTTATCCGCATATTTTCTCCGCAAAATAAGCGCCCCGGGAGATGCCGTCATCATGCAATGACAGCGCTTCTCCCGGGGGCTTATATGAAAGAGAGTGTGAGGAATAGTTATGTTTGAGAAGTCAGTTATGTGTTCAGCGAGATTCTGGAGTTAAAAAGATCAGTCGCCGTTCTGAACGCAGATCGGATATCTGTCCCGCCAGTTCTCTCCGGTGTATTCATCAATGCTCTTAATGAGACGTGAAAGGTATTGCTCTGCCTCCGGCTCGGTCGGATACCATACCATCGACTGGCCGAAGCCGTAGCTTCCGGTGCGCTTTGCAGAGGGAACAGACCAGATGTGACGGTTGCGCTCGCCCTCCGGCAGCAGCACGCAATCAGAGGCTTTTGCCCGGACATTGTAGCATCTCTCTTCGGAATGATCGGGGAAGTCAAGAATCCAGTCAAGCAGATCACGCCAGACTGTTGCGTGCTTGTACCAGCCTACCACGGTAACCTCGCCTTTGTAGCTTTTTGCGCACCACACCACCAGCACGTCATCGACATACGGGTCTCTGGAGTATGCTTCGCAGCCTTCGATGCGTTCAATATGAAAGGTGTTCCGTGAGCCGCGGTTGGACTTGGGTTCGACGAATCCGACGCACTCAAGGTCATCACTGCCATCCATCTCAAAGGGGCAGAAATTGAACTCCTCGTGACCAAAACCGTTTTCGGCAACGAAACTGCCTCCGTTTACTGGAATATCGTCATCACAGGCACCCTTGTAGTACTTCATGCTGGAAATCTTGCAGAACAGAATCTTCATTGTTTTTCTTTCCTTTCTCTTTGTTGTGACTCAAGTATACAACAGTTGCAGGACTAAAAAGCGGACAGGTTGTCCGGTCGTCATATTGCAGACTCAATGTCAAATTGGGGAAAGGTAAAGTCAAGGAATCTCTCGTGTTCGGTCCAGTTGGGATATCTGTGCTCTGCAGCCCAGAAAGCGGGATTGTGAGAACGATTATCCCTGTGCAGCAGCTCGTGATAGACGATATATTTTACTACCTCACGCGGAACATCAGCCGAATTCAGAACGCAGTTGACGCGGATAAAGTCACCATCGGGACGGTAGTTGTACATACCGAAGTATCCTCGGTACGGGCGATCGGTCCAGCTCACCGGAGGCACAACGCCGTAAGCGCCGTCAAACATTTCGTCAATCACTTCCGTCACAAGAGCGTCAAGATCATGGAACGGAGTCCGATCAAGCTGAATGCTTTTCTCCGGAATTTCTTCTATCCTGATGCCCAGAGGTCTGACCCCGTTGGTGTAGTACAGGAAGTCCCGGACACGGTTGCGGAATTCCTGTCTGCCGCCGTACACGCTGTCAATTATGTCACTGTTGTCTTCGTATATGCGGGATACAGTATCAAAGATGTCGTTGATGCCGATGTTATCTTCTCTGAGCTGATCGGCAATAACAGCCGCGTCAATGGTGCGGCGCTGAGAAAACTGGTGAAGATGAGGGAATTCGCCGGTGAGGCGATACATATCGAGGATCAACTGGATGTCACGGGAGGAGGGGACAAGGCCAAAGCATCTGAACCAGTCATTCAGTGCATCGGAACCGGTGTAGTTGGGGTTGTCCAGCGTGGATTGTTTGTGTTTCCACATGTTCAGATAGCAGGAGAGCTGAGACTCGAATACCAGCACCTTGGTGTCGTTTCCGTCCTCGTCGATCACATCATACCATCCAACCGGAAGAGATGCGTAGCAGCCGTGTCTGCTGCCGTGAGCGTAACTGACGTGTATTTCTTTCAGAATATCATTGATGGCTGCCCACGGAACAAGCTCGGAACGGCGTCGGGATCCTGCGTGCTTCTCCGAATCCTCGGGAGCGCAGATGGAATCGAGTATAAATTCGGGGTTGAGCCAGTTAACGAAGCTGCCCCAGTTATCCTGGAAGTCAACAATGTTGACCGTTTCGGTTCCGTGGCTGCTTTTTCCGCGCATACCTCTGCCGATCATCTGCATCAGCAGCACATCGCTGGTGGTCGGACGGGTCAGAAATACTGTCTGAATATCCGGTACATCACTGCCCTCGGTGAGAATCTGTATATTTATCAGAACATCCAGCTCGCCTCGCTGGAAGCGCGCGATCTTGTCCGCGTTTCCCGGATGCGCGGAGTATATGTAGTCACAGCGCACGCCGCGTTTCCGCAGAACCTTGCAAAGACTTATACAGTGAGTGGCGTTAAGCGCAAAGATAAGTGTCTTTCCGTAGCGCTCACGGTTATTCATGTATGTGTCGGCAATCAGCTTGTTTCGTTCGGCCATATCTGCCATTCGTTCGAGGGTTTCCGGCGACAGCTCGCCCCATTTCTTGATATAATTCTGCTCGTCCAGAGTGATGACCGTGTCAAATTCAATATTGGTGTCGATTCTTTCATAGTGAGGTTCGGAAAGGAAACCCTTTGCGATCAGATCGCTCATGGGTATGCTGTAAATGATTGTGTCATCAAACAGCTTCATCAGCCGCGCAGTATCGGAATCCTTCATACGCACAGGCGTTGCAGTGAGGCCAAGCAGTTTGACGTTCCCGGCGATCTTTTGTATTTCGGAGATGATGATCTGATATGTCGGTGCAAGCGTGTGATGCGCCTCGTCAACGATTATCATTACCCTGTCTTTGAGAATCGTCTGAAGATAGGGCAGATTGCGCGCAAGACTCTGAACACCGATAATCATTACGTCGTCGTTCTTTTCGGTCGCTTTTATCGATGCGTGGCTGCCGGAGACGCAGACCATCTTGAATGAACTCTTGTCAGGAGCAGCGACAGGAAGAATACCACCTGCGAAATTGTAGACCGAAGATGCAGTCTGCTCAATGAGCATTGCTCTGTGAGTGAGCCAGATAACCTGCCATCCGTCGGCGACCATGGACTCCAGCAGAAAACGTGTGGCGACGCGTGTCTTGCCGCTTCCGGTGGGCATAACAAGGACGCCGGAGCGACGGTTCTTCTCGACGAAATGCTCGCGAAGCTTCGCCAGTGCCTCGTCCTGATAGCCGAACATGGGGATATCATCCGGCACGCAGCCGGTCAGATCAATGGTTTTAGGCGACCCGAAGATGCAGAACTCTGCGTCGTCATCGATCCGCTTGTTGCCGGCGCGGTGCAGCTCGCCAATGATAAGCGTAAGTACCGTGGAAGTGAGATTAAGGCGCTTGATCTGATTGAGCATCTCCTGTTCGGTTCCTACACGCACTCCGCGGTAGCTGCGCTTATCCAGAGTGCGGATAACCGTTACAAGGTGAGTGCTTCCAGCAAGGAAATTATCAATAATCTCCGAGTGATAGCGCCGAACGAACTTCTCATCAGGCAGCCTGCAGATGCGATCCATATAAGGGATAAGCTGCTCCTTGTTGTCGTAGTCGTACTTCGGGCGAAGAGTTCTGGCGGTTTTCTCGCTGTAACATACGCTTTTGATGAATTCGAGGCCGAATGCGTCCCATGTGAAATGTTTTTTCATGTGTGTAACATCCTTTCGTGTTTTATGCCTCGATTATAAACGAGCTTACCGGAATAATTCCGGACAGCTTGTCCGGTTCATGCGTCCGGGTTGGACAGTACGGATGTATTGCAGTATTTTTTCATGCTCTCGTCAAAGTCTGTAATATCTCCGCCGCGAGCCAATTCGCAAAGCAGAATATAGTCAGTTCGGATGCGTTCTGAAAGGTCATACCCAAGCAGCGAATACAGTTCTCGTGTTTCTTCAATCGACAGGCGTGCACCTATGCAGAATTTGGAAAGCATGGTGTATGTAATAACACGCCCGTTGCGGAATTTCAGTGTTTTTCGGAATGAATCCCGTTTGATATCGCAGCGGTTTTCGAGCTTGGCGTAATCATTGTCCAGCCGCTCACAGAACAGTTCGGATAATCTGCATCGGAAAGTATCCAGATCAATGTCTGCAGGCATTCCGGCAATATCTGCTTCCGTCAGGCGATACGCACCGTGGGAACCCTTTGCGGTAAACAGCTCCGGAATGTCAGTGCTGTCAAAATCCATTGTATCTATCTGCGAATAGTCATAAATTATCTTGGACATAGCGTGCTCCCTTCACAAACAATACAGTCAATTGTATACGGTTTTATTATGATAATTGTATCACGATGTGTGGTTGTTATCAATATAAGGTTAAGCGGTAAGAGGAATCATTCGCTATTGCCTGAGGGCTGAAGTTTTTGCTTTTGCCGAATCAATTTCATGCGAACAGCGCAAGATATGTTGGCTTTGAGACGCAGGTGATAAAGCCTCTTATGTCCGCTTAATGCGTAAGAGCGCTACGTTCAGCCTGTAGAAAAACCGACTATGGCAACGCAGCCAGAGTCGGGTTTTCGGTATTAACTGTTCGAATGTTCGAATAAAGATACGGATTCTTCGTTCCCGCTTCCATATCGTAAAGGGGAGTTTTGTTCGTTTACCCTTTATTCTTCAGCGCAGCTATCAGCTCGTTGGGCTGTTAATAGCAAACTGTTCCGCTCTGCGGTTATCTCCGGGCACTGCTGCTAAGATCTTTTCCCTATCACACATTATCTTTAATTTCTGTAATTAGCATGTTCAAAGAGTTTTTCAGATCAAACAAATCAATAAATCTGACTTTGATTTTAGTTCCATCATGAGAAAGAAACCGTATATCTTTATTTTGCTCGACCTTCTCTGTGAGAGGATAAAGCAAGGTGACATTCTCGGAGGTATATTTCTTTTGGTAAGCATACATTTGGTACATATCCGCCTGAGATATACCATAGTTCGCTTTGGCATCGGAGAGAACTTTCCATTTTGTGTCCATAACGAAGACCTGTTCCAACGCTTTGTTCTTGATAACAATATCGGGCTTCATCAAGAATTTTCTCGGTTCGTCAAACAAGTGGTATGTCTTATCCTGTGCGGAAAGGGTGTACCCGGAATGACCGAGCATCTTTTTGAGCTGTGCCGCTATGTAGCTCTCAAACAGCGTTTCCATCGGGAACAGCAGCGCGAAGGCAACCTCCGAACCGGAGAACGATGTGAAGCTCTTGCCCATCAGAAAAACCTTGCTCCAAAGCAGCGCTGTTTGATAGTCTGAAGTTTTTCTGTCAGGAACTATCTTTGAGAAGTCTAATTGATAGTCCCTGGATTCATCAACGTCAGAAAACGCATTGAGCAGCGTTTTTATATCGGACTTGTTCCTGGAGGAAGTAGTATTTTTGTAGAGATATCTGAGAGTGGACTTTAAGATTTTGTTCTCTGCTCGGTTTATGTTGAACTCGTCGTACTCTACGAAGCTGCGCTCCTTGTGAGCATAGTTATGCTTGATTTGACCGGCAAATACCATCTTGCCCTTGAACACATTTCCGTTAGACTGAATGGTCTCGTAGTCGCACTTCAAGCCACGCTTGACGATATAGAATACTTCATCGACAAACATTCGGATAAAGATCTCAAAGATATTCAGCTTGTCGATATTCACATTAGTTGATGGCAAGGATTTGAATGGTGCGTTGCGGAGTGTTTTTAACATATCCACAAGCAGCTTCTTGACCTTGCCCTCGGTAATGGTTTCGTTGGAGAAAATCTTGGGAAGGATTTCTATGGTCGTGCCATCGTTCATAGTGATAACGCCGACATAGTTTTTGGCAGTAATAATTTTACCTATGCCTTTACGAGATGAAATCCCCATGATCTCTAAAGCATCGGCATCATCGGTGTTGTTGGATAGCACAAAGTTTTCCAGGGCATCAAAGGTGTCCGGGGGCAAAGAGATACTTCCCAACACCTCTTTGTCCCTCACAAATGAGCCATATTCAGTAATTAGATATGTTTTACTCATTCTAACACCTCAAAGAATCATTAGATCGAACGGTATGCCTCAATTTTATCAAATGCCGTCCGATTGATTTCGTATGTCACGGAATCATCAAAGCCAATATCAACACTTCCGAACAGCTCATTGTAGTCATTTTCAACCACAACAATGAACTGTTCCTCTCTGTTGTCCTTCTTGTTGTCGCCCAGAACGAGGCGAATCTTTTCATAATCCTCGTAGAAATATTCCTGCAGCAGAGGGATGATGGCATTCTCAAAGATTTCAGCCAACTGCTCAATCGTATGATTATCTCTCAGCGGAATGAAATAGGCATGTCCAATGGTGTGTTCTCTGTCATAGAGAACGGAAATGCGCTTGTTCATCCGTGCCAGCATTTCCGATACAGAAATGTCCTCAACGCTGATACCTTTCAGCACATCAGCATCTGGCATCATTTCCTTGAACCGGAAACGGCGTCTCAAAGCGGTATCAATAGTTGCGATAGAACGATCTGCGGTGTTCATGGTGCCGATGATGTAAACATTGTCGGGCACCCCAAACAACTGCTGAGAATAAGGCAGTTTAGCTTTCATCCCCTGCGGCTGACCGATGCGCTTGGAAGATTCAATCAGCGTAATCAGTTCACCAAAGATCTTGCTGATATTGCCTCTGTTGATTTCATCGATGATGAATACATGGTTTTTCTTTGGCGAGGGGATATTATTATGCTGCAGACCGAATTTATCTACCATGGTATCGATGACGGCCTGCATCGCATCAAATGCCCATTTAGTTCCCCCAGATAGCTTTTCTCTGGCAGAAAAATTATTGGCAAGCCACTGTTCGTAAATTCGTTCTTTTTTCAGCGAGTTCGAGGTGCCACCGTTCCACTTGACAATAAATGTATTGTCATCACGAAGTTCTGCTTGCACCTTTGAGCCTGTTCTGCGAGTAAACACATATCCTCCTGCCTCGAGAGCCTGATCAATCAGTCTGTTCCAGACATCGTCGAATGAACTTGTTTGAGGAGCTGCTTTTCTGCAAAAATCCTTGAACACTCCAGGCAGCACTTCGTAATGAATCGTATCTGCGTTTCCATCTTTCGCATCATAAACAACGACAGGCTTGATGCCCTCAATGAATTCCTCATAGCCATAAGACTGATGGAAAGTAGTAAACTCGATAAGCCCCTCGGATCTATATGTGTTATATCTTTCCAATACATCGGAATAGCTTTCATTTTTTACATCCGCGAGCAGTTTGTTCTCGACGATTGCAACCGCATAGACAACAGTGTTGTAAGTCTTGCCCGTACCAGGAGGGCCGTAAAGAATCGTATTCTTATTTACATCGGTCTTTTGTGTGATTTCAGACATTTCTTTGTCCTCCTCGTACCTTGCAGATATATGAGATAAATCTATCTCTTGCAGAGCATCAAATAGCTCCGGTCTGATTTTATAGCAGTAGTTTTTTGCCCCATCCTCAATTATGCTCCTGCCCAGAAAAGGATTGGGGAAATATCTTTCCTGGTCGCCGTCCATGCAGGCAGGCAAGTTGAAATACTTTTTAACTCTCTTGCCAAGATTAAATGCATAACCGACATAAGCAGATACCGTTCCGCCATAGAGCTGAGACAGGCGTTTGCAGGAAGCCTCACCGTTAAGCTCCATCATGGCTTTCAGCATTTGCATAGGAGATGGGTGATCGGGCAGTTCTATTTCAAGTACGTATTTCTTCCAATCCTCTTTGGAGAGATTAGGGTCGTATTCATCAAGTGAGGGCCACCAATCGTCTGATACCGCACTGTCCGCCAAAGCATTCCTGCTGCCAAAATAAACAATATCGTGAGTGAGCAGATGCAATCCACTATCCTTATAGCATCCATCATCCAGACGGGCAGAGCTTATTTTCTGCAACTCTGTATCTTTTTTCACTTCATCCAGAACCAACTCGCACATATCGAAGAATGCTTCAAGTTTATAGACTTCGGACTGGAACCTGGAACGATCAGTTACATAGCCGACGTTGCCGCTGAACTCCTTAAAGACTTTGTATTTATAGATGTAGTATTTTTGGGGATATTCAAATGACAGATACACGGAGATAGCGTGTAAATCCTGGTAGTGATTGAGCTTTTGCGGCTTATAGAATTCGTCAAAGGCTGCACGGAAATCAACATATCTTTGAGCAAGAGGAATTTCCTCGTCATAGAGCATTTTGAAAAGTTCCCGTACTTTTTCGGGTTCCTGCTCAGCAAACGTGATAACCATTTTATAAGGCCAATACATATTTGCGGAAAGCAGATTGCTCGCGTCCTTAAACGCTTCGGCGAACATTTGCGAGAAATTTTCGGCGTCAATGCTCCAATTGCGTTGATAATAGCCAACGGCTTCCCATTTATAGCGTTCTTCTTTATCAACTTGAGGAAAGTGCTTTTTGTATTCAGCAATAGTTTTGCGTATATTGCCTCTCGTGGGATCTGATGTAAAAGCATTTGTTGCCTCTTCAACGGACACGCTATCATCCCACCCGTAAAGGTAAGATGGCGCAACCCCAAAGAAATCTGCAAGCGCTTCTACTTTATCTTTGGGGATGTTTGTTACCGTACCACGTTCGTACTTATTTATAGCCGCGCGCTTAACGCCAATTACAGAACCTAGTTCTTCTTGCGACATCTTTCTTGTATTACGAAGCTCTTCAATCCGTTTTCCAATAATGTTAACGCTCATATCATCTGCACCTTCCGAAAGTTATATATACGCAATGATCCAATATACAACACTATTAATTTACCTGGCTAACTTACGACTCTTCGTCGGGAATAAAATCCATCATCTCTCCGCCTTTGCACTCCGGAACATCCGCGCGTTTCAGAATAACAGGAAAATTGACTCTCTCGTTCTTTCTTTGCCGTGTAAAAACTACAAAGAACAGGCATTCTCTTTTCCACAATTCGGCTTTGCATTTTTACTCAGCACACAGAACCCACAACTTCTTGGAACTTACTTTCATGTAGACATCTCAGAGTTATGATTTTGGCATATTGTCATAATTCTGCGCTCATATTTTAGCACATGAGTGTCTAATAAGCAACAATGCGCTGGCAAGTTACAAAACGCCAGCGGCTTCTAAAACTAAAACAAATTATTAACGAGTGTATATGCAATAAACGACAGTATCGTTCTGATGACAAGCAGAGTGATAAAATCATAAAGACTCCCCCGACATAAATTTATGCAAGCACTTGCTCTTAATTCAACAAATAATGATAAATGAAACAAAAATCTCCTAACAAGCGAAAAACACATACGTTGCACACCGCAGATAAATCTCATGACCAAAAAGAACATGGTCAAAATCATAAATAAATTTAATGGCAGCCCGCTTGACAAACATATGTTTGTCGCGGTAGAATGATGACAACATAAGACATATACAGCCGAATAAGATACATACATAACGATATTCACAGCAATATCACCTCTATCCAAACATCCAGGTTGTTCTGTTGGAGGACAGTTGCAAAAAACAGAATACGACTTTGAAACTCAAAGCCGGCTACATAGAACTTAATAATTGCGAAGAAGTTCGCTCTTATTAATTGTTTCTATGTAGCCGGCTTTTTTGTCACCATAATACTGAATGAAAAAGGAGACACATTATGAAAGACAAGTACATGGAGATACTTATCGCAGATATGGAAAGAGAACGACAGGAGATCAGAGCGAAAATATTCGGGCTGATCGAAAACGCCATGAAAGAAGACAATTGGGACACCGTCAGAAAATACGGTTATTAAAGCGCAGATATTGCCGCGGATATGCTGCGCACTTACGGTCACCTGTTTTCGCATGAGTATAAATGCAAAATCGCACTCTACCGCTTTGATGACAAAAGTGAATCATATCCCATAATTCGCAAGGGCGATATAATGGCAAGAAAAGCAACACGAGGCGCACAGGGGAACGGCTCCATCAGACAACGTTCCAACGGAATGTGGGAGGGACGTTACACCGCAGGCCGTGATCCGAGAACAGGCAAACAGATACAGCGAAGTGTCTACGGCAAAACACAGAAAGAGGTTGCTCAGAAACTCAGACAGGGCACCTTTGAAATAGAAGAAGGAACTTACTCTGAACCCAGCAGAATGACCACCGGTCAATGGCTTGATATGTGGATAGAGGAGTATGTCAACAACGTCAAGGAAATGACGCTGAATCTTTACAAGTCAAATATCAATGTCCGAATCAAGCCGGGAATCGGTCACTTCAGACTTTCGGAGCTAACCACCACCCATATACAGCGGTTCTATAACGGACTTATGAAAGGTGACAAACCGCTTACTGCCAAGACGGTCAAGAACATTCACGGCGTACTGCATCGTGCGCTGGAGCAGGCGGTCAGGTTGGGATTCATCAAAGCTAATCCGTCTGACAACGTATCGCTTCCGCGTGTACAGCGTGCGGAGATAAAACCCATGGCAGATGATGACATTGCGTTGTTTCTGGAAGCACTGCATGGCGAACCGCTGGAGTATCTGCTCATCACCGACCTGTTCACAGGTATGCGCCGAGGTGAGATTCTCGGGCTGACATGGGATTGCGTGGACTTCGACCGTGGAACAATTACCATCAGCAAACAGCTCATCCACCTGCGTGACGGCAGCGGAGAATATCGGCTTACCTCTCCGAAAAACGGCAAGACCCGTGTCATCGCTCCGGCACAGTCGATAATGGAAATTCTGCAAAAACAAAAAAGCCTTCAGGCGTCCATGTGCAGAGAGGCTGCAGGGGCATGGAGCAATCCCGAAGACTTTGTGTTTACCAATGAGCTGGGGCATCATCTTTATCATTCGAATGTATACAGAAATTTCAAGCGTATAGTTGCAAGCATCGGAATGCCCGAAACGAGATTTCACGATCTGCGCCATTCCTACGCCATAGCGGCTCTGCAGTCTGGTGATGACATCAAGACCCTGCAGGAGAATCTCGGTCATCACACGGCGGCTTTCACGTTGAATGTCTACGGTCACGTATCAGACAAGATGAGACAGGAAAGCGCCCGCCGCATGGATCTATACTTTAAGAATATATCAAATCAATCTAAAACCTGATAAGACTATGCCGAAGCGTAAAGGGTACGAATAAGGGTACAAAGGGTATTTTTGTGCGAGAAGCGCGTGGAAAGACGAACGCAGGATGTGGATTATTCGTTCCTGCTTCCATATCGTATAGGGTAAATCAACACCTAAAGGGTACGATTTTGCGCCGAGAATGAAACAGGGAAAGAAAGCCTTTGTTCGATGATTACGCATTTTTCGGTTTGTAATCCGTGCCCTTATTATACCCTTTGGAAATAAGATGAGATTGATCCATAGAAAATCCTTACATCACATGAAAAAGGCCGAACTTACTCGTTTATCCCTTATGCTGCAGCGCAGCCAATACATCTGGATCGGGGACGGTATCAAGATCTGCAAGCGATTTATCCTTTGTTCAGAAAATGTAGATTTGAGAAAAGGTGTGCGCTATGCGTCAGGTAACCTTAGCATGGAAAAAAGGACAATTGTTTTTTCATCTAAGCGATGATGCCGATTTTCCTTTTTTCAATGGCATGATAAATCCAACGTAATTATGAAATGCGCAAGGAAACCCTTGAACCTTTCCTGCGCGGTGCAGTTCTTTGATAAGCCACTTGAAAAGCGCATTGGCGGTGCATGCTTATCACAGCTTTGTTTTATCGAACTATCATAAAGAACTATTTGCTGTTACGGAAATTATTGTAGAAAACGTTGATTGTCGGCAGCTGTAGTAGTATAATTAAAATTAAAGTGCATCACATTGAGATTCTCGATAACCCGCAGTTAGGAAAGAAGGTATACAGATGGAGTACAGATACGCAGCATTCATAAGCTACTGCCACGCCGAAGCCGACTCAGCAATTGCAAATGCCCTGCACACGCAGATCGAGCGATACACTATTCCCCGAGATGTCCGGCAGGGAAAAAAGAAGCTTGGACGAGTGTTTCGTGACGTGGAGGAGTTGTCCGCTTCCAGTGATCTTTCCGAGGAGATATGCAGTGCGCTGGATGCTTCCGAGCACCTCATCGTAATCTGCTCGGAGAACGCAATCCTATCGCCGTGGGTCACCAAAGAGGTGGGATATTTCCTTTCTGGACATGACCGGTCAAAGGTGATCACCGTTCTCGCCTCGGGTGAGCCGAAGGATGTTTTCCCCCGTGAGCTGACCCATGTTGAAAACCCCGACGGAACGGTCATCGAGATAGAACCGTTAGCGGTAGATGTGCGTGCAAAAAGTGTTTCCGGATCGCTCAAAAAGATCCGGCAGGAGAAATGCCGCCTCTTTGCCGCCATGCTCGACTGCTCCTACGATTCGCTGGTGATGCGTGAGCAGACCCGTCAGCGCAGACGCGTCTTTTCGGCTGCGTCCGTCGTTCTCGCCCTGGTGCTTTCTTTCACTGGGCTTGTGCTGGTCAAAAACCGTCAGATCGACATCAAGAACGCCGAGCTGGAGGTCAAGAACCAGACCCTTGAGCAGCAGAAAAACGAGATACTGCTCCGTGAATCGGAGCTGCTGACCGCCAGTGCACAGGAGGAACTTAGAAACGGAAACCAATCCGAGGCCATCAGAATCGCCTTGTCTGCACTGGAGAGCGAAAACGGTTCACGCCCATACTACCCGCCAGCGGAGGGCGCTCTGCTGGATGCGCTGGGTATACTGAGCGGAGGTCAGGAGACCATACTGGTTAAAACCACAATTACTCAGAACCTGCCCGTGGCAGATTACTGCATCAGTACAGACGGCTCCTGCCTTGCGGCTGTCAACGCTTACGGATGGATAACCTGCTTTGACACATCCACCGGCGAAACCATGTGGACACGTAAGGAAACTGCTTCGACCAGAATATACACAGGACCGGATAATCTGTTGCTGGTCAGTAATCATTCTGATATCCGAGCATACCGATTCGGGACTGGAGAAGAAGTCTGGGCCTTTGATGAGCCAGATTGTATCGTAGAGCTCGACGTGATCGGCTTTTCCGATGATCTTTCTCTTATGGCCCTGCACGCTACAAGGTATGAAAACATCGACCGATATTTGCTTGCCGCAGACGGTGTTGCTAATCTTACTTTCCTTAATACCGCGGACGGTTCGGTACGGTGCGAAGTGCCTCATACCGAAACCGAATTGGATACGCTATTCTCGACACACTACAGCGGTGGAGTTTTTTCCTCCGACAAAAACACCTATGCCGGAATGCTGCTCGATACATCTGAAGAAGATAACGAGCTTTGGGTATTCTCTGTAGATCTTGAGAAAAAGACCGTGCATTTTCATTGCGGTCAGTCTGCATTTTATCTGCTGTTAAGTGACAGTGTCAGGCTGTTTGAGTATTCTGAAAATGATAATACGCTGATTGTTCTAAGGGATTATTCTTTTGGGGATACCGATTATTGGGGAGATTCCGGCATGGTCGGCATACTTGAAAAATACGACCTCACTTCCGATCAGCTTCTCTGGCAGACTGATGTTATTATAGAAACTGCGGAGAATGAGTACATCAGCTCGCTCCAGGATGTACAGGTGAGCATAAAAGACGGGTTTCTGGTTGTGGGTCTGGGCCGTTATTTGTCGCTTTATGAGACGTATACCGGCAGCTTGATCTATAACCACAAGGCGAATTCGGAAGTCAGTTATGTGGAGGTGATAAGGGATCCCGTATTCCGATATATTCTGGCGGACGGAGAATATGGCTATGCCTGGCTCAGCGCGAGCGACAAATTCCACACTGATTCTATAGAAACCGAAATAACCGACAGTTCGAATTTTTTTATGTGGAAGGACGGCTTTCTGGAGATAGAGATTATCGACAACTCCATTGAGCGCGTAGAGCCGACAGGCTCGGGCTTCGTTGCTGCTGTGCCGGATAATGCGAACAACACCATTATCATCAGCCGCGTCGCCCATCTGGCCGAGATGGTTGAGCACATAGAAATAATGACTGCGAACCCAGACTGTTTCTCTTATGATACGAGAGCATGGACGCAGGGAGACATGCTTGTGATAGGACCGGCGTACAAAGGCTCGTTCTATCATGATGATTTGGTTGTTTTCGTCAGCGATAAAGATGCTCCCAATGATGTTGTGACCATGGATATTCCGCTGAAAAATGTCGGACCGGAACAGATTTTCGTTCTGCCGGATCTTTCCGGATGTCTGCTTTATGACAACGACAGCAAAACTACTGCTCTGTGTGACCTTTCGGGAAATATTCATATGATGTATCCTGAGGATGTTGCCGTTGACGAATCTTATTCGACTCAGTATACTTACCGGTATTCCAACGCCGTTCGCCGCACGGACAACACCGTAGTGACGGCTAGAGCCGAGAAGAACGGTCTGACGATATGGCTGAACGAAACACAGCTGGACAACGTGACCTCTCTGCAGTATGCAAGTGACCCGCGGTTCAAGGGCGTGGATACAGGCAGTCTTGCGACGGGAGAGAACGGGTATGTGCTGGCGTGTGTGTACAGCGATAACTCCCGGTACACCGTCGGAGGAATCTTTATTTACAATACCGTGTCAGAAGAGCACAAGGTAATCGACGCTGACAACGATATTGAGTTTGACTACTCCAGCATCAGTATCGTCTGCGGAAAAACAGAGCCACTGGCGGCCCTAATAGATAAAGGAGACAATACTTACATATATAATCTTGAGTCCGGAGAGAGGATTAACAGCTTCCCGCTGCAGCTCGCAAGGGATTCGATCAGTCAGGTGCAGTTTGCACACAACGATTCACTGCTTCTGATAATGACAAATGATGATCGTCTCTGGGGGTTTGACATCAAGACAGGCGAAGCGGTAATATGCCGTAAGCAGGACGACGCCAATTCCTACCAAACAATGTTTGTTGAAACGGATTCGTCGGGTAAGCGTATGTATATATACTGGAAAGACGTTGGTGTCTGCATTGAGACCACCGACTGGACGGTTCTTTCCGAGATGCAGGATATCTTGGGCTACGACGCAAACCGGGAGCTGATAATCTGCTCGGAAAGAAAAACCTTCAGCGACGAGTACGATATTTTCGGCTTCCGGGTGCCAGATACCGATGAGCTGATCGAAATAGGCCGGGAGGCCCTGTCCATTGAATGATATGTTTGCACAAACAACGGTCTGACCGAGAGGAGGCACCGGCGGGATACATTAACGAGAGGTGCGCGTTAAGCACAAGATAAGCTGCGCATAACGAAAAGGAGAATCGGTTTTCATCTAAGCGATGATGCCGGTTCTCCTTTTTTCAATAGCATGATTATTTTAGCACGATTCTGAAATCCGCAAGGCAATCCTTGAACCTATCCTGCGCAGGAAGGATTGTATCTGTCAGAAAACCACGCTAGCGATCCCATTCAGCAAGCCCGCTATAGCAAAATATCTTCAGACCGTCATCGATGATGAACGGCACAATATTATGCTTCGAGCATTCCTTTATTGGGTATATTGAGATTCCAGATAACATTGAGAACTACTACAAAGCCGACACCCAACAGGGCGTAGTGGTAAAGTATGTCACCAAATCAGCATAAATCAAAACCACTGGTGAACTAGTGGTTTGCTCAGACCCTAGAAAGGTCATCTCGTGCTGGTCCCTAAAAGGTGTTCTGAAAATTTCCATCGCATCATTAGCCCTGCAACTGGTAAACCAGTCAAAGCCGGTTACTGTGATTGCGTAGGAAATATTCGCTTTTTATAAATCCTGTTTGTCGGTGCGGCGATTTCGCGCTAGTTTCGCAGACTGCCACGCGTAACGAAAAAAGCAGCCACCCTCTGGTGAGGGTAACTGCTTTTATGGTTGCGGAGGCAGGATTTGAATTGGACAACGCCGTTCCAATGGCTTACCTTATGTGATAAAGATCGCATAGGTAAGCCATTTGTGCTTTTGGCGTTTTTACGGATTTCTATTGAATTCAGGATTTTTCCAATCTGTAATGGGTACGAATAAGGGTGTCCGAGTTGTTAACTTAATCAAGTGCCATCGGAGAAATCCAGCAAATCGATTTTGTTCTTACTCTCAAGGCTTCGACTCAAGTATGATAGGTCGCCGGAATTCCATAGAACGCATCAGTAGGCTGCTGCGCGACCTCAATCTTCTGCAGAACGATACCTGCATCCAGATGGATAAAGCGCAGGGTGTGGTCACCCTCAGTCAGTTCCATTTTTACCGCCACTCGGCGACAGTTATCGAGAACGTATCTGCACCAGTTCTCGTCCTCCGGCTCTCCGGCGGCGTAGGGAACGGGCAGGGAATCAACCACAACGGGTGTCTCTCCGTCCAGTTGGAAAGCAAATTTCTGTCCTCTGAACTTGACGGGATCGTTGGTCGGCGCGATAACGGCGGTGACGGTATACTCGCCTCCGTGGTTGATGGTGAAATTGTAATCGAGGGCAGGTGCGGTGGCGGGATCGGTGCAGAACGTATCCGCAGGCAGCACCTTCATGCTGCAGGAATCTCCCTTGCCGTAGTTGTCGATGAAGCACCAGTCGGCTCCCTCGCTTCCACGGGATGCGGCATATGCCTGAGCCGGAATAGAAACCGCTTCCACCGATTCGATAAACCGTTTGCTGTCGGCGGCAGTGACCGCTGTGCGGCGGGCGGTAACGGTCAGCTCGAGGACTCGTCCCTCGGTAGTCAGGGTGATCGCCGCGGTGTAATCTCCTGCGGAAGCGTCAAGGCTGTCCCAGTCTGCGGATACGGTGTATTTCCATGTGGCACAGCCGATCTTTTCAGAAGACAGCTTTATCCAAATCTTATCAGCTTCTACGATGAAAGCCGGAGAGCTTTCGGCGGTGGAGGTCACAAAGAAGAACGCAGAATTATTTTCCAGATTGGAAAGCACGGGCAGAGTTGCCTCCCCCTCCCACAGCGGCTCGGCGCTGCCGGGCAGCGCAGCGAAAATCTCGCCAGCGGCAGGCAGGCTCAGTTTTTCGGTGCGGGGATAATCACTGCCCTCACCGTTCCAGTTGAAGAACGCCACGTGCTTCGAGGACATCATCCTGTTCCACTTGCCGCCAGACATATCCTCGTTATAGGCACGCACCAGTTCCTTGTCACGTGCAATGCAGGCGTTGACCTGAGCCGACAGTTCGTTGGCGTAGGATGACCCCAGCTTGTGGAACACTCTCTGCTGACCGGCAAGGATCATCATGCGCCGCAGGTTGGCGGAAGCAAGAGCGGGGAAGCCCACAAGCCCGCAGAACGCATCGGTGCGCTCCTCGGGTATATTCTCTCCTGCACGGGCAACGACCTTTTCAAGATCGGCGGCACGCTTCAGTTCCTTTGCATATTCGTCACAGGCAAAGCTGAAGGTGTCCTCCTGCACTGCTTCGGGGCGGCAGTCTCCGTTCATGCGCGTGTAGTTGTTGAGGGCGGTGCGGATGTCGGCGATACCCTCCTCGTCAACAAATCCGCCGAACTGCTGCCTTGTCCATTTATCCAGCCATTCAGCCGTCTTGTTTGGTCGACTCCATGTCTCGTAGTCGTATGCAAGATCGAGGAAATAGCTCAGAGGCAGTTCATCGGGACGCAGGTCGCCCACGTTGACCACCCACAGGTCACGGATTCCGAAAGAGTATGCGGTAGTGAGCTGCTCCCACGCCTTGGTAATGGGTGAGGAGTTGACCCACTCATAGGAGATGGGACCGCCGTGATAGTCGAAATGATAGTAAAGCCCCCATCCACCCTTGCGGCTTCGGTTTTCCGGTGTGGGGAGAGTACGGGTGTTGCCATAGTTGTCGTCGGACAGCAGAAGCAGCATATCATCAAGACCGTCCCATTTTGAGAGACCCTCGGTGGTGTCGTCGCCGTGGAAGTAGTCTTCCACTTCCTTGTAGAGCGCCAGCACCTTCGGGGCATCGGCAAGACCGTTGTCGGCAAGGATCTTCTTCTGGTCGATGATGGTCTTTTTGATAAGGTCGATATTGTCCCTGAGCGTGGCATTCTCTCCCAGCAGCTTGCTGTCCCTCTCGCCGCGCATACCCATGGTGATGAGACTCTTGTGCGCTTTGTTGCGTTTTACACCATACTCCCAGAATTCGTAGATGCCTCTGGTATTGGAATGATAGTTCCAGTCAGTCCCGTAGCCGCAGTCATTGGACGCGGTCATGGTGTGAGAAAACTCCTCGCCCGCGCGGTAGAGTGGTTCGTGGTGCGAGGTGCCCATGGTGATACCGTATTCGTGAGCAAGGTCGGCAGAGGCAGTAGGATAGGAAAGTCCATCTTCGCTGAACACTGCGCTCCACATGGCCGGCCAAAGGAAGTTGCCTTTGAGACGCAGCAGAAGATCAAAGACCTTTTCATAGAACAGCTCGTTGAATCCGCCAAAAGTATCGTGCACCCATCCGCCCAGCGACGGCCATTCGTCATTGAGGAAGAAGCCGCGCAGTTTTATAGTCGGCTCTTTTGAGATAATATCAAGAGCGGCGGTGTCCAGCTCAACGGTTTCGCGGAGCTTCGGGGCGACATCCGCCCAGTAATGCCACGGAGACACGCCGCACACTTCCGATATCTTATACAGGCCGTACTCCAGTCCAAGCAGGTCGCTGCCCGCAACGAACACAGCGGTGCGTCCGTTGTCAAGAGCGGCGGTCGAGATTCGGTAGCACTCCCTCTTTCCCTCAACGGGGCTGCAATCGATCAGACCGCGGCGGGCGGCTTCATCGATCCATGTGCCTGCTCCGATTATTCCGGCAACAATAACAGTGTCGGCATTGGCTGAAGCACCGGTAAACGGATCACTTTCCCCTGCCACGCGGATATCGCAGGGACGGCATCCGGTAAGACGGCGCAGGTCGGCAGCTACGGACGCGGCAACACGCACCGCGCCGCGCGGGCTGCGTTCAAGGCAGAACACAGTTTTCTTTCCCTGTGCAGCCAGTATGATTCTATCCATAAATCAATCTCTCCTGAAATGATTATTCAATATGTATCTGCTGTCTTCCGTAGATCAGGCTGAGAACCTGCCGAGCCAGCCGCTCGCCCAGCTCATGCTTTCTCTGCGGGTGAAGTTCCAGTTTCTCTCCCAGATCCCGGGCTGAAACAACGGCGCAGCCGGAGGTAAATTCCGGCTGTCTGAGCTGCATCTGCTGCATGTTTCTCCAGTCGGCGGGCACTGCAGTGTCGGCGGAAGTCGGGTCGATATAGTCGCACAGCTCCACACACACCACCGGAAGTTCCTGCCCAAGCAGCTCACGCCACGCTGTCATCATGGCATTGAACTTCTCGTTGTAGTTATCCGGATCTTCCACGTTGCTTTCCCCCTGATACCACAGCATGCCGGCAAACTGCATTTCTCTCAGCGGATAGATAGAGGCGTTGTAAAGTCCGGTGGGCAATACCGGCGGGAACAGCACCGGCGGAGCCGGCTGCGGAGCACGGGTCTCCGGCTTCATCAGCCACTCGCCCGACAGTTCAATACGTCCGGAGCCTGTGTCGAGGAAATAGGGATGGTAAGGCACAAAACCGCCCACAGCGCCATCGATTACCATGCGGCATGCAATGAGATTCTTTCCCTTTCTGAGCAGTCCTGCGGGAACGGGATATTTGCGGGGAGGGTAACGGTAGAAGGTTTCTCCCACAAGCTGACCGTTGATGTACGCGCGGTCGCTGTCCACGATATCTCCGAGGTAAAGCAGCCCCTCTCCCTCCGGTTCGCTTTCAAGTTCAATTTCACGGTAGAACCAGAGGCTGCCGCTGTAACCTTCCAGGTCGGTACCACGGGTCATGGACGGCACGGTAAAGGGCTGTGCATCGTCAGGAATTGCCGCCGCAGAAGAAGCTTCGTTATCTGTTTCGAGGGAGCGTATCCACTCTCCCTTTGCCTGTTCCTCGCTGCTGACGCGGCCTGTGAATGTATCGTGATTATAGAAATCTTTAATCCGGTCGGCGTAATCCCCAAACTGAGCCAGCAGATTTTCCGGCATCCACGCTTCTATCGTGGAGCCGCCCATAGCGTTGAGCACAAGACCGATGGGAACATTCAGTTCTTCCTGCATACGGCGGCCAAAGAAAAAACCGGCGGCACTCATGCTCATGACCTCGGGATATACACCCTTTCGCCACTGAGCAGGCACGATTTCCTGCGCCTGTCTGCCGAAAAGGAAGCGAGGCTCAACGGTGAAGTGTCTGACAAGAGGGCAGTCTGCCGACAGAATCTCCCCGCCGGAAACATCCATTACCCGATTGACTTCCAGCTGCATATTGGACTGACCGCTGAGCAGAAAAACCTCACCGAAGCACACGTCCTCAAGAATGATTGTCTGATCATCGCAGACTATCTCAATGGTGTGACCGGCGGATGCTTCCTGCGCAGGAATAATAACCGTGAATTTACCATCGATGCCTGTTACCGAACAGGGCTGAGCATCGATCGACGCGCTGACCCGCGCGTTTGCCGGACAGGTTCCCCAAAGTTTATTGCAGCGATCGCGCTGAAGCACCATGCCGCTGCCGAAAATCCCATCAAGACTGAAAATACCACTCACGTTGTCTTGTCTCCTTTCGGGTGAGGACGGCTGTCATTGACACATCATCAACCTTGCCGTACCCGCTATTGACTTACATTTTATCTTAACTTATAATGTGAGCAACGTCAATCAATAATCTTTGCGCGGAGACTGTTTCCCGCTGAAAGGATAACAACCATGAGTAATGCCGCGGTATTTATTTCTGCCGGACAGATAATCACCAGCCTTGCTTCGGCAGCCTTCTTTCTCTGGGCGGTATATGTTGCCGTTCAGGATTTCATGTACATCCATCCCGAGGATAAGCCCGCGGAGGACAAACATTCGAAAATGACCTTCAGAAAGTGTATGCTGCTGACCGCGGCTGGAATAGGACTGTACTTTCTTTCCCGCATCTTTGTGAACATTCCCGGAATGGTTCCGATGTACGGTCTTGCTGCCATAGCACTGCAGTCGTTCCTTGACACTGTATACAAGGTAGGTTTCCTGCTGCTTCTGCCCATTGTTATCACTTTCTGGCGCAAGTCAGCCCGCAAAAAGACCTACCATTGATTCCATTAGCGGTCATTCCCTGCAAAATGAATTTACACACGGAGGACACTTCCATGGTTAACGCCAAGAATCCCATCATTCCCGGTTTCGCTCCCGACCCTTCCATCTGCCGCGTAGGCGGGGATTACTATCTGGTCAACTCCACTTTTTCCTATTTCCCCGGTCTTCCCATCTATCACAGCCGTGATCTTGCCAGCTGGGAACTGATCGGCAGCGCCCTTGACCGCACCTCCCAGCTTCCGCTGGAGGGTCAGGGCCATTCCAGAGGCCTGTTTGCGCCCACCATCCGCTACAACAATGGTACATACTACCTGATCTGCACCAACATCGACTTCGGCGGCAATTTCATCGTCACCGCCACCGATCCTCGCGGTCCCTGGTCCGACCCCTACTGGCTGGGCGAGGAAGCTTCCGGCATCGATCCCAGTCTGTTCTTTGACGACGACGGCTCCTGCTGGTACTGCGGCACACGCGGACGTTCCGAGGGCGAAAAGTATTTCGGCGACAACGAGATCTATCTGCGCCAGCTGGATCTGAACACCATGAAGCTGACCGGCGAGACCTATATCGTATGGCACAGCGCCCTGCGTGACGCTCACTGGCCCGAGGGACCCGACATCTACAAGATCGACGGCTACTATTACGTCATGATCGCTGAGGGCGGCACCGGTCCCAACCACGCCGTGTCCATCGCCCGCAGCAAGACCCTCACCGATTACTACGAGGGCTTTATGAACAACCCCATTCTCACCCACCGTCACCTCGGCTCCGATTATCCTATCTCCAAGGTTGGACACGCCGACCTTGTTGACGCTCCAGACGGCAGCTGGTACATGGTCATGCTTGCCAGCCGTCCTCAGCGCAAGGTCTGTCCGCTGGGTCGTGAGACCTTCCTTGCCAGGGTGAGCTGGGAGGACGGATGGCCCGTGGTCAACCCCGGTGTCGGCAAGCTGGAGGATGTTGTTGAACTTCCCTTTGAAGCAAGCCCTGTAAACGACTGCGGCGGCGAATTCCGCTTTGACGGTGACACGCTTTCCACCGAGCTGATGAGCCTGCGTCTGCCCATCGGTGAACGTGCCGATCTGACCGTCAACCCCGGCAGTCTGCGTTTGTACGCTTCGGAGGCTTCCATATCCGAGAGCGCTTCCCCCTCTTACCTCTGCGCCCGTCCCCGCACTCTTGACTTCTCCTGCTCGGCGGTCATCTCCACCGATCGTCCTGCCGCTGAGTACGGCATCGCCGTGCTGCAGAGCGAAACCCACCACATCCGTCTGGTGCGCCGCGGCGGCGAAGTCGCAGCCATCACCTGCTGCGCCGGCGAGGAGACCGTCGCCGGCACTGCTGCCGCTGAGGGCAGCGAAGGCGAGTTCGCCATCACTGTGCGCAACCTGTACGCCAGCTTCAGCTATAACGGCAAGGTCATCGCGGAGAACATCAACGTAGATTACCTTTCCACCGAGATCGCTGACGGTTTCGTGGGCAACACCGCAGGTCTCTACTGCATCTCCGGCAATTCATTCGACCGCAGCGGCAGTGAGGCAGATTATCTCGACTGCAAGGCTCTGATCATCCGCGAGGCATAATTTCTGATAAAAAACAAATTTCCACGGCGGCGGTAAATCAAACCGCTGCCGTGGTTTTGGTATAGGTGCTTTTTATGAACATAACAGGCAACAAAAGGATAATATACGCCGACAGCGCCGCACAGTCCCGTCCGCTTCCCTGCGCCATAGAAGCGGCGGCAGAGGCAATGAACCTGTTCGGCAACCCATCAGGCGTACATCGGTGCGCAAAGACCGCCGCCCGGATGCTGTTTGATGCGCGCAGGAAGGTCGCGGCGGCGATCGGCGCACAGGCGGCGGAGATCGTATTCGTCAGCTCGGCAAGCGAAGCGGCGAACACCGCCGTGCTCTCCGCCGCCCGTGAGGGCAGGAAGCGCGGACGCACGAGGCTGCTGATTTTCTCCTGCGAGCATCACGCGGTGCTCAATGCGGCGCACAATGCAGCCGATATCCTCGGCGCTGCGGTGGAGCTTATCCCCTGCCGGAGCGACGGCACGGTTGATCTTGCCGCCTTTGAGAAGATGTGCGATAATGATGTGTACCTGTGCACGCTGATGAGCGTCAACAACGAGACGGGCGTTATCCAGCCTGTAAAGGATTTTTCGCGGATAGCTCACAGCCGCGGCGCTCTCGTGCTGTGCGACGCTGCGCAGTCGGTGGGACATCTGCCTGTGGACGTGGGCGATATGGGCTGCGATATGCTCAGCCTGTCGGCGCACAAGTTCGGCGGTATCCCCGGCGCGGGTGCGCTGTTCTGCCGCAACGGACTGACCGTCGCGCCGCTTATCGCAGGAGGCGGTCAGGAAAGCAGGAGACGATCCGGCACCGAAGCCCTGCCGGCGATATGCGCCATGGGTGCCGCTATCGAAACTTCCGTGGCTTCCATGGCTGATGACGGTCTGCGTGTTGCTGAACTGCGTGACCGTCTGGAAGCAAAGCTGAGCGTACATCAATCCATCAGCGTTATTGGAAATCAGGCAGATCGCGCGCCGTCCATCCTGTGCGTCTGCGCGAGGAACACCGACGGCGAAGCTCTCGCCCTCTATCTTGACCGCGAAGGGATCTGCGTTTCCTCCGGTGCAGCCTGCACCACGGGCAGCGATTCGGCAAGCCACGTTCTGCTGGCAATGGGCGTTGACAAGTCCCTCGCCCGCGGAAGCATCCGTTTCTCTCTGGACACTGTGGTAACGGAGGCGGACGTGAACACGATCGCGGAGGCAGTCATGCGGATTATTGACAGCGGTACGGCGAGAATCTGAGCCGCAAACACTACGAAAGGATTAACGCAGATGAAGATCACACCTACTCTGAATTTTCCAGGCACCTGCCGTGACGCCATTCAGCTGTACGCGAAGGCGTTCGGCGGCGAAATCACCTGTCTGGTTTCCTACCGCAACGCCGGCGATCCCGATTATCTGTCTATAATGAGCGAGGAGCAGAAGGATTATATCTATCACGGCGAACTGATGCTGGACGGTCAGCGGATAATCATGAGCGATCACACGGATATTGAGCTTGGAACCTGCTATTCCAATTTTCTTACGGTCGTTTTCGACACAAAGGAAGAAGTTCGGCGGGCCTACGAACTTATGTGTAAGGGCAGCACCACCATCTACGAAATGGCTGCCACACCCTACAGCTCCTGCAGGGTGGTTTTTGTGGACAAATTCGGAATCCGCTGGGGCATCATGACCGAACAGACCGAACGGTAGCAGGTGGCAACGAAGGGCTGACGGAACCCTGCGTCTGCCACGGCATGACTATTCTGATGATTAAGAAAAACAACCCTCTGAGTGCTGAGATGCTGCACTCAGAGGGTTGTTTTTCTTGCGTCAAAATACCATTTCAGGATATGCTGCGTGAAGTGCATCGCAGACCGCGTCGCGCATTTCTATGGCGCTCTGCCGGACGATATTCTTGTACATATCCCGGCTGCCGTCGTATTCCGGCATTTTCTGATGGCGGTAGATCACACCTCTCGAGGAACTGACGATGGCTCCCAGACCATCTTCGTTAAAGCATGGTATCACATCGGCTGCTGCGCCGCCTTGTGCTCCATAACCGGGGACAAGGAAGAAATTGTTCTTCATTATGCTTCGCAGCTGTCGTGCTTCGTCGGGAAAGGTGGCTCCCACCACCGCACCGACGGAGGAGTATCCGCACTCTCCGACGCAGGTACTGCCGATGGAATTGACCCAGCCTGCCAGCCATCGGCTGATGCTCTCACCCTCAGCGTTGGTCGCTTCGGCGATCTCCACAGAACCCGGATTGGAGGTTTTAACCAGAACGAAGATGCCTTTCCCCTCCCTTGCAGCAGTGTCGACAAAGGGCTGCATACTGTCCGTGCCGAGGAAGGGCGATACGGTGAGGAAATCGGCGTTGATGGGACCGTCTTTTGCAAGATGGGCGTACGCGTATACCCGCGCGGTGTTGCCGATATCGTTTCGTTTGCTGTCGTCCACCACGATAAGCCCCTTGCTGTTGGCGCAGCTGACTATCTGCTGATGAACTCGCACGCCCTCCGCACCAAAGACCTCAAAGAACGCCATCTGCGGCTTCACGGCAGGCACGATGTCAGCAACCGCTTCGATGACGTCGGTCGCCCACGCAAGGACGGCATCAGCATAGGAAAGCATGCCGGACTTATAGCAGTCAGGCAGTTTTTCCCATTCCGGATCGATGCCGACTATGCACGGATTTTTCTTTCGTCTGATTTCCTCCACCAGCCGGTCGACAACCATGTTATTCCCCTCCGTATTGCTCTTTGTATCTTCTGAGAGCAGCAGCATGCTCCATGCCGCCGACTATCCCGTTTTCCACTGCGCGAATGATATCGTCCAGCGTAACGATTGAATGTATCTTCACACCGTATGCGCTCTCGATTTCCTTTCGGGCGGTCTGTGACTGCAGCAAACCTTTTTCCATACGGTCAACCGACACTATGACGTCGGTTACACGCGCACCTGTGCTGTCGTGTATCGTCTGCAGGTTTTCTTTCAGCGTGCTGCCGGAAGTCAGTGTGTCCTTAATCAGCGTCACCGTATCTCCTGCCCTCATCTGTTTGCCCACCGAGCTGTCGATGGTATACTGCATATCGATCCCCCAGCGATTGAACAGGACAAGGCTGGTGGCTATCATCACGGGAATATCCCGCCTTGCGTTGCCCGCAAGCAGACCGGTAACCACATTATTCTCCCGCATGCACCCGGCGTAGAATTCACCGAGTTTTGAAATCTGGCTGGCTGAGCGGTAGCACCCGGTATTGATGAAATAGGGCGATACACGTCCGCTCTGCAGACTGAATTCACCAAACTGCAGCACGCCGTTATCTGCCATGAAGCGGATAAAGCGTTCCCTGTAATTGAGCGCATCAAGACGATAGCCGAACAGCTCGTCCATTGATATACCGAAATATCGCGCGATGACAGGCAGCAAAGATATATCCGGCACAGACAGATCATTTTCCCATTTGCTGACCGATTGCGGTGATACAGACAGCACCTCTGCAAGCCGCCCCTGGGTTATGCCCTTGTTCTTTCTGAGTGTCTGGATTTTTGTTCCCATTTGATTCAACTTCCGCACCTCCCCTGGATACCAATATGATAGCTGCCATTGCCGCGTCTGTCCATACAGTATGCCGCACTTTTTGCTCAACCGGCGGTTGACCCGAACAGAATATTCCCTCCGAGCACCTGCACAGCATATCCCCTCAGGCATGCCGCTGGCGTTTTTGTTTTATTAGACATATATTGAGCTGCGCAAAAGGCCCAAATTATCGTTTTTGGACGGAATTTTGCAAATTATTCACAGAATTCAGCACGCTGATTGTTGACAGAATGTGCCGCTTGACGTATACTGAATTTAATTGTATCGCGGCCGTTTTGCGCCCTTGCGGATGATTATTCTGCAGAACGTGATCAACATTATGCCGCAGATATCAGGAGGATAATTATGGAAAAATTCAGAGATACCACTCTCAGCGCACAGGAACGCGCCGAGGACCTTGTCTCCCGCATGACTCTGGAAGAAAAGGCCTCTCAGCTGCGCTACGACGCTCCTGCCGTTGAGCGTCTCGGCATCCCCGCATACAACTGGTGGAACGAGGCTCTGCACGGCGTTGCCCGTGCCGGTACCGCCACCATGTTCCCTCAGGCAATCGGTCTGGCCGCTATGTTCGACGACGAGCAGCTGGGCAAGGTCGCCGAAATCATCGCTGAGGAAGGCCGCGCCAAGTACAACGCCTTCTCCGCTGAAGAAGACCGCGACATTTACAAGGGTCTGACCTTCTGGTCCCCCAACATCAACATCTTCCGTGATCCCCGCTGGGGCCGCGGTCACGAAACTTACGGTGAGGATCCCTATCTGACCGGCAAGTTGGGCGTCAGCTTTGTCAAGGGTCTGCAGGGCGACGGCAAAGTTATGAAGACCGCCGCCTGCGCCAAGCACTTTGCCGTTCACAGCGGTCCCGAGGCTCTGCGTCACGAGTTTGATGCCCGCTGCAACGACAAGGATATGTATGAGACCTATCTGCCTGCATTCAAGGATCTGACCGATGCAGGTGTTGAGGGTTTCATGGGCGCTTACAACCGCGTCAACGGCGAGGCCGCCTGCGCCAGCAGCTTCCTGATGGGCAAGCTGGAGGAGTGGGGCTTTGACGGTTACTTTGTATCCGACTGCTGGGCTATCCGCGATTTCCACACCGACCACAAGCTCACCGCTACTCCCGAGGAATCCGCTGCTCTGGCTCTCAAGCGAGGCTGCGACTGCAACTGCGGCAACACCTATATCCATATGATGAGCGCTTACGAGCAGGGTCTGGTCACCGAAGAAGACATCACCAAGGCCTGCGTGCATCTGATGCGCACCCGTATCCGTCTTGGCATGTTCGACGGCGGCACCGAGTACGACAACATCGGTCTTGACCGTGTAGCATGCAAGGAGCATCGCGAATATTCTCTGGACTGCTCCCGTAAGTCCATCGTCATGCTTAAGAACGACGGTATTCTGCCCCTGGACAAGAGCAAGATCAAGACTCTTGCCGTTCTCGGTCCCAACGCTGACAGCATCGGCGCTCTGCGCGCCAACTACTTCGGCGTTGCAGCCGGCTACACCACCGTTCTGCAGGGCATCCAGAAGGAATGCGGCGATGATGTGCGCGTGATTTACTCTCAGGGCTGCGATCTGTTCCGCGACCGCATTGAGCCCCTCTCTCAGGCTGACGACGGTATTGCTGAGGCTGTTGCTTACGCCAAAGCTGCTGACGTCGCAGTTCTGTGCGTCGGTCTGGACGCCACCATCGAAGGCGAGCAGGGCGACACCGGCAACGCCTTTGCCGGCGGCGACAAGCTGGATCTGGTTCTGCCCGAGTCCCAGCGCAAGCTGGTTGACGCTGTGCTGGCTACCGGCACTCCTACTATCGTCGTGATGATGGTGGGCAGCTCCATGAACCCCCTCGCCGATCGAGCCAACGCAATCATTCAGGCATGGTATCCCGGTGAGAACGGCGGTATTGCTCTCGCCGACATTCTGTTCGGTAATGTTTCTCCCTCCGGCAAGCTGCCTGTCACCTTCTACGAGAAGGTCGAGCTTCTGCCCGATTTCCTCGATTATTCCATGGTCAATCGCACCTATCGCTACGCTGAGAACAACGTAATGTATCCCTTCGGATTCGGTCTGACTTATTCCGATGTTTCTGTTGATGCCGCTTCCGAGCAGGACGGCAAAGTCAGTGTCACCGTCACCAACAAGGGCGGCGTGGATGTTGACGAGGTCGTTCAGCTGTACATCCGTTCCGACGAGTCCGAATTCGAGGTCCGCAACCATCGTCTGTGCGGCTTCAAGCGTGTTTCCCTCAAGTCCGGTGAGAGCAAGACCGTTGAGCTGGTTCTGCCCGAGAGCGCCTACGAGGTTGTTGACAACAGCGGTAAGCGCTTTGTTGCCGGCGGCAGCTACAGCCTGTGGGCAGGTATCTCCCAGCCTGACGAACTGAGCCAGAAGCTGGGCAAGCCCGCCTGCATCAAGCTGAGCATCAGCAAGTAATCCTCTTAATTCAACTTCAACAGGCGTGCCGTGCGGATCTTCTCCATGCGGCACCGCCTGATAAATTATCAGTCAGGAGAAATGCAATATGAAATATCTTATCGGTATTGACGTTGGTACTTCCGGTACCAAGACCGCTCTCTTTGACGAGAACGGAACCAAGATGGCATCCCACACCGCAGAATATCCTCTCTATCAGCCCAAGAACGGCTATGCCGAACAGAATCCCTTTGACTGGTGGCAGGCAACTTGTGAAGGTCTGCAGAAGGTCGTTGAGAAGTCCGGCATCGACAAAAACGACATCGCCGGTATCGGTCTTTCCGGTCAGATGCACGGTCTGGTTATGCTGGACGAAAATGGCGAAATTCTGCGCAAATCCATCATCTGGTGCGACCAGCGTACCGCCAAGGAGTGCGAGGAGATTACCGAGCGCTGCGGTCTTGATACTCTGATGCGTATCACCGCCAGCCCCGCCCTCACCGGCTTCACCGCTTCCAAGATCCTGTGGGTTCGCAACAACGAGCCGGAAATTTACGCCAAGTGCAAGCACATCCTCCTGCCCAAGGACTATATCCGCTATATGCTGACCGGCGAGTTTGCTACCGACGTTTCCGACGCTTCCGGTATGCAGCTGCTTGATATTGCCAAGCGCAACTGGTCTCAGGAAATCCTTGATCTGCTTGACATTCCTGCCGAGTGGCTTGGCAAGGTCTACGAGTCCTGCGAGGTTTCCGGTACCATTAACGAGAGCGGCTCCAAGGCTACCGGCATTCCTGCAGGTATTCCTGTTGTTGGCGGTGCCGGCGATAACGCTGCCGCTGCTGTCGGCTGCGGTGTTGTCCGCGACGGCCGCGCTTTCACTACTATCGGCACCAGCGGTGTTGTTTTCGCTCACACCTCTGAGATGTCTGTTGATCCTAAGGGTCGCTGTCACACCTTCTGCACCGCCGTTCCCGGCGCATGGCACGTTATGGGTGTTACTCAGGCTGCCGGTCTGTCCCTCAAGTGGTACAAGGACAACTTCTGCGACACCGAGCTTGCCGAGGCAGAGGCCGCCGGCAAGAACGTCTACGCACTGCTGGACGAAAAGGCTGCTGAAATTCCCATCGGCTGCGATCGTCTGATTTACATGCCCTACCTGATGGGTGAGCGCACCCCCCACCTCGATCCCAACGCCCGCGGTATCTTCTTCGGTCTGTCTGCCATGCACACCCGTGCCCACCTGCTCCGCGCTGTTATGGAAGGCGTTACCTTCTCCCTGAAGGATTGCCTCTCCCTGTTCGGCGGTCTGGGCGTCAAGGTTGACAGCATGATGGCCTGCGGCGGCGGCGGTTCCTCCGCTCTGTGGAGACAGATGCTGGCTGACATCTTCGGATGCACCGTCAAGCAGTGTGTTTCCAACGAAGGCGGAGCTCTGGGTGCTGCAATCCTCGCCGGTGTCGGCGCAGGTCTGTATCCCTCTGTTGAGGAGGCCTGCGACAAGATCATCAGCGTCAAGGGCGAACAGCCTGCTGACGCTGCTAACACTTCCCGTTACGCTCAGTTCTACGAGATCTACAGCAACCTGTATGATACCGTAAAGCCCTTCTGTGCCAAGCTGGCTCAGCTGTAATCGTACTAATCAACTGATAATCCCCGCCGTGTGAATGGTCGCACGGCGGGGATTATAATTTTTCGCAAAAATATCGCTATACGTATATTCTCTCAAAAGCGGCATCTTCACGAGAAAATGCCGCTTTTTACAAATTCGCATTGCATTCGTGATTATGCGTTCTATTCTACCTCATAATCAATAGATAAAGCGAATGAATTTGTTGGCAAAGTCAGCAATCAAGCCGCTGTTGACTTTTAGCGCCTCAACCGACTGGTTAACGCTTTCCTTGACCTGATCCAGTTCACTGTCGGTCAGGTCGTGCTGGCTGAACTGTGCCTTGAGCAGAATCTTTCTGACCTGTGTGTCCCAGGAGCCGCCTCCGGCATCTTTCAGCACCTGAAGATATTCTCCCATAGCAGCGATGCGCTCCTTGTTGGAACCTTCCGCAAAGCGTTTCTGCCGGCCACCGCAGACACTTTTGCGTATGCGGGAAAGCACAAACCACGCAAGCAACGGAAGCATCGGTACAGCAACCACCGGAATCCACCACCGGTCAGCGGTTGTATCTTCGGCTTTTTCGTCCTGATTGCTCTGTGCATCTTCCGTCTCACCGTATGGAGAAGTGGTCACTGCCGGCGGCACGGACGTCGATGCGGTGGCGGTCCGCGTGGTCACTGACTGCTCAGCAGACGATGTTGCCGCGGTCTGCGCCGCAGTGGTCGTGGTAGCCACAGCAGAGGGCTCCACATCGGTTGCGGACGGCGCCGCAGCCGTATCTGTTCCGGAAGTCAGGGCGCTATGCATGTCACCTGAGGACACCACCGACAAAGCCGCGCGAGGAGTGGGATCCACCAACACCCAGCCTCCGGTGTCTCTGTCGTAATACTCGACCCACGCGTGGGCGTTATCGCCGGTGACCTTTACCCATTCACCGGGGACGGTATGCGCCACAAAGCCGGAAACAAATCTGGCAGGCACGCCGATGGCTCTCAGCATAAGTGTGGTCGCGGAAGCGAAATGGGAACAATACCCGTTTTCCGCCTCAGTGATGAACCACAGAGCAAAATCCTTTCCCTCAGGCATCGGCTGAACGTTGGTGTCATATTCCGCGCAATTGGTAACCAGTTCTGTCACGCTGTCCACCACCGCCGGCACATTCCACGGACAGCCTGTCTCCGCTTCTTCGGCGGTAATGATGCCCATGTCTGCAGCAAGCGATTTCAGTCCGTCCGCGGTTTCTGCGGGGATATCCAGATAATGCTCAAACACCAGCCGCTCGTATTCGCTGTCTCTTTGAGAATTAACGGCGCTGAGCTTTCCATATGTGATTGAATACTCATTGGTCAGTATTTTATTGTGCACATAGGAATCGCCGTAACATGCACCGCCTTCCGGAATCTCCGCTGCTGTGTACGGCATGAATATCATGCTGTTGCTAAGGGCGGTTATTATCTCAACCGTTCCGGTTCTGAAGGCACTGCGGGAGTTTTCCGGAACGCACAGTGTGTATTCCAGAACACCGGTGAAAGCCGAGGCCTGTTCGGGTGTTTCGTTGAGCCATCTGCCGCCGCTGTAGCCCATGTAGGAAAAACCTCTGAGATACAGGCTGGTCTGCTCGTCTGCTCTGACTTCCATGACCTGTCTGCGATCACTCGGTCTCGGTCCCAGTTCGCTCAGATCAAATCTGGTCCTGTAAAGCTGTGTGCTTCCGAAATACTCTTCCCTTTCCTCCGGATCATAAAGCTTGCTGATAATTCCGCCTGCATACTCCCTGACCCGCTGGCCCCATTCGGGCAGCCGGTAGCTATCCGGCTGTATGAGCAGCGTAAGCGCCACCAGCACGATTACCGCCGGAACTGCAACCGCAACGCTTTGCCTGGCCGCGGTCAGCGTGTCTATAAGCCGGACACGGTGGGTCAGCATGATGACAAGCATGGCGCTAAGCACCGCAAGAATCACCACAGGACTGCACAGCTCCCGGAATCGCGCGGTGGCAAGGGTGAAGCTCAGCGCAGGGATTGCCAGTGTCATCCAGATTGAACCCGACCGCAGCAGGTACGCGGCGGCAAGAAGAGCCGCAAGCAACGCCAGCATCACAAAGAACAGCGTGGAATCATGAGCGGGTTTCATAATGTGTCCGTATTGTACAAGACCAAAGCGCTGTCTGAAGTTGTCGATAAACGCTTTTGCGCTTGAGGTAACTGTTTCCAGATCAAAGATACAGTACGCACCAGCAGCAAGCGCGATATACATCTCCACAATGCCGGTATGTTCCCATGTGTAAAGAAGCACCGACGCGACACTGAACACGGCGCAGAGGCTCACGAACCATCCAAGGTTCACCAGATGCTGATGGGCAGTGATCTGCATGTAAAGGCTGCCCGTCACGAGGCAGAACACAATAACGATGTTGACGGGAATCTGCAGCCAGCGCCAGACGTTTTTCTTTTTTTCGTCCACATACGTCTGTGACACTGCAACCGGATTGTTCACTGCTGCACCTCCCCGCCGATATGATAGTGCCAGTCCGCTTTTGCAACGGGCATATCCGCAATGGATGGCAGCGGCCGAGTGACTCTCTTTACAAGCATCTCTCGCACCAGAGCGACCGGATCCGTGGCGCCGGTGACATTGAACGCTTTAACCTGTCTGTCCACAGGATCCAGCCAGCACACATCATGTTCAACATTGCTCCTGATCAGCCAGTCCGAGACCCACAGCAGATTGGCAATTCTTCTGTCCAGCTCCGCAGACGGAGCTTCGAGGTCTATTGTTATGACTATGCTGCTGCACACCGGTCTCTGGGGTTCGCGCACAATCATCTGACCGGTCTTGGCAGACAGCTTCCAGTGGATATCGCGCATGGAATCCCCCGGACGATACGGGCGCATATCGTGCACCTCGGCAAAGCCTCCGCCATACTTAGGCACATAGGATTCATGCATGGCAAGGGAATATTCCGGCAGTTCCTCCGGCGGCTGCGGATAAGGCATCACGCACACCACGGTGTCGCTCACCGGTCGCAGGCGCAGACGGAACAGTCCCAGTGCGTCGTACGCGTAGGCATTCTTCACGCTGATTCTTATCGTGCAGCAGTGAGTGGTTTCGACAAAACTGCTCTTGCGTATGCCGTCAAAAAGACTCACCGACCATACTTTTTCCTCGTCAAAGCCTTTATCGACAGCCAGATCAACGGTATAATTGAGCGTTCTAACACCGCCTGTATCATAGACCAGTATATCCAGCCTGTCGCCGCACCTGACCGATGGCACCGCCGACACACGATATGATATCTTCCGTGCGCCGAGCAAACCCAGCAATCCCGAGAGCAGCGGCATGACAATGACCGCAAGCATCAGCAGCATTGTGACCCACGCTTCGCAGAAAACAAAGGAGAAAAACGAAGCGATGACCGCCGCTATGTATATGATTATTCGTATAGCGTACATGATTATCTACCGCTTCCGGGCGCTCTGACCGTCCTGAGGATCTTTTCGGTAATCTCACGGACGGTGATGCCGCGTGCCTGCGCGTCAGAATGAATGAGCACACGATGGTCGATGCCGTCGCAGAAAATCTCCGCTGCGTCATCGGGCACAACGTAATCGCGTCCGTGCATCAGAGCGTTGGCTTTGGCAAGCGCGGTCAGCGACAGTGCGGCACGCGGACTGCCGCCGCGCTCCAGCATATTGTCGGTTCTTGTGGCGTTGACCAGACGGATGATGTAATCCACAACATCCTCCTTGATAAACACACCCGCCGCGGTATTCTGCAGTTCTTCAAGCTGCTCATGGGAAACGACCTGCTTTACTCCGGCAAGGGGGTCGCCGGATTGACGGCGCATTATCATATCCCGTTCGCTCTGTGCAGAAGGATAGCCAATGGAAAGACGCACTGCGAAGCGATCCATCTGGGAGTCGGGGAGCAGCTGCGTGCCTGCTGCTCCGGTGGGGTTCTGAGTCGCCATGACGATAAACGGGCTTGGAACGGGATAGCTGTTTCCGTCAACTGTAACCTGCCCTTCTTCCATGGCCTCCAGAAGTGCCGACTGGGTACGGCTGGTTGCGCGGTTGAGTTCGTCGGCAAGGAAAAGATTGCACAGAATGGCACCCGGCTGATAGGTCATCTTGCCGGTGTCCTTGTTGTAGATGGTGTATCCGGTGATGTCAGAAGGCAGTACATCCGGCGTAAACTGCACTCTGCCGTACTCCAGACCCAGCGCTCTGGAATACGCCAGCGCAAGAGTTGTCTTGCCGACGCCGGGAACATCCTCCAGCAGAATGTGACCCCTGGCGAGAATGGCAAGCAGTACCCAGCGCACCACTTCGTCCTTGCCCTCGATTACTTTTTTTATCTCCGCAATTATTTTTTCGATCACGGTCAAGTGAATCCCCCTCTTTCCGAATTCTGAAAATATATTTTAATTATACTACACCACTCAACATGATACAAGCATTGAGAATATATGTTGGGATATTTTTACGGACGCAGGCCTCTCTGCCGCCGGACAGACACAGAAATCCCCCGACGCAGAGTGAACAGGTCCAGTAAAAACGGACAATAGACAAATAGCCCCCTGATGTAGGAAAATAGAAGTACTACATCAGGGGGTATTATCATGTCAAAGAGAAGATACACACATATTCAAAAGATTCTGCCGGAAATAAGAGCAATGATTGCAAACGGAAAAAGTCATCGGGAAATAGAGGAGCATTTTGGATTAACAGGAGATCGTCCGGTTCACAATCTGCTGAAGCGTGAGCGAAGAAAGGAAAAGAAAATCAAGGCAGGGCTTGCACCTCGTCCAAAAGGTCGCCCACGTAAGGACGCTGCGCCAAGAGATGTGGTGGCAGAACAGGCATACGAAATCAACCGGTTAAAAATGGAAAATAAGCTACTGCGGGATTTTCTGCAATTGACAGGAAGGAAGTGAGGCCAAGAGTAAAATACCAGATCATTCATATGAACCGAAATCGGTATCCCGTGTCCACAATGTGCCGATTCTTCGGCGTGTCACGCAGCGGTTATTACGACTATGTCAATCGCCTTGATCGACCGGAGCATGACGTAGGCCTTGCAGAGATTATTAGCGAACAACAAAAGAAATGTGACAGAACATACGGTTATCGTCGCATGTGGAAATGGTTGAAGAAGGCAAAGAAAATACACCGAAACCCCAAAACTGTTCTGCGTATCATGAAGAAATACGAACTTCTGTCCGAAGTTCGTCGTCGCAGAAAGTGGCGTCAGATGGGGCAGCAGCTCCACAAATACGAAAACTTGCTGAACAGAGAGTTTTCTGCTGACAGACCAAATCACAAGTGGGTTACGGACATATCGTACATCCATACCGGTCAAGGTGTTCTCTATTTGTCTGTAATTCGGGATTTGTTTGACAACAGTATTGTTGCATACAAAACAGGAACTTCTCAGACGGTTAATCTCGTACTGGATACCATCCGACTTGCCATGCAAAAGGAAAAGAAAGTCGCCGCGGAGTTGCAGCTCCACAGCGACCAAGGGAGTCAGTACACCTCACAAGCATACTTTGACCTGACTAAAGAATATGGCATAACTCCGTCTATGTCAAGACGGGGAAACTGCTATGACAATGCTATGGCAGAAAATTTCTTCTCAATTCTCAAGACTGAATGCATCTACAGACATCTTCCTGCTACCTTTGACGAAGCGAGAACATTGATTGACAATTACATCTATTTCTACAATCACCAGCGCATCCAGTTAAAAACTGGAGTGGTGCCGCTCACGCTGCGCCACTCCGCTTAAAACTTAATATTTTCCTGCCGGGGGTCTTTTTTGTACTGTCCGCACAATCTGGGGCAGTCCATTTTGCGCTTTATGAGGTTATTTTAACCTATTTACAACTGTTGCGAACTATTTTCGCCGATTTGGGCGGCGAAATGGGCGGCGAAATGAGCGGTGAAATGGGCGGTGAACCAGTCAATTCGCAAATTTTGACGAGGATTTATTGTGTGTGGGGGCAAAAAATGATATAGTAAAAATAATCATCAGTCTAATAAAAGTATAGAAAAAGGTACACCATACAAAATATTATTACACAAGCTATTATTTGACCATTTAAATGTCTTGTGTGAAGCAGTATTAGGTTGCTCAGAATTGTTTCGGTTAAATAAGGGCAGAAGGTAGGAATGCAAACGATGAATCATATAGATTTACCAGATTCCTTAGATCAATGGTATGACAAAGTGACAAGAATGAGCCTTCCCGAATGGAAGTTGACATATAAAGACATAACATTCGGAGAATGGTATCAGAAATACAAGCTTGACATAAAAGAAAGATACATATTCTGGAGTGATTTTCC
>JAZUPE010000085.1:0-71051 GCA_045605025.1 Acutalibacteraceae bacterium
CCGCTTGGCCTCCGACTTCCACGGTACCGCTGACCGGCTTCGGACACACGCTGGCCGAGGGCGTAAAGAAAGGTGTGGCAAAAGACGGTTTTCTCGGCATCTTCACCGGGGGTGTGTCCGCCGCTGCCGCGGGCATTACCGCCGCAGTGGTGTTCGGTTACATCTGCGCGGTAATATCCAAACCGAAGGACAGAATGTAGGCGTCGGAATACGAATCAAAGGGGCGGATACACATTCGCCCCTTTTGGTTATATAGGATAAATTTGTATACCATTTGTGTTGTTTTATAGCAATATTACGTTTCGCGATTACATCTTGCGCTTTGACAGGTGTTGTGATATAATTCTCGTAAAAAGGCACCTGCGTGTCAAAGGTGCCCTGAATCTTATTCATGGAGTGATGAACGATGAACGCAAAGCAGAAGATTCTTGAGTACATAGGCCCTGCCAAGTCCACAAAAGTAATGGCGTGGGTCTTTTTCGGACTGACTGCTGCTCTGGCTGCGGCAGGCGGTGTGCTGACTGCACTCATTGATGCAAACTGGACGGGCGCACTTTTCGCCATCGCAATTATTCCTCTTGGCCTGTGGATAATGTCTGCCTCCTCCTGCTCTGAGGCAAACAAAAGAGCAAAGCGCTGCCTCAAGCGGCTCGAGGAACTGGATCTGCTTGAGAGCGCCGCTGCCGAACTGGACGCCGAAAACACGCTGGTTGTGGGCAAGGACTCCAGCCGTCTGACCGAGCATTTTGCCTTCCGCAAGCACAGCGGAGTGGCGGTTGCCTTTGACGATGTGCGTTGGGTATTTATTTACCCCGGCCGCGACAACCACATTCCCATAACCACCAACACCAAGACCGGTGCCTCCTTCGCTCCGGTTTCGCTCCCCAACAGGAAGGCCAATGTTGAGCAGATACAGACGGCTTTTGCCTATCTCGCACAGCACTGCAATAACGCCATGGTGGGATACAACGACGAAAACCTTGCAAAGTACCGCGAGATCAAAAAGCACCTCAAGACCGAAGCCAAAGCCAAAAAATAACAGAATATAAATAATCACAGCCTCCCTGCCGCATCAGCGGTAAGGAGGCTGTTTTTTAGCGTCACGATGTTATTCCTCAACGACAATATCCGTTTCCTCAGGGTCGGGGACATACTCGAGAATGTCACCCGGCTGGCAGTTGAGGGCAGCACATATGGCGTTCAGGGTCGGGAAGCGAATGGCGTTGACCTTGCCGGTCTTGATCTTGGACATATTCACGTTGGCTATGCCCACCTTGTCCGCAAGCTCACCCAGCGACATCTTGCGGTCAGCCATCATGCGATCAAGTCTGAGTACGATCATTGCTTATCACCTCACAGTGTTTCGTCTTCGCGCTGCTGTAGCGAGACACCGTATTCAAAGATGAGTGCCAGACACCAGATAATCAGCGCGATCATAATCATGCTCAGCTCCACATTCAGCATCAGACTTCTGTCGCCCAGTATAAGGCTGATAATCTGGGACAGCCAGCTTGGTACCACGCTGAGGCACGCCATCAGAATGGACATAACCTTGAGGCGCTTGACGTTTGCTGCAACAAACGGGGTGCTTTCGGTATCAACGGTGCGGAGTATCTTCTCGCACAGGAGCATGATAACGCTGCCGATTGCCACCGCAGAGATTACCCATGTAGCCTTGGCGATTATCTCCCCACGGGTGTAGGCAATCTGCGTGCCGGTCAGTGTGTCCTCAACTATCATTGTTTCAGTATGTTCCTTAAAAGCGGGCAGGAACAGGACTACCGCACACACAACGAACAGTGCCATGGCTACATACAGAAAAATTCGCAGTCCTTTGACGATTTTGCGTGTCGTGCTGCAGGTCTTGATGAGCTTGCTGTTTTCAATCATTATTCAAATCCTCCCAATAATTTCATTGATGCTTGTTGATATATCATTGCCGGCCTTTGATGATGCGAGTATAACACACCGATTTACGTTTGTCAACTATTTTTTAATGTTTTACGTTAATTATTTAATTTTTAGCGTAACAAACGCAAACACATTAAAAAGCAGAAAACGCCCGTCCGGAAAATTCCCGGACGGGCGAAACCGCTTTATAAAGCCAATATTTACTTGTTCTGATCCTCGCTGCGGGATCTCTTTCTGACCTTAACCTTTACGCGGGTAGCGCGCTTGGTATAGCTGTCGAGATAGCCCAGATAGCGCAGATCGTTAACGAAGTCGCTGTTGGAGTATTTGTCGGTGGTGTTCTCCGGAGACTCTACAACGGGAGGCAGATTCTCCATGGGGAAGCGATCCTCATAGCCTTCGTAAACATCGGTCTTGACCGGTTCACGCTCGGGTTCCGGCTCCGCAACAGGTTCGGGTTCCGGAACAGACTCGGGCTCGGGTTCAGGTTCCGGCATGGGCATCAGCTCAGGCTCGGCTTCGGGCTTGGGCTGATAATCTTCCTCACCCAGATCAACACCGGTGAAAATTCCCAGCATATCCTCCTGCAGAGCCTCAGGCTCAGGCAGGCATACAGGCTCGTCGTAGACGGGAGAAATGGAATCCTCGAAGCGCTCGACCTCCATAGGAGCGGTGGGCACGATGGGTTCCGGATCTTCCATTACCGCAAGGAAGTCGCGGGATTCGTGGATGGGAAGCGCCTTGGTTTCTTCGCCCTCAGTGAGCTCGGCAGGCTTTTCTTCCTTCTCCGCGTTCTTTTCCGCCAGCTTGGCAAGGTACATAGTCACAGCCAGCGCAATGAGCAGGAGCAGCAGCACTACCAGCAGGCAGATAAAGATAACCGCATCGGAGTTAACGTATTTGCCGGTGAAGGACATACTCTGCGCGCCGTCATTGCAGCGCACTGCGATGGGCGAGTCGGTGGGGAGGCTGCTGTCGTCCGCCACGGAGCATTCGTAGACCTCGTCACCGGTGGAAACCACATAGATAAAGTCGGAAACGCCGGTCAGACTGAGCAGCGAGGAAATATCGTAACTGTCAATCAGATATGCATCTGGCTTTACGGTGAGCAGACCGCCCTCTCTGGTGTAGCTGAGGCGGCGGTTGGGAGTCACGCCAAAGAGGATATCCTCGGCGGAACAGATCTCCGAAGCGTTGCCACGTATGGTGATAAGCACATAGGGCTGTTCGGCGCTGCCGCTGGTGATGATCTCGGTGTTGGGAGCGCCCAGACTTGCAAAGTAGCTCTCTACCTGAGAAAGCACCGCTCCCTCAGAGCCTGCGGGCATGATAATGCGGACCTCGCGGATAAACTTTTCCTCACCGTCCACAACCAGACCGTAGCTGATGGTCTGCGCTTTGCTGACGCTGGCAAGGATGGTGTAGAAATTGAATGAAGTGCCGTTGGAGTTGTAGGTCAGTGTGTTTCCTCCGATCTCTGCTTCAAGAACAGAGAGGCTGCCGGTCTCCTTGCTGTAAAGACCGTTGGGCAGACCGTCTTCGGAAACAATACGATAGGTGAAATCAAGCTGATCGTCCGAGGAGAACGCAGAAAGATCCAGACTCTCCTCAAATCCGTTGAGGGTAGTCAGCGGCTGACTCTTGTCGTCAAAATCGCCCCACACCGAAGTGGAACGTCTGCCTTCAAGAGCACGTGTGGTCATGTCGGCAAGCTGCTGTGCGGTAGTCGCGCTGAAGCTGACCGTGCAGCTTGAACCACCGGCACCGACGTTCTGCTCGATGCTTCCGCCTTCGGGCAGGGAAGCAGACATGCGGTCAATGATGGCGTTGCGATCGTTTTCGCTGCAGTCTCTGCTAAGCCTGAAGTCGATGTATCTGGTGTACTTTTCATCACCATGGATAACCGTGGTCATCTCTACACCGGTGATAAGATCACCGGATCCTCTGGAATAGGATATCTTCTTGCTGGAGACTATATCAGTCTCCCCGTCAAGCTCAAGTGTGTAGCCGGTGACGGTCCAGATATTCTCTGTGTTCACCTGCTTGCCGAAAGCAGCTTCAATGACATCCTTCTGACCGTTGAGCACCTGATCGAACCACACGAAAAGGTCGCTGGAATCGAAATCCTCGGTAAGACGGATCTCTCTGGTGTACGGCTGATTGACATAGACGTATTCTATGCTGACATCGCGCATGGCAAGAGACTCGACTTTTTTCTCATAGTCCTCGAGGCTGTTGAACCGCAGCGTAAAGATGTACTCCACCGGATCGGCAGAATCGGAACGCTTGTACTCCAGCAATGCAGGCTTGGCCCCGTCGATGAGTTCGTCTACATCCTCGAGCCCGCCTGCCGACTGCAGCTGATTTGCCGGGAAAGAAACAGTCATTACTCTCTGTCCGGCAAATTCACTGCTGACGGTCATTGTAGTATAGATGTTGACGCAGCCGCTCAGACACAGCAGCGCCGAGAGGATAAGTAATACGAGTAACAATCTGAGCTTCTTCATGGTTACCTCCATCCATCCGCCGTGCGGATTGAATTCGCGTGGGTAAAAGATTGCCTGTCTTCCGCCGTTCACTGACGCTCCATATGATAGTCACGATTGTTAAGGAAGCAGTAGAAAGTGAATTCAGCCGGCTCGTATTCCGTAAGAGTATCAAAACTGGTCACCTGGAATACGCCTCGCTTGGTATCCGGATCGTCCGGATCGGTAAGGCGGAACACAACATTGCCGTCGAAAATGATATCCGAACTCTGCAGTGTGATTCGCGTATCGTTGATCGACGCAAGATCCATGTTAAGAACAAACTTGTCGGTCGTTCCGTCGGCGATGCTGAGCGTCACAGTGCTGTCGCCGTCAGACCACCGGCCAAGCATTCGAATCGGGTTGAAGCCGGCACTCATAAGCATGTTTGCCGCCTCTTCGTCATCAGCAGCTCTCTGCCTGAGAATTTCCATCGCGGCTTTGCGCTGTTCCAGAGTACCGTAGCCGGAATCCTTATACCATACATTGTACAGAGCCTGTGCGGATCTGAATCTCGAGTCAGAGTAATTGCCCAGTGCCTCGTAAGTTTCATAGGCAATCTTATGGTCGCCGTTCTGTGCGAACTGTCCAGCCTTTGCGTAGACCTTATCCACAACTGCCATCGACTCCGAGCTGCCCAGTTCCTGCATGGTTTCAATAGTGGCCACAAGCTGTACATTGGATATCGACAGCGGGTCGTCATTCCAGGATTCGTAGATCATTCTGGATGCCTGGAAGCGGGAGTCACTGTAGTCCCCCAGCGATGTGAACACCTGATAGGCCTGCGTGTAGTTGCCTTCTTCAGCATTCTGCATTGCCAGCTGATACTGACAGATATTGTACTTCTCCTGAGAATCCTCATACTGCTCACCCAGCAGATTGATGTAGGCGTTGGCAGCGTTCTGCCAGTCACCTTCTCCGTATCTCTGCTCGGCGTAGTAGTAGTTGGCACGAAGCGCCAGAGATTTGGTTTCCTCGTTGTACTCAGCCTTGTCGACGAGAATGTTGTAGGCTTCGTAGTATTTGCCCTCGGAGAAATATTTGTTGGCCTGCAGATACGCGCACTGACTGATGTTCTTTCTGCAGTCCTCGTAGTATTTTGTATCGCTTTCTTCAAAGTTCTCGAACATCTGGATAGCCTGGAGATACTGTCCGTGTTCCATCATATTGAGCGCCTTGTCGAAATTGCTCTGCTTGGAAATATTGGGCATGACCAGCACGCCGACCAGTCCCACAAAGAACACAACAAACGCCACGATGATCCAGATGAGGCAGCCGCTTCGCTTGACCTGCAGTTCGCGGTCAGCGGCAGTCATAATACTCTTCGGACCGGTAGCGGTCGCGGCGGCGGTATGCTGAGGCGTGTCGGGCTCAAGTCCGGTTCTCATAGCTGCACGAACAGCAGCCGGTGACTGATACGCCGAGCTGCGCTTCTGCTGAGCTGCTCCGGGAGTGCCGCTTTCGTTGTTGTCCTGAAGGCTGCCGTTAAGCAGCGCCAGCACCGGATCCTGATTGCCGTCAGGAACACCCAGCTGAGGATTCTGGGCTTCAGGCTGCGCGGCGGGAGTTGTCTGCGCTGCCGGTGTGGACTGAGCAGAAGAAGCGGCACCGAACTCCGTGGCGGCAGAGCCGCTGTCCTTTGAAGCACCGAACTCGGAAACTCCGCCATCGTCATAGGATGTACGAAGGGAGAACGGGCTGAAATTTACGCTTCTTGCGCGGGAATTACCGCCAAGCAGACCGTTGGCGGACGCTCCTGCCCGCTGCTGGGGAGGTCTGGGCGGACGCTTTTTCTTGTTTCCTCCGGAAAAACCGCCGAACACCGGACGGCCGGTAGCTTTTTCCACTGCTTCCTGAGCCGCCTGCTGCACCAGAGCAATGCGAACCGCCTGTTCAAGAGCAGCACGCTGAATGGGATCGTTCTTCACAGCGGCTCTGATCTCCGGACTTACATTGCGCATCGCCGCGCGGAACTGTTCCTCGGCAACGCTGTTCTTTGCACCGGAGGTCTTTGTATTCTTTGCGCCTTTGCTTCCCTGACCGGACTGTTTAGCAGGTGCGCCGGTCTTTGAGGCAGCATTGGGGCGTTTTTTCTTTTTCTTACGCGGGGGCTGCTGAACTTCCTCTTTTTTCAGGGAAGTCTTCTTCTCGCCCGTACCTTCGATCTTCGGCGCACGGGGCACCACACCGCCGACCGCCGACACGAAGGAAATACCGTCGTCATCCCCTTCGTCATCATCCTGCGCAAACGAGGATTCGTGCGTTTCCTCTTCCTCCTCAGACTCCAGCGGGATCAGATAAAGGCCCTCGTCAAAGATAGTCCCCTTTGTGGAGCGGCGGTTATGAAGTTCTTCTTCCTCTTCCTGAATGTCACTGGGAGTCTCCTCCGAAGTGTTGAGGAATGGCATGAAGATGAATTCTTTTTCTTTTCTGACCTGATCGGCGTCAACCTTACGGAAGGAGAAGGATACCTCTTCTTCCTCCTCTTCTTCCTCCCTCGGATGGTCGGCATCTTCGGCATCCGACTCATCGGGTATGTCAAGGAAGGGCATGAAGAAGAATTCGCCTTCTTTATTTTCTGCGGTATAGCGGCTGAAGGAAATGCCTATGGAATCGTCAAGATCGCCATCCTCCGTAGAATTTTCCAATCTGGGACGGGAGTTGCCGGAATAGGTGGTGCGGTAATAATCATCGTCCAGCTCATCGGGAGGGAACAACAGAATGGGATCGTCATACTCGATCTCCTGTGGTTCTTCATCTCTTGGTTCGACCACGTTATCCATGTGTGCTTCGTAGTCCTCGGGCGTGCTGAAAGCCCCGAGGCTTCCCTCAGGGTACTTGACCGGACTGTCGTCCGTCGCGCGGCGCATGCGGGAGGTAATTCCGCCAATGCTCCAGTCCTCACTCCCTGTACCGCGCAGATCATAATCTATTTCATCATCCGAAACAAAGGGCACTTCATGCTCGCCGTCGTCATTCCCTGACGATGCAGCACCTATGTCCATATCATCCGGAAAGCTCATGGGAGAAGCTTCATAACCATCTTCATTTTCCCAGTTCTGTCGGCTCACAATATCCCTCCCTCCTGTTACGATCTGCCGTGAAAACGGCTGTTACAGATTTATGAATACAGCTATACGAGGATAGCATTTATATTTTATAACATCTGCATCGTTTTGTACAGCATTTTTTCTATATTTATCATATAAAAAATACCGCAGACACAAAGTTATTCAGTATCCTGCCGCCAGCCATCCAATTCGTCTCCGCCGCTTATCATAAAGTCCTCCGGCCGATACTCCGGCAGGCGGGCTTCCTGTTTCGGCACCCGCTTGAGAGGATCATACGCAAATCCGGAGCAGGGTTTCACCGCTTCGGCGCGGCGGCGCGAGCACATGAGCAGGTTTGCATGCAGACGGACATGCTGACAGTATTCACATCTGGGAGGGTGATCTTCAAATAGTTTTGATGCCATTATTTCATGCTCCTTCTTCACAATGTTTCGCTATAATTCATATAATTTCAGCAGTTTCCATCATTCTTCCAACCTGCCACGCTATGCCCGAATTTCGCTCTGCCTCCAGTTCCGGATCTTCCGCAATAATGTTTCTCGCCTCCTGCTGCGCTACGCTGAGGGCTCGGGTATCCTCCACAAGGTCGGCGATATGCAGCACCGGCAGACCATGCTGCCTGGAACCGAAAAAGTCTCCGGGACCGCGCAGTTTAAGGTCCTCACCGGATATTTCAAAGCCGTCGGTTGTTCTCACCATGGTTTCAAGGCGCGAGACAGCATTCTGACCCTTTGCGTCACTGACCAGAATGCAGTAGGCCTGCTTATCACCTCGCCCCACTCTGCCGCGAAGCTGATGGAGCTGGGCAAGACCGAAGCGTTCTGCGTTCTCAACAAGCATTATTGTGGCGTTAGGAACATCCACGCCCACCTCAATGACCGTGGTGGAAACAAGGATATCCGTTTCTCCCTGCACAAAGCGCTTCATCACGTATTCCTTGTCGCAGGATTTCATCTTCCCGTGAAGCAGCCCGACGCGGCAATCGGAAAACTCTCCGGCGGACAGCTTCGCCGCAAACTGTTCGGCAGAAGCAAGGTCACTCTCCCCTTCGCTGACCAGCGGGCACACTATGAACGCCTGTTCTCCGGCATGTATATGCTTGCGGATGAAGTTGTACGCCCGTGAACGCTTGCCGCTGTCGATACGGTAGGTCTCCACCGGCATACGTCCGGCAGGCATCTCGTCAAGCACCGAGATATCCATGTCGCCAAACACCATCAGTGCCAGCGTGCGCGGAATAGGTGTTGCGGACATGGCGAGGACATGAGGCGTTCTTCCCTTGGCTGACAGCGCGGCACGCTGTCCCACGCCGAAGCGGTGCTGCTCGTCGGTTACGACCAGTGCAAGATCTTTATATTCCACACCACATGAGATAAGAGCGTGAGTCCCCACGATAACATCGATTTCTCCTGTGCACAGCTGCTCGTATAATTCGCGCCGTACCGCGGCTGTTGTGGATCCGGTAAGCAGCGCGACATTGACCCCGCAGCCCTCAAGGAGCTTGCAGAGGGTATTGTAATGCTGCTCAGCAAGCAGTTCGGTGGGAGCCATCAGTGCCGCCTGAGAACCTGAACGGGCACAGCAGAAACATAACGCCGCAGCGACTGCCGTCTTTCCCGAGCCTACATCGCCCTGCAGCAGTCTCTGCATAGGTGCTCCGCCTGCCGACATGTCCGCCATGCACTCACCCACCGCTCTGCGCTGGGCTCCGGTGGGTTCAAACGGCAGCAGACGGAAGAATTCCTCTGACCGGTCAGCGATAACCGGCGCATCGCCCTGCTGCTTCGGTCTGCTCTTAAGCCGAAGCAAGCCGATCTGCAGCACCAGCAGTTCTTCGAAGATAAGTCTGCGGCGCGCGGCAGTCAGCCGCTCGCTGTTTTCCGGAAAATGCACTCCCCGCAGCGCCTCCACGAGCGAAGGCAGACGATACGTCACCGTCAGGCGCTCCGGAAGGGTATCGGGTATCCCCTCATGCACAAGATCCAGCGCATTCCTTACCGTGTTGGCGATAATCCGGCTGGTCAGACCTTCGGTCTGCGGATACACCGGAACAAGCCCGCCCTCCGGATCATATGGACGGAAGTCGGGTGAAGTCATGGTCGGTTTGCCGTATTCGGTTGTAACCTTTCCGCGGAACACATAGTCGCCGCCTGTCCTGAGCAGAGTACCCACATAGCGGTTGTTGAAAAATGTCAGCTGCAGCACCGCGCCGTTTTCGTCCGCAGCTTTGCATTTGTACAGCGTCATGCCCTTGCGGATACGGTGTTCCGTAACGGGCGACGTTACCTGCGCCCTGATGTACACCACGGTATCTGTCCCGGCGTCGGCAAGTGTACAGACCGACGACCAGTCCTCATAGGCGCGGGGGTAAAAACGCAGCAGAGCGCCGACATCGGTCACGCCCAGCTTCGCGAAAAGCCGGGCACGACTGACGCCGACGCCTTTGATTGTTTGTATATCCCTGGCAAAAAGCCGGTTCATGCAGCGAACCTCGCTTTATTCAGTAGTAATTACTCGATGGAAACGATGAAGTAGTAGACCGGCTGACCGCCGTTGACCAGCATGACCTCGGTGTTCTTGCCCAGCTTGTTTTCGAGAATCTTGCGGGCTTCCTCGGCCTGCTCGTCAGAAATGCCCTCACCGTAAATGAGAGTGACAAAGGAAGTTTCCTTGGTAACCATCTGACGGGTGAGCTTTACAACCGCCTTGACGGGATTTCTGTCAAGGAAAACCAGCTTGCCGTTGTTGAGGGCAAGGATATCGCCTTCTTTGATGCGCTTGTTGTCGAATTCGGAGTCACGGGCAGCATAGGTGATCTGACCGGTGGCAACCTTTTCGGCAGCGCGGAACATATCAATGGAATTGATCTCATTGTCCGCATCGGGATCATAAGCCAACATCGCGGCAATGCCCTGAGGAATGGTGCGGGTGGGCAGAACCACAACATTGCGGTCGGCCAGAGGCACACACTGCTCGGCAGCCATGATGATATTCTTGTTGTTGGGCAGCACGAATACGGTGGAGGCAGGGGTAGCCTGAACCGCCTTGAGGATATCGTCGGTGCTGGGGTTCATGGTCTGTCCGCCGGTTACTACATTCTGGCAGCCCAGATCATTGAACAGAGCGCACAGGCCTTCGCCTGCGGCAACGGCAACGAAGCCCAGCTCACCCTCAACGGGATCCACACGCTCAAAAGCGGCAGGAGCTGCGGCGGAAGTCGATTCGGCTCCGCCCTTGCCGGCGTTCTTGTGCTGCTCACGCATGTTCTCAATCTTGGTGGTAATCAGCGGACCAAAGGTCAGCGCGCAGGTGATGGCGTTGCCCGGAGTGTCAGTATGAACGTGAACCTTGATAATCTCATCGTCATCAACAACCACCACGCAGTCGCCGATGGTTTCCAGATAGGCGCGAAGCTCAGCGGGATCTGAATCGTTGGCCTTTTCTACGATGAACTCGGTGCAGTAGGTAAAGTTGATAACCTCGTCAAACTCGGCAACAATGCTCTTGAAGGAATCTTCGTCCTGATCAGCGCTCTGGGAGCTCTTTTCGGTCTTGACGATTTCGCCTCCGTTGATAACTTCCTGCATTCCGCGGAAGATGCAGCAAAGGCCCTGACCGCCGGCATCAACAACACCCGCTCGCTTGAGAACAGGAAGCAGGTCGGGCGTGGTCTGCAGAGCTTCCTCTGCGGCAACGCAGATGATATCCCAGATGCGCACCGCGTCGTCATTGGCGGCAGCGGCAGCGCGAGCCTTTTCGGCGGCAACGCGGGCAACGGTGAGTATGGTTCCTTCGGTAGGCTTCATAACTGCCTTGTAGGCAGCGTCAACGCCCAGTGTCAGAGCTTCGGCAAGGTTTTTTCCGTTTGCTTCCGTGATTCCCTTCAGTCCCTTGGAGAAACCACGGAACAGCAGCGAAAGAATAACGCCCGAGTTTCCTCTGGCTCCGCGCAGCATCATGGATGCTGCCTTATCCGCAACATCTGAAGCGCTGCTTTCGCCGGACATCTTGAGAAGCTCAGCGCGTGCGGCGGACATGGTCATGCTCATGTTAATGCCGGTGTCTCCGTCGGGAACCGGGAAAATGTTGAGCTTATCAATCTCATGTCTGTCGTTTTCAATGGCGTTGGCTCCGGAAATGATTGCGTCACGCAGTATCTGACCCGAAATAACCAATGTACTCACTCCTTATGGATGATTCTGTAGAGGTAGTATATCATAGAAAGCAATCAATTACAATATTTAATTGCTTATTTTCTTACATTGTAATTGATTGTTTACATACTCCCTCACACAGATATCACTCAGCAAGCGCCACATCCCAGTCTTCCATGCCCCAGAAGGGATCACTTTCCGAGATGTTCATCTTTGCATCCAGTGAACGGGAATAGCAGGCGATGCCCAGACGGTAGCAGACGGGAACGAAGGGCATTTCCGCTTCGAATTGCTGAACTACTGTGCTTATCTCCGCCACACCGTTGCGGTAGCTGTTCCACGCGTCGATGGTCTGCTGAGGCGTGGGACCGTAATAGTAGCCTTTGTTCGGAGTGAACAGAGGAGAGAAATCCATGTTGTTGAAAAGAGAATATTCAGCCAGATAAAGATCATATTCTCCCGCGGCAATGCGCTCTGCAAGGATATTGAACTTGACCGGCTCAATTGTGATGCCGATGCCGACACCTTCAAGCTGCATGGCAATCTGTTCTGCCACGGAGACATGATGGGCGTTTTCCTCGTTGACGATCAGTTCGTATTCCAGATATTCACCATTTTCGTTATAGCGGTGATAACGGCGGGTATCGTCCTCGTTGATGAAACCGTCCTCCTCCAGCGCCGCTATAGCTGAGCTCGTGGAGGAAAGGGTGGAACCGCTCTGTGCAGCCGCGGCAACCGGCCACGAGGTGGTCAGCGGACCGGTAGCAGCATATGCCCGTCCGGCAAAAGACGCGGTGATGATGTCCTCGCGGTTGAGTGCAAGGGATATCGCCTTTCTGACCGATGTGTGCAGCAATGTGGGTTCGGTCGTGTTGACGCCAATGTACACAAGATTATTGATATCGACCGTTGTGTAATTTGCGTTGATGCGGCTGGGGTAATAATATGCGTCATAGCGCAGATCAGTGTAGTAATAGCTGATGGTGCCGATCTCCACGCTGTTGACGATGCTCTCAACGGTCGGCATGGATGTCAGAGAGATACGCCGCACGTCGGATGTTTTGGTGTTGTACCATTTTTCATTTCTTAAAAGATAGGTGCCGGTGAGTATATCGCTGATGTAGACATATCTGCCGCTGCCGATCGGGGTACGGTTGTCTTTGTCCGTCTCAGCTTTGATTATGGGGAAGTCAAGCAGCATATAGGCTCTTGGGTCCGGCTCGTTGAGGCGGAAGTATACTTTGTTTCCTGAGTAGTTGCAGCTCTGGAATATGGACAGTGCCCGGGCATATCTGGAGCCGGGGTTGTCGTCCGTCGCTTTCTGACAGGCGGCGTTGAAGGAGTAGACCACGTCCGCACCGGTAAGCAAAGTGCCGTCAGAAAACACAATTCCGTCGCGCAGAGTAACGGTGATGGCACGGCTGCCGGTGTATTCCACCTTCTGGGCGATAACCATTTCCGCCTCGAACTCAGAATTAACGGTGATGAGCTGGTCATAGATCAGGTCACCTACCGTGGCGTTGAGCGTGGAAGTGCATAAATATGGATTCATGGTGTCTTCCTTGAAGTAGGCCAGCATAAAATTGCTGGTCGTAGCGTTGCCTCCGCCGGTTTTGTCGCCGCTTTCCAGTTCGACCGCACCATACAGCTCCTCAATCAGCTGCTCACGTTCGGCGTAAGATGGCTCACCGCTTTTGCAGCCCGCTATCGGCAATATCATCGCCGCACACAGCAGAACAGCAGTGACGGCCATAATCTTTCTTGTTATCCTGTGCTTCATTTTCCATTCTCTCCCTGTGGGGCTTGCTTGTTTTTTACGAATGGATTATATCACACTATTGTTCTGGTTATGTCAATATTCTATGAATAATCCGAATGTCAGGCAGCCTTTACCTGATGTTGATGCGCTCCACGGATATGGTTTTCCCTGTGCGGTCATCAATCTCAAAGAGGATTCCGTTGAGCATACATGGGCCGTCGCCGTACTCAAGACGGGTCGGCATATGGGTACGCATGAAGGCTATTGCCAGTTCCGGTTTTACACCCAGGCAGGAATCAATGGGGCCGGTCATTCCGGCGTCACTGATAAATCCTGTGCCACCGGACAGAATCTGCTCGTCGGCTGTCTGGACATGGGTGTGGGTACCGAAAATCGCGGACACTCTGCCGTTGAGATATTCGGCGAACGCACGTTTTTCTCCCGTGGCTTCGGCATGGAAATCCACTACTGTAAGCGGATAGTTTCCTTCTGCCAGCAGCTTATCCATTGTATCAAACGGACAGCGCAATGTGGTGTTCATACCCACGTTGCCCATCAGATTGATAACACGAAGCTGGACTCTGCCCAGATCAATGATCTCCACGCCCCTTCCGGGAACGCTGTCGGGGAAATTTGCCGGACGTATGACCGGAAGATTACCGTCGTACATATCATAGCTCTCCCTGCGCTTGAAGCAGTGATTGCCGGTAGTTACGCAATCCGCCCCGGCTTCAAAGAGGCGATCGGTGGAATTGGGAGTAATTCCATTGCTGTCAGCGGAATTTTCGCCGTTTACTATGACTGCGTCAACTTTCTTCAGCCGCTTCAGATTCGGCAGATGGCGGCGCAGAAAATCGCAGCCGACGCTTCCGATAACGTCACCTATGCACAGTACATTCATTGTGCCATTCTCGCTGCCAGCTCGATTACCATACCGGCACATTTTTCTGCGGCTTTTGCCGCAAAGGATGTGTAATCAAGACCGGCGCTGCCATCGGCATTGTCGGAGATGCAGCGCACCGCAGCAAACCGGACTCCGTTCATTTTGCACACCTGCGCAATGGCTCCGCCTTCCATATCGCAGGCTGCCGCGCCGAATTCGACGGCGATGTCCATAGCCTGCTCATGGTCTGCGATAAACTGGTCACCGGTTGCAATCTGTCCCTGACGGGCTTCGGTGGAAATATCGCACAGTATAGCGGAAATACGGTGGGAACACACCATCTCCACCACACCCAGCTCCGAAATGTATCCGCGGGGGTCACCAAGCGGCGAGGTGTCGACATCGTGCTGCACGAAAGCATCGGCAACGATGATATCACACTGACGCAGGTCGCTCATTATTCCTCCCGCAACGCCGGTGTTCACGATTGCGTCAACGTTGAACAGGGTTACCATGAGCTGAGCGCACACAGCAGCACAGACCTTGCCCACACCGCTGCGGGCAACGACAACGTCGCAGCCTCTGAGAATTCCTTTGTGGAACGTGATTCCAGCGGCCTCGGTCTTCTCCGCGGTATCCATAGCTTCGATCAGCCTGTTTATCTCAATGTCCATTGCACCGATGATTCCAAGCATTGTTACTCCTCCGTTATATACGTAAATTATGTTTTGCTGACAGTAAAAAAACTGTCAATTGCCGTCCGGCTATAATTTTTTGAGCGGTTGTCATTCTTTATTTTTCAGATAGCGTTGAATCGTCATTTTGATCCATCGCGGAATAAAGGTTAGCAGCGAACCCGCCTTGTAGCTCGTCGAAGTTCTGATATCCTCAAGCTGAGCGGCGGTGTGGGCTCGTACACGCTCTTTGTCCCGCAGCTGGGCACGCAGGTTTTCGATGACTTTTTCATGGGCTTCGTTTTCATTCAGGCGGCGCTGTTCGGCCTCGTCAATCTGTCGCTCGTAGTCATCGCAGCGCATCCGGTATTCTTCGAGGCGTCCATAATTGTACATGGCTCCGTCCTCATATCCGGTCATTGCCGCGCACAGCGCACTGCCCAGCTCATCTTCCGGAATTCGAGCAGGCAGGTTTGCATCATTTATAAGGTCACGCAGCACACTGCACCAGCCCGCGGAAACCTCCGCGCTGTCTCCGGCACCTGTTGCTTTTTTCGCTTGTGAACCGAGCTGATCACGCAGTTCCTTGTCTTTGAGCAAACGGATTATTTCCTCTGCCGCAGATGCGCGGTCTCCGGGCTGAATGATAATTGCACCTGCGCCGGTGTCGTTCCTGCCCTCGGGCCGGTACATTACTGCCGGCACGCCCAGTGTACGTCCGGCGCGCAAGGCATCTGACGACACACCTGCAGCAGCCGTTATAAGCTGCACTGCAGCGTCGCTGAACACTCCGTAATCCGGCCTGAGTCTTCTGATCGTGACTCCGTCAGGGATAATATCGGTATAGTTGCCGACTTCCGGATTGCCATCCAGATACATCTGCATCTTAACGTCCGGCATCACTTCAGATACGCGATTGAAAATATCCAGCGCATCGCCAATTCGCGATGCCGCGTCATCTCTGCCGATCCATGCAATTACATTATCACTGGTTCTTGCGTTGGTTCGCCCGCCCATGAGCCGTATCGACGGACGCGGGATGTAGCGGGCATGGATACCAGCCGCTTTCAACAGACTGCACTGCTCGGCTGAATCTGTCACAACCACTGTTGCCAGCCTCAGCGCGGACAGACCTGCATATGGGCGGCTGCAGCTCAGCATCGGGTTATATACCGGTTCAGTCACCACCGCGACAACCGGTATTCCGTTAAGTGCTGATTGTACAGTTATTCGCACGAATTTTTCACTGCCGGCCCAGACAACCACCGCATCCGGTTCGTGATCACAGACGACATCTGCGAAACGCTGTGCAAACACATACGCATCCGTGGCTTCACTTTCGTTGAGTTCCTCGCCGGCATAGACGGTTTTAGTTGCCTTTACAGCGTTGGAAGCAGCAGATCTGTCTATTCCGATGAATGTAGTATTACAGCCATTTCCGATGCAGTCGAGTAGTTCCGTCATTATGAACAGCTCAACTGCGCTGTCTTGCGAACCTACTGCTACACCTACGTTCTTTATTTCTCGTTTTCTGACCTTATGCTGACAGTGGGCGTGCAGTTCCCTGAGTACACTTTCACCGTTCTCCTCGGCTGATAGAATGATAGCTGCAGCAATTTCTGTCTCGCCCCAGACTTCTACGAGTTCAGTGATATATGTTTCACGCTCTTTTACCGGTTTCGTGATCCACTTGTTTATGCTCTCCCACACCATCTGACGACGAATGTTTTTTGTACATTCAGCGGTGGTATCACTGATTCCGGCAAATCGCGCATAACTTTCTATCGCATTGACATTTGACGCCTGTTCAACAGGCCAGCTCGGAGCACTCCGCGTCGCAGCAAAGTATATCTGTGTCTGCTGACCTTCGTATACTTCTGCTGCTTTGCAAAGCAGATAATATTCATATAAATCACTATTGCAAGGATTCTCATCGGCGTGCAGATAGGCCTTTCTGCTTAGCCGGCCGCTGAAAATGCACGAAGACAGCTTTCCTTCCGGATTGCATCCTGCCCCAAACTCTTTGAGCGCGATGTTCACATTACGCAGTCTGCCCACATGTCCTGTAAATTCTGGAGCGGCATTAGGTAATCTGCCATCAATAACCCCTCGTGTAAAAGCAAATATATCAGCATCATTTTCTTCAGCCTTGGCGTAGAGCTTCTCACAGGCATCTGGTGCAAGCACACCGGATATCTCCGGAAACAGGCAGTATTCACCTTTGCTTGCCAGCACTGCCTTACGCCGCGCCTGAGTCGTGCAACACTTATCTATATTTCTGATTATGTTGACACGGCTATCGTTGCAAGCTTCATTTCTCAGCAGTTCTGATGTATTGTCTGTGGAACCATTATCAACGCATATTATTTCAATTTGAGAAAGAGTCTGAGACATTGCACTTCTAAGGCAACGTACGAAGTTGCGGCAGGAGTTGTGCCCGGTGAGGATCACAGAGACTTTCACGCCGGTATCTTCGTTGACAAAGCTCCGATTCTTTCTCTTGTTCTGGCACAGGCTGTCGTCCGGCGTATAGTCCGAAAGGTCATTCATTCGAATGACAAGCGTATCATCTGGTACTTCATCTCCACCTACGTCATTGAATACTTCAAGAATAGCTCTTAGCTGGGCATCATTCTCTATGCGATTATGTGCATACAATGTTTCCTGCTGGGTGCCATCCACGTACTGCAGACGGGTGTTTGTGTCAGCAAGAACAACAGGCACTCCCGCAAGTGTCAGCATCATTTTAACCCACACGTCGTCTGCCATGGGACAGAGTTTCATGAAGGACTCGCTGTCGAAGGCCTCCTCCGGCAGAACTCCCGGCGGAAAGAGCGTTCCGGCTCCTGTGGTGGGAAACAGCGCCATGAGCGGCTGGTCGATCAGACCTGAATACTCCGCTTTCCACTGGTCGTATGGCAGAGGCATTCCGTCGTCACCGAACATGATAAGATGTGTCCGCAGAGTGCTGACGCAGTTCGGGTGTTTCCGATAACTCTCCAGCAGACGCTCAATAGCGTTGATTTCATAGACTATATCGTCATCTGCCGTTATTATGATATCCTCCGGCCATTTTTCTGCCGCAGGTATTATTTTCTTATATGATTTAAGATCGCTGCACCATTCAATGCGCAGTCCATGTTCTTTCTGCGCAAGAAGCTGTGCCGGCAGCGATGATTCTCCATCGGGGAATTGTTCCTTTGCCAGCCAGAGTACGATCATGTCTGCTTTGACTGTCTGTCGAATGAGCGTGTCGATCGTTTTATGGACGCGGTCGATACGCGCCGGATAAGTAGTGAGCGATACTATGACCCGGCTTTGTTTTTCCATCTGTTCTGATTTGTTTGTAGAAACAGAATCCATTGTTCCCTCCGCATCAACTTTACGAGAAAAGCCATGCACAACGTGAGCGTTACCGCTTCGCCGCGCATGGCTCCGTTTTTTTTGCATGAGCAGTAATTATTCGATTTCCGGCATAAACCGACACGTCGCACGACCCTATTTGAGCCGTGCGACGTTTCGTTTAATCAGTCATACTTATCGACCGGAGTCGATTTGCATTACTTAGTTTTAGCTAATGCTAACGTGCAGATTACTTGCCGAGGATAGCATCAACAGTCTCAGCAGGAACAGCAGCAGTGCCGCCGAAGACTACGAGATTGGTGAAGTCAGAAGCCAGGACGTAATCTCTTACGTTAGTGTTGCTGTACTCGCTGTCAACCAGGACAACGGGAGCCTTAACGGCAGCAGCATAAGCACTACCAGCCAGAGCGTCAGCGAAAGCAGCGCCGGTGGCGATGGTGATAACCTTGCCCTCGAAAGCATCAGCAAAGTACTTGTTGATAGCAACACCAGTGTCATATCTGGTGGAGCCGCTCAGTCTGACAACAGCCTTGCCCATTGCCTCAACCTCAGCCTTAACATCGTCAGAAACAGCGTTGGTACCGCCGAGGATGATAACGGTCTTGACATCGTCAGTCAGGAGAGCCTTAACGGAATCGCTCAGAGCACCGGAAGCGTAGACAACGGGGATGTTCTTGATAGCAGCAGCGGAGCTGACAGACAGAGCATCGGCGTAGCCATTGCCAGTGGTGATGATGATGGTATCGGAAGTCTTAGCAGAAAGCTCAGCAGCCTTCTTGGCAACGTTGACAGAAGTCTCAACACGGTTGGAACCGCTGATTCTCTCAACCTTGATGCCCATAGCCTCAACAGCCTTAGCAACGTCCTCGGAAACAGCAGCGGTACCGCCGATGATGTAGACGGTCTTGACGTTGTTGTTCTTCAGGAAGTCAACAGTGGCAGCGGGCAGAGCGGCAGCCTTGGTCAGAACGATGGGAGCGTTGGCAGCGCTAGCAAGACCAGCACCGGCCAGAGCATCGGGATAATCCTCACCGCTGGCGAGAACGACGTTACCAGTGTAAGCGTCAGCCAGAACAGTGATGGTGTTCTCAGCGATCAGAGCAGCAGTAGCATATCTGTCAGCGCCGCCGAGACGGACATCTTCAACAGCAGCAGTGCTGTCAGCAACAGCCAGCTTATCAGTAGAAGCGGTCAGCTTGCCAAGGGAAACAGTGATGGTGGTACCATTGTCGGAACCAACGAGAACCTTACCGTCCTCAACGTTGGCAGTGATGCCGTAGGAATTGAAGTCAGCGTAAGCAACCTCAACAGGAGTCAGACCGTTGTTGTAGGTGATTCTGACGATCATGTCTCTCAGATCGAGCTTGTCGCCGGAATTGTACTTAAGAGCGGGCTGATGGATAACTTCGATCTTAGCGGGAACGATGCTCTCGCAAGCAAAGAAGTAGAAGTTGTCGCCCTTAACATCGTCTTTAGCAGAGGTGATGAAGATCTTTTCTTCATTCCGATCATTGCTAGCAGCGGGAGCAACTTCATTCTCTTCGTCGCCGGAAACGATCAGATATTCGTTGTCGCCCTTGCCCTTGACGCCGGCAGACTCGATGGAAGCATCACAGGTGCCGTCGATCTTCCACAGGGAAACAGCCTCGTCGTAAGCACCGAGAGCAACCAGCTTGTTGTCGGCGATGTACTCTCTAGCATCAACGGAAGCAACGTTGTTGGAGAGCTTAGCGATCTCTTCAACGGACCACAGATCTCTGTAGGTCAGGGTAGCGCGGTTGAGGTACAGATCAGTACCAGCGAGCTGGATGGTGTAGCTGTTGTTGCCAGCAGCCTTAACAAACCAGATCATGGACTTTTCGAGCTGCTCAACGAAATGGTCGTCGATATTATAAATCTCGAACTTGCCGATGGTGTTGTTGCGGATCTGGACATAAGAAGTAGCGCCCAGCTTACCGAAGCTGTAGTCGGTAACATCGTAATCGTTTCTCTTGATGGTCTGAATGTTGTCAGCATCGAGAGCGATACCGGTATAGATGTTGTTCTTGACGAAGTCCTCGGTCTCGGACCAAACGATAGCATAGTAGCCATCCTTCAGTTCGCCGTCAGGAATTTCAGCCTGGAAGTTGCCGAGAGCAGCAACGGACAGCTTAGTGTTGCTGTAGTCCTGAGCATAGCCATACAGCTTGATGCCTTCGAAGTCATTTTCGTAATCTTCGTCGTCGAACCAAACAACATAGGGCTGATCATTAGCTGCAACTGTGAGCTTATAATCATACTCGCACTCGTCGCAGTCGCACCACCAGTCGTAACCAGCATGGATGCCGAAGAGCTCAAAGTACTTCTCGGGGATGCAAAGGACGGAACCGTCAGACAGGGTGAGGTTAACCTTAATGCCAGCGGGATCAAATTCCTCGCCAACGGAGTAGGACAGCTTGTCAGCGTCCTCAACGATCTCGATGGATTCGACTTCAAATTCACCGTTGATGGCGTAAGCGCTGATGGAAGCAGCTTCCTTCTTATCGGTGGTCAGATAGGCATAGCCATCTTCGGTGTTGACAGCAACATACCAGTTGACATTGCCGTCCTGACCGATAACGTCAGCATAAGCATCATCAGCGTCCTTGGAATCAACGTACTCGACAACATAGAGGTAGCTGTTCTCGTCGTAATCCATGAACCACTTGGTGGAGTTGAAGGGCTCCTTGTTCTTGTCCATAGCACCCTTGATGAGGGGATAGCTATCCTTGTAGTTGCTGTCTTCAGCTTCAGCAGCACTCATGTACTTGCCGTCGTTGAGCCAGTTAATGACATAGGTGCCTTCATCATCAACGTGAGTGGCCGAACCAGTGATCCACTGAACATCGCTGAGCTCGAGATCGAGCTTGTCGAGCTGCTCAGTGAGGTTGGTGATGCGGTCGTTCTTCTCGTCGACATTAACGTCGATCAGAGCCAGAGCGTTGTCGCCGAGGTCACCCTTAAGATCAAGAGTACCCAGCTCAACGCCGGAGATGACGTAAGAATCGTTAGCAACGAGGACGTACTCGACTTCGGGCACAATGTTACCGATCTTCTCAGCGGAAGTCCAGCCGAGAGGGAGAACGATGAACTGCTGGCCGATGTTGAAAGTCTTCTCGCCCTTCTTGCCATAGGAGAAGATAACATCAGTGAAGTTGTCTTCAACAGTCAGCTTCTTCTGCTTCTTGTCAGGAGTGGTATCATCCAGCTCGCTGACGTTGCAGTCGACACCGTAGAGGCTCAGAGCCTTGGTCCACTGATCGTAGTTTTCGAAAGTAACGATGTCAGCGTAATAGATTGCGCGCTCACCGTACTTGTCGATGTCGGCCTGCTTGCGATAGGTGATTTCGATGGCGAGACCAGTGAGGTCAGCAGTATCGCCTTCGAAATAAACTTCCTCGTCTTCCCACTTCTCAGAGTTGGCAACGAGGCTCATACCGTCGATGACCAGCTTGTCATCAGCGGCGAATGCTGTCATCGGCATGACCGAGATCAGCATCAGTGCTGCAAGGAGGATAGCAACGATCTTGCTTGCAGCTTTTCTGGTAGCATTAGTTCCCATTTGTTTTAGTACCTCCCAAAAAAGATTTTTATGGTTCAAATGCTTATGCAATCACACACCGCCTAGGAACAATGTGTGAAACTGCCTTAAGTAAGGTAACCGTTCCCGTCCGGACAGACGGGAAATCGGCCATGCCGCCGGGTTTTACGCAAACCATGAAGCACACCTAAGTGCGGTTCTGCCGGTTTACATATATCCACGCAAGGATACCCTGCAACACAACCATCGCAGTATATTATATAGTCACACCCCGTCTGTGTCAAGAGATAAGTGGTAAATATAATAATTTTTTCTCAAATTGGTCATTACCGGAATTATTCTGACACAGAAACAGGATTTTCTGCCCCGTTACTGTCTGTACCGCAGGAGCAGCACATTCTTACATGGACAAATTACTACTATATGTTGTATGAATTGGATTTTATCACATGTTTTACTCAATGTCAAATCCTATTTTTCCCATTTGCACTCATTTTTCGCTGCTTCACGGACCTCCTGCGCAAAATCGTTCTCCGGTAACTCTTATATATTATGTATATGTATTTGCTTTTTGGAAATTATGGTGTATAATATTTCCGCAGCGCGGTATGACGCGCCGCAATAAAATTCAGGAGGATGAAAATCATGCTGTCCAAGACTTCCGTCAAAAAGTATCTCGCCGAATTTATCGGCACATTCGTGCTGGTACTGTTCGCCTGCGGCGCCGCTGCCGTTCTGGGCTGCCAGAAGGACGTGGCTGACGCGGCTTACGTTGCCACCGCTCTTGCCTTCGGTCTGGTGATCGTCGCGATGGCTTACTCCATCGGCAACATCTCCGGCTGCCACATCAATCCCGCCGTTTCCATCGCCATGCTCATCAGCAAGAAAATGTCCCTTGAGGATTTTGCCGGTTATCTGGTCGCTCAGTTCGCCGGTGCCACCGCCGGTGCCGCTGTTCTCATGGCTCTGATCGGCAAGGATAAGGGTCTGGGAACCAACTCCCTTTATAATGAAAGCATCTGGCTGTCCCTGCTGGTCGAGATCATTCTCACATTCGTTTTCGTCATTGCCATCCTGGGCGTGACCTCCAAGGTTGAGAACGGCCGCGTTGCCGGTCTGGTCATCGGACTGACCCTCACTCTGGTACATATCTTCGGCATCTACTTCACCGGCACTTCCGTCAACCCCGCCCGCAGCTTCGGCCCCGCCGTCTTCATGGGCGGCGACGCAATGAGCTGCCTGTGGGTATTCATCGTTGCTCCTCTGTTCGGCGGTGCTCTTGCTGCCGTGGTTTACAACTACCTCAGCAAGGAAGACTGATCAGACATTATTTGCAGCGCGCTCCGGTTCCGTGCCGGAGCGCGCTTCTTTATACTTTGGTCTGTACTTATCCATGTTGTACAAAATCTGCCGGCTTCGCAAAAAATAACAGAAAATATATTCCATTTTTCCGTCGCTTATGATATCATAAGCATGATAATTGGCTTGGTATGTTTCCCTTGCAGCTGATTATACTTTACCCCCGGAACAGGAGGAGTGTCTGTGAGCAGGAAAAAGAATGACGAACTTGATCTTACTGAGCTCGATCCAAAAACGGATATAAGCCGCGCTACCCGGTCAGCCACACGCGCCATTTCGATCTGCGCTGTAATTCTGGTTCTGTGCGTCATCGTCGTAATGGCTTTTGGCCTCATGGCCCACCCCGCAGTCATGTATACTCTCGCCGGACTGCTGATCGCTATGGTTCTTTTCTGCGTTATCAGTATGCTGGACGTTTCCCGGCGCTTTTCCCGCTATCAGAAAAAGCTGGTCGACGCAGTCTCCACCCGCATCAAGGGTGCCGCGGCGGGCGACATGGAAGCTGCCGAGCGTGATGCTTATGATTATCTGCCGGTTGACGAACCCATTCGCGACGGTCTGTCCGCGGTGCTGACCGAGGTCCATTCGGTACGCAAGACCAGCACAGAGCTTTCCGAACAGCTGGAAGCCGTCTCCGAGGAACGCGACGAATATCAGTTCCGCATGCTGGGCGCGCGTATGGTCCCCGGCCTGATTGAACGAGCCATCCGCAAAATCGGCCGTGTAGCCGATCAGCGTAAGATAAACGACATCGGCGCTTTCTCTCATAACCTGTGCGATCTGATAAACAGCTCCCTGCAGGCGGCAAACAAGCCGATTTCCCTCGCTGCAGAACTTGGACTCATCCGTACCTATCTCGATCTTGATGACGCCATCACCGGACGCAAGACCGAATATCGCATGACGGTTATGTGCAGCATCGTGGGATACAAGCTTGTCCCCCATCTGATTCTGCCTGTAGTTGAGAATCTGCTTGAATATTCCGAGCGCAAGAAGGACACTAAGTACGAACTTGCCATCGAAATCACCTCCGACCAGAACAGCATGAACGTCGTCATTCGCGATAACGGACGCGGAATTGACGTGGACACTCTTGAAAAGCTGCAGAAGGGCATTGAGGACAACACTATCGACCTCCACGGCGATCCCCTTTCTCTTCCCGGCATCAACCGCCGTATCGCTCTCTGCTACGGCAGAGATTACGGTCTGCAGGTTTCCAGCTCCATGCTGGGCACCAGTGTACGCCTGACTCTCCCTCCGAAGCCTGATCCCCTGTACACAGAAGAATATTAATACACAACCAGCGCCCCCGGACAGATATCCGGGGGCGCTGCTGTATAATCACGCCGGAAGGCGCATATTCATTGGCTGTAATAATATCCGGAGGTTGTACAGCTTATGAAAAAGAAAATGATTGCCTTTCTGCTGTGCGGACTGACGTTCTTTCCGTTCAGTGTGCAGGCGGGTTACTGGCAGGAGACCGATCAACAGCAGACGATAACCGTTTCCGCTATGCCGGACAGCACATCGATCAGTCTGGACTGCCGTTCCGCTATTCTGATGGAACCGCTGACCGGCAGCGTACTCTACGAACACAACGCTGACCAGCGTCTGCCGGAAGCTTCCATCACCAAAGTGATGACCGTGCTGTTAGTATTGGAAGCTCTTGATTCCGGTCGGATAAGCTGGGATGATGTGGTGACCTGCAGCGCCCACGCCGCTTCCATGGGCGGCTCTCAGATCTGGCTGGAGGAAGGTGAGCAGATGAGCGTACGTGAGCTGCTCAAGGCTACCATGGTGTCCTCTGCCAACGACGCATCCGTGGTACTGGCGGAACATGTTGCCGGCAGTCACGAAAGCTTTGTCGCACTGATGAACCAACGGGCTGCGGAACTGGGTCTGGACGGCACCGCGTACAAGAACTGCACCGGTCTGGACGCCGAAGGTCATCTGACCACCGCGCGGGATATCGCCGTGGTATCAGCTGAACTGATGCGTCACGAGGAAGTTTTTGAATTCTCCACAATCTGGACCGATTCGCTGCGGGGCGGCGAACTGGAAATGACCAACACCAACAAGCTCATCAGAACCTACAACGGTATAACAGGGCTGAAAACCGGCACCACCTCTCAGGCCGGCTGCTGCGTTGCCGCAACCGCCGAGCGGGAAGGAATGCCCCTCATTGCCGTTGTTCTGGGCGCTCCCAACAGCAAGACCCGCTTTGCCGATGCCGCACGGCTGCTTGACTACGGATTTGCTTCCTGTTCACTGCTGGATCTGTCAACGCTGTCGGTAGAGACACCGTCGGTCACCGTTGTGAAAGGCATGGCAAAAGAGCTGCCCACCGAGGTGGTACTGGACGGCTGGGTTCTGGTGCCTAAAGGTCGTGGCGGAGACGTTCAGGTCAGCGTTGCCGTATCTCCTGATGTTGCCGCTCCGGTTGAGATCGGACAGACTGTCGGCAGGGTTTCTCTGACACTGAACGGACAGACCATCGGTGAATACGATATTCTTACCGGCGACAGCACCGAAGCCATAACCTTCGAAAACGTATTCCGGATCATGTGGGAAGGACTGACCGGCTGACTGTTATTTTTTCCTGCGCTTGAAAAGTAATTTAAAATGCACTAATGCGCCCTTTTTCAAGGACGCATTAGTACTTTGTGGATGGGGAACGATATAAAAGGTGTAAGCAAATATTACGGAATGCGGGGCCACTGCATACGGGATTCTAACCGTACCGCTTTCCCTTTCATTCGAACAAATTATAGCATGTTGACAGAGATTTGTCAACAGAAATATGCTAAAATCAAAATATTCTGACACGCATTTTACAAACCCGCGGCATTCCGCGGAAAATCGCTGTCACGGTTTGACACGCAGCGCTTCCGGTCTGTTGATCAGCAGCCTGCATTAATCAAAATCAGCCGCCACGGACGATCTCTCCAGGCGGCTGATTCTATTCTGATTATTATCTGCGGCGCAGACATACCCGTGCATTCACGGGCGCAGCTTCGCGTGCGTTGTCCAGGCTCATAAACTTGTTGACAGCCTCCTGCAGATCGCTGATTCTGCGCTCACTGATAGCATCGCTGAGTTTTATGACCTTGACTCCGCTATCAACAGTTTCGCTTTCGGCTTCAATCTGCTGATCGGCAACGGCGCGTATGGTTGCAACAATCTCACGCACCTCGGCAGCTTCATTTTCCTGCGCGGCATCCTCACGCGCGGAACTGCGTTCTCTGCGCAGAGCGGCAATCAAACCGGTGAGCGCCTCGCTGTTATGCGGGAAACGGCTCTTTCGGCGGGAACTCTTTTCCGGAGCAGCTTCCGTATTCTGAGCATCGGACGCAGGCTCACTCACTGCCGGCTGCGGCATGACCTGTTCCTCTGCTCTGGGAGTGACCACATTCACTGCAACAGAGACTACATTATCCTGCGCATGGACTGTTTCAGCTGTACGGTTCACTCGTCCGAAGCGGCGATGGGAAACCGGTGCGGTTTCTTCGGTTTGCTTGTCTGCAGTATTGATTGCAGAAAGCGCGATGCTGCGAACATACTGTTCAAAAGCAATAGGATCGCTTTCTGCCGCTCTGAGATGTCCGCTGAACGGAGAACGGCTGAGCTTCGGACGAGACACTCCTGAACGAGAAGGAGCGGGAGTATGCGCCGGTTCAGTTATAACTCTCTTTTTCACCGGAGTAACGCGCACGGCGGGCTGGGGCTTGCGTACAACCACCTGAACGGTAGTTTTCGCTGGCGCAGATGCTTTTGTACCGTTTTTTTCCGCCATCGACCCACTCCTGTCTTCAACGACGGCTGCAATATCTACGGACTCGCTCTGTGCTTCGATCGAATCCGCCTGCGGTTCTGCGGCAGCAACCGCTTCCTCGTGCTGATCTTCTTCCTGAATCTCCTGAGACTGCTCTGCCACAGGCTGTGCCGCTCCGTCACCGTCGCTCATGGTAAGCTGGCGGATACTGTCGGCGATACTCTTTACGGTAAGTTCCGGTTCAGGAATATACGGGATGGGCTCCTTGACCTCCGGATTAGCGGTTTCCTCCGCCGGTGCTTCCGGTTTCTCCTCTGGCTCCACGATCATATCCGCCTTGGTGCGAACCTCGGGGTCTATACGGCGCTCCGGACGTTCGACCGGCTGTGCCGAGCGGATAAGTTCATCGCGGATAGCGTCCAGTTCTGCCTGCTTGTCCGGCATGGGCCTGATGGGAGAAAGCGACGGCATGGAAGCCACGGAATTTTCACCCGGGCGGGTGTGGTTGATGATGATATCAATCTGACGGTCTGCGCACTGATTGAGCAGCGCCAGGGCGTCGTCGTAATCACGGTCGTGTTCGGTTCGGGCGGCTTCCACCTTGCCTAGCGGCTCATAGGTGAACTCATCAGGCTTGGGCTGAATGTACCCGCGGTTGTTGGGATATGGCTGAACGACAGCTGTTCCCTCCGGTTTTGAGCTGCCGCGGGAAATGATATTCTCCAGCGAGATATACTCCGCGACGATAGCCTCAGCCTGAACATCCTCGTACGTCGGCTCCTGCATCGAAAGTTTTATTTCCGGCCAGGGACCGCGGCACCGCTCAAGATAGTCGGCGCTGTAGGCATTGAGCCAGAAAGCGGCGTCGTTGCTGCGCTGATACTCCATCCGCTCGGGCACGGTCAGAGGGAATATGCGATTATCAGGGCGGGCATCATCCAGAAGCACCACTGCACGCAGCAGTGAACTTCTGCATGCTGCAAGCACCTCGGGTATGCCGGCGTTGATGCGTTCGATCATGTTGTGGGACATAAACATCACCACGCAGGCGCTGGTGCTGACATGACGCACGGCGATGAAATCGGAAAGCTTATCCACAAGGCAGGCAGACCAGAAACGGAACCCCTCATTATACATACGCGTCAGTATCGGCAGAACGAGCATCTCATCCTCCGGACTGTAACAGGCATACATATAGGGCAGATTTCCCTCATAGACGGGAATGTTCCTGTTGAGCATAACGGCCTCCTTGGTGCTGCCGCGCGGAAACAGCAAATAACGCGGTTGCTGCGCGGGATAAACACGCGATTCTTCGCACTGTAACTTTATATATAGTTTAGCATATACCCATTCTTATTTCTTTACTATTTTGTGAACTTTTCTTTTTTGAAAATATTTTTGTCAGAATTTGTAATCCCTTACAAGCGCAGCAAAAAAGCGCGCCCCAGACGGGACGCGCTTTTTTGATTATCAGTTGTGACCGCCGTTGGGACGGTTTCCGTTAGGACGGCCGCCATTGGGACGGTTTCCGTTGGAACGATTGCCGTTAGGTCTGCCGCCTCCGTTGGGACGGTTGCCGTTGGGGCGGTTGGCATTGGGACGTTCGTTCTGATTCTTTGCCTTGTTGATTCGCTCCATGATGTCGATCACATCGTCTTCATCTTCATCGTCACCGATGGGGCCCATGGGCATCTGGGGACCGGCTGCAGCGGGCTTCTTTTCCGGAGTTTCGGCAGGCTTCTCTGCGTCTGAATCGCTGTCCTGCTCCACATACTCGATGCTGAGCTTTTCGGGCTTTTCTGCTTTTTCCGCAGCAGCTTCCACCTCTTTGTTTTCAGCGGGTGCGCCCTTATCGTTATCATTTTTCTCTTCACGGGTATCTTCTGCAAAGAGATCAACAACTGCAGGCTTGTTCTTTTTGCCTTCGCTGCCGGATTTATTCTTTTTGCCGCCCTGCTTCTTATCCTGCGCCTTGGAGCGGAAGGGATTGATATGCTTGCCGTCGCGGATGGCTTCCATCATCTTCTCGTCAAGGAGCTGACGGTTGAAGAGGAAGCGTGTGACATTGGACATGACCGGTCTGGTCTTGCTGACCTCGACGCCGTCCTCATAGTCAACGTAGTTTTCCTCTCCAGTCTGCTCAAGGGAAGTTACCGCAATAAAAGCTCCTTCCAGCAGACCCTCGGAGCGTATGTAATCAAGCTCGTTGAGGGAGATGCCAAGATAGTCTGCGGCATCATACTCTGTCAGGAAAGTAAGGGTGGGCTGCTGCATGGACTGGGGAGTGCTCTCCTTGAGGGCGGAAGCTGCACCGTTGATGGCTCCGGAGAGAACCAGCGCGGCAACAACGATGCACAGTCCGAGAATTATCATTCCTATAATGAATGCTGCTGTAGACAACATAAATCACCTTTCTGCCGAATATTGACGGCTCTTGATTGAACGCGAACACACGCGTACAGAATATTATTTTACCCTGACCGCGGAATTTGTCAAGAACTTTTTGGCCTCGATGGCAGCAGAGTCACCGTAACGGAAACACTCCTGTATAAATCAGCAAAGCTCCTGCCGCGGAAATCACACGCCTGCAGGAGCCTTTCCTGTACTTATTTCTGTCCGGTCGGGTCGTTTTCACCGCCGGGGTTCTTCATCACCTGCAGAAGTTCTCTGCGCTGTTTTTCGGTCATCAGACGAAAACGAAGAATCAGCGTCTTTTCGTCACGGGTAAGATCGCTCACACGTTCAACGCTGTCCTCTCTCAGATAGACAAAACCATCGTCATACCCTCTGTCGCTCACGCCCAGACCGGATGCAGATCCCGGAATGTTCAGCTCCAGCAATTCGTCCATAGAAACGGCGAACATCTTTGAAAGCATGCGCAGATTATCAAGGGATGGTTCGGTCTTGCCCGTCTCATAATAGGAATATGTTGAACGGTGCATATTGAGCATTTCCGCTACCTGCTGCTGCGAAAAACCACAGTTCGTCCGGTATTCTCTCAGTTTATCCTTTAACATCTTTTTTCTCCTTACCGGTGCGCCTTCGTTCCCTTTGCACGGCGCTTTTCACTGACATAATACTATTATTTTCGGCAAAACGCAGGAAATGTGAAATAAATTTACATCAAATTCCCGGCAATAAATCAGGTCATTTTTTCCGGTAACAAGAAACCCGGCCACCGCAAAACACTGCGATGACCGGGCTGTATATTGCATATATTCTTCTTACTTATCTCTGAGGCTGCACAGCAGCTCGTGGCACTCTGCCAGCCGTGCAGGGACGTCGATATGCTGCGGACACTGCTCCACGCATGCCTGACAGTTAATGCAGGCGGTCGCCTGACGGTCGGCATTCTCCTCGTTGAAGTAAACACCCAGCCACCAGTCTTTCTGATCCAGCTGAGTGTGAAGATTGGCTGCACGGAAGATGCTGGGAATGGAAATTCCCATGGGGCAGTCCTTGCAGTAATTGCAGCCGGTGCAGGGAACATGTGGACGGCTGACGATGATGTCCACCACTTTTTTTACCGCCTCCTGCTCAGCGTCGTTGAGCGGAACGAGGGGACTGAACATTCCGGCGTTCTCCTCGGCCTGTTCGATGTTGGAAACACCGCTGAGAATGACGTTGACGTTGGGCAGAGAGGCAACCCAGCGCATAGCCCAGCGGGCATTGGTGTCGTCGGGATTGACATCGGTAAACACCTTGCGAACATCGTCACCGAGCTCGATAAGATGGCTGCCGCGAACCGGCTCCATTACGATAACAGGAATACCGTACTCGCTGAGAATGCTGTACAGCTCGTCGGCATCGTCGCGGTACCAGTCAAGGTAGTTGAGCTGGATCTGCACAAAATCCCAGTCGGGCTGGTCGGCAAGTATCGCACGCAGTGCATCGGCAGAATCATGGAAAGAGAAGCCTATGTAGCGGACTTTTCCCTCTGCCTTGAGCTTGCGCTGATAGACATCGGCACCGTATTCCTTGACCCTCTCCCATCGCTTTGCGCCCATTGCATGCAGCAGATAGAAATCCACATAGTCTACGCCCAGGCGACGGCAGGATTCCTCAAAGATCTCCTCCTTGCGGGCAAGCTGATCGTCACCCAGCGGCAGCTTGGTGGCAATGCAGAACTCCTCACGTGGATAGCGGTCGGTAAGCGCGGCCTTCGCAAAGCGTTCCGACTGACCGTCACCGTAGACATAAGCGGTATCGAAATAGCGCACTCCGGCATTGTACATGGCATCAACCATCCGGATGCCGTGCTCCTGATCGATCTCTCCGTCCTTCATGGGCAGGCGCATGAGCCCCATGCCCAGCAGCGGCATATCAATGCCCAGCTTTTTCATTGCGCGAGTTTCCATATATTTTCCCTTTCTGTCAGGTTCGTCCGGAGCGGAAAAGCCCCGGACGGAATATTTTTATAATTCGCGGATTATTCGCCGGCGGGTGCAGGCGGTTTGGGTGCTCCGCCTCCGTTGCCGGAGCGGTTCTGTCCGCCGCGGCTGCGGTTGCGATTGCGGTTATTGCCGCCCTGACGCTGACCGTTCTGTCCGCCGCCGTTGTTGGTTCTGGCATTGCCTCCCCCGTTGTTTCCGCCGCCTGCAGGTTTGTTTCCTCCCTGCGGGTTATTGTTCTTGCGGTTCTGATTGTTCTGTCCGCCCTGACCGTCGTTTTTGCCGCCATTTGGCTTGTTCTGACCGTTGTTCTGGCGGTTCTGGCTGCCCTGACCGGATTTGTTCTGACCACCCTGACGGTTCTGACCACCGCGGCCGCGGTTCTGATTGCTGCCGCCCTGACGGTTCTGGCCGCCCTGCGCGCTATCCGCAGGCTGACGCTCATTCTGAGTGCCCTCAGCAGGCTTTTTCTGCTGACCGCTCTGATTGCCGGAGCGGTTCTGACCGCCTCTGCCCCTGCCCTGACGTCCGCGTCCGCGGTTGTTGCTCTCACGGCGAGGCTTTTCTTCCTGTCCGGCAAGCTCCGCATCGGCGATGTCGAAGAAATCGGCATTCTCCGGCAGAGTCTTTTCCGGCTCCTCATAGGGTTCGTCGTCGATGATCTCAGGCTGCTTGCCACTGATAACCTTTACCTGACGCTTATCAAAGGTTTTCGGGGCACCCTCGGGGGTATCCTCCATGCGCACACGCAGCTTTCCGGTAAGCAGATTGACCTCGATGATGGTGCCGTTGCCCTCCGGAGTGCTCACGCCGCAGCCCACACGCGGGGTGCGCTTGAGCAGGTCGATATATGCTTCTTCCTCATACTTTAGACAGCACATGAGTCTGCCGCAGGTGCCGGAGATTTTCACCGGATTGAGGGAGAGATTCTGTTCCTTTGCCATCTTGATTGAAACGGGCGCGAAATCGCCCAGGAAAGTGGTGCAGCAGAAGGGTCTGCCGCAGATTCCAAGACCACCCAGCATTTTTGCCTCGTCGCGCACACCGATCTGACGCAGTTCGATGCGGGTGCGGAACACGGAAGCCAGATCCTTAACCAGCTCGCGGAAGTCAACGCGTCCGTCGGCGGTGAAGTTGAACACGATCTTGCTGCCGTCAAAGGCATATTCCACGCTGACCAGCTTCATATCCAGCTTGTGGGCAGCGATTTTTTCTTCGCACACCGTAAAGGCTTCCTGTTCTCGTCTGCGATTGTCTTCCACACGCCTGAGATCTTCCGCGGTGGCGGCGCGAACAACGCTCTTGAGTTCGTGGGTTATCTGATCGTCGGGAATGGAGCGGCGCTCCATAACCACCTCACCGCACTCCATTCCCCGTGCGGTTTCCACGATGACCTGCGTGCCCTGCAGCAGTTCTTCATCGTTAGGCTGGAAATAATAAAGCTTTCCTCCCGGCTTGAATTTTACGCCGATAATATCTGCCATTCTGATTTATTCCTCCAATTGCTCCGTCTCCGGTCGGGAGCCGGAACCACGGTACACTTATTTTTCCGCACAGAGGCGGTATATATGCCCGTTCCGCAAGGGCGGACAGGCAAAAGCTGCTTACCGTCCGGCGGCGCGGCGCAGACGCACGCACATTGCCGTGGTAAACAGCGGGATGGGCGCGTTGGAACGCAATGCCTGCTCAAGGGCGGGCAGTTCGTCCAGCATAGCCGCCACTCTCTCGGGCGGCAGTGTTCCGGCGATTACCGCTGCAGGTCCGTTTTCCAGATCCGACGGCGCACCGGCACCGATGACCAGCGCGTCGCGCAGCACCCCGCGCAGGGCAGACAGCAGTGCCGCCAGTTCCTTGCGCACCTGAGGGTTCTTCGCCGACGGACGGGAAAACGCTCCGGTGAACATGAGCGCATCGGCTTCGCTCCCCGACACAATTGCCACCGCAAATCGCCCTGCCGCTTCCACGGCTTTTACCGTTTCGTCATCGGGAGCGGCTCCCGGCCACGACGCTCTCAGCAGGCATGCTCGCGAGCGTATGGTTTCCAGCAGGTTCATAGCCGAGCGGCAGGTCATGATGAACATGACGCGCGCGGGTGGCTCCTCAAAGAGTTTGAGAAATGCGTTCTGTGCGTGGGACTGCATATTGTCGCAGCCCTCCAGCAGATAGACCTGACCGTCGGAATCGGCAGGGATTCTGTGCGCATACTCATGGAGATCGCGGACGGTGTCCACAGATATGGCTCCGGTCTTCCCGGTCCCCTCCACTTCGACGATGTCGGCATGGGCGCCGTAGGCTGCCACAAGGCGGCACACACGGCACTCCCCTTCAAGCGGCTGCCGGCAGGAACACAGAAACGCCCGGGCGCACAGCCGCGCAAGACGGCCGTTGAGTTCTCCGTCAGAGCCCTCAATGATAACGGCATGGGGCAGCCGCCGCCCGGAAATCATGCTTTCAAGCTGACCGAGCAGCTGTGAGTTTTCCGGCAGAGCAAGCTCCGGCAGAAAGCTCTCTAACATTTTTCAAATCGCTCCACGTTGAGCACAAATACGGTCGCGCCGCCAACTTTGACCTCCACGGGCACGCTGGAAAACAGCCCCGGGGTGAAGCTCTGGGTCACGGGCATAACCTGAGTGCGCTTGCGGGAGTGAGCCTTGATAACTTCCAGCACCTCGTCGACCTTTTCGTCCTCGGTACCTACGATGAATGTGGTGTTTCCCGCCTTGAGGAAACCGCCGGTGGTAGCCAGCTTGGTAACCGAAAATCCAGCGGCAGTCAGGCTTGTGGCAACACTGCTGCTGTCGTCATTGTTCACGATAGCGAATATAAGCTTCATGGAATTATCCTCCTGTGTGTTCGGTGGAAAATGTATTAACCGCGGTGTCACGCCGGACCGGGCGGAATGTATGATAATTCTCCCGCCGGCAGCGTGTCTGTGAACTGTTTCCTGAATTAACTATGTGGTCACATTTCACCCTGTTCGTCCAGAGTGAGTGCGTATGCGGGAATGAATTCCTCAAGGAACGCGTCCGCCTCAGGCAGTCCCATCTCCCGCAGTGACTGCTCGGTTGCCCGCTGGGCGCAGACAAATTCCATGTTGCCCGCCTTGCGTTCCTCGATGCACTTTATCAGCGCGGAAAGCTTATCAGCCGCCTTGACCAGACGGGCTTCGATCGTCCCTTCCTCCTGAACGAGCAGAGAACGGTAGCTTTCGCGGATATCCTCCGGCAGCATGGACAGCATACGCTCTCCCGCGGTACGCTCAACCTCTCCGTACGCTTCCCGTATCTGAGGGTTGAAATATTTGACCGGTGTGGGCATATCTCCGGTGAGAATCTCCGGCACATCGTGATAGACCGCCAGAAGCGCCACACGTTCGGGATTGACCTGCCGTCCGAAGCGGGTATTGCCCAGCACGGCAAGGGCGTGGGCGATAACCGCCGTTTCCAGCGAATGTTCGGAGAGGTTTTCCCGCTCCGTATTGCGCATAAGCGCCCATCGGGAAATATATTTCATTCGGGAAAGCATGGCAAAAAAGCCCGACTGCATGGCTGACCTCCGCGTAACGCTTAGGTCACCGTGACCCGCTGCGTATCATATATTTATTACAATAATTCCAGTATATATTATGAACTATTTGTGCGCTCCTGTCAAGAGAAAAGAAGGGCGGCAGACCGCTCAGAAACTGCCTGCCGCCCGTATATTTGTGCCCATTATTTGCAGTGCGCAACGTCTATTTGCCCCAGCGGAGGGTAACAGTACTCTCCAGCGAACCGGGGCCTCTTGTGATAATCAGCTCGCCTCCGTGTTTGTTCGCGATTTCGCGTATGATTTTTAATCCCAGTCCGTGATTCTTTTTGTCTTTTTTCGTGGTGCCTTCAGGCATTTCGTTTTCTGCGCACGAATTATGTACGGTTATGTACAGGTATCCGTCGCACACTCTGAGATTGGAACGCACCCATCTTTCCTCTCCTTCGGGCATACGAAGGCAGGATTCCCGGGCGTTGTCATAAATATTGGTCATTACCCGGCAAAGATCGAGTTCGCTCACCTCAAGTGTTTCCGGTATTTCGGCGCGCAGCTCGCAGCGGATCCCCTGTTCGGAAAGATTGCGTTCAGCATTGGCAAGAATACAGTTGACAATGTTGCACTCGCAGTACCGCTTGCCCGTAACGCCTCTGATCTCGTTGGTCATCTGACGCACCATACTGAGGGCTTCCTCATAGCTCCCCTCCCCACCGCTTTCGATAGTCAGCTGCACCGTGGTGAGCATATTGAGGAAATCGTGGCGGTATTTGCGCATCTCAACGATGTCGTTTTCCATATTCTTGACGTAGTCGTACGTCAGCTTGTTTTCCAGTTCAACCGTCTTGAGGCGCTCCTGTTCCTCGATGGTGCGCGCCATTTTCACAACCCCGTCCAGCACCATACCGTCGGCTACAAGGGAAAGGAGGAAAATCGCACCGATGCCTATGGGCACCCACCGGAAATCACCCTGTTCGATAAGCATATTGTAGCTGCCGCTTTTGCCCATTACGTACACGGTAATGAAAATAAGGGCAAACTGGCATACGGGCAGCAGAAAGAACGTAAAAAAGCGTGTATGAGAAATAACCAGCGTGATGGAATTCCAGATCTTAGCGATAACATAAAGCACGCAGTATGTCATGGCGCAGGAACCGGCCAGCAGCCATTCGAGATTGTTCCGGATGTTTATGTTCATAATATTCAGCAGCGCTGAAACAAGCATCTGCGACGCGTTGATTACCGAATACCCGATAACATAGGCAAGGATTTTTTCCTTGAAGCTGCCCTTGAACACAAAACAGGTATATCCAAAAAACAGCAGCATCGTTATCGAGTACCGGATTGCCGGGTGAACCGCCTCCATCACAGCCGGCTGAATGGCTATAACCGGCAGAACAATGCCGTAGACCACAATGCCAAACGCGGTGGAAGATATCGGAAATCTGTTTTCCAGCACCGCAGAACAGAACCATGCAAAAACCAGAAAGACCGATATGTTTCCGAGCATATCAACAATAGTCATTCCGAAGATCATATCATCGCCCTGCCCTTATATTCAAAATACTTCCTCCGTGCTTCCTGTATGTAGCTGCGGCTGATGCGGACGTGCGCGCTGCAGGGTTCTCCCCCGCCGTTCCGGTCTTCCACCGTAAACGCGTCGGTCTGCATGGCAGTTACATAGTCCAGATTGACAATATAGCTCTGGTGGCAGCGAACAAAGCGGTCGTCAAGCTGTCCGGACAGGACATCCAGACGTTCGTATATGCCCAGAATCTCGTCGGCGTAGTGAATAAACGCCTGCCGTCCGCTGGATTCGATGTAACGCACTCCGGACAGCAGCAGGCGGTGTTCCATTCCCCTGCGGCTGACACTCAGCACACGTTCGTTCGCTCCCAGCTCCCGCATGGCGCGGTCGACAAAGAGCCTCACCCTCGACTCATCAAAGGGCTTGCCGATGTATCCGTAGGGGCGGATTCCGTCAAAAATATGCTCCGCGAAATCCAAAACATGAGCGGTGACAAATACAATCCTGACATCCTGGAGAATCTCCGCGACCTTCTTTGCGGCTTCTATACCGTTTTCCGTGCCCAGCATGATGTCCATGAATATCATGTCGAACTGATTTTTCCGGCAGGCGGCAAGCAGCCCGTCCGCATCGGAAAACAGACTCAGTTCAAGCTCTCCGGCGCACGGCATTCCGGAAATCATTCTGCCAAGACCCGCAAGGATGCCCGCATCGTCATCGCACACGGCAAGTCGCATTTTTATCACCCCTTTCCAAAAACTGTTGATATATTACCACAAAACGGGAATCTGTGCAATACCGAAACGGTATGGATTGCCGACAACTCCCCTATGCCGCGGCTGTTCGTGTTTTTACATTCGGCAGCTATTTATTCCAATGGTCTTTATTTCCGCGTCTGCCTGACATATAATTATTACAAAATTATGACATCCATCAATGGTGTGCTGTCAAAACGGTTTGTGGAGCGTCGGCGGCTGTCCGTAAGGTCAGTCCCGTGAGACCGGCGTTTTAACCGGGCGCTGCCGGGTCTGTCCCGTGCGGCGCCTTGTTGTTTTTTGTGATTGCTGATACGCCTGCACTGTGATATAATGACAATATGCATTCAATACTCGTTTCCGAAAGGATGATCCGAATGAACAAGCCTCTGTACAATCAATCGCGGTATTCTTTTTTGCGAATGATTCTTCCCGCCATGGCCCTGCTCGCCATCGGTGCTCACAAGGCAGGGTATCCTGCGGTGTGTTACGGCGCGCTCGGCGCGGCATTGGTTCTGTGTGTTCCGATTGTTCTGTCCTGCCACAGACTACGGCGCTGCCGCACCGTCGAAGGCGTTTACGGTCAGCGGGTCATCAACGTTTTTTCCGGCAGAGGTCAGAAGCGCCTGCGCTACAAGCTGATCGACGCAGCTTACCTGATGGATATGAAAGACAAATACCGCAAGGCTGCCGATATCCTTGAGTATCTGGAAGATCGCTGCAAAACCGACGCCGACTACGCTACTGTGCAGCTGCTCCTCGGTGATGCCTATCGCGGACTTGGAAACTATCCCGAAGCCAGATGCTACTACAATGATGCCCTTTCCCACGACGAAACATTCGCTATGGCATGGGACCGACTGGGGCTCTCCCACGCCAAGGAAGGACGGACCCGGCAAGCCATTGAGTGCTACAAAAACGCCATAAAATACGATGACAAGTACGCGCTGGCATATCACAATCTGGGCACCGCATTCTACAAGCTTGGTGACTATGAAAAGTGCGTTGAATACTGTCTGCAGAGTCTCCGGCTCATGCCCAGATTCTACAGCCCCGCAGAAATGCTCAGCGCAGCATATTACCGGCTGGGCAACAAGGAAAAGAGTGATGAATATTTCCGCATGGTCGGACTGCTGGGCGGCAACCAGAAGATGCTCCTCGACGCGCGCGCGGATTTCGACAAGGAGCAGCAGGAGGCTCAGTCTGCCCGGACAGCAGAAACCGCAGAGACCACCAACGCATAAATGAAAAAGAAAAAACTTTCCGAACTGCAGGTCACCGGTATCGTAATCTGTTTGCTCTTTGAGCTGTTGCTGCTGGTGTGTCTTGCCGGCATGATTATCAGTGCGGACACGCAGCCGTTCCTGCCGATGGGAGCCGCAGTGCTGCTGGCGATGGCTCTGGTTGGTATGTTCATTTTCGCTATTGTGCGCGACCGTATGCTGCCGGAAACCGTTCAGCTGCTGTACGGCAGACTGCTTGGCGGAGCTTTCACCGGAAGCGGACAGCGCTGTCAGCACCGCCGGCTCCTCGACGCGGCGCGGCTGTACGCTCAGGGAAAAAACGCGCAGTCGCTTGAATTACTCAGAAAGCTTGAACCGCACTGCGCCCGCGACGATGATTTCGCGGCGGTCTACGCTTTCATGGCGCTGAACTGTTCCCGGCTTAACAATCACGAGGAAGCGGTCAGCTTTTACCGCAATTCTCTCGCATACATTCCCGATCAGTCCCGGCTGCTGTCCAATCTCAGCTCCAGTCTCACCCGTCTGGGGCGATACGACGAAGCCGTAAGCTATGGCATGAAAGCCATCGAACTCAACAACATGGATCCTTTTGCCCTGAGCAACACCGCCTACGCTCTCATGCGCGCGGGGCGGGAAAGGGAAGCCATCGAGCTGGCGGAACAATCGCTGGAACTCAACGAATGTCAGGCGCAGCCCATAAAGGTACTCTGCTTTTCATGGTTCCGGCTGGGCAACATGGAAAAGAGCAGCTACTATTACAACCTTGGGCGAGCCAAGGGATATCCCGCGAAATATCTCGATCCTATGCTGCAATGAACACAAAAGCCAACAGGCAGATACCCTTGAGCATCTGCCTGTTTTTTATGCGCGTTTTCATGAAATTTTATGAAATCATATGACAAAGTGCGAAAACTTTACCTGTTCTCGCTCATGTTTTTGATAACCTTGAGCCGGGCAAATTCCTCGCGTTCCTTTTCATCCAGCGCGTCGGTGATGAACCGCGACTCCTCCTCAAATTTCGGAATGAGGATATTCTTCAGGGCATTTGCCCGCTTCTGGGTCTTTTTGATTGCATCAGCCAGCCGGTAAACGCAGTTTTCCACCTCGGCCAGCCGTGCTGTCAGCCGTTTTACCTCCATGAAGAGCAGGTAGGCTTCGTCCAGCATGGAGCAGGTCGAGGAAAGACCGTAAGGTATGCGGCTGACCGCGCCATCCTGCATGGTGACTGTAGGCAGCTCCACACCCATTACCGAACGGAAGCTGATGGACAGGCTGTTATCCAGCTGCATTGTGGACGCTACATCGGCACAGTTGCCCATGGTGGTGTTGGCACGCATGAGAGCAGCATATGCAGCGGCGTAGGTGCTGTCCACCTTTCCCTGCAGTTCGGCTGCAGCATCGATGTAGTTCATCATCTCACGAATGAGGATATTGCGCTTGCGGTCCAGCAGCTCATAGCCCACTCTGGCAAGATCCAGAGATTTTTTCGTGGCTATGAGATTGCCTTTGGTTGGCACCGGGGCCATGGCTGTTCACCTCCTGCTCCCGAATGATCTGACTGTTAATTTTCCGGACGATAGAATCTGTCGAGTGTTTCGCTGTCCACGCGGTCCAGTTCTTCCCTTGGCAGGGCAGACAGCAGCTTCCAGCCGAGGTTGAGGCTCTGTTCGATGGTGCGCGCTTCGGTCTGTCCCTGACAGATAAACTGCTGCTCAAAGGCACGTCCGAAACCAAGCAGACGTTTGTCTCCCTCCGACAGTTCCTCCTCGCCGATAACCGAGGCAAGAGATCGTGCGTCCTGCACCTTGGCGTAGCTGGCAAAGAGCTGATTGGAAAGAGAAGCGTGGTCGGCACGGGTATATCCCTCGCCTATTCCGTCCTTCATCAGACGGGAAAGGGACGGCAGCACGGACACCGGCGGATATATTCCCGCGCTGTCAAGACCTCGGTCGAGAACAATCTGACCCTCGGTAATGTAGCCCGAAAGGTCGGGCACGGGGTGTGTGATGTCGTCGTTGGGCATGGTGAGAATGGGAATCTGGGTGACCGAACCGGTGCTGCCCTTGACCATTCCTGCACGCTCATACAGAGACGCAAAATCGGAATAGAGGTAGCCGGGATAGCCTTTTCGCGCAGGAATTTCGCCCTTGGAAGACGAAAATTCACGGCAGGCTTCGGCATAAGAGGTCATGTCAGTCATGATTACCAGAATGTGCATATTCCTCTCAAACGCAAGATACTCCGCCGCGGTGAGAGCACAGCGCGGGGTAAGGATACGTTCGATGATGGGGTCGTTGGCAAGGTTAAGGAACATTACCACGCGGGAAAGCACACCCGACTGCTCAAAGGAACGCCGGAAGTAATCGGCAACGTCCTGCTTGACACCCATGGCGGCAAACACCACGGCGAAATTGTCCGCGTCATCGCCGGATATCTGCGCCTGATTGACAATCTGCACCGCAAGCTCGTTGTGCTTCATGCCCGAGCCGCTGAAGATGGGCAGTTTCTGCCCGCGGATAAGAGTCATGAGGGTGTCGATGGAGGACACGCCTGTACAGATGTAGTTGCGGGGATAGATACGGGACACGGGATTGATGGGTGTGCCGTTTATGTTGGCGAAGGTTTCGGCGTAAACGCCGCCAAGTCCGTCGATGGGCTTGCCGGAGCCGCTGAACACACGCCCCAGCAGTTCGCCGGACAGAGGCAGCTCCAGCGGCTTGCCCAGCAGACGGGTGCGGGTGTTGACAAGGGAGATGCCGGAAGTGCCCTCAAAGACCTGTATCACGGCGCGGCTGCCCTCGATGGCGACGATGCGTCCATGGCGGACTGCTCCGCCCTCCAGACGTATCTCGACAACCTCCTCGTAGGAGGGAGCCTCCACGTTATCCAGCACGATAAGAGAGCCGTTTATTTCCTTTACGCCTTTATAATCGTAGATCATGCTCGTTTGCCTCGTTTCCTGTGAGGTTATATATGCGGTTCTTATGCCGGACTCATGGAGACGGTTACCTGTTTCTCCGTTTCGCCCTCAAACCGGAAGTATGCGGTGTCGGTATAGGGATCGTAGACCACTCCCCAGCCGCCGGCGCGGGTGGCGGCGCGACCGATGACGCCAAGCATCTGCTCTGTGGTCATGTGTCCGTCATATTTGGAGTAGCTGCCGGCAAGCAGCGTCATTATTCTGCCGGTCTCCGTATCAAAGCCCGCAGCACCGGAAAAACCGTCGGGGCTGTATACGCGCTCGTTGGATATGTAGGGGATGTTTACACGGTACATCTGTCCGTCATGCCACTCTATGGCTGCGGCGTTGCCCTCGCGGTCGCTGATGAGCAGATGATGGTCACAACCAAAGGAGGGATAGATGTCAAATTTGCCCAGCATCCCCACCGCATCCTCCACTGTGGCGGTGTAGTCCAGCAGCGTTCTGACCGCTGCGGTAACGGTGAGATCGGGACGCCCGGTGTCCATGACCGGCTTGGGATCGCCGGGCAGCTCCACCGCCGTCACGCACAGACCGTGATCGTTCATGCCGTCCAGCGGCAGATAGACAGCCGCCAGTGCGGCATAGCCGTTGAACAGACCCGGTCGGTTATACGGGGTATAGCCAAGGCGACCGATGTCCACAGTGGTGACCGTTTCTCTGCCGTCGCTCCGGCGGGTAGACACTATCATGGTCATGGTCTGGCTCTGGCAGCTGTGACTGCGCCCGGTCAGCGCGCGGCTGTTATCGCAGTCGGAATTGAGCACGGAAAGCACACCGTCGCTGCCGCCTGCGGGACCGCTGACGATGTCTGGCATATCCACCAGTCCAAAGGAAAACTTTCTGCTGAGAAAGTCCATCAGCTCGCGGTCGGTGGAGACACCGCCCTGTGCGATGAGGTCGCCAAGGCCGTAGCTGCCGGAGTAGGTCATACTGTACACGTTGGCGTTGACCTCCACCTCATGGATGGAGACGATGGCGCGCAGGGAGTGGGCACACAGAACGTAATAGGCTATGCCGCCCATCACCAGCAGGCTCAGCAGCAGGCACAGGAAGGTGGAAAACACCTTGCCGCGCTTGTTCTCCTTTTTTTTCGCGCGGGAGGAAGAAGCCTCGGTGCTTTCTTTCTTCTGCTGCGTTCTCTGCGTAACATCCACGCTGCCGTCAGCCATTCCGTCAATCAGCCATCTGAGAAGCTTTTCGTTTCCTCTGATGCTGACCGTGGCGTCATCTCTGCTGCCGGAGAACACATAGCGCTCCGGTTCCGGATCCTCTCTGGGAGGACGGCTGGCAAAAATTCGTTCGATAGGGCTGAAATAGTCCTCATTCTGAGACTGTTCAGTCTTTCTTTTCTCCTCACGGGGTGTCTGCGGTGTCCCTGCGGACTGTTCTTGCCCGGCGCTCCGTACTGCAGGCTCTTCATCGTCTTCCGGAGCGCCGCTGCCGCAGGTATCCGGATCGGCGGACGACTCGTCACCGGACTCGTTTCCGGGTTCAATCTCCGGCTCCGTTCCGGATTCCGCTTCCACGCTATCCTCCTGCGCTTCGGACGTCTGCGATGCCTGCTGTTCCGCAGTTTCTCCTTCCGGAGAGTCCGCAACGGCAGCCCAGTCCTCCACGCTCATAACCATTTCGTCGCAATCGTGCGCGGTTTCCCCTTCGGAAAAGCACAATTCCGCCTCCGTGCAGACAGCGTTGTCCATACGGAGCTCCTGCTCGTTGTTTGCGTTGATATTCATTTGTATCGTTCCCTTTCTTTGATTCAGCGTCAAACGGTCAGACCGGACAGGACGCTGTCAGTTTCCTTGATGTAATCATCCAGCAAAGTAAGTTTATCGTTCGGTATATCGTATTTCATTCGTGTAAGCTTGTCGAACAGTCCTGTTTCGACAATGCGTGACAGCGGCACTCCACGGGCGATGACCGCGGCGGCGCGCTGATGGAGATTGAGTATGGCGCGGAGCATTCCCAGCTGCTTTTCCATGGGGACGTAGGTGTCGTCCTTGTGGAAGGCGTTCTGCTGCAGGAAGCCCACGCGGATTACTCTGGCGGTCTCGATTATCAGCTTCTGGTCGTCGGGCAGCACATCGGCACCGATGAGCTTGACGATCTCCATGAGCCGTGCTTCCTCCTGAAGCAGCGATGCCAGCTGCGCGCGCTGGGACATGAAATCGGGTCCGGCGTTGTCGTTGTACCACTTTTCAAGATCGCCGGCATATTCACTGTAGGAATTAAGCCAGTTGATGGCAGGATAGTGTCTTGAATAGGCCAGGGATTTATCCAGCGCCCAGAAGCAGCGTGTGAAGCGTTTGGTGTTCTGGGTGACCGGCTCGGAGAAGTCTGAGCCCTGAGGCGAAACGGCGCCGATAATGGTCACCGAGCCCTCGTTGCCGGACAGGGCTTCCACCAGACCGGCACGCTCGTAGAATTCCGAAAGACGGGAGGGCAGATACGCGGGGAATCCCTCCTCGGCGGGCATTTCCTCAAGACGTCCGCTGATCTCACGCAGAGCTTCCGCCCAGCGGGAGGTTGAGTCGGCCATGATGGCGACGTGATAGCCCATGTCGCGATAATACTCGGCAATGGTGATGCCGGTGTAGATGGACGCCTCACGGGCAGCCACGGGCATATTGGAGGTATTGGCAATGAGCATGGTGCGGTCAGTCATGGGTCTGCCGCTTCTGGGGTCGATCAGTCCGGAGAATTCCTCCAGAACCTGACACATCTCGTTGCCTCGCTCGCCGCAGCCGATGTAGACTATGATGTCGGCATCGCACCACTTGGCCAGCTGATGCTGGGTCATGGTTTTGCCGGTGCCGAAGCCGCCGGGGATGGCCGCTGTACCGCCCTTGGGAATGGGGAAAAGCGTATCGATGACTCTCTGGCCGGTAATAAGCGGAATATTTGCGTACTTGCGCTGAGCCACCGGACGGGGCTGACGGATGGGCCAGCGCTGACACAGGGTCAGCTTTACCGTCTCGCCGCTGTCGGTTTTCAGGCGCACAACGGGTGCGTTGACCTTGTATTCACCCTTTGAGGCAACCCACTCAACAATGCCGCTCACATCGGGCGGCACAAGGCAGCGGTGTTCGATGGCGGAGGTTTCAGGACAGGTGGCATAGATCTGACCGGGCTGCAGCCGGTCGCCCGTCTTTACGGTGGGGTTCACCTTCCATTTGCGCTGCTCATCCAGCGGGAACATATCGGCACCCCGTTCAATGAAGGCGCCGCTCTTTGCCTCAATCTCCTTGAGGGGACGCTCAATGCCGTCAAAGATGTTGTCCAGCAGTCCCGGTCCCAGCACAACCGACATACGGCTGCCGCTGGAATAGACAGGATCGCCGGGACGCAGACCGGTGGTCTCCTCGTAGACCTGTATGGTGGTGGCGTCGCTGTCCATGCCGATGACTTCACCGGCAAGACGCTGCTCGCCCACATAGACCATTTCCATCATGGCAAGACTTGTTTTGCCCTTAATGGTGACTACCGGACCGTTAACGCCGTATATTCTTTCGCACTTGTTAATCTGCTCCATGATGTCATTCCTCTATTGTCAGTCCCGCGGTGCGGCGGAAAACCTCGCGCTGTGCCGCCAGACGTGAATCAAGGGTCATGTCGATGATCGCGCCGCGGAGGGTAAGCTCCGCTGTAAATCCGCCGATCACAATGGACGGATCGGTCTCCACCTCGCAGTCGGGGATAAGGCTGCTCAGCAGAGCTGCCTTGCCCTCGTCGGCAGGACGCACGCGCACAACTACCCTCTCCCCCTCTGCCTTTTCGGCAGCGGTCTTAGCCGCACGGGTGAGATAATCGTCGTATTGCCCGCCTGCGGCATACTTCTTCAGACGCTTTTCCGCCTCGGCAAAGATCTCGTCCTCGATGGCGGCGCGCTGCTCAAAGAGCCTGCGCCGCGCCTGCAGTTCACGGGCCGAAAGCTCACGCACGATGGACGCGCGCACCTCGGCGGTCTCCCGGCTGATGTGGACGTAGGCTTCGCGCATGGCTTCCGTCTCCGCCTTGTCCAGCTCAGCACTGGTGTACTGCTCCATGTCCTGCAGTATGGTCAGTCGCTGCCTTTCGGCATAGCTGTTTATCGCCTCAATAAAAAGGCGCAGTTTTTCCTCTTGTGACTGCATAGCGCACTCCTAAGTATGAAAATGACCGGATATTTATATCCGGATGCCCACCGCCTCACGAACGTATCTGGCGATGGCCTCTCCCGAACCGCCCTTGCCGGTGCGGTCGGGTATGGTAACGATAAGGGGGCGGGTGCCGCTCTGCTTGAGCTGCTCCACCCGTTGACCGCCGCGCTGATAGGCTGTTGCCGTCATCAGCACAACGGCAATGGATTCGTCTGCCACGGCACGTTCGATGGCGGCGGCGGTGGATTCCCCGTCGGGCGCAAACGTACCCTCAATGCCTGCCAGTCTCAGACCGGTCAGAGCATCGCCGTCGTCGCTTATGAGGAAGAATTTCATCAGTATTTACCAAGGATCATGATGGAGATAACCAGACCGTACAGGGCGATGGATTCGCCCAGAGCGACGAAGATCAGCGCCTTACCGAAGGCCTTGGGATCCTCGCTGGTAGCTCCGATGGCTGCGGGGGCGCCGGCCGCAACAGCGATGCCGCCGCCGATGCCGGAGATGCCGGTTACCATTGCGGCTGCCAGCATACCCAGACCCTTGGAGGGATCATAGGAAGGAGTAGCCTCCTGCTCGCCCTCGACGCTCTCAACCGCGGTGGTGACAGGCACATCAGCCTCGCTCACGGCGCTGGCGGCAAAAGAGGTGGCGATGCAGGCAATAAACAGGCAGGCAACGATCACCAGATTGACGCGCACAGCCTTGACAGCACTGCCGCTCATGCGGAAAGAGCGCATGGCAAAATAGACCGACAGGAAGATAATGATTCCGGGAATGAGATAAAGTAAAGCAGTCATTGTTGATTACCTCCGATTATTCAATACGATTTGTATTTTTCTGTTTCGATAATACGGTTTAGCTGTCAGTTTCCGTTCCGGCAGGTACAAAAGGACGACCGGAGCCGGAATAGAACCGGCTGAACATCTCGTAGAATTCCAGACGCAGCGCCTGAATACCTACCAGCAGACCCTCCAGCGCCATGATGATTATATTGCCGATGACCACCACGGCGATGTAGCCGAAGCTGCCCTCGGGACTGAAGTTGGCGATGGTGAACACAACGGTCATCATGCCGTAGTGTACCAGAATGAACGCGCCCACACGCACGAAGCTCAGGGTGTTGGAAAGGTAGGACAGCAGCACCTCAAACAATTCAAAGAAGCTCTGCATCAGAAAATCACCGATGCTCTCGGGCAGCCAGTGTTCCTCCCCCGCCAGCAGTTCGCTCAGCGGTTCCTGCAGGTAGATGAGAATCAGCGGCAGAACTATGCACAGGATAGTGAACCATGCTCCGGGATAGGGTCCCTTGAGGATAAGCATATTGAGCACAATGAATATCAGCGAGCAATAGAACACCAATCCGGCAAGCCCGTTCTGGGTCAGCAGCGCCGCGCCCCATTGCTTCTGCCTGATACGGGCGAAGATGTTGGTTATCATGGCGCACACCACCAGCACCGCGCCGATGCCTATGGTAGCGTAAATGAGCATATTGACCACCGACGCGTCCTCAACGTTAATGGGCTTATTGTGGTTGAGGGGGATGCCTGTCTTGCTCTGCACCCACAGCCAGAATCCGTCCAGCCAGTGTTCAAAGCCGAACACCGATCCCAGCAGCACGCCGAAGAAGGCAGAGGAAAGTCCGCACCAGGCGATGATCCTGCCAAGCGCCATGCCCTTGAGCTTCCACATGAACAGCCAGCCCACCAGAGAAAGCACCAGACCCTGTCCCACATCGGCAAACATCATGCCGAACAGCAGGAAGTAGGTGATCGCCACAAAGGGGGTGGGGTCAGTCTCGCCGTATTCGGGCAGACCGTACATGCTGACGTAGAATTCAAAGGGACGGGCGAAGGCTCGGTTGCGCAGCCGTACTGGAGGGGAATGTCCCTCGGCAGCATCGGGCTTTTCTATTTCACACTCGATGCCCTCCACAGCGCTCATGCGCCGGCGCATATCGGCTTCGTCATCGGCGGTGATCCATCCGGCAAGAAAGAACTGGTCACCATGCTGGTACCGCGCCACGTTGCGCCGCAGTTCAAAGCTTTCACTGCGCCGCTCCAGCAGGCGGTAGAGCAGGCTGCACTCGTATTTGTGCTCCTCCCAGACGGCGGACGCTTCGCGGTCAGCCTGTGCAGCTTCCTCCCGGAGGGCGGCGATGCGCTGCTCCATGGCGGCACATTCCTCGGATGGCGTGCCCACTGCATCTGGCAGATGCAGCCGCTCCCACATCAGGCTCTGGAAGATGCGGTCCACCTCAGCTACGTTCTCCAGCGGAGCAAAGTAGGCTCCCCAGACGTAATGGTCGTCGCTCTGACAGGGCTGAAGCATTATGTAGGGATTGTCGCTGTAATACTTCAGCCGCTCGTAGCTGGCGCGTGGCAGCCGTCCGAAGCGCACCTTTATGAATTCGCACTCAAAGATCTCACGCAGCTGGATGTCCAGCCCGTCAAAGTGGTGGAGCTGCTCCAGCTCCGATTCCATGCGGGCTATTTCCTTTTCCGATTCCAGACGCCTGCCGGCGCTCTGTTTCAGCTGCTGCGAGAAGTTTTTGATATACTCCTCCAGCTGCTCCCACGAATCCGGAAGCTGCGCATTTTTTTCCTCGAACTGACCGCGTTCCAGCGGGGTCAGACCCGCTTCGCTCAGCACGGAGGACAACGCCGCAAAGGGGCGGGAATATGGATTTTCGTCGTTGATGGGAGCAAAATCCGATTTGCCGCTGAAAAAGCTCATTGCCTGCTCGAACTGGAAATTCTCCTTTTCGGTGCAGACATCCAGCACAGCATCCAGCTTGCTCAGATGGCCGGTGACGGACACCAACCTCATACTTGTTACTGCCATGTAAAACCATTCGGAACGCCGGGTGTCCGGCTGTTCCTTTCCTCCCGATAAGAGTCGGTTGTAATAGTACCTGAATATTCAGCGGAATCACACCGCCAGATTGTCAATGGTAATCAGCCCCATGATTTCCTCACGGGAAACACCGTAAAACACGCCCTCGATTATGGTGGTCAGATCCTGCACCTCTGCCTCGGCAAGGGTGATATACGCAAGGAGTACTGTCGCTGGATTGACCGACGAGCGCATCAGCTTGCGCGCACGTGTGTGGATAAGCAGCCGGGTTTCCGTTTCCAGTCCTGCACCGGTGCTCAGCCTTCCGGCATCAACATATCTGCCGTACGGCGTCTTTTCGATGAATATGCGCAGCACCTCTTCGGCACTGTCCGCGTTGGTCATGGAGCGCATTACGCTGTTGCTGATGCGGTGCTCATGATGAATGAGCATGGAACGCACCGCGGCGATGTCGGCTCCGTAATATTTCTTCAGACGGTAGATGTGCCGGAAATTGCTGATGTCTATGCGTGTGCCGATGATATCCATCAACTCGTCTCTGGCGCTGCCGGAATGGCGGTTGACGAGGGCTATGACCTCATCAAAAAACTTCACGTACAGCGAGTGTTCGATGAGAGCGCAGTCGGGACGGTTGCCCGGCAGGGGACGAAGCGCACGGAGCACCTTTGCAAATCGTGAGCGTTTGACCGCGCCGAGGAAGTCATCATAGCTCCGGGCACTGCCCAGCAGCTCCGGATCGATGCCCGACCGATGCAGAATGAACTCGGGCACATTGAGAATCATCTCGCCATGCCTTCCCGCGGAGAGCTTCTGCACAAAGGAGGTTATCAGCCGAATTTCCGCCTGCATGACGATATAGTCACTGAACCAGTCGCCCACCGACTGCTCGCAGCGGCACAGGGTGTACAGTTCATCCAGCAGAAATCCGTTGAGCGCCGCCTCGGACGGACGGCGGTACATGCTGCTCTCCCCCAGCGACGCAAGGGCAGGGGCATAGCGGGTGTTTCTCAGGCAGGCCGAACAGTCGGCGACCGTACGGCTGCCCAGCAGCGTATCGATTTCCTGCGCAGTCAGCCTCTGACCGTAGCGGGCACGGCAGCGCGCCAGCAGCACGTTTGACGCCTTGGAGGAAAGATTCATTACAGATCGTCTCCCTCCGTAACAGCGGCAACAATCTCATCCACCCAGCGCTGCCGGTTGGCCTCCGTCTGCTGCCGCAGCCGCTCTGAAATCTCCGCGCCGCGGTCATCTATGGCTTTGAGCTGCTCGCCAACGCTCTGCATTTCCACCTTGCGGATTGTCTCCACCCGGTTGCGTGCCATGATGAGGTGATTTTCATAGACTTCGCTGCGTTTGGCGGCTGCTGCCTGAGCGGCATCCGCACGGCGCTGCAGAGCCTCGTCGTTGAGCCGGCGGGCTTCCTTGTCCATTTCGATGATCTTTTTTATCATGTCCTGCATGGCGCTGCCTCCGATCGGATCAGATGTATATGAACAAATGCATAGGTAAGGTTAATTCTTCAGGCTCTGCATGGGAGCCGGAATACGTCCGCCGCGTCCGATGAAGCGGGCGGGAGAGAACCGGTTGACCTCCATGATGGGGGCCGAACCGAACAGGCCGCCGAACTCCAGTGTGTCGCCCACATCGTGACCGATGGCTGGAATGAGACGGACAGCGGTGGTCTTGCTGTTGACCATGCCGATGGCGGCTTCGTCGGCTAGGATACCGGAGAGAATCTCCGCGGGAGTATCACCGGGGACGGCGATCATATCCAGACCCACCGAGCACACGGCAGTCATGGCTTCCAGCTTTTCAAGGGTGAGGCAGCCGCAGTTGACAGCATCAATCATACCTGCGTCCTCGGACACGGGAATGAACGCACCGCTCAGACCGCCAACGTGGGAGCTGGCCATTACGCCGCCCTTTTTGACGGCATCGTTGAGCAGGGCAAGGCAGGCGGTTGTGCCTGCGGCTCCGCAGCACTCAAGTCCCATTTCCTCAAGGATATGAGCCACCGAGTCACCCACGGCGGGAGTGGGTGCCAGAGAAAGGTCGATGATGCCATAGGGCACGTCAAGACGTTTTGACGCTTCCATTGCCACCAGCTGACCCATACGGGTGATCTTGAAGGCGGTGCGCTTGACAGTGTCTGCCACCTGAGTGATGTCGCAATCGCCTGCACGCTTAAGAGCGGCACGAACCACGCCGGGGCCGGAAACGCCCACATTGATGACGCAGTCAGGCTCACCGGCGCCGTGGAAGGCACCCGCCATAAAGGGGTTGTCCTCAGGCGCGTTGCAGAAGGCAACCAACTTTGCGGCACCGAAGCCGCTCTGATCGGCTGTGAGTTCGGCGCAGCGGCGGATGATGCGACCCATCATAGCCACGGCATCCATATTGATTCCCGCTTTGGTAGAGCCGATGTTGACCGAGGAGCACACGCGCTCGGTGGAGCTGAGTGCCTCGGGGATACTTTCGATGAGCTGACGGTCACCGGGGCCGAAACCCTTGTGTACCAGGGCTGTGTAGCCGCCGATGAAATTGACGCCGGTGGTGTGGGCAGCGCGGTCAAGAGCTTTGGCAAACTCCACCGGACTGGTGTTTGCGCTGGCTGCGCAGACCATTGCGATGGGTGTGACCGAGATGCGCTTATTGATGATGGGAATGCCGTATTCCTTTTCAATCTGCTCGCCGGTTGCAACCAGCTTTTCGGCACGGCGGCAGATTTTGTCATAGACAGCCTGACAGGCGGCCCTGCCGTCCTCACGGCAGCAATCCAGCAGGCTGATGCCCATGGTTATTGTTCGTATGTCCAGATGTTCCTCATGGATCATCCCGATGGTTTCGAGTATATCTTTTGTATTCAGCATAGTTTACACCCTGTGCATGGAATTGAAAATGTCCTCGTGCATGATGCGCACGGAAAGCCCGCTGCGCTCACCGTACTGCTGCAGCTGATCGCTCAGCTCGGAGAAGCTGATGCGGCTGTCGGAGATGTCCACCAGCATGATCATGGCAAACAGGTCCTGCAGGATAGACTGCGTAACCTCAGTAATATTGACTCCGGCATCGGCACAGATATTGGAAACACCCGCCAGAATACCTACCATATCCTTGCCTATAACGGTAAGAACGGCTCTCATTTTGATAATACGCTCCTTTCGGCGGGAGTGACACTTTTCCATGCGACCCGCTGAATTATTATAGAATTATGTATTCTGATTTATTATACGCTCTTTTGTATGATTTTTCAATCATCTTACCATATATTTTGCCCTGTGCCGCGCAATATAATTTCAACAGGACGCACACAAAAAAGGCCGCGGCAAATGCGCTCTGCCGCGGCCTTGCATGATCTTTATCTGCTGAGCACCGAATGCTCGGTGATAACGATGGAGTTGGGTGCCTGATCGTAATTGCAGATGTAGTATACGTCGTCGCCTATCAGCGAGAAATAATCGCCCGCCACGCCGTACAGACGGTAGCTGCCCAGCTTGCGGAACACCAGCTGATGGTTGGATCCGTCACCGTTGAAGCGATAGACCAGCGTCTGTCCTGCGTCGCTGTCTTCCACCAGATAATATATCCACTGGTCATTGGCAGCTATGCCTCTTATCCTCGGAAAATCAAAGAATCCTGGCAGCTGGTTTCCGGTCAGCATGTCCACGCAGACCAGTGTGGACGTTGCTGTCTGAGCGCCACCCTCCGTGCTTTCCATCACACACGCCAGCAGCTTGCCGCCGGAAAGGGTGAAGTAGTTGGCTTTCTGCCCGAAAACTGTATTACGGCTGCCTGTGCTGAGATCAACGCGGACGATATATCCGTTGGTGCTTTCTTCACCGCTGGCAAAATATACCGAGTCGCCGTAGCACTGCACGTTCGAGTACTTTCCGGTGTGTACGGTACGCACTTTATCAGGACCGGAGCGGTCTGTGACGCAGATGATCTTTTCGCCGTCCGCCTTCTGACCCCATACGCACATTTCATCGTCTCCGCTGAGCGCAAATCCGTTGATGGTTTCCATGCCCAGATCCACCGGTTCAAACAGCACTGTTCCGGTGGGCAGATCGCTGCCCGAAACGGCTTTGAGTCCCACAGGAGAGCTGAATATTCTGCCGGAAACGATGTAATAGATGTTGTCCTCGTCAACGTATACACACTTGATGCCGCTGCCGGAAAGCACCGGCTGACCAGCGTTCATGCCGTCCTCGAGAGCCATGAGCCGGTCTCCGTCCACGTAATAAAGGGTGGAATCGTAGTAATATTCGCAGTTGAAGTTGGATCCGTTCAGCCTCTTCTCTCCCGATTCTGCCCCGCAGGACGCACAGGCGCCGCAGGAGGAACAGGACGAACACGACCCGCAGAAAGAGCAGGCAGAGCACGCGCTGCCGCAGGAGGAACAACCGGCACAGGAATCACAGCCGACAGCTGCGATCGCTATTATCACCGCGACTATTACCGCGGCAATCACCAGCAGGTGCTTTCCGCTGAGTGCCGGCAGCGTTATGCGGTCAAGAACTCCGCTCACGCCGCTCGTGCCTACCGAAGCCGCCACTTTGACATTTCCCCGGCGCTTACGCACCATGGTGCCGCAGTACGGACATGTCTTGCGGTTGCCGTCCAGCCTTGCATGGCATCGGCTGCATCTTTTTTTCAAATGAAATCACTCCCGAACACGTCTCCCTCCCGGAGACGGAACAAATATATTCGCTCGTTCCGCCATTGCCGGGAAGCCTTCCCGAAGCAAAACGGACATAAGTCAAAGGACGGCAAACGAATGCCGTCCTCAGCTTTCAGATTCGCGGATCGCTTTTACTGGATCACGCAGTCAAGATAGCGCTCCAGTTCCTTATCGTCGCGGCGCTTCTTTTCATGAAGAAGGATAGCGGTGGTTATGGATGCGATCACTGCAGCGATGGCGGCGATAACTGCCACTACCGCCCAGAAATTGAACTTTCCTCTTTCTTCCATGCCGGAAACCTCCCATACGGATGAGTCAGGCGAACTCACCGGTTTCATCGGTGAACGCTTGAATATATAATACCCCAACAGCGAACTTCTGTCAATATGCGCCGGACTCATTTCACACATCATTAACACGAGGAATAACTATCGCACAAAAAGAAAAAGCAGGCGTTATACACCTGCTTTAACTGATGAAACAAGATTGGACAATTAAGCGTTGTTGAGCTTTCTGGCCATAGCAGACTTTCTGCGGGCGGCGGTATTCTTGTGCATAACGCCTTTGGCGCAAGCCTGATCGATCTTTCTGATGGCCTGCTTTACGGCCTCATTAGCGGAGGCGTCGTTGGTCTCAACAGCAGCGTTGGCCTTCTTGATGGTGGTCTTCAGGTTGGTCTTGATGGCCTTGTTGCGGAGATTGTTTCTCTCAGCGATAAGAACGCGCTTCTTTGCAGACTTAATGTTGGGCATGGTTCCACCTCCTTTAGTCAATCAGTCGAATGTAGTTATAATATCATCACTTACGGGAAATTGCAAGCATTTTTTTGCGAACCGGCAAAAAATATCTGATTATTTCGTTTCCGCGGCAGCTATGCGGGCTTTTTTCTCCGTTTTGGGAACGATATCGCCGGCCTTGGTCAGGGCAATCTTGGTCAGCAGCGGACCCACCAGCTCATACACCAGAACGGCAAACAGCACGATATTCCGGATCATGGAGCCGTGTTCCGGCAGCTCCTCCGCGGCGGTTATGGTCATTCCCAGCGCGACACCCGCCTGAGGCAGCAGAGTGACGCCAAGATACTTGCAGATATTGGGCCTGCAACCTGCGAGTCTTGCGCTGAAATAGGCCCCATAGTATTTACCCAGAGAACGGGAGATGATGTACAGCACGCCGATTCCCACAATGGCAAGGCTGGTAAATACACTCAGTTCCAGCTCTGCACCGCTGATAACAAAGAACAGTGCAAACAGGGGAACCGTCCACCGGTCGGTCTTGCCCATGATCTCCTCCGAAAAATCACTGAGGTTGCAGAACACGGTACCCAGCATCATGCACACCAGCAGGCTGGAGAAGCCGATCTTGACCGTTCCGGCATCGGTGGGAATATCAAATTTCAGCATGGACAGCGCCACGGTAAGCATCACGAACGTGATGGACATGGCGAGCCTTTTGCTGTTGGATTCAAACAGACGCTCGGCAAAGTTGAACACCAGACCCATAACCAGACCGAGCATCAGCGATGCCACGATCTCGATGACGGGATTGACAATGATGGAGATAACATCCACCGCGCCGCTGGAAAGAGCGCGGGCAATACCGAAGGATATGGCAAACACCATCAGGCCGATAGCGTCGTCCAGAGCAACGATGGGCAGCAGCAGGTCGGTCAGCTCACCCTTCGCCTTGTACTGACGAACGACCATCAGGGTGGCGGCGGGAGCGGTGGCGGTTGCTACAGCGCCAAGGGTGATAGCTACCGGCAGAGGCATGATTTCCGGACCGACAATGAAATACAGACCGATCAGCGCGGCATCCACCAGCAAAGTTGCAAACAGTGCCTGAGCAAAGGCGATGATGGTTGCCTGCTTGCCGATTTTCCTCAGCTGAGGCAGTCGGAACTCGTTGCCGATGGCAAAGGCGATGAATCCCAGCGCCACCTGAGAGATAAGGCTGTAGGATTCCACTTCTTCCAGAGAGGTGAATCCCAGACCCTTAACACCAAGCAATCCCAGACCATAAGGTCCGATCAGAATTCCGGCGACCAGATAGGCGGTGACCGACGGCAGTCCAAGTTTTTTGGACACACGGGACACAAGCAGACCGGCAGCAAGTGCTATAGACAGGCACAACAGCGTTTCCATTTTGTATTACTTCCTCGATTCTATACTCTTTGTACGCATCTTTGAGGCGCATTTTCTCTGATTCTCTGCACCATCAGTATTTTATGCCTACAGCGAAAAATGTCAATTGGCAATAGCGTTAAATCGAGGAGGATTAATCGCCGCTTCCTGTGGATTTTGTGTAAAGGTGTCCGGCTGTATATCACACAAAGCAAAAGAGCGGACGTATGCCCGCTCCTGACCTATTGATTTTCCATGCCGTCGAGCAGCTCTGCCGCAAGATACACCGACAGATCCACATATCCCTCTTGCGACACCTTCACGCCCTCGCTTTCCAGAAGCTTCCGCTGGGCATCGGTGCCGCCAAAGGCAAAAGCCGGTGCCAGATGCCCCTCGCGATTGACTACGCGGTGACAGGGTATCCGGCCCGGCTGCGGGTTCATGTGCAGAGCCGTTCCGACCGCCCTGGATGCCCGCGGGCACCCGCACGCCTCGGCGATGCGTCCGTAGGTGGACACTTTTCCCCGGGGAATGCTTTCCACGCAGCGGTATACCCGCTGAAAAAAACTGTCGTTTCGGCTGTTGTTGCCCATAAATAATTATTTCTTCGCGGTGACCTCGTTATCCTGAGTTACAGGGTCAACCATTATCATAATCTTGGATATGCGGCGATCCTCCACACGCTCGACGGTAAAGGTCGCGCCGCCTACCTTGAATGCGGGATGCTCGTTGGGAGCGGGGATGTGCTCAAGCTGTGCCAGCATATAGCCGGCAACGGTATCATAGTCGCCCTCAGGCAGTTCAAATCCGATGAGGTCAGATATCTCGTCAACGGGAGTGGAGCCGTCCACCGTGAAGCAGTTTTCGCTTACGCGGGAGATATCCTCGTCCTCGTTGTCATACTCGTCCTGAATGTTGCCCACAATAGATTCGATGAGATCTTCCATGGTGATAACACCGGAGGTTCCGCCGTATTCGTCCACGACAACCGCCATCTGCACCTTGCGCTCGGTCATCTCGCTGAAGAGATTGTCCAGACGCTTGCCCTTGGGAATGAAATAAGCGGGGCGCATGATTTCGGTAACACTGATGGAACGGGAGTTGCCCTCACCGACAAATCTGAGCAGATCCTTGACGTAGATTATGCCGAGGACATTGTCGATATCCTCATGGAACACAGGAATTCTGGAGAAGCCTTCCTCCAGAGCTATCTGAACCACGTCGCCCACCGTGTCGGTATCCTCGACGGCGGTGACCTCGGTACGGTGGGTCATGACCTCACTCGCGGTGGTGTCGCCGAACTCGAAGATATTGGCGATCATGTCGCGCTCGGATTCTTCGATGACGCCCTTTTCGCCGCCAACGTCAACCATCATGAGGATTTCCTCTTCGGTGACGGTTTCTTCCTGCGCATTGGGGTCAAAGCCCAGCAGGCGGGTAACGCCGTTGGTGCACACGCTGAGCAGCCACACAAAGGGCTTGAACAGCTTGCCGATGACCAGCAGTACACCCACCACGCGGAAGGAGATCTGCTCGGCACGCTGCATGGCTATTTTTTTCGGCACAAGTTCGCCGAATACCAGACTGAAGAAAGAAAGAATGAGAGTGACCAGCACGGTGGCAATGGTGCCGGACAGTCCCTCGGGAATGCCCATGCCGGTAAACAGCCTGCCCATCGGTTCGGCAAAGCTGGAGGCGGCACTTGCAGAGGACAGGAATCCGGCAAAAGTAACGCCGACCTGAATGGTGGCGAGGAATCCGCTGGAATCGCTGACCAGCTTTATGACCTTTGCGGCACCCTTGTGCTTGCTTTCGGCCATTTTTCGTATTTTGGCATCGTTGAGGGTGATGATGGCCAGCTCACTCATTGAGAAGAAAGCGTTCACCAACGTCAGCAGGATGAGTACAAGAACGGATACTACAGCTTTAGTCACGCTCATAGCTGTGCCTCACCTCCCGCCGTTGTTCTTTCGGGAATAAATTCGTAGTTTCGCGGAACGCCGTCTGCTTCGGAAGACATTTTGTATGTTTCCCCTTTCGTGAAAATAAAAATATGTGCGAATAATGAGCCAATACGCCCATAATGCACAGAGTAAATATATATCAAACACCTGTGATTGTCAATGTTTTTCTTGTGATGCTGTCAAGCATTTTACTTTACAGGCAGTCGAGAAATCGTATTTTTACGTCATTTTGGCAGGAATCTTTCTTTGTTCACGGCGCAGAATATCAGTGCGAAGATTTATTCGCGGATAAATTCTTTTACACGTCTATTAATGTATTCCAACGCAAAGGAGTTGAAAGCTATGGACAGACTCGCACTCATTCTGTCGATCATCGGCTCGCTCAACTGGGGTCTTATCGGAATCTTCGGTTTTGACCTTGTGGGCTGGCTGTTCAACGGACAGGGCAGCGTGGTAAGCCGCATCGTGTTCACGCTGGTAGGTCTTGCCGGCCTGTGGTGCATCTCCCTGCTGTTCCGTCAGCGCGAGGAGATCGTGGAACCAGGCGACAGGTAACGCGTCCATCAGGATTCCGGATACAAAGGAACGCCGCGGCGTGCAGCAGCGGCGTTCCTTTATACATAATATCAGACAAACAGCAGCCAGATTGTCTTGCTGACGATGTGTAACAGAGCGTGGCACAGCATGGCATACTGTATTCCGTAACGGCGGTACAGTTCGCCGAAGATCACTCCGAAAGATCCGTTAAGCAGGAAGCAGCGCACCAGCAGCATGGGAGTGAGCGCGCCGAACATGGAGATGGTCGCAGGCAGATGTCCCGCGGCAAAAAGAAGCGCGGCGATAATATTGGCGGCAGTCACAACAGAAACGGGAGCCTTTTCCCTCTTACGGGCGAAAATCTTCCAGATTATCAGCGTCAGCAGGGACATGAGAAACAGACGCATCATCAATTCCTCGATGACACCGCCGTAGAGAATGGAAGCCAGCCAGTTATCGGCGGACAGCAGCAGTTCACGGCTCTGGCGCAATTCGGGCATGGCAGCGCCGAAGGTCCAGTAGTCGAGGCTTAACAGTACGCCACCTACCAGCGAGAGCGCAAGGGTGATAAGCAGGGGTCTGCTTCCGATCTTCAGCGGCTTGATTAGTCCGGTCTTCGCTGCGAGGATATAGCCTAGGAATCCGAACACTACAGCGTATATTACCGTCTGGACGATGGTTACAGCGACGAGCATTCCCTCGCCTCCGAACTGTTCTATCGCCATTTCAATCATAGCCGGATCAAGGGTTTTCATCTGATAACCGGCTGTGAAATATCCAGCTGCAGCAGCTACGGGCAGCAGAGCGAGGGTGAACAGCAGGGCATTCTTTATGGTCTTTTTCATTGTATTTGCCTCCTTGTAGTGTTTGTCAATCATTTCGCGCGATAATTAACATTTAACCTAATCGTTAAATGAATTATAACCGGCAGCTCATTCTTTGTCAATACCCCAGGTGCAGATTTTTCAATCAACGGAAAACCGGCAAAAAAACACCGGATCGATCATGTACACAATCGATCCGGTGTCTGGTATCACGGATTATTTATTGCGGCGGTTTTCTCTGCGGAAGTAGAGATTGCCGTTGTCGGACGGAAGCAGATCCTCCGGCACTTCGCCGGGCTGTTCTGCCTGACCGTCGTCATCGTAATATTCCTCGTAGCCGCGGAACACTTCTTCGTCGAAAACATCCCGCAAATCCACCGCCTCAAAGCCCTCGGCGGTATAGTCACGGGCAGGTTCCGGCTCCTGGGCGGCTTCCGGCGCTTCTTCAGCGGAAGCCTCGGCAGCGGCTCTCTGCTGTCTGCGGGCACGGCGCTCAGCCGCGGCTTCCTCGTCCTTTGCCCCAAACAGCCTGTCCAGAATTTCCTCTGCCTTTCCGCGCAGCGCGGGAATGACCATTACCAGCAGAATCAGGACGCACACCACGGAAATGATGATGCCTGCAATCAGTCCGGTGGGCAGGAAGGTCATCTGAACGGTATGCTCGCCTTCGGGAACAGCAAAGCACAGCAGTCCGTCGCCAAGAGCGAATGTATCAACCTTTTCGCCGTCGATGCGGACTTTCCAGCCGCTGTCATAACTGAGGGAGGTGAACATCATCTGTCCGTTGGGGTTGGTGCAGTTAACCTTGCCTCTGATGTTGCCTTCCTTATATTCCACATCGTAAAGCTGTCCTTCACGGAGTTCTTCGACAGCCTGATGGAACACATCCTCGTTGACCGAGGCAAGGAAGATATTACCAACGACCGAGCTGAGTTCGGTTGTGAAGGTGACATCGACGCTGGTGCCTGCAGGAAGCGGGCCGAGGTCGATGGTGTTCGGTTCGTTAGGAGAGGAATTGTACACGCCGTTGTTGCAGCGGACACTGATGGATTTCGCCGCGCGGCAGTCGACGTAGATGGAGAACATTCCGTCCTCGGGCACGGTGCGGGTGATGGTGAATTCATAGGAATCTCTGCCGCCGGCACCGTTCATGGCAAAGAATGTGTCGTTGATGTTCACGTCACAGTTGTAGCCGGTGGCGGAGCTGGAATTGTCGGCACTGGTGACGCTTCCGTCGGTGGACGCGCTGTAGAGGTGCATCTTCCAGACGTAGCCGTCTACGCCGGTGGCCTGCTTGACGAAGCCGTTCTGTACATTGTAGGGATTATCCACCTGCCAGTTCCATTCCACGATGTTGTTGCGCACAAGGTATGCCTTACTGAGCGCGGAGAGGTTCTGATAGATATATCTGGAGCCGCCGTCGCCGGTTTCCGACTGGCCGGTGTACTGCAGATCGGTGTAGTCCACGTCAGGGGTCTGCAGGACAACATATTTGACGCCCATCTGCGAATCGCTGTCCGGGGTATAATTCTTGTAAAGGTAGCTGTTGACCCCGTGGATTGCATAGCCCATCTTGCCCATGAGGGTGGTGGTGGCTTTGGGATTGCTGGAGGCAAAGACGGTGATGCCGCTGTAGTTGAACAGAGCGGGGTCGTTGCAGGTCTTGCGGGGGAGGAACTCCATGCGGTACATGTTGCTGTCCTCTTCAAGATAGCCTTCAACCAGCCCCACTGTGCGGTCGTTGACATCGTAGTCGGTAACAAAACCGATGCTTCCGTCACGGTCGTTGCGCTCGGTGAAATATTCGTTGGCATCAAGCTGCTGAATCAGCACCGAGGCGTTTGCGGTAACCTCGGCAAAGACGAACACTGTCAGCACAGCGCAGCACAGGGCGCGGCGCATGTATCCGGCGGCGTGCAGACCGATAATCACGGCGTAAACGGCAAAGAAGAACAGGCTGACATAGATCATCCGGAAATCAGCCTTGCCGTCACCCACACTCTGCTCAAGCATGAGCAGACCAAGAACCACGCCGAAGCAGGTCAGCACACGTTTGGGATTGAGGGCGGAAAGGTTGGACAGCACCTGCATGCCCACGCACAGCATGGCAAAGCTGAGCAGGAAGGAGAATCGATAGGGCAGGTCGTTGGGGAAATGGAAGCCGTGCCAGGCAAAGTTGAGCCAGTTAACCGACATGGAAAGAGCCAGCACACCCACAAGGCCGCCCCACGCGATGCGGCGGCGCAGAGAGAATCTGTCGCAGGAGAGGAACAGCGCCAGCAGCAGCACGGCCAGCACCGAACAGTAGATGTTGGGCAGGTTGTCGCCGCGCATGGATGGATAGGAACCGAACAGGGTTCTCTGGAACAGACTGAACAGGTCAAAGTTGCTGTCCAGATTGCGCGCGAAGGAATCCTCCGCTCCGGAGGTGGATCCAAGGGCGATAAACGTGGGGATAATCAGCACAGCGGAGATTCCGCCGCCGATGAGGGATCCGTAGCAGAAACGCCAGAAATGGCGCAGACGGTCGCTGACAGTGGGCCTGCTCTCATCACTGATGGCGATGGCGATGTAATAGAGCACAAGGAACACGCACAGCATGTAACCGATATAGTAATTGGTAAGCAGAGCAAGTGCAAGGGTCACGCAGTAGAGCAGGGGTTCTCCGCGCTTAAGCAGCCGGTCAAGGCCGAGACAGACCAGAGGCAGCAGCACCAGCGGATCCAGCCACATCAGGTTCCATGAATGGCCGATGAAGAAGGAAATCATGGAGTAGGCGACGCCGCCCGCAACAATGGAGAAATCATTGCGCTTGAACACCTTGCCGGCGAAGATGGAGAAGGTCACACCTGCGGCGGTGATCTTAAGTACAGTGGCAAGGGCGATGGCTTCAGTCAGAGCCTCACGGGGGAAGATGAGCATGAGCAGGTTAAACGGGCTGCTCAGATAATAGGAGAACAGCGAAAGGAAGCTGCTGCCCAGACCAAGGCTGTCCGAATAGACCAGACTGCCGCCGGAGAAAACGGACAGAATCTTTTCCCTCAGCAGAGAGAAGAACGCCACATACTGATGGTGCATATCAATTATCAACACCGTATGGTTGCCGAAAGGGAACACCTCAAGGGTGATGTATGTCAGCATTATGCCGATGAACGAAAGCGTTCCGGCCATGACCACATAAGAGATAGAATCAGAAGTATCAAATGATTTTTCGTCCAGCCAGATTCTCGCGCAGCAGAAAACGAGCATGCCCACTGCCACGCTGAATATCACCGAGAACCAGAGGCTGGCGGCGACAAATTCTGAGCGTGCGATCAAAAAAGTGAACAGTCCGACAATAAAGAACGAAAAAATGCTCGCTATGGCAGTGCTGGACTGTTTCTGCGCGATCGTTTCGCGCAGTGTCGGTATCTTCGACCGGTTGTTCATCGGAATTCCTCCCAATCGGAAATTTCACCTTTCTGTATCCCGCAGAAGGCGCAGAAAGGCATAGTAATCTATTGTAAATAAATATTATATCTCATCGACTAAGAAAACGCAACCTCCGTGTGCGGCGGACATATCACGTAGCGGTGCAGGCGGCTTCCATGATCCTGTCGAGCATAAAACCGGCAAACCGTCCGGCTACATCCGGATTGACAATCATCATTCTTCCGCCGCGGTATTGCTCAAGGGCGGCGGATATCAGCTCGCGGAATTCTTCCGGCAGAGAAGTTATTCCCCACTCTCCCCCTTCCAGCTTGGACAGGACGCGTCCGTCACGGGCATATCCCAGCACGCGGCAGAGATTGAGTGTAATATAGACGGAATCGCGGAGAATATCGTCTTCCGCTCCCTCGATGTCGTTCCATATGCTGTCAAGATAATCCTCAGGCGGAACTGGAGCGAATACATTTTCTATCTCCTCGCCGTACAGGGTGATGCCGCGGTGACGGGTGATGGTGAAGTGGGCGGCAAGATCCTTGTCGGTACCGTTCATCTTCGCGATGTAGTCCTCCGGATCACGGCGGTACCAGTCAATGTGCGCGTTGGAAAAATGCAATTCAAAAGGGGTCGGATATACAAAGGGATCGCATACCTCTCTGCACACCACGCTCATTTCTATGCCCTTTGCCGGGGCGTGTTCGTTGTGAGCGACGGTCATGTCCATCAGCCGCCGCTTTGTCACGTCGGGAATGCTTCCGCTGACCACTATAAGCAGGTCGATGTCGCTCTGACTGCCGTTGAAACAGCCCATGGCAGCAGAGCCATGAAGATACACCCCCACGAGCATACCGGCAAGTATCTCGCGGCACTGTGCGACGTAGCTTTCCAGCAGCGCGGTGTAGTTTTCCATCGGTTATGCCCTCTCTTTCCTCATATGTCAGTTCTTTCTATGTGCGGTCCATTCCGCTTTCCGGTCTTCCCGCTGCGCAAGGCAGCCGCATGGCATACCTGCCGGCGGTGACACCGATCTATCCTTGCGCCATATCTCATAGAGAGAAACCCCACTGACGTCTTCATAATCGTGACTGCCTCTGCAGCTAAACTGCCACGCCCCGTCGTCTATATCGCAGGAAACGTACAGTATCGGCGCGCCCTGCGCAATTATGTGGCAACAGGTAAACCACGGCGGCGTTTCCGGGTGCGGAAAACGGAAATCTGCAAGCAAGTAACATATCCGGTTTCTTCTTATCTTTTCCGGAAGCCTTCTCGGTTCGTTCCTGAGAGAACTGTGGTATCCGGAATCACGAAAGCTCCGGAATGACTGACGATTACGGTCAGCTGACCACGTTGCGGGGCTCTCCCTTGAGCCACGCCTCAATATTCCCCTCAACAATGCCCAGCAGGCGCTGACGGGTCTCCAGCGGAGCCCAGGCTACATGGGGAGTGATGATGAGATTTTTCGCGCCCTGCAGAGGACAGCCGGCACTCATAGGTTCAGTCGCCAGCACGTCCAGCGCCGCGCCTCCCAGTTTTCCGCTGTCGAGGGCTTCACGCAGAGCAGGCTCGTCGACCACTCCGCCGCGGGAGGTGTTGATGAAAAACGCACCCTGCTTCATTTTTCCGAACGCGTCGGAGTTGAACAGACCGGCGGTGGCTTCGGTCAGCGGACAGTGCACCGTCACCGCGTCCGCGCGGCTGAGCAGCTCATCAAAGGAGACGCATTCCATTTCTGGGCACTTTTCCAGGGTTCGGGTGTAGACCAGCACCGTCATTCCGAAGGCTTCGGCGATGCGGGCAACGCGTCTGCCGATGCTTCCGCAGCCCACGATACCCAGCGTCATTCCCGCCAGCTCGCGCTGGGGATGAATGAACGCCGAGAACACCGGACTGGTAATCCATCCGCCGGAGGAGGTATAGGCAGAATATTTTGAAAGACTGGTGCACAGCTCAAGCAGCATGGCAAAGGTAAGCTGCGCCACAGCGTCGGAGGAATATTCACCGGCGTTGCAGACGGTGACGCCTTTCTTTCCCGCGTGGACAACGTCGATGTTGTTGTATCCGGTGGCGAAAAGGCCGACATACCGCAGATTCGGGCAGGCATCCATAACCTCGGCGGTAATCTGTGTCTTGTTGCACAGCACCGCGTCTGCATCGGCAATGCGCTCGATGAGCTGATCGGGAGCGGTCAGGCCGTAGGATACTACCTCTCCGAAGCGCTCAAGGCTGTCCAGCGAAAGATCACCGCTGGTAACGGTATCGCGGTCGGTAATCACGATTTTCATGGTATTTCCTCCTGAATATTTATGAATTGCTATGATATCATATGAATATTGAAGCAACCGCACCCATGCACAGAAACAGTGACGACTGGCGCGGAAAATATTCTGCGTCAGTCGTCCGGCTGCGGATTTTTACTTCTTGATTATTTCACAGGTGTATAACCGGTGGCTTCCACCAGCTTCTGCCCCTGCTCTCCCTGTATCCATTCAAGGAGGCGCAGGGTGTTTTCGTCGGCATCACTGCGAGTGACAGCGAAAAACTGCGACGCGATAGGATAGCTTCCGTTGTCGATGTTTTCCAGAGTAGGCTCAGCACCGTTTATGCTCAGCAGTCTTATCTGGTCGTTGCCCACCATCTCGGTGGAATAGAACCGGAAAGAATATCCGATAGCGTTTTTGAAATTGCGGTAGTCGGCTGTCCGGGTGATGATGCCGCCCATGCCGTCAACCACGTCCTCTTTGGGAGGGTCGACGAGATTTTTGCCTGCCATAAGTCGCTCAAGAGCGCTCTGGCTGCCGCTGCCTTCATCACGCTGGAAGGCGCGGATTTTTCCAAGTCCGTCTACCCCCAGTTGATCCCACTTTGTAATCTCACCGGAATAGATGCCCTGAATCTGTTCAACGGATATGTCTTTCAGAGGATTCTGCGAGTTGACAAAGAACACAAATGCCTCACGGCCGATGGGAGTGTAAACCAGCTCCACACCGTTGTCGGCGGCGAACTGCTTCTGTTCCTCCGAGGGAGCGGCGACGAAAATGATATCCGCCTCTCCGGTAACGATATTTCTATAGGCTTTGGTAGTCGTGGAACAGTCAAGGCACTCACTCTCCCACGATTTCTCGATGGCTTCTTTTGGATAGACCGCCCGGGCAAAAGCGGAATAGACGGGATAAAGCGCAGTGGCTCCGTCCATCTTCGGCAGGTCGCTGTCAAGAGTCAGCCCCGATGGTTCGTCCAGCACGGCAACCTTTGTGCCGTCCTTGTATGGGCGGTACTGTATCAGAAGATTATCCGATTCGCCCACGGTGGGAATACTGTTCTTCCATACATCGTAAGCTAAGAATCCGCCCATGATCAGGACACACCCCAGCATGGCGGCGGTCAGCGGAATCCAGACGCTTTTCTTTTTGAATGCGCCCCAGATTATACAGATGACTGTTGCGGATACCATCAGAATGAAAGCACAAATCACAAGCAGCATCCACCACTTCGCGCCTGTCAGCATTCCAATAACAAATGCCAGGCACAGCGGAATAATCGTGCCGACGGAAACACCCGCGGTGAGCAGACCTTTGCCTGTTTTCCGTCTGCTTTCGCTGAACAGCATGATAATTCCAGCCAGAGACAGCCCAAATGCAACAGGCACTGTCAGCAATACTAACGGTAACGCCATAAATGATACTCCCTTTCTTTCCTGATCAGCAGGCGTGATACACACCTGATACTGCACAGCACAGAACAAACGCCGACACCAGCGGAATCCACACCGCTCCGGCTTTGAGACGTCCCCATATCGCGCAGATCGCTATTGCCGCGGCAAGTATCACCGCGGCAGCCTCCGCCAGAAGAATCCAACCCTGAGCGTTCCATCCAATATGGGAAACAAACACCTCGATGACGGCGAAAAACGCCGTTATCCCTATGGCATCGGATATGACTGCCTTGCCGCCGTAGCGGGTTTTCTTTGAGATGAGCAACACGATGCCGACGAGCATCATCAGCGCGACAATGACACGAATAATCGTTCCCGGCATTATGATTTCCTTTCTGCGGAACAGATCAGTCTCCGAAAAGGTAGCTCTGCAGCAGTTTTGCGTTGGCTTCCAGATCGAGATCCAGCACTGACATACCGTTTATGGTAGTGCTGCTGTATTTGCCGTCCGCCGGAACAGTCATCTGTCCAAGTTCACCGGACAGCGCGGGGAGGGCTTTGAGCGCAAGTTCGCCGATCTGAGAACTGCTCATATCGGTGGAGATGTTCGGCGCCACCGCCTTGACCAGTCCCAGCAGGTCCCCCACTCCCAGCGAACGGACTTTGGTTATTATCGCATTAATGAGGGTGCGCTGACGCTGAGTACGCTTGAAGTCGCTGTCGATCTTGCGTATCTGTGCGTAGGTCACTGCCTGTTTGCCGTTGAGCAGCTGCTTGCCGGCGGAAGTGGTCAGTCCGCAATGTGAGTGGAGGTTGACCTGCTTTGCTTCGGCGGCGGTCAGCTCGATCTCCACTCCGCCGACGGCATCCACCACATCCACAAGCGCCGCCATGTCGATGGTGACGCAGTGGTCGATCTTTACGCGGAAGTTGTTCTCCACCGTCTGTACCGCCAGCTGGGCACCGCCGTGTGCATAGGCGGAATTAATGCGGCTGGCGCGGTATCCTGGAATCTCCACATAGCAGTCGCGCAGTATGGAGCACAGGCGGATATTGCCGCTTCGGCTGTCCACACTGGCAATCATTATGGTGTCCGATCGGGATCCGCTGCTGCCGTCATCATCGATGCCAAGAAGCAGAATATTGGTTACTCCGGAACGTGACATGAGTTCAAGCGAGGACACTTCCGATGCAGGAGTGTTATCCCGCCGGGTCAGCTCAAGTGAATTCATGTCCGCAAGCAATATTCCAAAGACGGAGTTATACACAATGACAAGCGCCAGCAGGACGCATCCGGTGATCACCACCGCTTTGCCCGCTGTGGGAAGATCCGAGAAGATTTCCCTGATTCTGCCGATGATTCCGGTACTGTTCCGTGAAGACGCCGACGCTGTTTTACGTCGCGAGGAAGTATTGCCGCGTCCTGTGCCGGCAGAGCTTCGACTGCGTGTCGTGCCTGCTGCGGGACGGCGATCAGCCTGAGTCCGGCTGTCACGGCGACCGGCGGACTCCTTCAGAGGTGCTGTGTATGTGGCAAGCTTTCCGACAAAGCCCGCCGCTTTTTGTGCGACGTTGTCCTTCGATGCCGCGCTGGACCTTTCCGTTCGGCGGCGCGGTCTTTCTTCAGCAGCAATCCTGTCCACAACTCTGCGTGGAGCCTCCTGCTGCGCGATCTGCGCGTTGAGGCGATCCTCCCGCTCCTGCTTGCGGCGGCGGGCTGCCTCAAAGTTAAATACGTCAAAACCATCGTCGCCGTCCTCCGATGCGGGGGACGGCGATGAATCGGTAATCAAATTATCACGGGTGCGGCGGGAACGATATTCTCCGTCAAGAGACATTCCCCGCCGGGCGCGACCGGGAACATACTCCCCGTCGCTGCTTCCGCAGCCTGCAGAGCGATCCTCCGCAGACTGCGTATCATAACTGTCAATAAAGGGCCTTTTGTCTTTCATTTCAAGTCCGGCATTAACCCACTGCGCTGTCATCAGCCGTAGTAATGATGAAGTCAGGCTGGGTTATTTTGGTGGTAGTTGTTGTAGGCTGTTCTATCACGATCTGAGTGGTTGTAGTGGTCGTGGTAGTCGTAGTGGTGGTAGTTGTTGTGGGCGGCTCGGTAGTAATGATGAGAGCCGGAGTGGTTGTGGTGGTCTCGGTGGTGCTGGGCTGAGTGGTGGTGGCCTCGGTCTCCGAAGTCAGATCGGAGGTAGCCTCTTCCGCCCAGTTGGCATTCTCAAGGAAGCGTGTGAACGCTGCCGTACTGGTGCCGCCGGAATGGATGGGACATACCGGCAGACTGCTGCCGCGGGCGTAATATCCTCTGGCAGTGCTGGTGCAGCCGGCTCCGGCAAAGGCGCCGGACACAGTGCAGTATGCGCGCGGCACCACGTTGCCGCTCATGTTTTCAAAGTTCTTGGAAGGCATACCGTCGTGAGCCAGATTCATGACCTTCTTCCATGCCGCCTGAGCATGGTTGGGGCTCTTGATGACCAGCTCCTTCTGAACCTCATATCCGAACCAGCAGCAGGAGATATAGTGGGGGGTGCCGCCGCCAAAGTAACGGTCGTAGTCGTTACTGGTGGTACCGGTCTTGCCGATGGTGTCGAATCCTTTGATCTTTGCGGAGGAAGCGGTGCCGCCTGGAGCAACAACCGCGCGCATCATGTAGTTCATGATGGTTGAGGCATCGTTGCTCATTACGCGCTCGCCGTCCTCGGGACCGTGGGCAATGACCACGTCACCGGTGGAATCCAGCACCTTGCTGTAGGTATAGGGCTTGTGGTAGACGCCGCCGTTGCCGAACACCGCGTAGGCCGCGGTCATATCAAGAACGGTAACGCCGTTGGTCAGACCGCCCAGAGATGCGGACAGGTTGACGTCGTTCTGGGGGCCGTGCTCCACCAGATCGAGGTGGAAGCGGTTGGACAGCCAGTTGAACACAGCTGTGGGACTGAGTACACGGGCCACGCGAACCGCGCAGCAGTTGGACGAAACCGCAAGCGCTCTGACTGCGGGAATGTTTCCGCGGTATGAACCACCGGAGTTTTTCGGCCACTGGCGGTGTTTTCCGCCGTCCTCAATGGTGATGGGCTGGTCGGTGATAGGGGTGGAATACTCAAGGATACCGGTGGCAACCGCCGGTCCGTATGCTGCCAGCGGCTTGATGCTGGAACCGGGCTGACGGCGGGCCTGGGAAGCCATGCTGAAGTCCAGGTCGCGATCCTTGGTTCCTCTGCCGCCAACGATGCATCTGACAGCGCCCTTGTAGTCCATCACAGCGATGGCGCACTGGGGCTGGACCTGACCGGGGAACTTGGCAAAGTTGGAGTTGTCGGCGAAGATCCTTTCGGCACCGGTCTGCAGGTCGAGGTCCATGCAGGAATAGATCTGGAGACCGCCGTTGTAGACCGCCTGACGGGCTTCGACCTCGGAGTATCCGGCGATGTTCACCAGATCCTCGCGCAGGTCATAGATCATCTGGTCGATGTACCAGTTGTTGTAGGTCTTGTTTTCGGCATTGTAAACCGCATTCTCGTTGAACACCAGTTCCTCTGCCATTGCCTGATCGTACTGCTCCTGAGTGATGAATTCATACTCGAGCATCTCGTGGAGAACCCACTCCTGACGCTCCTTGTTGTTTTCCGGGCGGCGCAGGGGATTATATTTCACAGGATTCTTGGTAATGCCGACGATGGCGGCACACTCGGCGAGAGACAGATCCTTGACCTCCTTGCCGAAGTAGGTCTCGGCGGCGGAGAACACGCCGTTGCATCCGTTGCCGAGGGCGATGACGTTGAGGTACGCCTCAAGGATAACGTCCTTGGTGTTGTCCTTTTCCAGTTCAAGGGCACGGAAGATCTCCTTGAGCTTACGGTCGATACTGACCTCGTTTTCGCCGGTCAGGTTCTTGATGAGCTGCTGGGTGATGGTGGAACCGCCCTGCGCGTCCGCTCCGCTGTGGAGGAAGTAGGACGCAAAGCAGCTGACCGTTCTTCTCCAGTCAACACCGGAATGCTCAAAGAAACGGTGGTCCTCGATGGCGACCATTGCGTCAGCGATGTAGCTGTAGTCACCCTCGTATCCGTCACTGCGCATCTGGTCGAGATTGAGCCATTCACGGTTCTCTGTGCCGTGGAGCTTCTGGTATTCGTAATAATTTCCCTCGTTGTTCTGAACATAAATAGTGGAGGTGAGGGACAGTTTGAGGTCGTTGAGGTCAAAATCTATATCCTTGTCAAGGAACATCAGGATATAGATCATTGATGTGGCGCCAACGATACAGCCGGTGATTACACACACCAGCAGCAGCGAAGCAACGCCTCTGAGCAGGGCACTGCCAAGACCTTTGACGACTCTCCACCACGCGGGAGTTTTTCTCGCGGGCTTGTAGTCGATATTGTCATACCTGCTGTCGGTAGCGGAATCCCGGCGTCCGGGCACACCGGTACCGGGTGCTCTGCGGTTCTGTCTGGAGTGCTGCTTTTCAGCCTTGTGACTGCCTGTGTACAGAAGCACTGTCTGTCCGAAGCGGCACAGCAGATACTTGATCCACACCCACGCCTTATGTCCATACTCTTTCACGCTGCTCCACAGCTGATCCATTGAGCTGCCGGAGGAATGTCCGTTATTCAAGCATTTCGCCTCCTTAAAAAGCACGATTTCTGCGGTATACCGACGATTTACGCCGTACACCGGTGTATCAGCCGGAACACCGGCTGCCGGTTTTCCTCTCCGGTGAATAACCGCCTGCCCGCCGGTCAATGCTGTTGATATCATTGCCTGCGGGAGGTTGTGTTATGAAGCTGATACGAAGATTATTCCTGTTTCTTTCTGCGGGACTGTTCGCGATGTCCCTGCACGGTTATCTCGGTTCGGAAAAAGCACCTGCGCGTGACACGGAAAGCCAGTCAGCCGTATCCGCGCCATCAGAGGGGTATCTGGTACGCAGCGACGGTGACCGGATACGCATCCAGCCAATTTCCGGCGGCAGACCCGGATACGTGGAGGGCCTGCGGGTAAGCGATCTTCCCGAGGAGGATCGCCTCCAGCTGGCGCAGGGATTTTCCCTGCCCGATGAAGCTTCGCTTCTTGCTCTGCTGGAGGATTACACCGGTTAAGGATACTCCGGACCCATTATCCTATCTTGTATTATACAGCCTAAATGTGAACGCTTCAAGTGTTTTCGCTGTCAATAATATGAATTAAGAAAAGAAATCAGCTCAGTTCGAACATTCCGGTGTAAAGCTGATAGTATTTTCCGCGCAGACGCAGCAGATCGTCGTGATCGCCGCGCTCGATTATGCGTCCGTTTTCCAGCACCATGATGGCGTTGGAGTTGCGCACGGTGGACAGGCGGTGGGCGATGACGAACACCGTTCTGCCCTCCATGAGCTTATTCA
>JAZUPE010000086.1:0-19312 GCA_045605025.1 Acutalibacteraceae bacterium
CTTGCCCTCCAGATATCCCTTCTTGATCTTGAAGGTCTTGGACTTGGTCTTCTCGATGAAGTCATTGATGATCTTAGCAGCAGAAGTATGGTCGCTACCAATTGCGATAGCGGTGGTGCCCCCCAGGACATCATCCAGACCTTCCAGACCAACCTGTTCAGCAGCACGTCTGATCAGAGTGTTCTTAATGACACGGTACTCGACACCGGCGTCACGGAGCTGCTTACGAAGCTTGGTATCAGCTTCAACAGTAATTCCCTTGTACTCGACGAGAACGCCGGAGATGGAATTCTGCAGCTTGGCAGCAAGTTCGGAAACGATCTGCTGTTTCTGCTCGAGAACATAATTTGCAGGCATTGTGTGGATTCACCTCCTGATTTGTTATCTCGGTGATTTAGAAAAGCCCTTTCCCCGATGACGAGGAAAGGGCTTTGAATGCACATAAACACAAAGTATTACACAGAATACCGGTAATGTGTTAAAGCTCTCCTCGGCAGGCTGACCTTGCGGTCAGTTGGGGCTATAAAACCACCTGCTGTCTTAGGCAGCTATAATATGATACCACCGAGGAGTGGCATTGTCAAGATAATTTTCGCTCAACGGCGAAAAATTACATGATCTTGGAAGGATTGATGCGAATACCAGGACCCATGGTCGAAGTAACGACGCAGGAACGGATGTACTGACCCTTAGCAGCAGCGGGCTTAGCCTTATTGATAGCACCCAGCAGAGCCTCGAAGTTTTCCTGAAGCTTTGCAGCACCAAAGGAAACCTTGCCGATGGGGCAGTGAATGATGTTGGTCTTGTCCAGACGATACTCAATCTTACCAGCCTTGGCTTCACGAACAGCCTTGGCAATGTCAGGAGTAACGGTACCAGCCTTGGGGTTGGGCATCAGACCACGGGGACCGAGGATCTTACCCAGACGACCGACCATACCCATCATGTCGGGGGTGGTAATCAGAACGTCGAAATCCATCCATCCTTCAGACTGGATCTTCTGGATGAACTCGTCAGCACCCGCAAACTCAGCGCCGGCTTCCTTGGCAGCGTTGATCTTCTCGTCGTCCTTGCAGATAGCCAGAACGCGCACATTCTTACCGGTGCCGTTGGGCAGAACGATAGCACCACGAACCTGCTGGTCAGCGTGACGACCGTCAACACCCAGTTTGAAGTGAGCCTCAACGGTCTCATCAAACTTAGCGGAAGCAGTCTTTGTGGTCAGCTCGATAGCTTCAGCCACATCATAGAGATTTGCTCTATCGTACAGCTTGACAGCTGCATTATATTTCTTACCGTGTTTCATTGATGTTTATTCCTCCCGTAAAGTGGTTAAATCGGAGATTGTCCTCCCACCGGGGACGGTCAGTCCTCGACGACAACGCCCATGCTTCTGGCTGTACCGGCAATCATGCTAATAGCAGTGTCGATATTGGCAGCGTTGAGGTCGGGCATCTTGGTTTCTGCAATGGACTTGAGCTGATCGCGGGTGATCTTGGCGACCTTGGTCTTGTTGGGAACGCCGGAACCGCTCTCAATACCGCATGCCTTCTTGATGAGGACAGATGCGGGCGGGGTCTTGGTGATGAAGGAGAAAGTTCTGTCAGCGTAGACAGTGATGACGACGGGGATGATCATACCGATGTCATTCTTGGTACGCTCGTTGAAATCCTTCGTGAACTGAACAATGTTCAGGCTGTGCTGACCGAGAGCAGGACCTACCGGGGGAGCCGGAGTAGCCTTACCTGCCGGGATCTGCAATTTGATGTAACCTGTAACCTTCTGAGCCAAAATATTGCACCTCCAAAATTCGTGGTAAATGGCGGAGCAGAGCGATTTTGTCCGCTCCTCCCACAGGGAAAGGCGAACCTTTCCCCGAGCGCGCCACTGCACGCTTATCGGGCGCCTTGCGGCGTCTTATTTCTTAGTCTGTTTTCCGGAATTAATCAAGGGATACTGCCTGCTCAAGCTCCAGCTCTGCAGGTGTCTCGCGACCGAACATACTTACGGTCACACAAACCTTGTTTGTTTCCAGATTGATTTCAGTAACCTGACCGATGAAGCCCTCAAGAGGACCGTCGACGATCTTGACCGAATCGCCCACCGCATAAGATACCTCTACTGCGGCAGTCTGCTCGACTCCGAGCTTCTGGATCTCCTTGTCGGTAAGCGGAATGGGCTTGGATTCAGGACCGACAAAGCCGGTACAGCCACGCGTATTGCGCACAATGTACCATGTGTCATCGGTCAGAACCATCTTGACCAGTACGTAGCCGGGGAAGATCTTGCGCTCGACCTCGCGCTTCTTGTCGTCCTTGATCTCGGTGACGGTTTCGGTGGGAACACGGATATCCTGAATAAGATCCTGGAGTTTGCGGTTCTCAACGACCATCTGGAGATTGGACGCTACTTTGTTTTCATAGCCCGAATATGTATGAACTACATACCAGCGGGCCTCGTCGAAATCGGACAACTGGCTATCCCCTTTCTTGGAAATGTTGGGTAAAGGGAATCCGAATTATCCCTCTGCGACTGCATCAGCAACGGAAGCAACAGCGTCGGTGGCGCTGGGAACGGTTTCCACCAGTTCCTCGAGCTTATCCTTGCTGTCTTCGACAACATCGCTCGCAGAGACCGGAGTCTTGTCGATAGCGATGGCTGCGTCACGCAGAGTAGTGAACAGGAAGTCAGCAACCCAGATCACAATACCGATCATGAGAACGGCAGCCAGAGTGATCATGGTGTTTTTGACGACCTCAGCCATAGTCGGCCAGGATATCTTCTTGAGTTCGCCGCGGTATTCCTTGAAGAATTTCTTTACGCGCTGCATAAAGCCGGGCTTGTCGGAATTGCCAGAAGAGGATTTGACGATATCCTTATCTTTCTCGCTCATCTGTACTCCTCCTTACTTGCTTTCCTTATGCAGGGTATGCTTCTTGCAGAACCTGCAATACTTGTTCATCTCAAGTCTGTCCGGGTCGTTCTTCTTGTTCTTGACAGTGTTGTAGTTGCGCTGCTTGCACTCGGTGCAGGCCATGGTGATCTTGACTCGCATTTCTTTCGGCACCTCCGTATACGGAAAATTTTAGCCTCCCTCGGTTGAATTGCTCAAACCAGATAAAGGGCACAAAAAAAACACCCTCTTCGAGGTGCTAAGAGTATACCACAAGCACGCTGGTCAAGTCAAGTGTTTTTTCACGTTATTCTCTATATTTTGCGGTGTAAGTATCCGGGTACATAGATTATTCACAAATTATACAAAGACACTACATATTGATCGCACTTTTTTATGCTATAATTAGTTGTAGAGAGGAATACTCTGCGGAAGGAGGGCTGCCGGAAGTTCAAAGCAAAGGTTTATCCGCACCAGTATTATAATATCGTAACCAGAATAATTCAATATATATTATTGAAAGGAGGCGGCGCAGGTCTGCGCAGCGGAAGGTTTCCTCTATCTGACCTGCAGCACAGATATGAGCAGGAGAAATTCCTATCTCGCCTGTGTGTCGCTCCGTTATGACAGTGATTACATTATCCGCACTGCCGGATGTATTGCCGAGGACGATGCCCGCTCGCGGCTGTCCGTTATCAGCATTCTGCCTGAACTGCCGGACAGCGGACAGCTGGAGGCTATGGAACATCTGCGGGACACCTCCTGTCAGTGTGACGCTCCTATGACCATTCTCTGTAATCAGAGCCCGGTTTTCGCGACGGTTGATTACATCAGGCGGCACAAAATCACTCACGTCATCGCCGGTATGCCCTCCTCCGGGGAGAGCGAAGGCGACTTTGTCAGTCTGCTTCGGGCGGTTATGCCCAAGGTGAGTATCATCCTTATTCCAAAACCGGTGTCGGTTTCATACGATGCCCCCGCGGAAAGAAACTTCGACTGACACGGAAAAACCACAGAGCACCGGAACTGCCTCGGATCGTCCGATCTGAAGCAGTTCCTTTTTTGCGTACACATCGTTGCGCGGCAGGCTCGCGACAATCTGATGTGCTTGAAAAAACACTTTTTCACTGATATACTTTACTATCATGCATTAATCGGAGGAACATGATCAATATGTTAGGAGCCGTTTTCGGAGATGTTGCCGGCAGCCGTTTTGAGTGGTACAACAACAAATCCAAAGAATTTGAGCTGCTTGCGGGCGAGTGTCATCCCACCGACGATTCGGTTATGACCTGCGCCGTGGCGGACGCGCTGATGTCCGGCGCAGACCCTGCTGCTGTCATGCAGAAATGGGGTCGTGATTATCCCGGCTACGGTTACGGCTGCAGATTTCTCGACTGGATCTACGCGCCGATTCCCGCACCCTACAACAGCTGGGGCAACGGTTCGGGTATGCGCACAGCCCCTGTCGGCTGGCTGTTTGATTCTCTCGAAGAAACACTTGCCGTTGCCGAAAAAATCAGTGCTGTAACCCACAACCATCCCGAGGGAATAAAGGGTGCGCAGGCGGTCAGTGCCGCGGTTTATCTGGCGCGCACAGGCAGCAGCAGGGAGCAGATCGGCGCTTATCTGCGCGAAAATTTCTACCCGCTTGATTTCACACTTGATGAGATCCGTCCCGACTACGACTTTGACGTATCCTGTCAGGGATCGGTCCCTCAGGCGCTGGTCGCATTTCTCGAAAGCACCGGTTTTGAGGATGCTGTCCGCAACGCCATTTCCATCGGCGGCGACAGTGACACAATTGCCGCTATGACCGGAGCTGTATCCGAAGCGTTCTACGGCATTCCGGACGAACTGGTTGACCGCCTGATGCCATTTGTGGACGAAAGGATGATGGACGTCATCCGCCGCTTCGGCAGACGCACGGGACTTTATCAGCGTCTGCAATAAATAATGTGAGGTATCTCTATGACTTTCTCCCCTGAATCGCTGGATTTCCTTGTGGAAAACCAGTTTCACGACAGTCGCTCGTGGTATCACGAGCATAAGGACGTGTACAAATCAAAGGTCGTTCAGCCTTTCGTGTCACTGATCGACGGACTGCAGCCCGCCTTTGAGCAGATCGACAGCCGCATCGAATGCGACCCGCGCCGCATTTCGCGCCTGTACCGCGATGCCCGCCGCTGCAGAGGCAAGTCCATTTTCCGCGACAGCGTGTGGTGTTCATTCCATCCGGGTCACGACAAGGAAAACCCGCTGCCCGGATTTTATTTTGAAATATCGCCCCGCGGTTTTGATTTCGGCTGCGGTTACTACATTATGCCATCCGACGTGCGGGATGCTCTGCGGCAGCGCATACTGGACGGTGATACGCTTTTCAGCAAGGCTCTTGCAGCATACAGGCAGCAGGACACCTTTGAACTGTACGGTGAGCTTTACAAGCGCAACCACTACCCGGACCGCAGCGAAGATGAGTGTGACTGGCTTAACCGGAAGTGCATAGGCATGAGCGCCGCCAGTGTGGATTTCGACCTGCTGTTCAGCGACCGGCTGGCGGATTATCTTTCGGAGCAGTACCTATCTCTCCGACCCTTCTGGAATATGCTTATGTCAGTAGAGGAACAGGTTCGCTCACAGCGCTTCTGAAAGGCGGCAAAGCAATGACACGTCTGTTATTTTTCTGCGCACTGCTCATTGGAATGGCAGTGTATATTACTCTTTCGGCGCACAGCCTGTTTCGTTCCGGCATTCTGAAGAAAACACCTTCCGTTCCCGCGTGGATTATTTCAATCATTCCCGTTGCCGCAGGACTTGCGCTCATTCCGGTAACCAGAGGGCTGACCGCCTCAGTCATCGCGCTGGGACACCTGACCGCGCTGCTGGTGCTGCGGGATATGGTTATGTACCTTATCCAAAGCGACAGGATTGACAAAGACGCATGGAAATCCGCACTGTTTGTCGCATCATTTGTCATCTGCGCAGCTTACATTACCTATGGCGCGATCAACGCTTACACTGTATCTCCGACCTTCTATACCATTTCGACGGGCAAGGCATCCGGAATGGAATCTCTCCGCATCGCCCACATTTCCGACTGTCATACGGGCACCACATTTGACGGTCCTGGCTTTGCGCGGCACATTGAAGCCATCAACGCCCATAACCCCGACTTACTTGTTATCACCGGCGATTTTGCGGACAGCAGAACCACTCCAGAGGAAATGGCGTCTGCCTGTGCTGTGCTTGAGAACGTGCAGGCGCCTTTGGGAGTGTACTATGTTTCCGGAAATCACGAAGACCGCATGAATCCGCAAAAGAACAATGAACTTCGCTGCATGCTTGAAAACAGCGGCGTGACTGTCCTTGAGGACGAACGGGCTGTCATTACCGACGGAGTGGTTCTCTGCGGCAGAAAGGACGCCTACAACCACTCCCGTCTCAGCATCAGCCAGCTGTTGCAGACGCCGGACGGGCAGGAATACACCATTTTTCTCGACCATCAGCCCAGAGAGTATGATATCTACACCGCCCATGGCGCTGATCTTGTTCTTTCCGGACACACACACGCCGGACAGCTGTTCCCGCTGGGACTGTTCATCGAAGCTATCGGCATGGGCGAGAACACATACGGCATGGAGCAGCGCGGTGACACCACTTTCATTGTATCCTCGGGAATGTCCGGACTGCTGCCTCTGCGCACCGAAGCTAAATCCGAATATGTCATCATAGACATCACATTTTCAAACAACAAGGAGAATGACCAATGAGCATTGCTATAGTTACCGGAGCCTCCTCCGGAATGGGCATGGAATTTGTCCGCCAGCTGGATAAGAGCAAGAAAGATAAATTCGATGAGATATGGGTCATTGCGCGCCGCAAGGAGCGTCTGGAAGAGCTTGCGGCGGAGTGTACCACTCCGGTTGTGCCTGTCCCTCTTGACCTGACCGATCCCGCCTGCCTTGAGCAGCTCAGAACCATGCTTGCAGAACGCAAACCGGAAGTGTCGGTACTGGTCAACGCCTCCGGATTCGGCAAGTACGGTACCTATCTCGACCTGACCGACGAGGAAATCGATCGTATGATCGATCTCAACATAAAGTCAACCGTCCATGTCACGTACGACGTGCTGCCCTATATGCCTGACGGTTCGCGCATACTGACCATCGGATCAGCTTCTGCGTTCCAGCCGCTGCCCGAGTTTCTCATGTACGCCGCTACCAAGGCTTTTGTGGTCAGCTTCTGCCGCGCCCTCAACGTGGAACTCAGATCGCGCAAGATATCGGTAACCTGCGTCTGCCCCGGTTACGTGCGCACCGAATTCTTTCAGGTCGCGCAGGACACAAAGAATCCCGACACCTGCACCAATTTCAAGCCCATGTACGAGCCGGATGACGTTGTGCGCAAGGCACTCAGAGACAGCCGCCGGCGCAGGGATCTTTCCGTGCTTGGTATGAACACAAAGCTCAAGAGATGGGCAGGTAAACATCTGCCGGCAAAGATGGTCATGAATACATGGCTGAGAATAAAATAACAGAACCCACCGGATTCATTAGAATCCGGTGGGTTTGTTTTATAATGACGTTATTGATCGTTAGCAGACATTGACTCAAGATACTCGTTTTCAGCGTATCTCAGAAAATCTGCCAAATCGCGGAAAGCATACTCTATTTCATCGTCCAGATCATGATCCCACGAGGTGAATACGCATCCGTCTTCGTCCGGACCGTCGACAGCGCACAACCAGAAGCGAAATCCATCGGTATCTCCGCCGAAACAGAAAGCCCTCCCGCTTTTGAACGGCTCCTCCACCGCGGAACTTTCAACCGACGCGTCCGGCGGTTCTATGCGTCCGAACGGGAAACTGATTCTGTCGTAAAGCGAATAGAATTCAACCAGAGGTGCGGGAACTTGCTGAAGATCCACGCCGCCCTTTGCCGGAACTGTCTCCACGGCATCACCGTATTTTCCCAGCATCTTTTCGACGAATGACTTAAGCGCGGACATGAACAGTCCTCCCTATTCAGCGGTGTCAGCGGAAATTGCTGTTTCGCTTTCCTGTTCCAGCTTCTTTACTTTGCGCAGGAAACCCAGAGCGAACGGTATGCTGACAAGGAACGTGCCGAAATCGCTGACCGCCTGCACCAGTTCCACACCCAGAAGTTCAAGCACCGGAGGCAGAAGCAGCACCACGGGAATGAAGAAAAATCCCTGTCTGCAGCAGGAGAGCAGCACAGCTTTCAGTTTCTGCCCCACCGCCTGGAAGGTCATGTTGCACACAACGTTGGTCGTCAGGAAAGGCAGGGCGATGGCCTGAAACCGCAGCGCCCGTGCGCCTATCTCTATAACCTTGGGATCGTCAATAAACAGAGGAAGAATCTGATCGGCAAAGATAACCGCGACAACACCAAAAACGGTAAGTGCAGCGGTGCCGACGTAGAACGTAAAAACAAATGCGTCGCGCACACGCTTCCAGTTTTTCGCGCTGTAGTTGTAGCCCACGACCGGCTGATATCCCTGTCCGATACCAAGTCCGACGCAGAAGATGAGCATATAGATCTTGAGCACAATACTCATGGCTGACAGCGCCTCGTCTCCGCCGTACATGGCGGCCTGATTATTGAGCAGAATGGTGGATATGCTGGAAAGACCCTGACGGCAGAACGAAGGAGCGCCTGTGCGAACGATTTCTCCGATGGCAGAAAAGCCGGAGATTGCCTGTCTGAAGCTGACCTTTATGATGCTCTTGTTAAGCAGCATTATCAGCAGTATCACGCAGGAAACCGTCTGACTGATAAGTGTGGCGATTGCTGCACCGGCAACACCCATGTCAAACACAAAAATGAACAGCGGATCAAGACCGACATTGAGAACACCGCCGCTGACTATGCCTATCATGGAAAGCTGTGATTTTCCCTCAGAACGCAGCAGATTGTTGAGAACAAATGACGCAGCCATCACCGGTGCGCCGAACAGGATGTAGGAAGCATAGTCGCGGGCGTACGGAAGCACAGTGGGGGTCGCGCCCAGAACCGACATGAGCGGATCCATGAATATGCAGCCGAAAACAGTCAGCAGCAGTCCAAAGCCAACAGCAGAAAAAAGCGCCACCGAAGCGAAGCGGGTGGCTTTTTTATAATCCTTTATGCCCAGAGCGCGGGAAACCACGCTGCCAGAGCCCATGCCGAGAGTAAAGCCCACCGCCTGAATGATCGCCATCAGCGAAAAGACCACGCCCACCGCGCCGGAGGCACTCTTGCCCAGCTGCGAGACAAAATAGGTATCCGCCATATTGTACAGCGATGTTACCATCATTGTAATGATGGTCGGGATGGCAAGCTTGGTTATCAGCGGCCGGACGGGCGCCTGAGTCATCTTCCGGTACTGGCGCTCCTCCGCGCTCAGACCGTCAAGTTCCGGTTTCTTTGCCATTATGTATTAAACCCCTTTCGCGAAAAACTCCCGTTACAAAGGCGGGGGATAATCGTAAATAAATTTAAGGATTATTATATACCCGGAAAAACATAAAGTCTATGACGATATTGCGATTATTTTTCGTTCATGCGGATAACAAAAAAAACAACCACCCGCTTCTGCCGTTTGTTTCCGGCGCAAGCGGGCGGTTATTCAATATAATGATCTGTACGGTTATCCGCAGATTATCTGCGAATTGCGTTGCGGCGCTTGTCGGTCTTGCGGCGTTCGAGCACGACTATCTTGACAAGATATGCCACGAACAGCGCTGTAGCGATCAGTGCCACATTCAGTACCGCCGACATTTCAGCAGATCTGTCCTTACTGTGATCACCGGTGTCCGGATTGTCTGTATTGCCATTTGCTGCCGCAGTTGTCTTTTTGGCAGCGGCTGTGGTCTTCTTTGCCGGAGCGGTTGTCTCTTCAGAAGGAGCAGTTGTTTCCTCAGAAGGAGCAGTTGTTTCCTCAGAAGGAGTAGTCGTTTCTTCGGGAGGAGCAGCAAGATTCATTCCGCACACATCGCACTTGTTATTCTTGTCGCTGTCGGTATGATCGATTTTTGCTATTGATTCTTTCTTTTCGTAGCCGCATTCAGAGCAGGTGAACACCTTTTCGCCCTCCTGCTTGCAGGTGGCTTCTTTGGTAATCTTCCCCTCGTTGTATTTATGCTCACAGCCCTTGATCGTGAAGTTTACCACGGCTTCGCCGCTGTATTCGCCTTTGCCTACAATCTTTACAGTGGCGGTGCCTGCCTCGACGTTGTTGCTGTACTGAACAGCGTAGTCGATAAACCTGACCAGTTCCTGATCGCCAACCTTTACGGACTTGACCTTGGGCTTGAGTTCAGAACCGGTGAATTCCGCTTCGGTATACTCCAGCTCCACCACAGCGTTCTTGATTGAGGTACCTGTGACAGACACCGGTACAGTTATGGTCTTTCCTTCAACCGTGCTGGTCAGTTTCGCTTCTCCGCGCTTGAGGGCATTGATAGTTGTTCCCTCAACCGAGGCGATCTCAGGCGCATCAGAAGTCCATGATGGGTTTACTACGGAATTTATGATGGTCGTATAGACCGTTCCATCTTCGCGAACCGTTTCAAGGGTATACTCCACGGAAACCGCAGGAGTTTTACCGGTCTTATTCAGTTCGATCTCGATAGGCGCAGTATCGCAGACGGGATCGGACACGCTCTTTATCAGATTGTCCTGAACCGTGACTCTGGCAGTACCGCTGCCGCTTTTAGCAGATGTCTCTGCCGCGGTGGGGGCATTGGGCGTGAAGAGCTGAACCCAGTAATGGCGTCCTCCGAATTCAGCGTAAGCTATAGCGACACCCTTCCAGCGGGAGTCGATCATATTCTTGTCGTGACCCTTGGAACTATTCTTGAAGGCGTTGAAGCCTGCGTCCGCGGAAGAAAGGTTATTGCCGTATGCGATGTTTTCGCTGACGTTGACAACCGTTCCGCCTCCGCCGGGACGGGGGTGATTAAAGGAAGTAACGATTTCCTCTGCCCTGGTGATCGCAAGACCTTCCAGAGAATAGTCGAAAACCAGTTCTTCCTTTCCGTTTGCCTTGCGGAAATCATTGATGTTTTTGAGCATGGACCGGGCTTTGTTCTGATCATATTTCAGATTGAACGTCAGCGTTGTGTCCTCAGCGGCAGCAGCGCTGAACGCGGCAGACGGCACAACCATTACCATCAGCAGCAATATACATACGAACGTCTTAATATGTTGGCGCATATCAACGATCCTTTCGCATAAAAATACATCATTATTATATTACATATATTGGGCAATGTCAAATGTTTCATTTCGCAGGCTTCCGGTCAATCATGGGAACAAACCGTTCTTGCGCCGGACTCACCGCAATCCATATTGCATTATGCTGCCTGCCGTACCATGTTTTGTGCGTTGCAGGAGCATGAGTACGCCATGTATAATCCGGACAGTGACCGGAAATCACGCTCCGGCACGCACTACACACCACGGACGCATCACCGTCCGGAAGAAAAAGAAAGGAACGCACCGCCTATGAAACTATTTCGCAAACTGCTTTCGCTCTCACTGGCACTGCTGCTGGTAAGCGGAATAATGATGCCCTCCGGCATCACGGTTCACGCTGCAGAACGTGCTCACGCCGAAGAAATCATCGTCAACACTCTGCCGGATAAACTGGAGTACACTGTCGGCGAAAAGCTTGATCTTTCCGGTCTGACCGTCAAGATCAACTGGAACAACAACAAAAGCGATATCTTTTCGCTGGACGAGCTTGCCGAGAAGAATATCACCGTCACTCCTGCCAACGGCACTGAGCTGACCGATGAAGGCAAAAACGTTATCACCGTTTCGCTGGATAAATTCAGCGATCAGTTCGGCGTTGAGGTAAAAGCCGCTCCGAAGGCTGAACTGGAAAAGATCACCCTCAACACGCTTCCGGATACAGTTGAATACCATCTTGGCCAGAAGCTCGATCTGACCGGCCTGACCGTCAAGCTGCACTACACCGACGGCAGCAGTGATATCATCTCTGCCTCCGACCTTGGCAAGCATGACGCAGCGGCAACCCCTGCAGAAGGCTCCGTGCTTGATACCGAAGGTACGAATCGCGTTGACATCACTCTCGGCGAATTCTCCTGCAGTTTTGAGATTACTGTCAGTCCCGTTACCGTCAGCAGCATCACGGTAAACACTCTGCCGTCAAAGCTGGAGTACACCACAGGTGAGAAACTTGAGCTTTCCGGTCTGACCGCAAAGCTGCACTACAGCAACGGCAGCAGCAACATCTTCACTCCGGACGAATTCTCTCAGAAGGATATTTTTGTCACTCCCGGCGAGGGTGATGTCCTCACCGTTGCCGGAAAGAACGCCGTCAGTCTGGTTTTCGCAAAGCCCGATGGCGGCAAGCTGATTGCTGAATTCCAGATAACCGTTGCCGACGCGCCTGCAGTCGATCGTGAAATCGACCGCATTTTCGGCAGCACCCGCTATGAAACCGCATTTGCAGTCAGCAGCAAGGGCTGGGACAAGGCGCAGACCGTAATCATTGCAAGCGGCGAGGATTTTGCAGACGCTCTTGCAGCCACCTCCCTCTCCGCTGTCGTTGACGCCCCCATTCTTCTTGCAGGCAGAGCGGACAACGAAACCATCCTCAAGGAAATCAACCGTCTCGGCGCCGGCAAGGCCTATATCCTCGGCGGTGAAAAAGCCGTCAGCAAGGATGTTGAGACTATGCTCACCGGTGCAGATGTCACTGTCACCCGCCTGAGCGGCTCCGACCGCTACGCTACCGCGACCGCTATTGCCTCCGAGCTGAATAAGCTGGGCATCCGCTCCGAAACCGCATTTATCGTCAGCGGTGAGAGTTTTGCCGACGCCCTGTCCGCAGGCTTTGCCTCCGCACAGAAAAGCGCGCCCATTCTTTACACAGAGAACGGCAGGCTGAACAGCTCCACCGCGGCGTATATCACCGACAGCGGCATTTCAACCGCGATAATCATCGGCGGAGAGGCTGCGGTATCCTCGCAGACCGCTCAGCAGCTTGGAAGAATTGCCGACTATATCCGCATCAGCGGCGCTGACCGCTATCTTACTTCCATAGCGGTTGCCCGTGAATATTTCACCGACAGCTCTAACACAAAGATCGCCATCGCCACCGGCAAAAACTTCCCCGACGCTCTGACCGGCGGCGCATACGCAGTCAGATTCGGATCTCCCACTCTGCTGGTCGGCGACAGTGTAAGCGATGAACTGCTCAACTACATCAACGAGCATGGAATTAAAAGCATCGTCATCTTCGGTGGTGAAGGAGCGGTCTCAAACGAGGTCGTCCAGACACTGAAATAAACCGGATTATACGCTGACATGAACAAAACAGCGCTCCCTCAGCTTCGTCACTGAAGCCGCGGGAGCGCTGTGTGTTTCAGAATAGTTCGTCAAGCAGCAGATAATATCTGAGCTGATCCGGATCAGGCGTGAAATCAAGTCTTTCAAACAGATGGTCAAATGATACGGAAGGGTATTTTATTCCACTGTACGTGCCGTCGAGATTATGCTTTATGCTGCGGAGCAGCAGCGCAAGGTCCGCGTGTCTGTCCGCGGTGCCGCTGCGCCCTGTATCAATAAATCCGGTGATATTCTTCCCGTCGGTGAATATGTTCGGCAGGCACATATCGCCATGGGTAAACACGGGACGCTCCTCCGGTCTGTTATCCTCCAGCCAGTGGAGCAGATGTTCCGGTGACGAAAATCCTCCCGGACCGTAAGTCTCCGGCTCGGCATCTTCCATAGAGCAGCAACCGGATTCCACCCGTTCTGCCGCCAGCTTCAGTTTGTGTTCAAGGGACGCGCTGACCGGACAGCCGTTAATGTCCACCGACCACATAATCTCACAAGCCCGCACGGACAGCTCCATCAGAAGGCTGCCTTCGGACAGGATATCTTCGCTGCAGAGCATTCGTCCCGGCACGCGGCTCATTAACAGATAATTGAAACCGTTCTTCTGTTCAAAGGCGATTATTTCCGGAACCGGAAGTTTTCCCTGCATCCATCTCATTACACGATACTCGTTGTCGGACTCGAAACTGGCTGCTTCGATTTTCAGTACCATATCGTCAAAACAGAGCACCTGCGCACCGGACATGCCAATTTTGTTCCGGTCATGGGATCGTCCTGCGATCAGTCGTGCGATATCAGAAGGGATATTATGCATATTTTTCTCCCACTTTCGAACAGCGTAATCTAGATTCTTCTTAAAACCCGAACTATGCTTGAAAATCGTACACTCAGGAAAACAAAAACGAACGAACCGCGCCGTGCTGTTCCCCCGTTTTTTCTAATTCGGTTGTGTCCACGCAATCCGCACAAAAATCGTGATACTATGCAAAAGATTGCAGCTTCATCATTTCCTCCGGCAGACGGGAACACTGTTCGAAGTATTATCCTTTACCGGATGTCTTAATCTTACTCCATGTTCATAAGGCAGTCAATGTATAATCGACAAAATAGCCGCAGTCGCCTTACAACAGAGATTGAACATTGATTATCTTTGATATATAATAGAACTTCAGGAGAGGTGAGGCTTTATGTACGATGTTTTTATATCCTTCAAAAATCTTGACCGCAACGGTGCTCCTACCCGTGACAGCCAGATTGCCGCGCAGCTGCATTCCGCTCTTGGGCATGCCGGAATCAAGGCATTTTTCAGCAATGTTGAAATTCAGCGCAGCGGAGACGCACGCTGGGGCAGGCTGATTGATAGCGCCCTGCAGGAGGCTCGTGTTATAATCGTTGTAGGAACATGCTGTGAGCATATCAGCTCTCACTGGGTGGAGTATGAATGGCGCTATTTTTCCGAACAGATACACTGCGGCGAGGACAAGCATATTCTCACCGTTCTTGAGGGAATACTCCCCCACCGGCTGCCTCCCGCCTTTACTCAGACCCAGAGTTACACTCCCGACTGCATCCCCACCGTGGTGGACAAGGTACTGCGAATACTGGGCAGAAGCAGTTTCAGGCTCCAGAATAGCACAGTTACAAAGCCTGTTTCGCCGGAAGCTGCACTCACAGAAAGAAAACGAGGCAAAAACGACTGTGACTTCTGTGGCAATTTTGTTCCTCCGGGAAAAGGAACCTGTCCCGTGTGCGGAAGAAAACGCAGGGAGATTGAATGCCCGATATGCGGTATGCGCGTGCCCGACGGTACCGCTGTCTGCCCCGTATGTAAATACCGTTTCCGCCCAGACGGCAATCGCTGAGTGCTGCGAGGTTCGCTGGTGTATCCGGTCCAACCCGCAATTCAGCATAATCGTAAATAAGCAAGACCCGCCGTAGTTTAGCCTCGGCGGGTCTTACTTATACATTATCAGCGTTGAATCCGTAAAACTCCGCGCATGGCGGCAGCTTCATCATATCCTCCGGCAGAGGCGAAAACAGTTCAAAGGGCATTCCGGTAACCGGATGATTGAAGCTGACCCGACCGCAATGGAGCGCCTGCCGGTTGATCAGTCCGGTGGCCCCACCGTACATCTCGTCACCTGCCAGCGGCATATTCATCACGTCGGCAAAGTGGGTGCGTATCTGATGGGTGCGTCCGGTCTCAAGGTCGATTTCCAGCAGAGTCAGCCCCTCCCGGCAGCAGAGCACTTTCCAATGGGTGACACTGCGCTGACCTCCCTCGCCCACCTCGCGGCGGATGCCGGCGTTTTCCCGGCGGCGAATGGGTGCATCTATGGTTCCGCAGCCCTCAAGTTCGCCCTGACAGACGGCATAATAGGTCTTGTCCATATGCCCATGGAGCATATTGGCTCCGTGGGAGTGCTTGCACACCACCACAAGTCCTGTGGTGTCCTTGTCAAGGCGGTTGATAGGGCGGAACACCGCCGTTTTGCCGCTCTGAGCGAGGTAGCTCGCAAGCGCGTTCGCAAGGGTATCGTCAAAATGACCGCGGGTGGGATGCACCGGCATTCCGATGGGCTTTTCAAGAATGATGACATCATCGTCCTCATAGGCGACATTCGCCTGCTGCCCTGACGGCATCGCCGGACGCGGATCGTCCGGGATATTCAGCCCCACCACATCGCCCGAACGAACGGGATCGATGGTGCGGATATGTTCGCCGTTGAGGGTTATCCCCTGCTCAACGCGTTTCTGTTTTGTTATGAGGCGGGCAGACACCTGACATTTATATCGCAGGAATTTGCCCACCGTTGTGCCGTCACATTCCTCCGGCACGGTAAAGGTGAGCGCTCGCAATTACTTGCAGACCTCCACGGTCCAGCCGAACTCGTCGGGCAGCTTGCCCCACTGGATTCCGGTCATGGTGTCATACAGACGCTGGGACAGGAAGCCGATCTTGCCTTCATTGATGGTAAGAATCTTGTCGTCGATCTTCAGCTCACCGATGGGAGAGATAACAGCAGCGGTACCGGTACCGAAAGCTTCGACCAGCTCGCCCTTGTCATAAGCCTCGGCTATCTCGTCGACGGACAGCTTGCGCTCAACAACGTTCATGCCCCAGCTCTTGAGCAGGTCGATAGTGCTCTGGCGGGTGATGCCGGGAAGGATGGAACCGTTGAGTTCGGGAGTGACGATCTCATTGTTGAACACGAAGAAGACGTTCATGGTGCCGACTTCCTCGACATACTTGCGCTCTACGCCGTCCAGCCAGAGAACCTGAGTGTAGTTGACCTTGCTGGCATCGTCCTGGGCCTTGAGGGAAGCGGCGTAGTTGCCGCCGGTCTTGGCGTAGCCGATACCGCCCTTGACTGCGCGGACGTACTTGGTCTCGACATAGATCTTGACGGGGTCAAGTCCCTCGGGATAATATGCTCCGGAGGGAGAAAGGATCACGACGTAGTAGAGGTGGCTGGAGGGATGAACGCCCAGGAAATCCTCTGCACCGAAGATGAAGGGACGGATATACAGGCTGGCGCCCTCTGCACTGGGAACCCAGTCCTTGTCAATCTCGACGAGCTGCTTGAGAGCCTCAAGGCAGAAATCCTCATCGATGAGAGGAATGCACAGGCGCTCGTTGGAAGCGTTGAGACGTGCAAAGTTCTTCTCCGGACGGAAGAGCTGGATGCGGCCATCCTCGGTTCTGTAAGCCTTCATACCCTCGAAGACTTCCTGACCGTAGTGCAGGCATGTGGCAGCAGGAGACAGAGCAATGGGGCCAAAGGGAACGATTCTGGGATCATGCCAGCCCTGTCCTTCGTGATATTCCATGATAAACATATGGTCGGTGAAAATCTTACCGAAGCCCAGGCTGGTTTCGTCAGCAGGCTTTGCCTTGGGGCAGTCGGTCAGTTGGACACGGATCTTTTCCATAGTTATACTCTCCTTTGATTTATTGTTTTACTGGTTAATTTCATATTATAGTACGGTATTTTTGATTATTCAAGACTTTTTCAAGCTAAATTGCGGCGCGGGAGTTTATTTTATCCATACATTGTCAACGTACCCGCTTCTGCGGCAGTTCACAGCAGCCCAAGCGCGGCCCCGGCAATAAGCCAGCCGCAGTTTCCCGCTATGCTGCTCCCGGAAAGACGTGCAACCGAAATCCCGCACAGACCGGCAGAGGAAAGCACTCCGGTCAGGGCAACCATCCTGAGCATCAGCACCGGCTCAAGCGTCGGCATCGGGCAGAGTTTTGCCGGAATCAGCAACAAAGCGAGTAACGACAGCCAGATAACCCCGACTATATTACTGCGGACGGCAATTATGGATATCAACACAGCGGCTCCGTCTGCCGCTGCAGCTAACACATTCTCTGCGCACGGTGAAACCAGCAGACAGTGCAGCGTGTAAAGAGCTGCTGTGCAGCAGGATATTATGGCCGCCCCCCCTGCGCCGTAATCCTTCAGCACCAGACACACCGCGGCACAGGCAATTCCGAAAATGGCAGCGCCCCATACCGACGCGGTTTTCATGCCCATAAGCGACGGCATATCCCAGTCTGCGCATCGCACGGCACCTGCAAGCCCTTTTGTCAGCAGGAAGCCACAGGCGACGGCAGCGAAGCACCGGCGGAATACTTCACGATTAATTGTTCTGCCTTTGTAAATCACACAGACCTGCTTCACTGCTCATCCCTCCGCAACCGTAATCAATTATAACGAATAATTATGCAATGGTATGCGGAATTATTCTTCAATGAATCAAATTGACACGTGGCGCGACTAAAATGTTAATATGCACTATTCCGCATCAGTTTGTATGTTGATTTCGTTAAATTACGGTTTCATCATTGCATTGGTTCCTTTGTTGTGGTATTATAAATTGAATACTTATTCTGGAGAGATACCATGCGTAAGGTTGAAATCTATACCGACGGTGCCTGCTCGGGCAATCCCGGCCCCGGCGGATGGGGCACGATCCTGCGATATCAAGGTAAAGAAAAAGAACTCGCGGGCGGTGCCGCCTCCACCACCAATAACCGCATGGAACTGACCGCCGTTATTGAAGGTCTGGCGGCACTCAAGGAAACCTGTCAGGTCACCGTTACAAGCGACTCCAAATACGTTGTTGACGGTATCACAAAAGGCTGGGCGCACTCGTGGAAACGCAACGGATGGCGCAAAGCCGACAAAAAACCCGCACTCAACGCCGACCTCTGGGACCGACTCCTGACCCTGCTGGATATTCACGATGTGACCTTTGTTTGGGTGCACGGTCATCAGGGACACCCCGAAAACGAGCGCTGTGACCGTCTTGCCGTGGCACAGATTGAACTTTACCGCTAAAAACATAGAAAAAGACGAAGTTTTTTTAAAAAACCTCTTGTAATCTACACCAAAAAGGTATATATTATCTGTGGAAAACTTCTCAAGGAGATTGTGACTGTATGAATCGTTTTGTATACGCGGATAACGCCGCTACCACGCGGCTTTTACCCGAAGTTCTCGACGCCATGATGCCGTACCTCACCGAACAATACGGAAACGCGTCGTCACTTTACGGCTTTGGTCAGGAATCGCGATTGGCGGTGGATGCCGCCCGCGAGGAAATCGCCTCTTGCCTGCATTGTCTTCCCAATGAAGTGTTCATCACTTCGGGCGGCAGCGAAGCAGACAACTGGGCCATCAAGATGGTTGCCCACGCAATGGCGAAAAAAGGCAAAAAACATATTATTTCCACCGAATTTGAGCATCACGCCGTGCTTCACACGCTCAACGCGCTGAAGAAAGACGGATTTGAAATCACGCTCCTTCCCGTATACGACAACGGTGTTGTCCGCGTGGAGGATGTGAAAGCAGCCCTTCGTGACGACACGGCACTTGTCACGGTGATGTTTGCCAACAACGAAATTGGCACGATTCAACCGATTGCCGAAATCGGCGCACTTTGCCGCGAGCACAGCGTTCTCTTCCACACCGATGCCGTGCAGGCGGTCGGTCACATCCCCGTGGATTTCGCCGCAATGAACATTGATCTTCTCTCGCTG